>NZ_SDIF01000003.1 GCF_004122735.1 Streptomyces sioyaensis | reverse complement strand
CCGCCCACCCGGTGGCCGCCCCCCAGGCGTGTCACGATCGAAGCGGGGCCGTCCGCACACCGGGACCGCTACCGAAGATCACCTGCGACACGGCACACGGAGCACGGCACACCCCACGCGGGGCGCGCCACCAGGACGGGAAGGACCGGACGGGAAGGAAGGGACCCGATGCCCGCCGAACACCTCTCCCCCATGCCCAAGGACTGGCAGCGTGCGCTCGCCGTCGTCGCCCACCCCGACGACCTCGAATACGGAGCCGCGGCCGCGATCGCCGAATGGACCGCCGCGGGGCGCGAGGTCAGCTACCTCCTGGTCACCCGCGGCGAGGCCGGTATCGACGGGCTCCCACCGGCCGAGTGCGCCGCGGTCCGCGTGAAGGAGCAGCGGGCCGGCGCCTCGCTCGTCGGCGTCCACAGCGTCGAATTCCTCGACCACCACCATGACGGGGTCATCGAGCCCGGCCGGACGCTGCGCCGCGACCTGTCCGCGGCCATCCGGCGCCACCGCCCCGAGCTCCTGATCACCCTCAATCACCACGACACCTGGGGCGGCGGCCACTGGAACTCCCCGGATCACCGGGTGGTCGGCCGGGCGGTCCTCGACGCGGCGGGCGACGCCGGCAACCGCTGGATCTTCCGCGACCTCACCGGCGCGAAGGGCCTGGCGCCCTGGAACGGCGTCCGCTGGGTGGCCGTTGCGGGCTCCCCGCACCCCACGCACGCCGCCGAGGTCGGCCCCGGCATCGACCGTGCGGTCGCCTCCCTGGCGGCGCACGCCACCTACATCAAGGGCCTGCGCGGCCCCGAGCAGGATCCGCGCACCTACGCCCGCACCTTCATCGAGCAGATGCTGCGCAACGGCGGCGAACGCTACCGGGGCCACCCCGCCACGCTCTTCCAGGTCTTTCCCCGCTAGGCCCTGTCGTCAAATTTCCGTCGTTCGCCCGGAGGGCGGGCCCCGCGGCGTCTGGTCAGGGCCTGGGGAGCGCCTCCCGGGTCACCCCGGGGTCGTGACGCTCCTCCGGCCACCGACTACCGGCTACCCCTGGAAGGTGCCCCCGGGCAGGGCTCCGGCCACGAACCCGGTCACCAGCCCCGCGATCTCCTCCGGCCGCTCCAGCACCATCGCATGCGTCCCGTCCACCTCCGCGACGGTCACGTACGGCCGGGTCCGCGCCAGCGCGTCCAGGTCGCGTGCCAGGCCCCGGGCGTACGCCGCCATCAGCGCGTCGAACCACGGCGGCATGCCCGGCATCCGCGGGTTGGGGCGCAGCGCCCGGGCGATCAGCAGCGGCCGCGTCACCCTCCGGTACAGCGCGAACAGATCGAGCCCCGCCAGCGCCTCCTGCACCTGAAGCGCCTGTGCCCGGGCCGGCCGCAGAAACAGCCGCCCGTCGGCCGTCTCCCCCAGCGACCGCCGCACCCCGGCCGTCATCAGTTCCGCCGGAATGCCCAACGCGTCAGCCATGGCGGCCTGGAAGCCGAGCACCCCGTCCAACGCCTCGGCGTCGAAGGTCCGTCCGCCCGCCTCCCGGGCCAACTCGCGTACCTCCGCCAGCCGTTCCCGTACGTACTCGGGGTCCAGTCCCGGGTACTGCTCCGGGCGCCCGAACCAGTGCCCGTCGAGATTCACGGCGGCCGGCGCTCCCCCGTCCCGCTCGTCGCGCCCAAGACACTGCGCGGCCACCATCCCGCCCAGCGAATGCCCCACCACCACGGCCTCCGGCGCCCCGCAGGCCGCCAGCACCGCCCGTACGTCCTCGACCGCCACCTCGCACGACCACGGCGCGGCGCCGTCCCCCGACCGCCCGTGCCCCCGCAGATCCATCGCCCACACCCGGTGCCGCTCGGCCAGCAGCGGCGCGACCCGCTCCCAGTCCAGCAGCGTGCGCCCCGCCCCGTGCAGCAACAACAGCGGGGGCCCGTCCCCGCCGTGGTCCCGAACGGCCAACTCCACGCCGTCGTCCGCCCGGTACACCGCATCCATGCCTGCGCTCCCCGTCACGTTCTTCGCTGTCCTGCCCTTCGCTGTCATGCCCTTCACGCTAGGCCCGGAATAAGCCTTCAAGATCATCTCTGGGAAGGACGACAACGGCCCCCGTTTCGGGTGACAATGGATCAACCCCCTTTTCCCGCAGGGCTGTCCGGGACCATGGGGCAGCCCCTCCTCGTCCGGCTCGTCCGAGTGCGCTTCGCCTGCCGCCCGCCGGACCACAGGGAGACCCGGCCACGACGGGCGGGACGCCGAGGGCGGGACGCCACGTTTGGGTGAGTCCTTCCGCCCTTGCGCTCCTGAGGAACGTCGAGTCCTCCCGGCCTCGTGCCTTGGTCGCTCGGGCGACGTCCGTGCCGGTTTCTGTGGGCCGTCGGTGGCAAAGCGGCCCACGCCCGCTTGCGCCTGCCGCCCCGTTCCCGGACCGCGCTGAACAATCGCCCTGGTCACGTCATACGGACGTGTGCCAGCGGACTGAGGGGAACGGCAGATGGACAGAACGGGACAGCCGGATCGCAGATCTCTGCTCGCCGGTGGACTCGCGATCGCCACGGCCGCGCTCGCGGGGTGCTCCTCGACGAGCGCCGCCCCGGTGGCGGCCAGCGCCTCGCCCACAGCGCGGCCGACCACGCCCGCTGCGGCCTTCACGAGGTTGATGGAGGGCAATGCGCGCTGGGTGAGCGGCAACCTTCAACACCCCGACCGGGATCCGAACCGGCGCCAGTTCGTGGCCATGAAGCAGAAGCCTTTCGGGTCGGTCCTCTCGTGCATCGACTCCCGGGTGCCGCCGGAACTCCTCTTCGACACCGGGCTGGGCGACCTCTACGTGATGCGCACGGGCGGGGAGGCGGTCGGCCCGGTGGTCACGGGTTCCGTGGAGTACGGGCCCATGACCAGCGGCACTCCGCTCATCGTGGTCCTCGGGCATCAGCGTTGTGGCGCCGTCGAGGCGTCGTACAAGTCCCTCCGGGACGGCAAACCGCTGCCCGGCAACCTGGAGGCGATCGCCCGGGCGCTGCGGCCGGCGTACGAGAAGGCACGCCGGGAAGGCGGTGCCGACCCGGTCGACACCATGGCCCGCGCCCAGGTCACGCTGACCGCGGCGAACCTGCGTTCCAACCAGGACCTGGCCCCCCTCGTGAAAAAGGGCTCCCTTGCCGTGGTCGGCGCCTACTACTCGCTCGACACCGGCAAGGTCGAGGTCCTGGCCGGGGCGCCTTCCTGACCGCCGGAGGAGACGGACGCCCGGAGCGGCCGGCGGCAGCACGGGAAGGCGGAAAGGGCCGGGCTCAACGGGGCCCGGCCCTTTCCACCGCACAAGGATCTGGAGGAGAACGGGGTGAGCTGCGAGCCGCTACCGTGAAGCCATGACCGCACTGCCCGACTGGATGCGCCCGCCACGCGCGGAAGGCTGGTTCGCGGAGGACCTGGACCGCCTCCCCGAGGCACCACGCCACACCGAGCTGATCGACGGAGCACTCGTCTTCATGATGTCCCCGCAGCGGTCGTGGCACGGCCGCCTCGTCACCGGCCTCACGGTGGCACTCATGGCTCAGGCCCCGGACGGCATCGAGGTCGAGCGAGAGATGACCATCCGCCTGGACGCCCGCAACCGTCCAGAGCCAGACCTGCTGCTGACCACCGCCCCCTACGACGCAGACCGCACCTGGTTCGCTCCGGAGGACGTCCTGCTCGTCATCGAGGTCGTCTCGCCGGAGTCCGCCCATCGCGACCGGACCGTCAAGCTGCGCAAGTACGCCGAGGCCGGCATTCGCCACTACTGGTGCATCGAAGACGAGGGCACCGTCCCAGCCGTGCACGCTTATGAACTCGACGAGCCGACCGCCTCGTACGCACCGGCCGGAATTTTCCGCCACACGCTCCGGCGGTCCCTGCCGTTCGACATCAGCCTCGACCTGGACACGCTCGCGCCGGGCCGGGCCGGCTGAGACGACAGCTTCAGGCCGGCGCCCCGTCATCCGTGTGCCGTCCGGGCCCACCGGCTCACACCGTGAGGAACTCCGCCCACCGGGTGGTGCCGCCCGGGTGGACCTGGGTGCCGCACTCGGCGGACAGGGCGGTGACGATGCCGATGCCGCGGCCGTGCTCGCCCGCGCAGGGCTCGACGGCCGGTCGGCCGTCCGCCGCCGCGGGCCCCGCGTCGGTGACCTCGACGCGCAGGGTGTCGCGTCCGTCGGCCCCGGCCCGGGACAGCCGCAGCGCCGCCGGCGGCAGGGCGTGGACGACCGCGTTGGTGATCAGCTCCGAGATCACGAGGAGCGCGTCCTCGGCGAGGTCCGGGGCCAGGTTCCAGTCGGCCAGGACCGTGCGCATCCGCCGGCGTACGACCGAGACGGCCTCGGGGATGTGGGGCAGCGGACAGACATGTTCGGACGCCTCCCGAACCGCCGCGTCAAGCTGTGCCGTCATGTCTCCTCCTCGGAGGCAGGCCCCCGGCAGGCTGAACGCCGGGCCTGAGAAGGACGCTATGAGGGACGGCGGGGGCGGTCAATGAACAGCGGTCGGCATTACCGAACGGCTGCTGAGGACGGCCGGCTCTCCCCGCTGATGCCGACTCTCCCCGCTGATGCCGACCCTTCCCGCTGATGCCGACCGCGGGACTACGATTGCCTCATGGCCGGCCCGGTCCAGTCGATCGAACGGGCGGCGGCGATTCTGCGTCTGCTCGCCAGCGGGCCCCGTCGGCTCGGGCTGGGTGAGGTGGCCGCGTCGCTCGGACTGGCGAAGGGCACCACCCACGGCATTCTGCGCACCCTGCAGAACATCGACTTCGTCGAGCAGGACCCGGCGACCGGAAAGTACCAGCTCGGGGCCGCGCTGCTGCATCTGGGCACCAGTTACCTCGACGTGAACGAGCTGCGGTCGCGCTCCATCAACTGGGCCGACGCCCTGGCCGCCCGCAGTGGGGAAGCGGTCCGCCTGGGCGCCCCTCTGGAGGGCAAGGTGCTCATCGTCCACCATGTCTTCCGCCCCGACGACACCCTCCAGACCCTGGACGTGGGCGCGCTGCTGCCGCTGCACGCCTCCTCGCTCGGCAAGGTGCTGCTGGCGTTCGGCAGCGTGCCCTTGGAGCCGGCCGTGGAGGCCGGGCTGGAGGCGTACACCCGGCACACCCTGATCACCCCGGAGCGCCTCACCCGGGCGCTCTCCGAGGTCCGGGAGCTCGGGTGGGCCGCCGAAGTACAGGAAATGATCACGGGCGAGGCCGGCGTCGCCGCGCCGATCCGGGGCCACGGTGGCCTCGTGGTGGGCGCCATCGGCGCCTCCGGCACGGTCGAGCGGATCTGCGACGCCAAAGGGGTCCCGCAGCCGGCCCTGGTCACCCAGGTCCGCCACGCCGCCCGGGCGATCTCCCGAGATCTGGGGGCCGCCCGCTGGTGAGCCCCACCGCCCTCGTGCACCGCAACGGAAGGCTGATCATGGTTGAGAGGTATGTGATGTCCATCGACCAGGGCACCACCTCCACCCGATGCATCCTGTTCGACCACCAGGGGCGGCTGGTGTCGGTCGCCCAGCGGGAGCACCAGCAGCACTTCCCCCGGCCCGGGTGGGTCGAGCACGACGCCGTCGAGATCTGGCACACCCTGGAGCGGGTGGTGCCGCAGGCGCTCTCCGACGCCGGTGTCAGCCCCGAGGAGGTCGCCGCCATCGGGATCGCCAATCAGCGCGAGACGACCGTGCTGTGGGACCGGCGGACGGGCACCCCGCTGGGCAGGGCGATCGTCTGGCAGGACACCCGTACGGCTCCGCTGGTCGAGGAGCTCAGAAGCCGGCCCGGGGACGCGTTCTTCCTCGAACGCTGCTGCCTGCCCCCGTCCACGTACTTCTCCGCCCCCCGGATCCGCTGGCTGTTCGACCACGTCGACGGGCTGCGGCAGCGGGCCGAGGACGGCGAGGTGCTGTTCGGCACGATGGAGAGCTGGCTGATCTGGAACCTCACCGGCGGGCCGGCCGGCGGTATGCACCTCACCGACGTCACCAACGCCAGCCGCACCATGCTCATGAACATCAGCACCCTCGACTGGGACGAGGAGCTGCTGGAGTTCTTCGGGGTCCCCCGCCCGATGCTCCCGGAGATCCGCTCCTCGGCCGAGACCTACGGCGCCGCTCGTTCCGTCCTCCCGGGCGTGCGTATCACCGCGGCACTCGGTGACCAGCAGGCGGCGCTGTTCGGGCAGACCTGCTTCGCCCCAGGTGAGGCGAAGTGCACCTACGGAACCGGAAGTTTCCTGCTGCTCAATACCGGCACCGAGCTCGTACGGTCCCGGCACGGACTGCTCACCACGGTCGCCTACAAGATCGAGGACCAGCCCGCGGTCTATGCGCTCGAAGGCCCGATCGCCGTCACCGGCGCGCTGGTCCAGTGGTTCCGCGACCGGCTGGGGCTGATCAGCACCGCCCCCGAGATCGAGACCCTCGCACGCGCCGTCGAGGACAACGGCGGCTGCTACATCGTCCCGGCGTTCTCCGGCCTGTACGCGCCGCACTGGCGCAGCGACGCCCGCGGCGTCATCGTCGGCCTCACCTCGTACATCACCAAGGAGCACCTGGCCCGCGCCGTACTGGAGGCCACCGGCTGGCAGACCCGGGAGGTGGTCGACGCCATGAACGCCGACTCCTCGCTCGCCCTGAAGGTGCTCAAGGTGGACGGCGGCATGACGTCCGACAACCTGCTCATGCAGTTCCTGGCCGACGTGCTCGACGTGCCCGTGGTGCGCCCCATGGCCGTCGAGACGGTCTCCCTGGGCGCCGCCTACGCCGCCGGGCTCGCCGCCGGCTACTGGCCCGACCTGGAGATCCTGCGCCGCAACTGGCACCGGGCCGCCCAGTGGCTGCCGGACATGGACCCGCAGCGGCGCCGGTCGGAGTACGACAACTGGAAGCGGGCGGTCGAGCGCTCGCTGGGCTGGATCCGGTCGCCGAACCCGCCGCCCTGACGGCTCGTTTGCCGGCCCGTTTCCCGGTGGCCGTCAGCACGACCACGAAGACGAGCGAGGCGAGGGCGATCCAGTTGGTGACCGGAGCGCCCGGCATGCGGAAGTCGACGGCGGGCAGCAGTCCGGCGCCCAGCGCCCGCATGATTGCCCTCGTCGGGCGTGGCCGTGCCGGCGTCGCCGCCGCCGACAGCTTGCTGCTCAACCTTCGCTGAGGTCATGGGTATCCCTTCGCTCCATGTGCCGATGGCGATGACCTGGGTTCGTGCCGATGGCGATGGCCTGCGTTTGTGCCGACTGCTCGGTGCCGGCTGTTCGGTGCCGACGGTGCGGAGTTATTTCGTGCCGACGGTGCGCAGTACCGCGAGGACGAGGGTGCGGGTCACCGCGGCGATCTCGGAGAGGGAGACCTGCTCCCGGGCGCTGTGGGCCAGTCGCACATCGCCGGGCCCGAACTGCACGGTCGGGATGCCCTCGGCGGCGTACAGGCGCAGGTCGCTTCCGTAGGGCGCGCCGCGCTCGCGCACCCGCGGGCCGCCGACCGCGTCGGCGTGGGCGTCCCGGACCAGGGCGCCGAGCGGATGGCCGCTCGGCAGCCGGCCGCTGGCGAACCGGCCACCGGGCCAGCTCACGGTCGCCGGGTGAGCGCGCAGCCAGGGATCGTCCGCGCAGGCTTCGGCCACGCAGGTCTCGAAGTCGGCGACCGCCTCGGCGGGATCCTCGCCGAGCCGGACGCCCAGCCGGCCCTCGGCGACGAGGCGGTCGGGCACACTGCTCGCCCAGTCGCCCGCGCGCAGCGTGCCGACGGAGAGGGCGTAGGGGAGGGCGGACTCCGCCATCAGCGGGTCAACCACCGCGTTGCGCCGGGTTTCCAGCCGGGCCAGCGCCCGGTGGATGGGCAGGTACGCGTCGATGGCGCTGGCTCCCGCGTCGCGGGTGCTTGCGTGGGTGGCCCGGCCCGGGACCTCGATGCGGAAGGTCAGCGCGCCTGCGTTCGCGGTCACCAGCGTGCCGCTGGTCGGTTCGGTGATGACGCAGGCGTCACCGGTGTGTCCGCGCTGGAGGGTGGCGAAGGCACCCAGCCCGCCGTCCTCCTCACTGACCACGACGTGGGCGGCCACCCGGCCGCGCAGCCGGGCTCCGCTCGCGCGGATCGCCGCCAGCGCGGCGAGGTTGGCGACCAGTCCGGCTTTCATGTCGCAGGCGCCACGGCCGTGGACGACGTCCCCGACCACCCGCGGTGTGAAGGGATCGCCGTCCCACTGCCGGAGGTCGCCGGGCGGGACCACGTCGACGTGGCCCTGAAGGATCATGGTCGGCCCGTCACCGGTGTCCGAGGTGGTCGCCACCAGCCCCCAGGCTTCGTCGCGCGGTGCCTCGGTCCCCGGGAAGCCGGGGTGCGCACGCAGCGCGGGCAGGTCCAGGGACCACAGATCGACGTCGAGCCCGAGCCGGTCCAGATGTGCCGCCAGCCGGTGCTGCATGCCGGACTCGGCGGCGCTCCCGGTCACGCTGGGGATCGCGAGCAGCTCCAGCAGCGTCCGGGCGATGGCCGCCTCGTCGATCGCCGCCAGGGCAGCGGATTCCTCGGCACTGAGCGCTGCGGTCATACGGTCCCTCGCGTTCACGTCGTTGCGACTGAGGGTCTGGATGCTATGTTCGGGCCGTTTACGCAATCAATTGCCGTATCTTGTCTTCTGGTTTCGATTTCTTGCTTACTTCAAGCCGTTGTGGAGATAAATTGCACGCCACCTCGGCTGCCCGTTCCGTGGAGGTAGCGGCGTGGACACCATCGATGAAGAGATCATCCGGTGCGTTCTGCGGAACGCCCGGAGCACGTATGCCGAGATCGGTGAGGCGGCCGGGCTCTCCGCGCCGGCTGCCAAGCGGCGGCTCGACCGGCTCGTCGCCACGGGGGCGATTCGTGGCTTCACCGCGCTGATCGACACCCGGGCGCTGGGCTGGCGGACCGAGGCGTACGTCGAGGTGTACTGCAAGGGCAATCCCTCGCCCGCCGAGCTGCAACGGGACCTGGAGGGGATCCCGGAAGTCGTCGAGGCATGCACCGTCTCCGGCGCGGCGGATGCGGTGGTGCACATGCTCGCCAAGGACATCGCGCACCTTGAGCAGGCCATTCAGCGGGTCCGCGAGGCCCCCGTCATCGACCGCACCGAGAGCGTGATCGTGCTGTCCCGCCTGCTCGACCGGCCCCGGCTGTGAGCAACCGCGGCGTCAAGCAGAACCTGCCTGCGTACGGCGGCACCCGGCGCGGCCATCAGGCAGGCCGGCAGCCGGAACCCGGTCGGCATCACCCACGCCCTGCGCCCCCTTCGCCGGGCGCAGGCGTGGGTGCCCGGATCCCGCTTCAGCGCCGGCGTCCCGGGCCGGGCGACCCGGCCGGTGCGCTGCGATGCGGAAGACGCTGAGGGTTTACCGCGGAACCTCGGGAGAGCGGAATTCGGTCATGGCGTCGAGCAGCCAGTCGGCCAGGTAGGGCGCGAAGGAGCCGCGCACCAGGAGGTGGTAGGTCGGACCGGTGTCGATCTGACGGAGGATCACGGCGGCGCGGGCGAGCAGCGTCTGGGCGCAGCGGCCCGGGCCGAAGGCGCGCGGGTGGAGATCGAGCGAGCAGCCCTTCTCCAGCACCTCCCGCGCACAGGGGCCGCTGATCTCCAGGGTGGTGCGGTTCGCCGACACGTCGACCACGGCTCCGTGGCCGTCGCCGAGCGCGTCCCGCACGACCGCCTCGATGGCCGGGGCGTCGCCTTCCGGGCCGACGACCAGCCATTCGTCGGGACCGAGCCAGAGCACCGTCCGCTCCGTCGCACCGGCCGCGGTGCGCACGCCGCCGGGCTCCACCGGCAGGGCGGGCAGTCCCAGCGCCCCGGCCACGCGGGCCGCCGCGGGGGACGAGGGGTCGAGCCGCAGGGTCACCTGCGCCGCGCAGGGCAGTTCCCGCAGCCGGACCCCGCGCGGTCCCTCGACGTCGGCCGCCGCGAGGAGGTGGGCGCGGTGGTGCAGCGGGCTGCGGGCACGTGGGGTGGTCACCTCAGCCGTCACGGCGGGTTCCTTCCTTGTCGTAGAAGACCGGCTCGGTCACGGTGGCCCTGACCGTGCGCCCGACGAGGGGCACTTGGAGGCTCTGGCCGAGGCGGTTGCGGCCGTCCTTGACCAGGGCGAGGGCGAAGGTGTGCCCGAGCACGGCGCTGCGGTAGCTGGAGGTGACGTGCCCCAGCATGGGTACCGGGCCGCTCTCCGTCGTGGTGGGTACCCCGTCGGCGACCAGCTGTGCTCCCTCGGGGAGCAGCTCGGTGGGATCGTCCGGCAGCAACCCGACCAGGTGCTTGCGGTCGGGGCGTGCGGTGTCGGGGCGGCGGTAGGAGCGTTTGCCGACGAACTCCTTGCGCTTGGAGACGACCCAGCCCATGCCCAGGTCCTCGGGCGTGACGGTGCCGTCGGTGTCCTGGCCGACGATGATGAACCCCTTCTCCGCCCGCAGCACATGCATGGTCTCGGTGCCGTAGGGGGTGATGTCGTACGCCGCCCCCGCCGCCATCACGGCGTCCCACACGGCCCGGCCGTGCCAGCTTGCGACGTTGATCTCGAAGGCGAGCTCACCGGAGAAGGAGACCCGCGCGATGCGGGCCGGGACGCCGTCGGCCAGGCGCGTCTCGCGGAAGTCCATGAACGCGAACGCCTCGGCCGACAGGTCCAGATCCGGCGCGAGGTGCGCAAGGACGGCCCGGGACTTCGGGCCCACCACGGCGACGGTGGCCCACTGCTCGGTCACCGAGGTGCAGTGCACGCGCAGGTCGGGCCATTCGGTCTGCAACCACATCTCCATCCACTCCAGCACCGCCGCGGCGCCGGAGGTCGTGGTGGTGGCCAGGTAGCGGTCGGGGGCGAGCCGCATGACCACACCGTCGTCGAACACCATGCCGTCGGCCTTGCACAGCACGCCGTACCGGCAGGAGCCGACCTTGAGCTTGGCGAAGGCGTTGGTGTAGAGGCGGTTCAGGAACTCGCCGGCGTCCGGTCCCTGGATGTCGATCTTGCCCAGGGTGGAGGCGTCCATGACGGCGACGGCCTCGCGGGCGGCCCGGCACTCGCGCAGGACCGCGGCCTCCATGGTCTCGTCCGGTCGCGGGTAGTACCAAGGCCGCTTCCACTGGCCGACGTCCTCGAACGCGGCGCCGTGCGCGACATGCCAGTCGTGGATCGGCGTCACGCGTACCGGGTCGTTCAGGTGGCCGCGGTCCCGGCCGGCGAGCAACGCGAAGGACACCGGTGTGTAGGGCGGACGGAACGTCGTCGTGCCGACCTCGCCGGGCGACCCCACGCCCAGTGCTTCGGCGATCGCGCCGATCGCGACGACCGCGCCGGTCTTGCCCTGGTCCTGCCCGGTGCCGATGGTGGTGTAGCGCTTGATGTGCTCCACCGAGCGCATCCCTGCCCCGATGGCCCGGTGGATATCGGCGACGGTGGCGTCGCGCTGGAGGTCCACGAAGTGGGTGTGCCACGTCGGGGGTTCGCCGGCCCCTCCGGGGATCGTCCACAGGGCCCGCGCGGGAGCGGGCGGCGCGTCCTGCGCACGCGGGCGGGCCGGCGGGGCGTCATCGGTGAACCCGGCCCGCGCGGCGGCCTCGGTGCCGGCGGCCGTGCCCTCGTCGAGGCAACCGGCAAGGTGGCACGTGCCGTTCGCCGCGCCGGCCGTGACGAGGCCCTTCGGGCGCCGCTCGGGTACGAACGCGGCCAGGCTCTCGTCGTAGCGCAGCGTGCCCTGTGCCTGACCGAACAGATGGAGTACGGGGTTCCAGCCTCCCGAGACCGCCAGGAGGTCGCACGGGACCGCGGTGGCGTCCGCCGCTCCCCCGCGCCGGTCCAGCGGCGCGATCCACGCCGCGGTGAGCGACGGGTCGCCGTCGGTGCCCACGACGGCCGATCCGGTCCGCACCTCCACGCCCGCGGCACGGACCTGCGCGACCAGTGCCGGCGGCGGCTCGGGCCGGGCGTCGACCAGGACGGGCACCTGCACGCCCGCGGCGACCAGGTCGATCGCCGTGGCGTACGCGCTGTCGTTGGTGGTGACGACGACCGCCCTTCGGCCGGGCAGCACCGCGTACCGGTTGACGTAGGTGCGCACCGCGTGGGCGAGCATCACCCCGGGCCGGTCGTTGTCGGCGAACACCAGGGGCCGTTCGTGCGCCCCGGTGGCCAGCACGGTCTGCCGGGCCCGCACATGCCACAGCCGCTGGCGCGACACCCCGGGCAGCGGCGTACTGCCGAGATGGTCGGTGCGGCGCTCGGCGACCAGCACCAGTCCGTGGTCGTGGACGCCGACGGCCGTGGCACGGGTGAGCAGACGGACCTCCGGCAGTGCGGTGAGCTCGTCACGGGCCGAGGCGACCCAGTCGGACGCGGGCGCGTGGTCGATCCGCTCCGCACGGGAGGAGAGCAGCGACCCGCCGAGCTCGTTCTGCTCGTCGACCAGGATCACCCGTGCTCCGGAGCGGCCGGCCGCGAGGGCCGCGGCCAGCCCCGCGGGGCCGCCCCCGATGACCAGGACGTCGCAGTGCACGTACTTCTTGTCGTAGAGCGCGGTGTCCTCACGCGGGTCGAGGCGCCCCTTCCCGGACAGGCTCCGTGCCGACAGGCCGTCGAAGAGCTCCACGGTGGTGGCCGGCAGCATGGGCTCCTGGCACGGCCCGTCGAGCTGGACCAGGGCGTTGGGCTCTTCGACGCCCGCGGCGACGATGCCGCGGGCGCGCCGGCGGTAGATGCTCGGTGCGACCGTGCGGACACCGGAGGCGAGCAGCGCCGAGGCGAGGGTGTCTCCGCGATGGCCGTGGTAGCGGGTGCCGTCGAAGGTGAAGCTCAGGGAAGCCGAGCGGTCGATGCGGCCGCCGCGGGCAAGGCGGTGCGGGTTCGCGGGCGTCTCGGTCATGGGTGCACCGGATTCGTCGTGCCGGTCCGGTGGACGGCGAGGATGTCGTTGCAGGTGGTGTCGCGGACGAGGGTGAACCAGCGGCGGCAGCCCGCGGTGTGGACCCACTGCTCGGTGAAGGGGCCCTCGGGGTTGTCCCGTACGAAGAGGTACTCGGCCCACTCGGCGTCGGTCAGCGTCTCCGGGGCCTCGGGGTAGGGGACATGGGCCTGGCCCCCGTAGCCGAATTCGGTCTCGTCCCGGTCGCCGCACCACGGGCAGGGGATGAGCAGCATGGTGGGTGGCTCCTTGTCAGTGGGCGACGGCGGCCGCGCCGTGCTCGTCGATGAGCGCGCCGGTGGTGAACCGCTCCAGGCCGAAGGGCGCATTGAGCGGATGGGGTTGCCCGGTGGCGATGGTGTGGGCGTAGACCCAGCCGGCGGCGGGTGTGGCCTTGAAACCGCCGGTGCCCCAGCCGCAGTTGACCAGCAGGTTCTCCACCGGGGTGAGCCCGACGACCGGGGAGGCGTCGGGCGAGACGTCCACCACGCCGCCCCAGGTCCGGATCACATGGGCCCGGCCGAAGAGGGGGAACAGCTCCAGCGCCGCGGCCATCTGCGCTTCGATGATCTGCACGCTGCCGCGCCGGGTGTAGGAGGGGTAGGCGTCGATGCCCGCGCCCATGACCAGCTCGCCCTTGTGCGCCTGGCTGACGTAGACATGCACATGGTTGGACATCACGACACACGGGTGCACGGGCTCCAGGAGCTCGGAGACCAGCGCCTGCAGCGGGTGGCTCTGGATCGGCAGGCGCAGCCCCACCCGCGCGGCGAGGGTGCTGGTGTGGCCGGCCGCGGCCAGCGCCACCTTGCCCGCGTTGATCCGGCCACGGGTCGTCTCCACGCCGACCACCCGGTCGCCGTCGCGGAGGAAGCCGGTCACCTCGCAGCCCTGGATCAGGTCGACACCGTAGGCGTCCGCCTTCCGGGCCAGCGCCCAGGCCACGTGGTCGTGCTTGGCGATGCCGGCGCGCGGCTGGAGCGTGGCGCCGAGGACCGGATAGCGCGCGTCGGAGGAGGTGTTGACGATCGGGCAGAACTTCTTGACGTCCTCGGTGGAGAGCCATTCCGCGTCCACGCCGCCCAGCCGGTTGGCGTGCACCCGGCGGACGCCCTCGCGGACGTCCTGCAGCGTGTGGGCGAGGTTGAGCACACCGCGCTGGCTGAACAGGAAGTCGTACTCCAGCTCCTCGGGCAGCACCTCCCACAGCTTCAGGGCGTGTTCGTAGAGCGCGGCGCTCTCGTCCCACAGGTAGTTGGAGCGGATGATCGTGGTGTTCCGCGCCATGTTGCCGCCGGCCAGCCAGCCGCGCTCCAGTACGGCGACGTTGGTGATGCCGTGGTTCTTCGCGAGGTAATAGGCGGTGGCCAGGCCGTGTCCGCCGGCGCCGACGACGACGACGTCGTACGACGGCTTCGGATCGGGGTTCCGCCAGAGCCAGTCGGGGTGTTCGGGCAACTCGTGCGACACGGCGCCTCCTGTTCGACGAGGGGATGGAGCGGTCGGCGGAACACCACGGCGCGGTCGCCGTGGAGCAGGACCCGGTGCCGCGGTCATGGCACCCTGCTCACAGCTGCGGGTAGAGCGGGTACTTGGCCGCGACCGCGGCCACCCGGTGCCGCAGCGCGTCGGCATCGTGGTCCGGACGCAACGTCAGGCTGATCACGTCGGCGACCTCGCGGAAGTCCTCCGGGCCGAGGCCGCGGGTGGCCAGTGCGGGCGTGCCGATCCGCAGGCCGGAGGTGACCATCGGCGGGCGCGGGTCGAAGGGCACGGCGTTCCGGTTGACCGTGATGCCGATGGAGTGCAGCCGGTCCTCGGCCTGCCGGCCGTCCAGCTCCGCTTCCCGCAGGTCGACCAGGACCAGGTGCACCTCGGTTCCGCCGGTCAGCACCCGCACGCCGGCCTCGCGGGAGTCGTCCGCCAGCAGCCGGCCGGCGAGCGCCCGCGCTCCGGACAGGGTGCGCCGCTGCCGCTCGGCGAACTCCGGCGCCCCCGCGAGGGAGAAGGCCACGGCCTTGGCCGCGATCACATGCTCCAGCGGGCCTCCCTGCTGACCGGGGAAAACGGCAGAGTTGATCTTTTTGGCCAGCGCCGCGTCCTGGGTGAGGATCACGCCGCCGCGCGGACCGCCCAGCGTCTTGTGCGTGGTGGTGGTGACGACATGGGCGTACGGCACGGGCGACGGGTGCAGGCCGGCCGCGACCAGGCCGGCGAAGTGCGCCATGTCCACCATCAGGTACGCCCCGACCGCGTCGGCGATCCGGCGGAAGCGCGCGAAGTCGAGGTGGCGGGGGTAGGCGGACCACCCCGCGACGATCACCTTGGGACGGTGCTCCTGGGCGAGCCGCTCGACCTCGTCCATGTCGATCAGGCAGTCGGTCTCGCGGACGTGATAGCCCACGACGCGGTACAGCTTGCCGGAGAAGTTGAGGCGCATGCCGTGGGTCAGATGACCGCCGTGTGCCAGGTCCAGCCCGAGGATGGTGTCGCCGGGGTCCAGGAGCGCCATCATCGCGGCGGCGTTGGCCTGTGCGCCGGAGTGCGGCTGGACGTTGGCGAACCGCGCGCCGAAGAGTGCGGTCACCCGGTCCACGGCCAGGCGCTCCACGACGTCCACATGTGCGCAGCCGCCGTAGTAGCGGCGCCCCGGATACCCCTCGGCGTACTTGTTCGTCAGCACCGAGCCCTGCGCCTGCATCACCGCGCGGGGCGCGAAATTCTCCGACGCGATCATCTCCAGCGTCGACTGCTGCCGGCGCAGTTCATGGCCGATGGCCTCGGCGACCTCGGGGTCGATCTCGTCGAGCGACCGGTCCAGCAGACCTTGCTGACTGCTCATGTGTACTCCGCAACGCCAGAGGGAGAGTCTTCCTGCCGCACCCGAGGTGGCTGCGGATCACGGGAACAAGATCACGGGAGCCACCGCCACCCGAGTCTGAAATTCGACTAGAAACAGGACTGATATTTCAGTTCTCCGCCTAAGCTAGGCCGCATGACTGCCCACGTCAACACGTCCGCCCGGCAGGATCGCCACGGCACCCCGCCGTCGCTGACCGACCAGGCATACGAGGCGATCCGAGACCTGATCGTCACCCTGCAGATCCGGCCCGGCGCCCCGATCAGCGAGGAACAGCTGATGCGCCGGCTCGGCCTCGGTCGCACGCCCATCCACCAGGCGATCAAGAGGCTGGAGTCCGAGCGGCTGGTGGCGATCTTCCCGCGCCGCGGCACCTTCGCCACCGAGGTCAACATCACCGACCTCGCACTCATCACCGAGGTCCGGCTTCAGCTGGAGGGCCACGCCGCCTACAGCGCCGCGAAGCGCCGCACCCGCGCCGAGCAGGAGGAACTCCGCCGGCTGCTCGAAGAGTTCGACGAGCCCGCGACCACCGACGCGGACCTCATGCGGCTGGACACCGAGGTGCACCGGGCGATCTACCGGTGCACCCACAACAGCTACCTCGAAGCCACGCTGGGGAGTTACTACAACCTCGCCACGCGCATCTGGCACTTGTTCCTCGATCGCCTGCCGCACGTCTCCGAGCACATCGAGCAGCACCGGCCGCTCCTGGAAGCGATCATCGCGGGCCACGCCGACCAGGCACGCGACCTCGCCCGCGCGCACGTCTCCCAGTTCGAGAGCACCGTCCGCTCCGCGCTGTGACCCGGTGCAACCGAAGAGGTGCGGCTCCGAGACCGCCCCGCCCCGGCCGGGGCGGGGGCTACGGCCAGTTGGCGGCCGAAAGGCCGGCGGCCGGGGTGGCCGTTCGTAGCGGCGGACGGGTGCCGGTCAGCGGTTTCCCGCCGCAACCTTCCCCCTGGCCGGACTGCTGGTGGCCGTCACGGCGGGCACCGTCGTGCACTTCACCGTGCGCGGGGTACGCCGACGGATGCCGCTGGCGTTGTCGTTCGTGCTGATCGGCTTCTTCCTGTGGGTGGCGGAGAACCTCGCCACCTACCTGGGCGCCTGGCGCTACCCCTACCAGCTCCACGGCTGGCAGCCCGTCGCCGTGGACAAGATCGGCGCCTGGTCCCTGTTGATCAGCATCACCGTCGTCCTGGTGGCAGCCGCCGGCCGGCCGGGTGCGGCTCGTCGACGCGGCTGACCGGTTCGCCGGCCGACATCCGCGGCCGCTACCGGTCCAGCTGCCCCGGGCCGGGCCGGGGGGATCGGTTGCCGACGTGGGACGCCACGATGCGGCGGGCCCGGCCGGAGCGCAGGTACGCGCCGGTGGCGATCACGAGCGCCGCGCATCCGTAGGCACAGGCCTGGAGGGGGAATCCGGGGAGGAGCCGGCCGCCCAGGTAGAGGGCGGTGCCGGCGAGGGTGACGGTCAGCCACTCCCAGCGGCCGTCCATGGCGACGAGAGCCACCACGAGCAGCGAGTACCAGGGATAGCTCGGGGAGAACAGGAGCAGGGTCGCGCCGGTGAGCAGCAGGGCGCCGCGCCAGGGGCGCGCCGGGTCACCGCGCCACCACACGAAGAGCCCGATCAGCGCGAGCACAACGGCCGCGGTCGCGCCGGCGGCGGCGTCCGGCAACACCAGTCGCAGCAGGGCGAAACGGTGGACGTGGCCGGGTTCGTAGCCCTCCTCGTGGAGATACCCGGGCAGGTAGCCCAGGACGCCCGCGCCGGAGGCGGCGACGTAGGGCAGGTAGGCGAGCGCGACGGTGCCGACGACGGCCGCGACGACGCGCAGCACGCGGGCCGGGCCGCGTTGCCCGGACAGGGCTCCGGGCAGGGCCAGGACCGGCAGGATTTTGACCGCGATCGCGGCGCCGAGCAGCGCACCGCGGCGGACTCCCGCGGTGGCGGTGCCGAGCGCGAGCACGACGCACAGCACGCCGAGCGTGTCGATGTGGGCGTTGTTGACCGCTTCCAGTGCGACGGCCGGGCACCAGGCCCACAGCGCGGCCCGGGCCGGGGCCCGCCGCGGGTCGCCGCGACGGCGCAGGACGCGGAGCAGCGCGAGGGTCGTAGCGAAGGCCAGGACGGCGCCGCCGACTTGGAGCGGCTTGTGGCGGCTGTCGGCCGGGGACAGCGTGTGCACGGCGAGGTACCAGCCCTCGGCGAGTGGGGGGTAGATGGTGGGGACGGTGGGCCGGTTGATGCGGACGCAGAGGCCGTCGTCGGTGCGCGTGATCCCCCAGCCCTTGCAGGCCTGGGGTGGGGGGAACAGCCAGTCGTCGCGCAGACGGGTCAGCTGTGGTGCGGCGGGCGGGTGGGCGTAGGGGGAGATTCCGGCGGCCTGGACGCGGCCGTCCCAGGCGTAGCGGTACATGTCGTTGCTGGTGCGCGGCTGCGCGGTGAGCCCGGCCAGCGCGATGGCGGCCGAGCCGGCCAGGACGAGGACGGTCGCGGCGCGGGCCGGGATTGTGCGTACGGCCCACACGGCAGCGGCGAACAGCGCCCAGGCGACGGCGTATCCCGCCAGAAGCCGGCCGGGCGCGCTCTGGTTGTCGCCTGAGTGGAGGGTGTGGACGAGGACGGCGGCGAGGGCGGCCAGGAGGGCGGCGGTCACGGCGACGCGGGTCCGGGTCCGGTGTCCGGTCGCCCGTGGGGAGCGGGTCGAGGAGGGGGGCGCGGTGGCGCCACCGGGGTCCGGCCGGTGCGGGGCGGCGGTGTCGGTCATGGGCGGTCCGGCCCTCCGGCAGGCGTGGGGTGTGCGGCGTCGGGGCCGTGGTGCAGGTGCTGGAATTCCAGGAAGGGGCGGTCGTCGGCGGTCCACCGGCCGGTGAGGACCCAGCCCGCGGCGTCGGCGGCGCGCAGCAGGGCGGTGGTGCCGAGGCGGGCCCAGGGAAAGGGGCGGCCGTGGTGGCCGTGGGCGTCCTCGACGCGGACGGTGAGGCGTTCGTCCACGTCCTGCGGGGCGGCTTCGGCCAGCAGGCGCCCGTCGGGTCGGGCGAGGTCGCGCAGGCGCGCGAGCAGCGCCGCCGGGTCGCCGCCGATGCCGACGTTGCCGTCCATCAACAAGACCGTGCCCCAGCGGCCTTCGCCCGGCAGCCGGTCGAAGACGGACCGCCGCAGGGCGGTTCCGCCCAGGCGGCGGGTGCGGGCGACGGCGACCGGGCTGACATCCACTCCGAGCGCCGGTGTCCCCCGGGCGGCCAGGGCCGCCACCAGTCGTCCCGGCCCGCAGCCGACGTCGAGGACGGGTCCCGTGCAGCGGTGCAGTACGCCGGTGTCGGCGGCGTCGGGCGCGGCGCAGAAGCGCTCCACGTCCAGGGGCAGCAGCTCGGCCGTCCCGTGGGCGCGGGGGGCAAGTCGGCGCAGGTACAGCGGACCGCGGCCGGCGCGCAGGGCACGACCGTAGGGGTCGTCCGTCCAGGGCTCCCCGGGCTCGACGGCGGTGAGCCGATCGGCGCGCCGCACCGGTGCCCGGAGCCGGGTGGGGAGCGTGACGTGCCGGAGGTTCTGCTCCGTCACGGTGCGCTCCACCGGCGCGGCCCGTCCGGTGACGGCAGTGCGTCTCCCGTTCGCCGTGCCGCTCATCGGACGGTCTCCGCGAGCGAGGCCAGGGTGGCGGTGAAGCGTGATCCGGGCCGGCAGCAGGCGGCCACCGCGGCGACGTCCGCGGCGGTGTCCACGTCGCGCAGCAACGGCAGGTCACCGACCGTCAGTCCGGCCTCGACGAGCCGGCGGCGCTGGACGTCCCCGGTGCGGTCGGTGGACATCGGTACCCCGCGGACGAGGGCTCCGGCGCCGGCCGGGTCGGCGAGGCCCAGGGCCCAGAAGCCACCGTCGGCCGCCGAGCCGAACCAGGCGTCGTGACCGTCGTGGCCGACACCGGCCAGGAGGTCCGGGGTGACCTGCGGGGTGTCCATGCCGAGCAGCAACGCCGGGCCGTCGTCGCAGTCCTCGAAGGCGGCGGCGATCCGCTCGTCGAGGCCGCCGGACGACTGCGGCACGACCTCGAAGCCGTGCGGCAGCCAGGGACCCGGGGTTCCGTCGAGGACGAGCACCCGGCGCCGGGCGGGGACGTGGAGCATCGTGTGGAGCGTGTCGGCCAGAGCCGCCTGGGCCAGGGCCGCCGCCTCCTGGGGGGTGTAGGGCGGGGTGAGCCGGGTCTTGACCCGCCCGGGGACCGGCTCCTTGGCGATGACCAGCAGGGTGACGGCGTCCCGGGCCGTGGCACGGGCGTTCATCGGACGCCTCCCGCGAGATCGGTCTCCGCCACCCGCCAGCCGGCGTCGGCGGCGCGGACCACCATCTGCAGGGGATAGCCCGCGTGGCAGGCGGCGCCGAAGCCGCGCCGCGGCTCATGGACGACATCCGCCCCCAGGGCGCGGGCGAGGTCCGGAGAACCGTCGGTGGAACCGTTGTCGACGACGATCGCGCGCCGGCCCGGCGGGATCCGCTCCAGCACGTACGGCAGGGCCTCGGCCTCGTCGAGACAGGGCAGCACGATGTCCACAGAAAAGGGGGAAATCTTGATCAACTCACTCACGCTACGGACGTGCAGCAGACGAAGGGATGTCGCGTCCGCACGGACCGCCGACGTCGCCTCCTGCTTCCGTCCTCGACAGGAATCCTGGTGTGACACTCGAAACGTAGGGAGGCGAACCCGGTGGCGGGCCGCTCGGCGCCAGGACGTCAGGGGTTCGTAACTTCGTGCGCCCGCGCGTCCTCGCCGACGGCTCGCCCCAGGGCCGCGCACACAAGTCACGCATCGGGCCGCCGACGACCGCGCCCGAACCCGCGCCCGAACCCGCGCGCGCCCAGCCAGAGCACCGTCACCACGGCCACGGTCACCACCGCGATCAGCCAGTTGCGCGGATAGTCCAGCGGTAGCACCGACGCGTTGGCCGTCTTCCCCGGCCGCAGCAGCACGGGCAGTGCCACCGCCGTCAACGCGCCCGCGACCAGCAGCGCCCCGCGGACCGGACCGCGCCCCCCGCCGCGTACCAGCACCCACCCGGCCAGCAGCACGAACGGGGCGATCACCGCGTCGTGCAGGAGGACCGCTCCGCCGAGCCACACCAGAACGTCCAGCGGGTCGCGGACGTCCGTCACCAGGGACACCCCGACGCCCATGAGCGCCACACCGGCGGCCCCCGCCACTACGCGCAGCGCCTTCACGCCAGCACCTCCAGTCGCCCGACCCATTTGGTCTGCAGCACGCCCGGCCGATTCGGGGCGATGAGCCGCGCCGGGTAACCGTGGTCAGGGTGGAGTTCCTCGCCGTTCACCCGCAGGGCGAGCAGCGTCAGCGGATCGTGGGCGTGCTCCCGCCCCAGTTCCGACACCCGGTAGCCGCCTCTCGGCTCCAACGACTCCACCCGTACGCGCGCATGCGCCGGCGCCCCCGCACCCGCCAGCAGGTCCAGCACCCGTACGCCGGTCCAGCGGGCCGACGCGCTCCAGCCCTCCACGCACGCGATCGGCAGCTCCACCTCGTGCTGGGGCAGGGCGCGCAGCTCGGCCAGGGTCAGGGTGTACGGCCGCGGGCCGGCCACCACCAGGCGGTACTCCTCGGCGGTGATCCCGCCGACCCTCGCCGCGGCGGCGGTCCGGTTGACCGGCAGCCCCTGCGGGCCCTTGTCGGGGCGGCGGGGCGCGAACAGCACGAGATCCTTCAGCGGGGTGAAGGACTGGCCCACGGTGGTCAGCGTGACGGCCCCGACGCCGGCGCCCACCACGGCCAGGAACGAGCGCCGATCGGGACCGTCCTGCACCGGCAGGGCCAGCGTCCCGGGCGACCGGCGGGTCCAATGCGCCCTGATCTCGGGGGCCTTGACCGCCAGGTGCAGCAGCAGCGCACCGACGACCAGCCACGCCACCGCGTAGTGCACGGGGACGAACGAGAACGGCCACGGATACCACTGGGCCGTGTTCAGCAGCCCGGTCGCCAACTCGAAGAGCGAACCGGCCACCAGCACCGCGATCGAGAGCCGCTCCAGGGCGTGTGTGACCGACCGCACCGGCGGCCATCCGAACAACCGCGGATACACCGCCCACAACTTCGCCAGCAGCAACGGAATCGCCGCGATGCCGGAGGCGACGTGCAGCCCCTGCGTGAGCCGGTAACCCCATGCCGGGCGGCTCGGGATGCTGTCGGCCAGCCAGTCCGGCGGGTGCTGCATGACGTGGCTGAACAGCCCGGTGACGAAGCACACGGCGAACGCCGACCCCAGCCACCGGCCGATCGAGGTCGCCGTGCGGGCATCGTGCAATCTGCCCTTGAATTCCGGTGGAAAGACTCGCAGTTTCATGTTTTCCATTCCAACGCGGCGCGTGGCCGTCGCGGAACAATTCAACTCTTACGGAACGCTGACATCCGTCGGCGCGATGCTCGCTGACGCTCCATGGCTTTCGGGCGAGAGCGTCCTGGGAAAGGGGGCGGAAATACCCCGCCCCCTACCCCCGGAGATTCAGAGGGGGAGCCGCACTCCGACACCGCGCTCCAGCGCGCGGTGCAGGAGCGCGTTCCCCACCGCGATGTCGCAGACGGCCATGCCGATGTTGCTGTTGACGATGATCTCGTCGGCGTGCTCACGGCCGGGCTGCACACCGGCCAGCACCTCGCCGATCTCGGCCGTCACCTCGGGCAGGCCGTCGGGGAAGTACCCCATGGACGCGAACAGTTCATGCTCCTCGACGCTGTCGACGAGGTACTTGTCAGCGCGCCGGGCGGTGCGCGGATCCCAGAAGGTGTTCAGGTCGCAGGGGAGGATCGTCTGTCCGGTGGTGACCCAGGCGTCCTTCACCACCGCGAGCGGCCGGCGCAGGATGACCGTCGCCGAGCTCAGCACCTCCGCGCTCCTGGTGACCGCCTCGGGCGACGCGCCCTTGATGATCCGTACCTCCAGCTCGGGTTGGAGCGTCGCGATCAGGGCGTCAGCGGCGGCCCCGTTGGTGTCGTAGACGTGGACGGTCTCCAGCCTGGGCATCGCCAGGGCCGCGTAGCGGACATGCTCGATTCCCTGCACGCCGCAGCCGAACATCCCGAACGTGGTGGCGTCGGGGTGCAGCGCGGCGGCGGCCAGAGCCGTCACCGCCGGGGTGCGCATGGCGGTCAGCCACGCCGAGTCCATGACCGCCAACGGCACCCCGGTGTGCACGTCGTTGAGTACGAGCAGCCCGGTGGTCTGCGGAAGAGCGCACGTGCGCGGGTTGTCCGGGTAGCACTCGATCCACTTCATGCCCACGATCCCCGGCCCGGGCAGGTAGGCCGGCATGGCGTGGTAGAAGACGTTGTCGTACGGGTGGACACCGATCTTGGCCGGCATCTCGTAGCGGCGGTGGCCGTGCTCGACCAGGGCCTGGCGGGTCAGTTCCAGGATGGCGTCACGCGTCAGCCCAAGGTGTTCGACGTCCTGTCGGGGCAGGTAGATCAGCTCCGAGCCGATCGTGAGCTGATCCGCGAGACGCTGCCGGTCGGTGGGGAAGGTCATGAGGGTCCTTCGCGTGTCGGTCCGCACCCGGCGGCCGTCGTCCGGGTTCCCCGGAGTCTCCGGCCGCCCGGCCCCCGCCGGCATCGCCACGGGTCAGGAACTTCCCCGGTGCTTTTCCTCTCCCCGTAGCAAAGCGGGGATGCCGCTGTCGAGCAGGCGCTGCGTCTTCAGCCCCAGGTGCAAGGTCAACCGGTCACGGCCGTTCTTCAGGTCCCACCCGGTCTTCTTCTCGATCTGGGCCAGCCGGTAGTAGAGCGTCGTCCGGTGGATCATCAGCCGCTCGGACGCGGCCGCGGTGTCCCCCGCGGCATCCAGGAACACCTCGGCGGTGTGGGCCAGGGAGTCGGTGCGTCCGCCCGCGCCGAGGTCGGCGATCTCCGGCGGTACCACCAGGTCGGGAGATGCCGTCGCGGCGAGCATGAGCGGGCCGTGGACGCCGGTGTCCCGCCAGGAGAGGACCGGTGCCGACCCCGGCAGCCCGGCGGCGGCCCACGACGCCAGCACGGCCTGACGCCACAGGTCAGGAGCCCGCTCAAGGCGGCCGGCGTCGCTCAGGCCGACGAAGGCGCCGCCACCTTCCGCGTCCCGCCGCGGCACGCCCCGCCGCACCGTCTCGGCCAGCCGTGCCGCCGCGCGCGCCACCTCCTCCCGGCCGGCCACCAGGGCCGCACCGCGGTCCCCGGCCACCGTCGCGAACGCCCGGACCGCCGGCTCGTCGCGGCCGCCCCGAGCGGTGGCCTCCGCGATCACGGCGGCGACCGCCTCCGGGTCCGTGGCCGCATCGGCCGCGATCACCACGATCTCGTCCTCCGCGCCGACCAGCCCTCGGCCTACCAGGTCCGCCGCGGCGCGAGCGGAGCCCTCACCCCCGAGCAGGAGGTCGGCCACCACGGTCCGGCGCCGCCGCTCCTCCTCGGCCAGCTGGAGCGACCGCTCCCGAAGCCGCGCCGACAACTGGACCACACACTCGCCCACCACCTCGTCGAAGCGCTTCGCCTGCTCGTCGATCAGCCACAGGTAACCGAGCAGCCGGCCGTGATCACGAATCGGGTAGCACCGCCGGGCCTTGAGCCCGAGAGACGGGCTGGCAGGAACCGACAGGGGCTCGTCGGAGGTGGCGATGCCGAAACCGTCGAGGTACGCGGCGACGCGGGCCGGCAGCCGCCGGGACAGCACCACGTCGATACGGAGCGTGTCCTCGTCCCCGAAGTGCCGGCTGGACACGAGGAGGCCGCCGCGCCGGTCGTCCACGGCGACCGAGCGCCGGATCCGCGCCGCGAGCGCGTCGACCAGCTGCTGGATCGCGTCGGTGTACGGCAGGACCACTGCGACTCCCGCTCTCGGTGAACGTCGTACACCGTCGCACGATAGCCCTGCACACCCCGTGATCACCGCCCCCGCCGTGGTCACCGCCCCCGCCCCGGCGCGAACGGTGGCTCATCGACCTGCCCTCACAAGGGGCCGCGCCCGGCCCGCCCGGGAGGTGCACGGTCGCCGGACCCCTGGCCGCAACGGGTCCACGGGCCCCCGCAACGGGCATCCCCACGCCCCTGACGCGCATACTGGAATGTATGCCGCATATGGCCGGACTGTACGAGCGAAGCGGCGAGCTCAAGGTCTTGCGGGCGGCGATGGATGCGACCCGCGACGGCCATGGGGAAGCCGTGATGATCGAGGGTGCGCCCGGAATCGGAAAGACCAGTCTGCTGTCCGAAGCCAAGCGGATCGCTGTTTCCGCCGGTTTTCAGGTGGCCGGCGCGCGAGGCTCGGAACTCGAAAGCGACTTCCCCTTCGGAGTGGTGCGGCAGCTCTTCGAACCGCTCCTGGCACGGATGACGGCGGCGGATCGGGAGCGCATTCTGTCCGGCACCGCGGGTCAGGCGGCGGTCGTACTGAAGAGAGTGGTTCCCGAACGCTCCCCGGGCGGGGACTTCTCCATGCTTCACGGGTTGTACTGGCTGACCGCGGACATCTGCGACGAGCAGCCCCTCATGATTGCGGTCGACGATCTGCACTGGGCGGACAGCGATTCGCTGAAGTTTCTCCATTACCTCATGCCGCGCCTTGAGGACATCCCGGCCTGCGTGGTGGGAACCCTCAGACCATTTGAAGCAGATTCCACGTCGCACACTCTCGACCAGATTGTCACCACAGCGCCCTCGGTGCTCGTTTCTCCGTCCAGGTTGAGTGCCGAGGCATCGGCCTCGCTCGTCATCCGTGAATTCGCGAAATCCGGGTCACCCGAACCGGAGGACGACGACTTCCTCGCCGCCTGCTGGTCCGCGACCGGCGGGAATCCCCTCCTGCTCAAGGAGCTCACCGAGGCACTCGCCGCCGAGCACGTCGAGCCCACCGCCGCGCACATCCCGCAGGTCTACGCCCTGGGCCCGCGCGCGATCGCCCGGCGGGTGGCGATGTGGATGCGGCGCCTCCCCCCCAGCTGTGGGCCGCTGACCTGCGCCATCGCGGTGCTCGGGGACGGTGCGGAGCTCAGCCACGCGGCGGAGCTGGCGGGGCTCGACCGGGAGGAGGCGCTGCAGGCGGCGAAGAGCCTCGAACACGCCCAGATCCTCCGCACCGCCCTACCGTCGGACGTGCTGAACCCCCGGTGGGGCTTTGTGCATCCGCTCGTGCGGGCCGCCGTGTACGAGGAGATCACCCCGGCCGACTGCCACCGCGCCCACCGGACCGCCGCGCACCTGCTCCGGGACTCCAAGGCCGAGATCGAGAAGGTCGCCCTGCACCTGCTGCGCACCCTGCCCTCCGGAGACGCCGAGACCGTGACCCTGCTGTGGTCGGCGGCGCGGAGCGCCCTGGCCCGCGGCTCCCCGGAGACCGCGGCGACGTATCTGCGCCGCGCCCTGGCCGAGCCCCCGCCGACCGGTGACCGGCTGGACCTTCTCTTCGCCCTCGGCAGCGCCATGCGGCGGGTGGACAGCGCGGCAGCCGTTCCGTATCTCACCGAGGCGCACGAACTGGCCGGGCCGTCCCGGCAGCGCGCCGAAATCGCGCTGGTCCTCGGCGACGCGCTGCTCGCGCTGCGGCGTGCCGAGGAAGCCCTGGCGATCTGGCAACAGGCCCTGGCCGATACGCCACCGCAGGACACCGAGCTGCTCCACCAGCTGAACGCCTGCATCCTTTCGATCCCGCTCTACGAACCCGGCCGGCCGGATCTGCGGAAGGACATCCTCGGCCGCGTCGCGGCACTGCGCTCCCCCAAACCGAGCGAGAGCATGGGCGGCCGGTACCTGGACTGCGTCATCGCCGGGCACGACGCGGTCATCGGCGACCCGCGGGCGGTCGTCCGGGCGCAGCGCGCGCTCCACGACGCGCCGACCGGGCCGTCCGACGGACAGATGTCGCTGTCCTTCGGCTGGCTGGCCCTGATCAGCGCCGACCGCAGGGAGGTCCTGGGCAGCCTGGACGCCGCGGTCGAGCAGGCGCACCGGCAGGGGTCGGTCAACGACCTGACCGGGGCCCTGGTCTACCGCGCGATGGCATGGCTGTACCAGGGCAATCTCGACGAGGCCGCCGCGGACGCCGCGGACGCGATGCGCGCCGTCGACGCGGCCTCGCTGGATCTGCGCCGGCTGGTCCTCGGCCCCGTCCAGGCCGAGGTGCAGATCGAGCAGGGTGCGCTGTCGCGTGCGCAGGCCACCCTGGAGTGGACCGGCGTTCCCGATCCCGCGCCGCTCACCGGGCTGATGTACTACGTGCTGTACAGCCGCGCCCACCTCCTGCGCCTCCAGGGCCACACGACGGAGGCCCTCAACGCCGCGCTGGCCGCGGGTGCTTCGTTCAGCGCGGCCGGCGGGGACAACCCCGCCCTCGTGCCCTGGCGGTCGGAAGCCGCCCTGTGCCTGCATCTGCTCGGCCGGGACGACGAGGCCCGGACCATGGCCGACGCCGAGCTCAAACTGGCCCGTTACTGGAGCGCGCCCCGGGCCCTCGGCCGCGCGCTGCGCATCGCCGGCACGCTGAGCGAGGGCGACGCGGACATCGGTCTCCTGCGCCAGGCCGTCACCCGGCTGGAGTGCTCCCCGGCCCGCCTGGAGTACGCCAAGGCGCTGGCGGACTACGGGGCGGCGCTGCGCCGGCACGGCGTACGGAGCCAGCCGCGGACCTTGCTCAGCGACGCCCTGGACATCGCCGAGGCCCGTGGCGCGGCGCCCCTCGTCCAGCAGGTCCAGGACGAGCTGCACGTGGCCGGAATCCGCCCGCGGCGCCATGCGGTCACCGGTCTGCAGTCGCTGACGCCGAGTGAGCAACGGGTCTACGACCTCGCCGTCGCCGGGCACACCAACCGGGAGATCGCGCAGAAGCTGTTCGTCACGGCCAAGACCGTGGAGGTCCATCTGTCCAGCGTCTACCGGAAGCTCGGCGTCACCAGCCGGCGCCAGCTCGGTGGGCGCTCGGAGCAGACCCGCGCGGCGGCCGAACCGGAGTAACCCGTGTCCGCCGTGCCCGACGCGAAGCCGCCCCCCGTCCCGGACGGACCGCAGGGCGGAGCCCGCGGCCGCCGCGGAATGCGCTTCGCGCCCCGCATCTGGCACAAGCTGCTGGCCCTGTGCATCGCCCTCATGGTCCCCCTCGGGGTGGCCACGTTCTCCCTGGTCGACCAGCAGAACAGCAAGATCGACTTTGCTCGGACCGAGCTGAGCGGCGTTCAGTACCTGCGTCCCTTGAGCGCGTTGGTGCAGGACGTCTCCGACCGCCGTGCGCTGCTGCACCGCGAGATCACCGGGGAGCCCGTCCCGAGGAGCCGCGTCGCGGCGGCCGACCGTGCCGTCAACGCGGACTTCACGGCGCTGCTGCGGGTCGACCGGCGGCTGCGGGAGCCGCTGCGCACGACCGTCCCCGACCTCTCCGCCAAGGGGAAGAGCGGGCTGGCCCCCGCGGCCCTGCGCCACGACTGGGCGCGGCTGGCGTCCGCTCCGCCCGACGTCCGCGCCGACGTGCCGCGCTACACCCGGCTCATCGGGAACCTGCTGGCGCTCGGTTCCTACGTCGGCGACACCTCGAAGCTGATTCTCGACCCCGACCTCGACACGTACTACACGATGGCCGGGCTGCTGCTCCGCGAGCCGCAGATGATGAACCAGCTCTACCAGATGACGGAGCGGGGCGACGCGATACTGGCCCAGGGCGACCGGTCCACCGGCAACCGGGTACGCCTCGCCTACGACACCACGGTGCTCAACCAGAACCTCCTCCAGCTCAACAGCGATCTGAACCGGGCGTTCGGGGCCACCTCCCACACCGGGCTCCGCCCCGCGGTCCAGCCCCTGCTGGCCAAGGCCACCTCATCGGTCCGCGAGGTGACCGGCACCGTGAACCGGGAGTTCACGCCCAGCGGCCGGAGCACGCTCCCGCGGGCCGCCTGGTGGGCCCGGGCCACCGGTGCCGTCCGGGCGAACTCGCAGCTGTGGAAAGCCCTGTTCGACCAGGAAGAGCACATGCTCAACGCCCGCCTGGACAACCTCCACGACCGCAACCTGCGGGTCCTGGCCGGCATCGCCGCGGTCCTCACCGTGATCATCGTGGTGGTCGCGCTGCTCTCCCGACGCATCACCGGCAACGTGGCGGCCGTGGTGCAGGCCGCGCGGGCGCTGGCCGCGGGCGACCTCACGCGCCGCGCGACGGTACGGAGCCGCGACGAGATCGGCGCGATGGCCACCGCCTTCAACGTCATGGCCGGGAGGCTCCAGGAGAGTTACTCCGCCGTCGAGGAGGAGGTCCGCCAGCGCACCGCGGAGCTGAACCAGAAGACCGAGTCGCTCGGCCTGCTCCAGCACGTGGCCGCCGCCGCCAACGAGGCGGACAGCTGGGAGGACGCGGTACAGACGGTCCTGGACCTGGTGTGCCGGCACATGGGGTGGCCGGTCGGCCACGTCCACCTCGTCGCGTCCACGCGCGGCTCGGGCTCGCGCACCGGCCGACCCGCTCCGGAGCCGGAGTTCACCACGTCGCCCATCCGGCACGTCGAGGAGAAGAACCTGGGGGTGCCGCTGCGCGACATCGCCGCGGCGGCCGGACTGTACGCGCCGAAGGGCCTGCCGGCCACGGTGCGCGCCACCGGCCGCCCCGCCTGGATACGGGACATCACCGCGGCGTCCGCCGGGCCCCGCCCGACGTCGCCCGGCGTCGCCGAGGGTGCCGGGGTGACCGGCAGGATCGCCGTCCCGGTCGTCATCGGGAAGGACGTCGCGGCGGTCCTCGACTTCCTGACCCCGGAGGCCATGGAGCCGAACGACGCCTTGCTGCGGCTGCTGCTCAACGTCAGCACCCAGCTCGGACGGGTACTGGAACGGTCCCGCGCCGCCGCCGAGCTCCAGGCGTCCAAGGAGGCGGCGGAGGTCGCCACCCAGGCGAAGAGCGCGTTCCTCGCGACCATGAGCCATGAGATCCGCACGCCGATGAATGCGGTGATCGGCATGACCGAAATCCTGCTGGACACCCCGCTCGATGCCGAGCAGGCCGAATTCGCTCAGGTCATCCAGAACAGTGGTAACAGCCTGCTCACGATCATCAACGACATCCTCGACTTCTCCAAGTTCGAGGCCGGGAAATTCGATCTCCGACTGGAGCCCCTCCAGCTTCGGCAGTGCGTGGAATCGGCCTTCGACTTCGTCACTCCGATGGCCGCGGAGAAGCCGGACCTCGACCTGGCGTACCTCATCGATCCGGAACTGCCGGAAGAAATCATCGGAGATGTCGACCGGCTGCGCCAGATCCTCATCAATCTGCTCAACAACGCCGTCAAGTTCACCGAAACCGGCGAAGTCGTCCTCAAGGTCGCCTGGGCCGACGCGGAACCGGGCCCTTCCCCGGAGCCGCCGGAAACGCCTCCCCCGCCCGCTCCCGAGGGCACGGACGGCATCATCCGCCTCCACTTCTCCGTGTGCGACACCGGAATCGGCATGGCCGCGGACCGCCTGGGCCAGCTGTTCCGGCCCTTCGAGCAGCTCGATGCGTCCGCCACCCGGCGCTTCGGCGGGACCGGACTCGGCCTCGCCATCAGCAAGCGGCTGGCCGAGCTGATGGGCGGCACGATGTGGGTCGAGAGCGAACTGGGCGTGGGGTCGACCTTCCACTTCACGGTGGAAACGCGAGAAATTCCCGAAGCGATGCGTTCCAGCCAGGTGGTCTCCCGTGTCGAGCTCCGCGGAAAACACCTGCTGGTCGTGGACGACAAATCCACGAACCGGATGATTCTCACCCGCCAGGCGAGCGCCTGGGGGATGGTGGTACGCGCCACCGGATCCCCGCGGGAGGCCCTCGAATGGGTCCGGCAGGGCGATCCGTTCGACATCGGAATTCTGGACATGCAGATGCCGGACATGGACGGCATCACCCTCGCGGAAGAAATCCGCCGTTACCGGAGCAGGGCAGAGCTGCCGTTGTACCTGCTGACGTCCGTGGGCCGCCCCATGGCGGCCCAGGAGAGTCTGGCGGAGTTCTCCGGCTACCACACCAAACCCATCCGGGCGGCCGAGCTCTACACGGACCTCTGCCGCACGCTGCTCGGCGTCACGGTGCCCGTCGAACCGTCCCGCACGGCGCAGCGGCCGGAGGTGAAGGAGAGCCGCCTCGCCCCCCTGCGCATCCTGCTGGCCGAGGACAACCTGGTGAACCAGCAGCTGATCGTGCGGATGCTCCGGAAGACCGGTCACTCGGTGGACACCGTCGGCAACGGAGCCGAGGCGCTGGAGTCACTGCGGCACACGCGCTACGACGTGGTCCTCATGGACGTACAGATGCCGGTGCTGGACGGCTTGGACGCCTCCCGGCGGATCCACCGGACCCTGTCCGCCGCGGAACGGCCGTACATCATCGCCCTCACCGCCAATGCGATGAGCGAGGACCGCGACGCCTGCCTCGCCGCCGGGATGGACGACTACCTCAGAAAGCCCCTGCGCGGCGTCGATCTCGCCGAGGCACTCGACCGGGTGCCCCTCGGTCCCCCCGCGCGGAGTCCGACGACGGCGCAGCCGGCACCGGGCCCGGAGACGGCAACGCCCGCAGAGGAGCCGGGAGCGGTGCCGCCCGCGGCCGGCCCGGAGACGGCGCAGCCCGAGCCGGCGGCCGGCACCGAGGAGTCCGCCCTGCCCGTCCTCGACGAACCCACCTTCGCGCGCCTGATCAGCTCCTTCGGCAAGGAATTCGCCGGCCAGCTCATCGACGCCTTCCTGGAGGACTCCCCCCAACTGATCGAGAGCCTTCGCCGCGGCCTCGACCAGGGGGACACAACCGCATTCCGCAGAGCCGCCCACACGCTCAAGTCCCACGCGCACACCTTTGGATTCCCGCGTCTCGTCCGGCCGTGCCAGGACGCGGAGGACCTCGGCGCCGGCGGGGATCCCGGCGCGGCGGCACCGCTGGTGAACCGCATCGAAGCGGAGTACCGCGCCGCGAGAGACGGGCTGGTCGCCCAGAGAGCGGAGCTTGGCCATGACCGATAGCAACGCCATCACGGACGGAACCAACGTGACCGACGGAACCAGAACGAAAGGGCGCATCCTGGTCGTGGACGACGACCGCACGAACCGCATGGCGCTCACCTATCGCCTGGAAATGGCCGGGCTGGAGACCGCGACATCCGAGGACGGGTTCCAGGCTCTGCGGATGCTGCGCGAGGGCGACTTCGATGTGGTGCTGCTCGACATCCTCATGCCGGGGATGGACGGCTACGCGACGCTCGACGTGATGAAGCACGATCAGCAGCTCAGCCGCACGCCCGTGATCATGATGTCGGCCGTGGGCGAGCTGGACAGTGTCATCCGCTGCCTCGAAATGGGCGCCGAGGACTATCTGCCGAAGCCCCTGGACCACCTCCTGCTGACCTCCAGGGTCAACAACATCCTGCTGAAGATCCGGCTGGAGCAGGTGGAAAAGGCGCTCGCCGAGCTCACCGAAGCCGTGCGGACCATGGCCGGCGGTCCCCTCCCGGCCGGGGCCCTGGACCGGGTCGCCGGGCAAACCGACCCGGTCGGCCGGCTGGCACGACAGCTTCAGCACCTCGCGGCCGTGACGTCGGAGCGGTAGGCCCACGACGACGTCGAGCGGTGGGCCCACGACGACGTCGGAGCGGTGGGCCCACGACGACGTCGGAGCGGTGGGCCCACGACGCCCGGGAGCGGCCCGCCACTCTGAGTAACCCCGCCCCCGGCACCCGGCGCCCCGTTTGGGGGTCGTACTAGGGGGTTCCCCTAAGGACTGCCACCGGGCGCCGGGGGCACGGTAGAGGCATACGTCAGCTCCCCGACACAGCCGACGGCACGGAAAGAGGTGGGGTGGACGTGATGACCCGGGCCGTGGTGCGCACACCACGGCGCTCCCGGGTGCCCCACCGGAGCCCGCGTGGCCCCCTGGCTCCACCGGCCGCCCACGGTCCCGGAGAGAAGCGAGGGCAGACACATGGTCCCGGAACCGGAATCGCGCCCGGGCACGGCCCGACGGTCCACGGCGGGCACCGACCTGGCTCCGTACGTCTCCCCCCGGTCCGGGCCGCACGCCAGTGCTCCCGAACGGCAGCCCTCACCCCTGCCGCTCCGGCCTCCCACTGCGGCGGACTCCGCTCCGCCGGACCGCCTCGTCATGATGACCGCCCTTCGCACCCGCTGTGTCGCCGTACGTGAGGGCGTACTGCTCCCGCTGTGCCGACTGCTGGGGCGGCAGGCGGCGACCGTCGCCGCGCGGGTCGCTCAGCTGGCCCGGTACCTGAGGAGGGCACGCGGCAAAGTGGTCTCGCAGCGGCTCGAATCGCATGTACGCGCCGTGCCGCAGGCCCGGCGGATCATCCGGACCGAGCTGGCCCGATGGGGGCTGGCCGAGCATGTCGAGATCGCCGAGCTCCTGGTGAGCGAACTGGTCACCAACGCGGTCCAGCACGCCTGGGGCCCCCTCCAACTGCGGATGTCCCACTCCCCCGTTGACCGGACGCTGCGCTGCGACGTCGCCGACGGCTGCCCCGCCGCTCCGCCCGCCGACCGTCCACCCGCCCGCGCCGACGAGGACCACGGCCGGGGGCTGCACCTGGTCGACCAGCTCTCGACCCGCTGGGGCGCACGGCACACCGCCGCGGGGAAGACCGTCTGGTTCGAACTGCGCACCCCCGGCAGGGCCCGTCGGCGGGGGGACCTGCGGCGGCGAATCTGACCGGTGACCGGAGGGACACACGTCTGGGTCGTTCTGCCAGGTGCCGGGCAGGTAGATGCTGAAGCAGTACCAGTACCCTCCGCGTTGCTGAAGTGAGGTACCCCGCAGCATTCCTGACGTAGCATCAGGAACTGCCCGGTGCCGACGCCGGGCCGGCGTTCTCGATGAGGCGGCAGACCACTGCCCCCTCGCCGCGCCCGGTGGCCTGCCGTCGGCGACACCTCGACCCGCATTCCTCCGGACCAAGAGTCGAACTCCCCTGTCGATCCCTGTTGCGAAATGCAAGAGCCGTGAGCCGTGATCTCCCCCACTTGACGTGGTAACCGAGCCTCGTTAGCGTCCCGCCTCACTCCGAGGCGGCGGAGCGATGGGCGGACGTTCCACTCTCCTTGAGGAGGGGCCAGATGACACGACGTGGGCGAAGACGGCTGAGCCTGCTGGCTGTGGTGAGCGCGCTGGCAGCGCTGCTGATCGCGAGCGCCGTCGGGCTGTGGCCGCGCCAGGAAGCGACGGCCGCGGGCACGGACGGGCAGGCCGCGGCGGCCCGGCTGAAGCACTGGCCCGCTCCGGTCGCCGAGAAGCTCGGCAAGGTCATCGAAGAGCATGCCCACCAGGGCGCGTACGCGGTCTTCGACGCCGACAACACCACCTACCGGTACGACCTGGAGGAGTCCCTGCTCCCCTACCTGGAGATGACGGGGAAGCTCAAGCGCTCGACGATGGACCGCTCCTTGAAGCTCATCCCTTTCAAGGACACCTCGGACCACAAGGAAAGCCTCTACAGCTACTACAACCGGCTCTGCGAGATCGACGACCAGGTCTGCTACCCCTGGGTCGCCCAGATCTTCTCCGGCTTCACGCTGAAGCAGCTCAAGGGCTACGTCGACGGCCTGCTCGCATACGGCAAGCCCGTCCCGGCCGAGTACTACGACGGTGACCGGCTGACCAGGACCCAGGTACAACCGCCGCAGTTCTACCGCGGCATGCAGGAGCTGTACCACGCCCTCCAGGACCACGGCATCGAGGTCTACGTCGTCAGCGCCGCCGGCGAGGAGCTGGTCCGGGACATGCTGTCCGACCCCAAGTACGGCTACGACGTCAAGCCGCAGAACGTCATCGGCGTCTCCATGCTGCTCAAGGACCCGGCCACCGGGAACCTCACCACCGCCCGCAAGGAGATCGCCGAGGGCCGCTACGACCCGCGCAAGCTGGCGAACGACAAGCTGACCCCGGCCCTGTGGGCCCCGCTGACCTGGTACGAGGGCAAGCCCGCCGCCATCAACACGTACATCGACCAGTGGCGCAAGCCCGTCCTGGTCGCGGGCGACACCCCGGTGAGCGACGGCCCGATGCTCTTCCACTCCACCGACGTGGAGCACGACGGCACTCGGGTCTGGGTCAACCGCAAGGACAAGTACTTCACGCAGATCCAGGACATGCAGAAGGCCAACGCGGCCCGGCAGGAGGAACTCGGCCAGCCGGTGACGGCCGACAAGAACTGGCTCGTGGTCAAGCCGGACGAGATCCGCTGACGTTGACGTACCACTGCGCGCGCGGGACGGGCACAGACCCGTCCCGCGCCGCGTCAGGGCCCCGCCCACACCCCGCACAGCCGGCGGCCTCGGCGAGGCCGCAACGACAGGATTCCGGCGGTCAACCGATGAAAGCCGGGGTCGACGCCGCGCTCGCCAGCCGTTGTGGTGTCCCGCTGCCTTGGGCAGGCACGGTCCACAGGTCCGTGCCGGACTTCCCGGGTAGGGCATAAACGAGGGTGGTGTCCGTCGCCCAGACCGCCTGATCGTCCACGGTGCGGTGTTCGGCCGTTGCCGTCTCCCTCATGGTCCGCAGATCCAGCACGTACAGCCGCCAGGGCGAGTCGGCCGGCAGGCCGGGCACCCGCTTCTTGTAGGCGATCCGGGTGCCGTCCGGGGAGAGCGAGGGGCATTCGACATTGCTGTGCACAGTGGTCAGCGAGTGCGCCGCGATGTCGCCCTTCGCCAGGTAGGTCTGCCCGCGGGTGGACACCGTGGCGTAGAAGTGGCCGTCGTCGGCGAAGGTCACGCCCCAGACGTTCACATCGAGGGACCGGTACCAACTGCCGTCCACCTTCAGGTCGTACTCCTCCAGGTTGTCCTGGAGCTTCCACGTGCGGGTGTCCAGGATGGAGGTGCGCGTGGAGAAGGCCGTGGCGCCGTAGGAGTCCCCACTGACGAAGACCGTCCATGCGACCAGGCGCCCTGACGGCGAGACCCGGGCCCGGCTGGGAACCCCTGGCAGGGGGTAGCTGCGCCGCTCGTTCAGCCGCTCGTCGACGACCACCGCTCGGTAGCTTGCCCGCAGCGGCCCTGGCGCGCTCTGCAGGCAGATCCCGGTGCCGCCCGCGGCCGAGAAGCGCAGGCACGTCAGCTTCGACGTGGCGCGCTGTGCCTCCGGCCGGTCGGTCGGCACCGAGGCGAGTTCGTCGCGGTGTGGGCCGCCGGCCGTATTACGGAAGATCATGCGCCGCCCCGCGCCCGCGGGCGCGGCCAGCCATACCCGGCCGTCGGCGGCTGCCGGTGGCTGCGGACGACCGCGGCCGCCGGCCCGTTCGACGGCATGGTGCACCGCGAAGGCGGCGACCGAACCCAACACGAGAACGGCGCCGAGGAGAAGGAGAAGGCGGCCCTTGCCGGTCATCAGGCCCTGCCTTTCTGCGGGAACCGAGTCGACCCTTCGCAGTGCCGGCCCTCCCGGAGGTGTCCGATGCGGGTGAGGACGGAGCGGCTGGACAACGGCATCACGAGGCGCGCTCCGTCGTCACTTGGCTGTCGGTGAGGCGCAGTACGACCATCGCGGCCGCTGTGCAGACAGCGAGCCCACCCGTGGCGGCGGCCAGTGCGATGCCGGTGCCCCAGGCGGACCAGAAGGCGCCGAAGGCGAGTGAGCCGGTGAAGCGGGCCAGCGCCTGGCCCGTACCGACCAGGGCGAGTCCCGCGCCGCGCTGGGCCGGGGGGAGGGTGTCGGCCGCGGCCGCGGCCAGCACCCCATCGGTGGCGGCATAGAACGCCCCCTGCAACACGAGCACCGGCAGGACCCCCGTCCACCCGTCGGAGAGCGGCACCAGCAGCAGTCCGTACCCGACGAGCAGCAGGAGATGGCCCATGGCGAAGAGACGGCGTCGGCCGATCCGGTCGGCGGCCATGCCCAGTGGCACGGCGAGCACCAGAAACGCCGCGGCAGTGCCCAGTGGGAGCAACGGGAGGAGATGCGCGGGAAGACCGAGTCGGCGCTGGATCAGCAAGTACAGGAAGGAGTCGCTGATCGTGGTCAGGCCCAGCAGCGCCGCGCAGACGGTCAGGCGCCGCAGTCCACGCAATCTCAGCAACTGCCACGTGGCCCGCCGTCCGCGCGCGGACCCGGACGGTCGGGGAGCACCGGGCACCGTCCGCCGGTGCCCGGGCACGAAGAGCAGCAGGATCAGCACACCCAGCGCGGCGATGCACCCGCTCACCGCGAACACGGCGTCGTAGCCGTCAACCGCCAGGCGCAGCACGGCGAAAGCGGCCAGGGGTCCGAGCAGCGCCCCGGTGGTGTCCATGGCCCGGTGCACGCCGAAGGCCCGGCCCCGCTGTGCCGGCTCGGTGGCCAGGGAGATCATGGCGTCCCGGGGAGCGGTGCGCAGCCCCTTACCGGTACGGTCGACCGCCAGCACGGCACCGATGAGCGGCCCCGTGTGGGCGAGCAGGAGCAGCGGCTTGCACAGGGCGGACAGCCCGTATCCCGCGGCAGCCACGGCCTTGTGACGGTTTCCGCCCCGGTCACCGAGGTATCCGCCGAGCAGCCGCACCAGCGCGCCGACCCCGTTGTAGATCCCGTCCAGGAAGCCGAAGCCGAGCGGGGACAGGCCGAGCCCGACCACCAGGTACAGCGGCATGACGGCGGTGACCATCTCCGACGACACATCGGTGACCAGGCTGACGGTGCCGAGCGCCAGCACGGTGCCGGGCACGGCGGACCGCCGTCCAAGGACGGCGGGGGTGGGCGAGGGCGGAGTACTCCGGCTGTCGGCGAGGTACAACGGCACCACCTCCTGGCGAGAGCCGTCCGTGAGGCAATCAGAGTGACGTGCGGGAACTGCTGTGTCGAGCCCCTGGAGTCAACGGACCGCCGGTTCCCGACGCGTGCGGCGCGCCGGCGGATCCTGCCGCACAGCCGGTCCTGAGCAGCCTCGATCCGCCCGGTGACCGGGCGCTGTCCGACCTGACGTGTGGCCGCCATGCAGCGGACGCGCCCCGTTCTCGGGGCGGCTGCCGTCGCGCGGTAAAAGAGCACATAGCACCGTGAAGGGCGTTGCGCCATACGATTTCCGTCGCATCCATTGAAACAACCTGACGCCCGGCAGTAGGGTGCGGCCGACCGATAGCCAGGTCGACAGTGGCGTGTGACAGCCAGGTCGACAGTGGCGTTGTGGTGGGGGCGTCACAGGGGCGTGATCCACCTCGACGCCCCCGCACCCCATCCCCCACCTCACTACCGCCGCACGCCGGTGACGGACGCGCGACGTGACTCCTCACGGGCCGGCGGCATCCCCACAGGCCCCCCGGTGAGCCAACCACCCTGGGGCCGCACCCAATTGTCATGCACGCGCCCCCATCATGAGGAGTGGAGACATGGTTGGCTCCCGAAGACGCACACGGTTCAGACTTCTGTGTTGGTTGCTCACGCCCATAGCGCTGCTCATCGCGTTCAACGCGGCACCCGCCTCGGCCACTGCGGACACGCTCGCCCTTGACAAGACGACGTACATGCAAGGGACGACGATCAATGTCTCCTACACCACCACAGCGAACAACAACAACTGGGTGGGCATCTACAAGGCGGGTGACACGCCCGGATCGGTCAGCTCGGTCAAGTGGGCCGATGCCCAGAGTGCCTCAGGGACGCTGACCTTCGCCGTCAGCGGTGCCCCGGGCAAGTCCGAGGGGGACAGCAACCGGGCGGCCGGCACCACCCTGGTTCCAGGGGAGTATGTGGCCTACCTCTTCCAGAACGGTGGCTACACCCAACTGGCCGTCCGCCACTTCTGGGTGGGGCCCACCCTGAGCCTCGACAAGTCCAGTTACACGGCCGGGGACACCATCACGGCCACGTACAGCGTGCCGGACCAGTGGGGACTCGCGAACAACTGGATCGGCATCTACCGCGACACCGACCCCGTCGACAGCGCGCACCACGTCAAGTGGGCCTACGCACCCAACGCCTCAGGGACGGTGACCCTGCCGACGAGCGGCCTGGCGGACGGGGGGTACGTGGCCTACTACCTGTACAAGGACGGATACAACACCGACCTCGCCACCGACCCCAAACTCGGCGATCTGTACAGCGTGCCGGTGCACTTCTACGTCGGTTCGCCCCCCGCGGCGGCGGGCAAGGTTCCGGCCCTCGACCACGTCTTCATGGTCATGATGGAGAACAAGGCACCCACCGACATCTTCGGCACGAGCAACAACAAGCCCAACTGTGCCTCTCCCAATACGGCGCCCGCCCCCTACCTCTCCCAGCTCGCCTGCAACAACATCTCCCTCACCAACTCACACGGCCTGATGCACCCGAGCGACCCCAACTACGTCGCACTGGCCTCCGGCCAGCTGGGCATCCAGGGCAACAACTTCTCCTCGCTGAGCAGCGTCGGGGGCATCAACACGAAGCACCTGGGCTCGATCGCCGAGGACGCGGGCAAGACGTGGAAGGGCTACATCGAGGGCACGAACAGCAGCTGCGACCTCACCGCCAAGTCCCCGTACGACCCCGACGACCTGCCGTTCCTCTACTTCAAGGGCGTGGGGAACGACACCACGTACTGCCAGAACCACCTGAAGCCGATCTCGGACTTCTGGACGGACCTCGCGAGCACCACCACGAAAATGCCCAACTACGTGTGGTTCGTGCCCAACAGCGACAACACGATGCACAACAACTGCGGCACCCTCTCGACGTGCGTGACCGCCGGCGACAACTGGATGAAGAACAACCTGCCGAAGCTCCTCAACTCCACCGCGTTCACGAAGGAGAAGTCGCTACTGGTCATCACCTGGGACGAGGACAGGTACTGGACGCCCGCCAACCCCATTCCCACGATCCTCGTCGGGTCCCCAGGCCTGTTGAAGGCGGGCGGGTCGACGTCGAACACCTACTACAACCACTACAACGTGACCCGGACGGTCGAGGACGCGCTCGGTCTGACGCCGATGACCTCGAACGACAAGAACGCCGTCCCGATCTACGACATCTGGGCACCGTAGCCCGGCGCCGCACCACGTCCTGGTGAAGGATCCCACCTGCGGAACCGGCATCGCGCACCATGCCCGATGCCGGTTCCGCGGGCACATCGAACCGAACCGAGAGACCCGCCTCGCCCGGGGTGGCGCGGTGCCGCCCCCTCCGCCAAGGCCGCCGCGCACGGGATTCACCGCGCCGGATTCGGCTCCGGCTTCGAAATGCCGAGGCGGCCCGCCACGACAGTGGACGCACCGGCCGCGCAAGCCCCGATCTCCACTGATTTCGAAGTTCCACGCTGTCGCGGTGACGGCGGAACAAGCACGGCATCGGAATTTCCCGGGAAAGGCGGCCGTACGGATTCCGTGGCACCCCGGCCAAGCTTTGTCGGGTCTTTACCGTCGGGGCATTCGTAAATCGTGACAGATGCAGCCTGAGACGCCCAAAGGGCAGCTCTTCGAGGGGCGCGGCGACAGGACCAAACCCCTTGACAGTCAAGTGAGTTGACCTCCAGGATCATGATCACCGGCCATCAAATGTGCGGCCGCTCCGTCTCTTTTCTTCAGCATCCAGGGAGAAAGTGCGAACGGATCCCTCCGACTTCACCGCAAGAGCCGTTCCTGGAGTTGAATTGCATCGCTTACGGCCTTATGGGGCCTTGATCGCCGCTGCGGGAAGCTGGGGTGTGGCTACCGCCGTAGCGAAATACGCCGTGGACGGGATCGGCGCATTCACCACCCTTTTCATCGAGGTCGGCACCGCCGCGGCCGCGCTGTGGATCGCCATGCTGCGGGTGCGTCCCCGCAGGACCGTACCGCTGCGCCACTACCTTTTTCTCGGGCTGCTGGAGCCGGTGGTGGCTTACGGCGCGCTCGATCTGGGACTGCAGCACACCGGCGCGGCGGATGCCGCACTCCTGGACGGCCTGCAATCCGCGATGGTCCTGGTCATGGGCGTCGTCTTCATCAAGGAAGCCGTCAACCGCCGCAGCGTGGCGGGTGTTCTCGTCGCCACCGTCGGCGCCGCGCTGCTGACCGGTGCGCATTTCACCCTCAGTGGCAGCATCGGTGATGCCCTGGTGCTCCTGGGAGCTCTGGGCGCGTCGGCGTCGGTGATCGTGGTCAGCCGTCTCGCCGCGGAGGCGTCGGCACTGGAACTCACCGCCTATCAATTCGGATTCGGGTTCCTCTTCACGATTCCCGTCATGGCCGTCGTATGGGGCACCGGCTCCGAGAAGGTTCCCGACGCCGCGCAACTGCCGCATATCGTGGCCGCGATGGCCATCGGACTGGTCAGTTTCGCGCTGGGCTACCTCGCCTACAACTACGCGGTGTCCCACGTGGCCGTCGGCGTGGCCGGCATGGCCCTCAACCTGATACCGCTCTTCGGTGTCGTGGTCGCCGTGCTGTGGCTCGGTGAGGATCTCTCCATGCCCAAGGTGATCGGTGGCGCGCTGATTCTCGTCGGAGTTTTTCTCTTTCCCTACGACACGGACACCGAGTCCCCGAAAGATTCCGAGAAGCCGACGGCTTCGGAAGTCGCGATTCCTGAGGAGGCAACATCATGACGGACCGCCATATACCCGAGCCGGCTTATTCCCGGCATGACGCATACTTCCGTAGGCACAATCTGCCCACCCCCTGCCTGCTGTTCGACCTCGACGTGGTGTCCGGCAACATCGACCGGCTGCGCGATGCCATTCCCCAGGCCGAGATCTACTACGCCGTCAAGGCCAACGCCGAGCCGGCCCTGCTGAAGCTGCTGGCCGCATCCGGCTGCTCCTTCGACGTGGCAAGCCCAGGAGAAATCGACCTGTGCCTGGCGGCCGGCGCGGATCCCGGGCGGATCAGCTACGGCAACACCGTCAAGAAGGCCAAGGACATCGCGTACGCGTATGAACGCGGGGTGCGGCTGTTCGCCTTCGATTCGGCCGAGGAACTCGACAAGCTCGCGTCGGCCGCGCCGGGCGCCCAGGTGATCTGCCGGGTCACCGTGGTGACCACCGGCGCCCAGTGGCCGATCAGCAGGAAATTCGGCTGCTCGCAGGAGGACGGCACAGCGCTGCTGCGCCGGGCCCGCGACCTCGGACTCCAGCCGTACGGTGTGACGTTCCACGTCGGTTCGCAGCAGCGGAATCCCGAAAGCTGGGACGAAGGCATCGGCATCGCCGCCGAGTTGTTCGCCGCGTTGTCCGCCGACGGAATCGAGCTGGAGCTGCTCAATCTCGGCGGCGGCCTGCCGGCCGGATACGACGCCGGGGTGCAGGCTCTGGAGGCGTACGGCAAAGCCATCCGCGAGTCGCTCGGCCAGCACTTCCCGGACCCGCCGCGGCTGATCATCGAGCCGGGCCGCTTCCTGCCGGCCGAAGCGGGCATGGTGCGCTCGGAAGTGGTCCTGGTCACCCAGCGCAGCGAGCCGGTCGAGAAGCGATGGGTGTACGTCGACGCGGGGCGCTTCGGAGGACTCGCCGAGACCGAGGACGAGGCAATCCGCTTCCCGCTCGGCGTCAGCCGGAACGGCGCGCCCGTCGCTTCCCCCTCCGGTCCGGCGGTCCTGGCAGGGCCCACCTGCGACAGCGCCGACGTGCTGTACGAGCGGAATCCCAGGACCCTGCCCCTCGATCTGCGGCCGGGTGACCACATCGACTTCCTGGCAGCGGGCGCGTACACCGTCCCGTACGCGTCCGTCGGCTTCAACGGCTTTCCTCCGCTGCCCGCCTACTGCTTCTCCGGCGAGGTCTGAGGAGGAAAAAATGAGCGCAGACGAGACGACCTGGGCATACACCGGCCGCAGATACACCATGTATCGCTTCCCGGCCGCCGTGGAAAGCGGCATCAAGGAACTGAACAAGCCCGACAACTGGCATGTGCTGGCCGCCTGGGTCGAGGATGCCGTCTGGATGGCCGGCTGCGTACTGCTGTGCGTCCTCGGTTCGTACTGGTTCTATCCGCTGGCGGCGCTTCTCATCGGAGCGCGCCAACGGGGGTTGTCCACATTGCTGCACGACTGCGCGCACGGTGTCGGTATCGCCAACCGGAAATTACAGATGACCGTCGGCACCGTGCTCACCGCGTATCCGATTTTCCAGCAGCACTACGCCTACAAGGTGTCGCACGTCTACACGCACCACCCCCGTCTCGGCAGCCCGGACCTCGATCCCGACCTCCGGTTCTTCATCGAGCAGGGCGCCTATCGGCGGTCCGCCACGGGATCGTATGTGCGGCGGGTCGTGCTCATGCCGCTGCTCGGCTCACAGACCTGGGGCTATCTGCGCTATCTGATACGCAACCGCTACCGGGTGCTCAAAGGTGCCGAGAAGCCGTCCACGGCCGCGAATCCGGTACAGCGCCGCAAGAAACTGCTGGACCGCCTGGGCTTCTGGGGCTTTTGGGCCACCGTTGTGGGTCTCGCCTGGTACGGCGAATGGCTCACCGGACTGCTGCTCTTCTGGGTCATCCCCTACCTGACGAGTTTTCAGATCCTCGGCTGGTACATCGAGTTGTCCGAACACACTCCGCTGGTCCGGGATTCCGCGGTGGATCTCTACATGACGCGGAACCGCAAAAGCCGTCTGTGGGAGCGGCTGCTGACCGGTATTCACCACGATCACTATCACCTGGAGCACCACCTCGACCCGCGAACCCCCTACTACAACCTGGCCAAGGCCCGGGAGATCCGTATGCAGGACCCCGCATACGCCGCCGTCGACGCGCAGTTCGGCGGTCTCTTCCACCGCGGGCCGGAAGGCCAGCAGAGCGCGATCTCGGCCATTGTCCGATCGATGACCACGACCGAGGAGCCCGCCCGTGCCGACGCATGACCTGCCTGCCGACCGCAAGGCATTCCGCACCCCGGAGTCCGCCGCCATCCACGGCGGATACGAATGGCGCACGGGGATCACCCCGCCGGTTGTCACGCCGATCTTCCAGACGTCCGCCTTCGAGCTGCCGAGCACCGCGGCAGCGGCCGGGATCTTCGATCTCCAGCAGGACGGCCATGCGTACACCCGCCTCAACAACCCCACCTGCGATGTCCTTGAGGAACGCATGGCGGCGGTGGACGGAGCGGCGGCCGGGCTGGCCGTCGCGTCCGGCCAGGCCGCCGTCTCCCTGGCCCTGCTGAACATCTGCCAGGCCGGCGACAACATCGTCAGCTCGGACGAGCTCTACGGCGGCAGCTGGAACCTGCTCGCCAACACCTTCGCCAGGTTCGGCATCGAGACCCGTTTCGTCAGCCCGTCCGATCCCGAGAACTTCGCGGCGGCCACCGACGAACGGACGCGCTGCTACTTCGGCGAGACGCTGCCCAACCCCCGTCTCCGCCTGTTCCCGATCGAGGCGGTGTCCGACCTCGCGGAGCGGGCGGGCGTGCCGCTGGTCCTGGACAACACGATGACCCCGTACGTGTGCCGGCCGATACGCCACGGGGCCCACATCGTCGTGTACTCCGCGACCAAATACATCGGCGGGCACGGCTCCACGCTCGGCGGACTGATCCTCGACTCCGGCCGGTTCGACTGGCACCGGCACGCGGACCGGCACCCGCTGATGACCACCCCGGACGCGGCCCACGGCGGCGCGGTCTGGACCCGCACCGGCAGTGGCCTGAACAGCCCGCTGGGCCGCAGTGGCTATCTGCTCAAGGCACGCGAAACGCTGCTCCGCGACCTCGGACCGTGCCTGAGCCCCTTCAACGCCTGGCTTCTGCTGCAGGGACTGGAGACGCTGCCGCTGCGCATGCGCGCCCATGGGGAGAACGCCCGACGGATCGCGCAATTCCTCTCCGGCCACCCCAAGGTCGAAGCGGTGCGTCACACGAGCCTGGCCACCGGCGAGGAAGCCGCTCTGGTGGAGCGCTACCTGGACGGCAACAGCGGTCCGCTCCTGCAATTCGAGCTGGTCGGCGGCCGGGCCGCGGGCTGCCGGTTCATCGAGTCCCTCCGCCTTGTCTCGCACGTCACCAACATCGGGGACGTCCGCTCCCTGGCCACCCACCCCGCGTCGACGACCCACGCCCAGCTGCCGGAGGCCGAACAGCTCGCGGCCGGTGTCACCCAGGGGTCGATCCGGCTGTCCGTCGGGGTCGAGCACATCGACGACCTGCTGACCGACCTGGAGAGGGCACTCGAAGCCTCATGACCCGACCGCTTGTCGCCCTCGCCTGCACGACCGAGACATGGGACGGAGTCCCGCACACGGCGGTCCGCAGCGCCTACGTCAAAGCCCTGGAGGACGTGTCCGGCTGCGCCGTCGCCCTGATACCCGGCCCCGGCCCGGCCTGGCACATCGACGACCTGGCCGGACGGTTCGACGGGCTGGTCCTCGGCGGTCACGAGAGCAATGTGGCCCCCGAGCACTACGGCGGCCCGCCCGCCCCCGGACCCCGCGACCCGGACCGCGACACCCTCGCCCTGCGCGCCGTCCACCCGGCGATCGACGCCGGACTGCCCCTCCTGGGCATCTGCCGGGGACTGCAGGAGCTGAACGTCGCCCTGGGCGGATCGCTCCGCGATCTCGGCCCGTCGTCCGCCCACCGGGAAGACCTGTCGCTGCCGCGGGACGAGCAGTACCTGCCCGCCCACGACGTGCAACTGGCCGAGGACGGAACGCTGCGCCGGCTTCTCGGCGGCGAGGGGACCGTACGGGTCAACTCCCTGCACCAGCAGGCGATCGACCGTCTCGCACCCCACCTGCGGGTCGAGGCCACGGCACCCGACGGAGTGATCGAAGCCGTGTCCGCGCCCGGAACGGACTCCTTCGTCCTCGCCGTCCAGTGGCATCCCGAGTGGTACGCCGCCGACGACCCGGTGTCGCGGCAGATCTTCCATGCCTTCGGAACAGCCGCGGAAAAGCATGCGGCGGCCCGCTGAACACGGAGCACAGAAGTGGATGAATTCCCCGCCCCCACCAGCCCGTACATCCAGTTCGCCGGCCTGTTCTCCCCGGACCGTCCCCTGGTGCTGGAGTCCGGGAAGACCCTGCCGCACGTCCAGGTCGCCTACGAGGAGTACGGGCGGCCGGACGCATCCGGTGAGAACACCATCTTCGTCTGCCACGCCCTCACCGGGGACTCGCACGCCGCCCGCCACACCCCGGACGACCTGCCGGGCTGGTGGGACACCATGGTCGGCCCCGGCCGCCCGGTCGACACCGACGTCTTCCATGTCGTGTGCGCCAACGTGCTCGGCGGCTGCGCCGGCACCACCGGCCCCTGCTCGGCGGGCCCGGACGGCCGGCCCTACGGCCCGGAATTCCCCGCCGTCACCGTGGGCGACATGGTGGCCGTACACCGAGAACTCCTCGCACACCTCGGAATCTCCCGCCTTCACTCGGTGATCGGCGGATCGCTCGGCGGCATGCAGGCCCTGGAATGGCTGCTCCAACACCCCGGCGACGCACGGAACTTCACCCTCATCGCCACCGCCGCCCGGTCGACCGCCGACAATCTCGCGGCGAACGCGGTGTGCCGCGCGGCAATACGGTCCGACCCCGGCTTCAGCGACGGGCGGTACGCGGAAATCCCCGGTCATCCAGGTCCGGTCGACGGTCTCGGCACCGCCCGGATGATCGCTCACCTCACGTATATGTCGGCCGAATCCCTGGAAACCAAATTCGGCCGGCGCAGACAGCCGGCCAAGACCGGCACCGGCCCCTCGTACGGCCCCTACGCCGTGGAGCGATACCTCGAACACCAGGCACGGAAACTGGTCGCCCGCTTCGACGCCAACAGCTATCTCTGCCTGACCGCCGCCATGGACGCTTACGACGCGTTCGCCCGCCCCCATGCCGTCGACCCCGGCACCGCGCCGTCCGTTCACCTCTTCAGCTTCGCCTCGGACCGGCTCTTCGGCGCGGAGTCCACCCGCCACCTCCACGAGCAGCTGTCAGCGGCCGGATTGACGGTGAGGGAATACCGCGACACCTCCTCGGCCGCCGGCCACGATGCCTTTCTCCTCGAAGTCCCGGGATACCTGGCGCACATGGACACGCTTCTCGCGCCCACTGATCACATACGGGTATAGCGAAACCCGTCGGCAAGGCCGGCTTCACGATCGGTCTGCTGCTCCCGGGGCGAGCGCCGGATCGCTTTGACGAGTTCGACCAGCCGCTGCGTGAGAAGAGCTTCCTGCCTCCCCCGTGCCGGGCAACCGAGTCCGGGGCGGGGGCTGTTGGCTTCAGCCTTCCGGCGCTGTGGCACGGGCTTGCAGTAGTTCTTCGACGGCGAGGACTCGACCGCTCATGGTGCCGATCAGGTCCAGAGCTGCGGTATGGCGGTAGGCCGTGTAGTCGGCGGTGGCGTCGAAGGGGATGAACGTCTGGATGTCACGCGCGACGGCGTCCAGGCTCGTGGCCAGGATCCCGTGGCTGGCGTACACCCCGGTGATGATCAGCTGGTCGCGGCCCCGGCGGCGGAGTTCCGTCTCAAGGTCGCTGGCGTAGAAGGCGCTGTAGCTGCGCTTGATGATGCGGGTGACGTCGGGAGCGCCGAGCCTGGCTACTGCCGTCTGTGCGGCCTGCGCCGGGGACAGGCCCATCCCCCAGCATGTGCCCAGGAGCCCGCGCTGGATCAGGTGGGATGCCGGCCGTGGGCCGCTGGCGAGTACGGGGACCGCGTTGTCGTCGGCCCAGGCCAGGACACGCTCGACCTGTGTGACGAGGAAGTGACGGGACCGAGCGGAGAGCGCGTCGAGGTAGTGCGGCTGAAGGTCGTGGGCGAGCAGCGCCGTTCGCGCGGGTTCGATGTTCCACGACGGGCCGCCACAGTGGTCGCGCAGGCAGGCGACGTCGTAGTCCTCGGACGGCACGGAGAAAGCGCTCATGAATCCCTCACTGTCGTGACCACCTGTGATGGCAGCACCGGTTACTGGCTCTCCCCGCTGTGGGCGAGGGCCAGGTCGAGCGTAAGAGTTGGCCTCCGGTCGAAGACACGGGAAGGGGCCACAAGGGCGTCTCCTGCACCATGCTCCTCCGGCTCGCCCTGCACGCCGGAATCTCCGCTTCCGCCCTGACGAACGAGCGAGGCCAAATCCTGTGGTTCGCCACACCCCGTGTCCGAGGGAACCACGAAGTTACCGAAGGCGCGTTGATCGAAAGGCCGACGCCGTGTTCCTCTTTTCTGCAGAATGTCCGGGTCCTCTCATCCGGGCCTCGTGCCGCTTCTGCCGCAATTGAGGAAAATCCTTGCGCGCGGATTCCGGGGGTTACGGACCCTGCCCGAGTGGATGCGGTGGGTCATGCGCTGTGGTCGGCGGAGGTTGTAGTGCGACGGGTCCAGCGGCGCGCCGCGGCTCAGGGTGTGCGCGGCGGGCGGCCGGAAGTGCCTGGGGCCGGCACGATCAACCAGGGGCCGTGTGGTCACCCCGCCCCGCAGCGACCGGCGGGGCCACAGGCTTCGGGCGGTCCTCGGATCCTGTCGGCACGTCCGCGCACAGAACGACAGGAGCGCTGATGGTCGCCAGGCTCCCGAGATTGCTCGGCCGGGACCACGAGCTGGCTCGCGCAGGGCAGCATCTCGCGGCGGCGGCCGACGGCGTCTCAGGTCTGCTGGTCGTCCACGGGGAAGCCGGGGCGGGCAAGACCTCGCTGCTCAACGAGGGCCTGGCGATGGCGCGGGAGCGTGGCTTCACCGTGCTGTCCGCGCACGCCAGCCCGGGCGAGCGGGCGTTCCCCTTCGGTGTCGTGCGCCAGCTGTTCGAGCCGCTGCTGTACGCGGCCTCGGAGCAGGAGTGGGACGCGCTGTGTGACGGCGTCGCCGACCCGGCGGTGCGCATCCTGCGCAAGGAGACCCTGGAGAACGCCGAACCCGGTCGGCAGGCATCCTTCGCCGAACTGCACGGCCTCTACCGCCTGTTGATCAACCTGGCGCACCGCGGACCGGTGCTCGTCATGGTCGACGACCTCCAGTGGGTCGATGTGCCGTCCCTGCGCTGGCTGAGCTCGTTGCCCTTCCGTATCCAGGGCCTGCCGGTCGCCGGACTGGCCGGAGTCTGCGACGGCGAACCCTGCGACGACGACGCCCTGCTCGACGAGCTGCTCAGCCGCGCCCACGAGATCCGGGTCGGCCCACTGGACCCGGCGAGTACCGGGGAGCTGGTCGCGACCGCTCTCCGCTCGGCCCCGGCGCCGGAGTTCGTGCACGCCTGCGCGACCGCCACCGGCTCGAACGCCCTCCTGCTGAGCAGGCTGCTCGCCCTGCTGGCCGACCGCGGGACCGAGCCGACGGCCGAGGCGGTGGCGGTGATCGAGGAACTCGACCTCCGGCGGCTGCTCCCACCGCTGTACGCCCGGCTGCGCCGGGCCTCCCCGCACGGTCTGGACCTGGTCAGGGCGGCGGCGGTGCTCGACGCCCCGGCCCGCCTCGACCACCTGGCCGCCGTCGCGGACCTGGAGGCCTCCACAGCCGCGGTCGCCGTCGACAGGCTGTCCCGCATGGGCCTGCTGCACGGGAACCACGACGCCCTGGTCTTCGCCCACCCCGTGTTAGCGACAGCGGTGCTGCAGGACATGACCGAGGGCGGGCGGGCTCTCGCCCACTCCCGCGCCGCCCATCTGCTGCGGGAGACGGCCGCGCCGACCGAGCAGGTCGCCTTCCACCTCCAGCGGACCCAGGCGGTCGACGCACCGTGGGCGAGCGACGTGCTGCGCACCGCGGCGCGCAACGCCCTGACCGCAGGGGCGCCGGAGGAGGCCGCCGCCCATCTGCGGCGCATGCTGCGGGAGCCGCTGGACGACCCCGAGCGGGGAGCCGCACTCGTGGAGCTCGGCAATGCCGAGCTCCACGTGGGATTCGACCCCGCGGTGGAGTACCTGCGCAGCGGACTGGAACACCTCGACAACCCGCTCCCGCGCGCCGAAGCGGCGTACCAGACGGCCCGGGCCCTGTGGCTGACCGGCTGCCACGACGAGGCAATACGCCTGCTCGATTCGGCCGTCGACGGCCTCGGCAGCCGGGATCCCGCCACGACCCGGCGGCTCAGGCTCAGCCGGATCGCCCACACGGCGATGCGGCTGTCGACCGTGGACCGGGCGGTCGCGGAGCTGGCGGAACTCGAACGAGCCCACCCCGCGGGAGCGCCGGACGAGCAGCCAGCGCCCGCCCTCGCCGCACTGCTCAGCTGCCACGAGAGCCAGCTGGGGCACCGCGCGCAGACCACCGTGCTCCTGGCCCGGCGCGCACTGGACCAGAGCCTCCTGCACGACGACAACGAGCCCATGGTGAACGCCGCCCTGATCATCGCGCTGCTACGGGCGGACGAGCTGGAGGCGGCGTGGAGCCACTGCGACCGGGAGGTGCACGAGGCCCGGCGGCGGGCTTCCCCTCTGATGCTCGCGGTGACCCACGCTCTGCGCGCCCTGGTCGCCCACCGTACCGGTCGGGTCCCCAGGGCCCTGGCCGATGCACCCGCTGCCCTGGGCCACTGCGAGGAACTGGGCCTGAAGCCGGGAGAGGGCTTGTCCGTATGGGCGCTGGCCGCCTTGCTGGACGCGCTCGTCGAGCGGGGAGAACTCTCCCGGGCCGCCGAGGAGCTCGACGCGCGCGGCCTCGCCGGGCCCCTCCCCGAACTGCTGCCGTTCAACGACCTCCTGTTCAGCCGGGGGCGGCTGCGGGTCGCAGCGGGAGACTTCCGGCAGGGCCTCGACGACCTGCTGCTGTGCGGGAGCCGCTGGGCCGCCTGGCAAGCCCCCAGCCCCGCGGTCGCCCCCTGGCGATCCCAGGCGGCGCTCGCCTGTGCTGCGCTGGGCGACGCCGCCACCGCACACCAACTGACCTGCGAGGAAACGAAGCTGGCGCGGCAGTGGGGCACGCCGAGAGTGCTGGGCATCGCCCTGCGCGGCGACGGTGTCGTGGCCCGCGGGCCCGCGGGCCTGGAACTGCTCCGTGAGTCCGTCGGCGTACTGGAGGGCGCCTCGGCCCCGCTGGAGCTGGCTCGGTCACTCGCCGAACTGGGCGCCGGGCTGCGCAGGTCGGGCCGCCGGACCGAGGCTCGTGGGCCCCTGCGCCGCGCGGCGGAACTGGCCCGGGATTGCGGAGCCGACGCGCTCGTCACCCGCGCCCGTGACGAGCTACGGGCCTCCGGCGGCCGCCTCCGCAGAACGCACCGGTCCGGCGGCGGCGCCGGACTGACCGAGGCCGAGCGCCGGGTCGCCGTCAGGGCGGCCGGAGGACAGACCAACCGGGACATCGCCCGGGAACTGCACGTCACCAAGCGGACAGTTGAATTCCACCTCACCAACGTCTACCGGAAGGCCGGCGTCTCCCGGCGTTCCGAACTGGCCGCCGCGCTCGACCTCTGATCACCGGCACGCCGCAGCGTCGCCTCCCGTGGCCCACGCACCGCCCCACCCTCCGGGCCTGCACCCATGCACCTCGGCGCACCGTCCCCGAAGGCCGACCGGTGTGCTGTGGCTTCGGTCGCCGCCGCTAACACTGCGGTCCTGACCGTCGTGCCCGGTCCGGGGCCGCTCCGGCAGATTCTCTTTCACACCACCCGACGGTGGTGGACGGCACGGGCGTACGGCAGCCGCCCCGGCGGCCTCGGGCCGAGGTGCCGTGCATTCAGGCAACACCCTCAAGGAGGAACACAGTGAACACGATGCTGCACAAGGTGAACACCAGCGAGGAACTGCGCCGGCTCCCGATCCGCTCGGACGAGACCACGGGCCGCGACGTGTCCGCCCCGGTGCTCGCCACCCCCGCCATCGCCGCGACTGTGGGCGCGGTTTCCGCGGTGGCCGACGTCGTCGGGGCCACCTATGCCTTCGCCAAAGCCGTCGGCGGCTGAGACCGGGTCCGCAGCGTTACACCAACCCCATGATGAGCCGTTGAATTCGGACGTCATCTGAACCGGTGGCCGGGGACGGAAACGGAAAGACAACAGATGAAGATTTCCTCAGCTGCGAGGAGCCTGTTCTCCTCCCCGGCCATCGGCCGGAACCAGGCGCTGACCGCCGCGGAACAGATCAGCGCCACGACGCACCTCATGAGCAGCCTCGAACTCCTGGCGACCGACAGGGACCGCCGCGAGGGAGGGTTGAACAACTGGGCAGTGGCACGAGGCAATTTCGCCACCGGGTCGCCGCGGGTGCGCAGAATTCTCGATGCTGTCGCACACCGCAGAAGCACCCACGTCATTCACGTGACCAGAGCGATTGCCGCGGCCTCGCTGCTGGTGCCCGGAACGCACCGCCGGCACCGTGCGGCGGCGAACGGGTTCCTCGCCCTGACCTCCGTCGCCACCCATCCGCGGCATCACTACGGGAGCGACGGCTCGGACCAGCTCTCCTTTCTCGTACAGCTGGTGGCGACGGTGGCCAGGCTCGGCGAGCGGCAGCCCAGGATCGTGGACGCCTGCCTGTGGTACGTGGCCCTGCAATCCACGCTGTCGTACGCGGTATCCGGATGGGTCAAGGTCACCAGCCCGGTGTGGCGTTCCGGCGCTGCGCTGCCGGGCATCATGCGCACCGAGACGTACGGGGACGAGAAGGTCTACCGCGTCATCCAAAGGCACCCGCGGATTTCCACCGCGGTGGGGCACCTGGTACTCGCCATGGAATGCGGCTTCCCGGCGGTGTTCCTGGCCCAGGGAAAGTACGCGCCTGCCGTATTGACGGTGAGCGGCGCGTTCCATCTGGCCAATGCACGCGTGATGGGCCTGGGGCGGTTCGTGTGGGCGTTCCTGGCCACGTACCCCGCCGTGCTCTATACCGCCGGGGGCGGAGCGCACTCCGGAGGTGGGCGGTGAGCGACCGCATCGATGCCCTGCCCCGTCTCGCGGGCGGCCTGCTGGGAGCCGGGATCGCGGCGGGGACGGTGAGCCAGTTCCTGCGGCACCGCAGGGTGATGCACGGCCACGGTGACGAGCCGACGCTGGAGACCGGAGCAGGAAACCTGCTGTCCTACCGGTTCAGCGAACCGGAACGCCCCGTCGCACCGGACGCTCCTGTGCTGGTCTTCGAGACCGCGCTGCTGTCCACGGCCGAACACTGGGCCTGGCTGGAGACCGCGCTGGCCACCGACCACCCCGTACTGTCGTACAACCGGGCGGGCTACGGCCCCAGCGAATACCGTAAGTCCGCACCGTTCACCCTCGGTTCGGCCGTCGCCGACCTCGTGGACCTGGTCCGGGGGGTCTGCGGTGCGCGCCCCGTGGTGCTCACCGGGCATTCCCTCGGCGGGTACCTGGCCCTGCGGGCACTTCGGCCGCTGCGCGAGGCCGCAGCCGGCGCCGTACTCATCGACCCCAGCCACCCGGCCGAACTGCTCAGGTCGCATCGCCAGGCCGAGGGAGCCCGGCGCCTCGGCCCCACCCTGTCGCTCATGCCCACGTCCATGCGCCTGGGGCTGGGCGCGCTGCTCTCCCCGCCGCAATGGCTGGGCCGGCTCCCCACGGATCTGCAGCGGCTCGCGCTGGCCCAGTACCGGGACTGGAAGCTGTGGCAGGCCGGCGCCCGGGAATGGGAGGCGACGTATGGCGAGTTCCTCCATCACGACGGGATCCTTCCCGAGATCGGTGTCCCGCTGCGTCTGGTCGCCGCCACCAGGACCCACGAACGGGACCCGACCCAGGCGGAACTCCACCAGGAAATCGTCGCCGCGGCACCGCACGGCGACCAGTTCCTGATCGACGACACGGACCACGACGCGCTGCTGCTCGACCGGCGTCCGGCCTGCCGGATCGCGGAACTGATCAGCGATTTCGTCACCGGTCTGAGCACGAAGGATCTCAGCACGACGGATCCGAGCACGAAGGCGAGGCACTGATGCCCATGCTGGGAAAGGAGCGGGCGCGACCGGCTTCGGGGGACGCCGCCGGGCGGGCAGTGGAGTTCGCCCTGGCCGCGTGGCTGCTGGTCACCGTAGTGAGCCACCATCCGCACCAGATCTTCGACCGCCTGCGCCCGTACGACAAGGCCGGCCTGCTCATTCCGAACTGGAGGTTCTTCGCCCCCTTCCCGGCCCAGCACGACTTTCACGTGCTGTACCGGACGCTCTCGGTCTCGGACCAGGAGTCACCGTGGCAGGCGGCCTCCCGGATCAACCGGAGGAAGTGGTCCCAGGTCTTCTGGTTCCCGGGACGGCGCCAGGAGAAGGCGGTGTTCGACATCTGCCACGAACTGGTCGGGACGGCGCCGGAGAACATCCAGATGTCCACCACCCCAGCGGCCCGGCTGCTGAGCGACTTCGTACTCCGGCACATCAAGGAGCACGACGCGGAATGGCCCGGCATCACCGGATTCCAGTTCCTGGTGGCTCGCTACAGCGGCCACGACGATTCGGAGGACCCGCAGTACGACTTCGTCTCCCCGTTCGTGCCGCTGACGGAGGCGGACCGCCACGAGGGCGGAACCAAGGGCCACGCGGGCAGACCGTACGACCGTACGGAACGAAGGGAGGGCGCCGCATGATCCCCCTCGGCAACATCGCTTACGGCCGCCAGTTCGCGGACTTCTACGACCAGGTTTTTCCCAAGGACGAGTCGGCCGACCGGACGGCCGCGGCCCTGGCCGCTCTCGTGAAGGAGGACGGCACCGCCCTGGAGCTCGGGGTGGGCACCGGACGGATCGCGATCCCGCTCGCACAGCGGATCGGCTCGGTGGTCGGTGTCGACTCCTCCCCGGAGATGCTCGATGTACTCCGGCGTGACGTGGCGCAGAGCACGGCACACGTCGTACCGGTCCACGCCGACCTGTGCGGGTACGTGGACGAATCCGAGTACGCGCTGGTGTACAGCGTGTGCGGCACCTTGTCGATGCTGCTCGACGCCGAGCAGCAGCGCCAGGCGGTGCGGCACGCGGCGGACCGTCTCGCCCCCGGTGGCCACCTCGTGATCGAGACGCATCACGCCGCCGCCGTGCTGGCGCTGGCCAACGGCGACCGGACCGCGACCTTCTTCGTCCCGTACCCCGAGCCGGACACCGGCCTGCTCACCTCGTGGACGTTCGACACCGAGGCATCGCTGTGGCAGGCGTCGCACATCTGGTTCGACCACGGCACCGTCCGCATCGGTACCGAACTGAGCAGACTGACCTCGCCGGAGGAGATCGGCTCCTACACCGCCGAAGCGGGGCTGGAACCGGTCGGATGCCATGCGGACTGGAGAGGCAGCCCGTTCACCGAGAAGAGCCCGATGTTCGTCGGGATCTACCGGAAACCCGAGCGCCGCCGGTGAGCGCGGGCGAGGACTTCCAGGGCTTGGAGGTCGTCGGCCTGGTCGAGGACTTCGGCAGCAAACGGGTGCGAACCACCCAAGGAGGGCGACCAAAAGCGGCTGACAGCCGCCCAAGCACTCGGTCCGGTCCGCTGCACGAGCTGTCGGATATGCATCGGGACCAGGTGTTTTTGCCTTTCAATGGCCTCTCTCATTCTAAAAATTTCCCAGCCTTGTCACGGCCTTAATGCATGCGCGGCACTGGCCCGACCTGTCGCCCGTTAGCGTGTTCGGCGAAGATCACGTTCATCAGGGGGAGCCTCATGGCGCACGAACACTTCACCGTTCATCCAGAAAAACTCCGGGCACTGTCCAAGGACTTCACCCACACCGGCGCCCGGCTCGACGCACAGATCAAGCACTTCGCCGACAAGGCGGAGAATGTGGACGACGCATTCGGAGTTCTCAGCGAATCCACCGAAACGCTGGAGAAATACGTGGAGATGACGCAGGCCACGGTGACCAGCCTCCAGCAATTACGCCAGCAACTGGCCGGATATGCCAAGGGACTCGACCACTCAGCGGCCAGCTATGAGCACATCGATGCGCAGCATGCGGCCGCGTTCGAGGGGGCGTAGCGACCGTGGCCGAAGACCAGCAGCACATCGAGAAGAGCTTCAACATCCTCAAGCCCGGCGGAAACCCCGAGGTTCTGCGTAAGTGCGCCGCGGCGTGGCGAGATATGGCCCAGGACCTGCGCACGGTGGGCACCGATCTGAACCAGCAGGTGGCGGACCTGGACACGACCGACTGGGACGGGCAGGCGGCCACCGGGTTCCGCGCGCACTGGCAGCATACGAAGGAGCAGATCGATCATGCGCTGCCCCGCTTCCATGAAGTAGCGAAGGAGCTGGAGCAGGCGGCCGACCATATCGAGGACACCAACAAGCAGGTTGAGCACGTCCTTGAGGAACTCGCGGTCACCGCGGCAGTAGGCATTGGACTGACCGTCGTCACAGCGGGATTCTCCGATCTGGTGGCCGCCGGTAGCGCGGCAGCCGAAGTTGCCGAGGCGGGCGTCGTCGTCGCACGGCTCGGCCGGGTCCTCAAGCAGGTCGAATCGGCCCTGGAAACCCTTCGGGAGCTCATGCAGTCCAGCAAGCTCCTGAAATTCGGTGTGGAATTCGCGACGAACACCGCAGGCAACTTCACCGGAAACGTGCTGGGCCAGGTATTCACCGGCCAGGAGGTCACCGTGGGTCAGGACTTCCAGGACGCGGCAGTGGCCGGTGGCGTAGGCAGCGTATTGGGGGCGGGCGGCCGGGCGCTGGGCACGAAGCTGCCCGGTGCGCTCGGCGATGTCGTCGGAGGCAAAGGCTTCTGGGGAAGGACAGCCACGGGCGCAGTCACCAGCGGCGCCGGCCAGATGGCTGCCGACGGGGTGGACATCGCCGACAACCATGCGGGTGGCAAGACCAGCGACAGCATCGTCCCCGATCTGATCACCAGCGGCCTCGGCGGCGCGGTGGGTGGAGGGGCGGTGCACGCCGGTGACTCCTGGTACGAGCGCGGCGGCCTCGGCGGAGGGGGGCGGCACCGCGCCCCCGAGACCGGTCCGAGCTTCGGTCCCGGACGGGAGGCCGCCACCAATGGCGTGGTGTACGGAGACTTCAACGCCAATGAGACCGACCAGACAGCCGACCATCCGGACAGCCCGTTCGACAAGCCCCGATCCGCGCTGACCGACCCGGACGGCGCGTACAAGAGCTGAGGAGACAGCCAAGAATGTGGCGGGTCTGGAAGAGCGTCCGCTCATACCGCCAGGATCCCGAATGGCGTTACCGGAAACGGGAGTCCCGTGAGTGGGTGAAGGCATTCGGCCCCCCTGCCCACCCCTTCGGTAAGCGCGGCAATCACGTCAAGCACGTACTCGAAGGGCGGGTACGCGGATACGAGACGACGTTCTTCCACCTCGCCGCCGTGCATGAAGGCGGACGGCACCCCTCCGATGTCAGCAGGTATTCGGTGGCGGTGCTGCCCCTCCCGGGCGCGCTGCCCGCTACCGAGGTCTCCGTCGCCAGCCTGGTGCGCTGGCTTGGCACGGAACCTCTGCCACCCCGCGCCGGCATCGCCGTCCATCTGCTCCCCGGCCGCAAACCCCGCATGGTCGCATGCTCGGTCGATCCCGACTTCGCTGGACTGATCCTCACGGAACGGGTGGTTCGGATGACGGCGGACGCGAAGATGGGCTGGCGGCTGCACGGGGACCACATGATCGGGTGGATCAAGGAGCACAAGCCGTACCAGCGAATCATCGGGCTCGCAGAGGTGATGGCCGATATCGTCGGGGAGTTTCCCGTGTCGGTTTGGAGCCGGGACTCCGCCGAGCAAGAGCACTACTGAAGTTGACCAAGTGATTCGGTCCACCGCCAACTGGGACCGCAACGGTCGCGCACGGCGTCAAGGGCCCGTCAGGCACCCGGGCTTACTACGAAGCCGGTCACCCGCCATCTCCTCCGGCAACGGTCCCGGAGACCGTCGGCCGCCTCCCTCACCGGGCGGCCTCCACCACTTCCGAACAGAAGAAGCCCTCCGACCTGCGCGAACGCAGACCGGAGGACTCCCGTTCGAAAACGTCACACGTTGAACCGGAACTCCACCACATCCCCGTCCTGCATCACGTACTCCTTGCCCTCCATGCGGGCCTTGCCGGCCGCGCGGGCCTCGGTGACCGAGCCGGTGTCCACGAGGTCGGCGAAGGAGATGACCTCGGCCTTGATGAAGCCCTTCTGGAAGTCGGTGTGGATGACACCGGCGGCCTCGGGGGCGGTGGCGCCCTTCTTGATGGTCCAGGCGCGGGTTTCCTTGGGGCCGGCCGTCAGGTAGGTCTGCAGGCCGAGGGTGTTGAACCCGACGTGCGCGAGGGTGGCGAGGCCGGGCTCGTCCTGGCCGACGGACTGCAGGAGCTCCAGGGCCTCGTCCTCGTCGAGCTCGGCGAGGTCGGCCTCCAGCTTGGCGTTGAGGAAGATCGCCTCGGCGGGGGCGACCAGGGCGCGCTGCTCGTTCTTGAAGTCCTCGTCGGTCAGCTCGTCCTCGTCGACGTTGAAGACGTAGAGGAAGGGCTTGGTGGTGAGGAGGTGGAGGTCGTGGAGGAGCTCCTCCTTGCCGGAGCCCTGGACGATGCCCGCGGAGAAGAGGGTGTCGCCCTTCTCCAGGATCTCCTTGGCCGCCTCGACCGCCTTGACCTTCGCCACCACGTCCTTCTTGATGCGCGACTCCTTCTGGAGGCGCGGCAGCACCTTCTCGATCGTCTGGAGGTCGGCGAGGATCAGCTCGGTATTGATCGTCTCGATGTCGTCCTTGGGCGAGACCTTGCCGTCGACGTGGACCACGTTCTCGTCCTTGAAGGCGCGGATGACCTGGCAGATCGCGTCGGACTCGCGGATGTTCGCGAGGAACTTGTTGCCCAGGCCCTCGCCCTCGGAGGCGCCGCGGACGATGCCCGCGATATCGACGAAGTCGACGGTGGCCGGGAGGATCTTCTGGGAGGAGAAGATCTCGGCCAGCGCGGCCAGGCGCGGGTCGGGCACGCCGACGACACCGACGTTCGGCTCGATGGTGGCGAACGGGTAGTTGGCCGCCAGCACGTCGTTCTTGGTCAGGGCGTTGAACATGGTCGACTTGCCGACATTCGGCAGACCGACGATTCCGATCGTGAGCGACACGGTGGCGACTCGACTTCCGAAGGGGAGGTGGTGGGGTGGGCAGCCGCTCCGGGACGGGAACCCTGGACGGCCGATCCACCAGTCTACGGGGCGGGGGACGGCGCGCCGCCGCCACCGGGACCGGCCACGCGCCCCGCTCCGCCCCCGCGGGGAGCGAACTCGGCGCAAGCTCGGCCAAAGCGCGTGTCCCGTAACCGGTTAATCCCACTTAGCGGCCTACCGTGGCCGGGTGGAGCAACACGAAGCGCGCACGCACCAGGACAGTCCGCCGCGGTCCGCCTACCCGCCCGCGGGCCCCGACGCCCGGCTCCCGCGCCCCGCGGAGGCCGTGGCACCCGACCCCGACGACGCCTTTCTCTCCGCGATGCGGGCCTCCGGGTTCACGTCCGTGCCCGCCTCCGCACCGGCGGCCGTCCATGCCGCGGCGCGCGGTCCCGCACCGGCCGGGGCCGCGCGGGCACCCACCCGGGCGGCCTTCGCCGCGGCCCCCGCCCCGCTGCCGGCCGAATCCTCGACCGTCTACCGGGCGCGGCCGCAGCGGCTGCCCGCCCCGCCGCCGGGCCGGCCGCGCCGGGTGCCGGCGGCCCGGCTCACCGGCCTCGGCTGCTGGCTCCTGGCGACGCTGGCGCTGCTGGTGTTCGCCTTCCTGGACCAGTTACTGCTGGGCGGCGCCCCGAGCGCGTACGGCGTGTGCTACCTGCTGGTGGCCGTCGCCGCGGCGGTGTGGGTCAGGCCGTACGACCTGGTCTGTGCGCCGGTGACGCTGCCGATCGCGTTCACGCTCGGCGCGCTGCCGATCCAGCGCGGCGGGGAGGGGTTCGACGGCCTGCTGATGGGCCTGTTCACCGTCCTCGCGCTGAGCGCGGGCTGGCTCTATGCGGGCACGCTGATCTGCGCGCTGCTCGCGCTGGTCCGCCGGGTGCTGATCATCGCCCGTCGTCGGGCCAGCCGACCGGCGAATCGACCGCGGAGCGCACCGCCCGGGCAGCCGGGCCGGCCGACGACGCGGTCTGCGGACCGGGGGCGGCCGCGGCCCGGGAACCGTCCGCGGCAGGTGGCTCGCCAGCCCGAACGGCGTGCGCAGCCATCGCGGCCCCCACAATCCCCGCATTGTTCTGAAGCTGAGCCGGCACGATCTCGGCTCTGATGCCCTCGATCAGCGGCAGGAACTTCTCCGCCTTGCGGCTCACCCCGCCGCCGATCACGAACAGCTCGGGCGAGAAGAGCATCTCCACATGGGCGAGGTACTTCTGGACCCGGTGGGCCCAGTGCTGCCAGCTCAGCCCCTCGTCCTCCTTGACCTTGGTGGAGGCGCGCTTCTCGGCGTCGTGGCCGTGCAGCTCCAGATGGCCGAGCTCGGTGTTGGGGACGAGGCGGCCGTCGGTGAAGAGGGCGCTGCCGATGCCGGTGCCGAGGGTGAGCACGATGACGGTGCCGGCCCGGCCGCGGCCCGCGCCGTAGCGCATCTCGGCCAGGCCGGCGGCGTCCGCGTCGTTGAGCAGGGTGACCGGGCTGCCGCCGGCCTCGCCGCCGAGTCTGCTGGTGAGCAGCGCGCCGGCGGCGGTGCCGATCCAGGCCTTGTCGACATTTGCCGCGGTACGGGTCGTCCCCTCGGTGACCACGCCGGGGAAGGTCGCGCCGACCGGCCCGGACCACCCGAAGTGGTCCACGACCTGTTTGACGCCGTCCGCGACCGCATCCGGGGTGGCCGGATGCGGGGTCAGTACCTTGTAGCGCTCGTCCGCGAGGTCGCCGCGCTCCAGATCCACCGGGGCACCTTTGATGCCCGATCCGCCGATGTCCACACCGAAGACCCTCATGGGAAAAGGCTAGGCGTCGGCGGGGCCGCGCGCCCCCGGGATGGGCAGACGCCCGGTCCCGGAAGCAGGTCGAGGGCGGCCGGGGTCAGCCCTCGGTGGCGGCCTTCGCCTCGGCGCGCAGGTCGCGGCGCAGCTCCTTGGGCAGCGAGAAGGCGATGGACTCCTCGGCGGCCGTGATGGTCTCGACGTCCTCGTAGCCGCGCTGGGCGAGCCAGTCCAGGACGCCGTGGACGAGGATCTCGGGGACGGAGGCACCGGAGGTGACGCCGACCGTGCCGACGCCCTCCAGCCAGGCCTCGTCGATCTCCTCGGCGTAGTCGACCAGATGGGCGGCGCGGGCGCCCGCGCCCAGTGCCACCTCGACGAGGCGCACGGAGTTCGAGGAGTTCTTGGAGCCGACGACGATGACGAGATCGGCCTCGGCGCCCATCTGCTTCACCGCGGTCTGACGGTTCTGGGTGGCGTAGCAGATGTCGTCGCTGGGCGGCGAGAGGAGGTTGGGGTAGCGGCCCTTGAGGGCGTCCACGGTCTCCATGGTCTCGTCGACCGAGAGGGTGGTCTGGGAGAGCCAGACGACCCGGTCCGGGTCGCGGACCTCGACGTTGGCGACGTCCTCGGGGCCGTCGACCAGGGTGATGTGCTCGGGGGCCTCACCGCTCGTGCCGATGACCTCTTCGTGGCCTTCGTGGCCGATCAGGAGGATGTCGTAGTCCTCCTTGGCGTAGCGGACGGCTTCCTTGTGGACCTTGGTGACGAGCGGGCAGGTGGCGTCGATGGTGGCGAGCTTGCCGCGCTTGGCCTCGTCGTGGACGACGGGCGCCACGCCGTGCGCGGAGAAGATGACGATGTTGCCCTCGGGCACCTCTTCGGTCTCGTCGACGAAGATCGCACCCTTCTTTTCGAGGGTCTTGACGACGTACTTGTTGTGCACGATCTCGTGGCGTACGTAAACGGGCGCGCCGTACTGCTCCAGGGCCTTCTCCACGGCGATCACGGCGCGGTCCACGCCCGCACAGTAGCCACGGGGGGCGGCGAGCAGGACCTTGCGGCCGTCGCTGCGGCGCGCTGCGTCTTCGCCCGGGGTGGCGGCGGGCGTCGGGCTGGGCGAGGAAGTCATGCGTCCCATCGTAAGGGCGTGCCACCGCCCCGGAAGATCGCGCCGTGGCCGCAGACTGAGGGCGGACCCTAGGAGGCGCGATGCCGGGCACGGACGGTGACGGGGCGGGCGAGGCCGCGGGCCGTGCCGCGCGGGGACCGGGCGGGTGCGGCGGCGCGCCGGGGACGCTGCGGCGGACGCTGACGTTCCGGGATCTGATCGTCTACGGGCTGCTGTTCATCGCGCCGATGGCGCCGGTCGGGATCTTCGGCACGCTGCAGGCCGTCTCGCACGGCGCGGTCACCGCCGTGTACGCCGTCGCGACCGCCGCGATGGCGTGCACCGCGTACTCCTACGCCCAGATGGTGCGGGTCGTCCCGCGGGCCGGGTCGGTCTACGCATACGCCCGGGCGGGGCTGAGCGAGAGCGCCGGGTTCCTCGCCGGATGGCTGGCGCTGCTCGACTATCTGCTGGTCCCGGCGGTGGCGTACCTGTTCTCCGGGATCGCGCTGCATGCGCTGGCGCCGTCCGTGCACCCGTGGGTGTGGACGGCGCTGGCGGTGGTCGTGACGACGCTGCTGAATCTGTGGGGCGTACGGATCGCGGCCCGGGTCGGCTTCGCGGTGCTGGCGATGGAGATCGTGGTGCTCGGGGTGTTCGTGGTGTCGGCCCTCGTCGAGTTGCTGGCGCACGGGGCGCGGCGGGGCTGGGCCGAGCCGCTGACCGGCGCGGGCGGCTTCGCGCCCGGTGCGGTGCTGTCCGCGGCGTCGGTGGCGGTGCTGTCGTATCTGGGCTTCGACGCGATCGCCTCGTTCGCGGAGGAGGCGGCGGGCCCGTCGGCGGGCAAGGAGGGCGGCCGGGGGCCCGGCGGGCCACAGCGGGTGGCGCGGGCGGTGCTCACCTGCCTGGTGGTGGCCGGGGTGCTGTTCGCGGTGCAGACGTATCTGGCGGCGCTGCTGATGCCGATGAGCGCGGCGGAGCTGGCGGCCCGGCCGGCGGAGCAGGGCAATGCGTTCTACGCGACGGTCGACGCGGCGCTGGGCACCGCTCTGCACAACCTGGTGGCGGCGAGCAAGGCGATCGGTGCGGCGTTCGCGGCGCTGGCAGGGCAGGCGGCGGCCGGACGGCTGCTGTTCGCGATGGCCCGGGACCGGCGGATGCCGGGGGCGATGGCGAAGGTGGCCGTGGGCAGCGGGGTGCCGCGCCGGGCGCTGCTGGGTGCGGCCCTGGTGACGCTGGTGGCGGCGGTGGGGGCGGCACGCCGGGACGACGGGCTGGCCGAGCTGTCGTCGATCGTGAGCGTGGGGGCGCTGACCGCGTTCGGGCTGCTGCACGCGTCGGTGATCGGCTGGTTCCGGTTCCGGGCCCGCGAACGGGCCGGGGTGCCGGGCGTGCTGCGGCACGTGGTGGTGCCGTCGCTGGGCCTGGCGGTGGTGGTGGCGGTGCTCGCCAAGGCGTCCGCGACCGCGCAGGTCGTGGGCGGGTGCTGGCTGGTGGTGGGGCTGGTGGTGCTGGCGGTGCAGCGCCGCGGGCAGGCGGGGGTGAGCGGGGCTGAGCGGCGGGGAGGCGAGGCCGGCCACGGCTGAGCGGGCGGGCGCCGGGCCGGAGGCGAGGGGCCGCACGGGACCGGACCTGAGCCCGGAGCCGCCGGCCGACCCCCGGCATCCGGTCCGGCGCCCGGCCACGCCCCGCGCGGCCGCCGCCACTGTCAGTGGCCGCCGCTAGTCTCCCTCGTATGGCTGTTTCTACGTCCCCGGAAACGCCGATCCCGGTCGGCGAGGTGTCCCGGCTCATCGGCGGTTGGATCGACCGGCTCGGCGCGGTGTGGGTCGAGGGGCAGATCACCCAGCTCTCGCGGCGGCCCGGCGCGGGCGTGGTCTTCCTGACGCTGCGCGACCCCTCGTACGACATCTCGGTGAGCGTGACGTGCTACCGCCAGGTCTTCGACAAGGTCGCCGACGTGGTGAGCGAGGGCGCCCGGGTGGTGGTGCACGCCAAGCCGGAGTGGTACGCCCCGCGCGGCCAGCTCTCCCTGCGGGCCGCCGAGATCAAACCGGTCGGGGTCGGTGAACTCCTCGCCCGGCTGGAGCAGTTGAAGAAGTCGCTGGCGGCGGAGGGGCTGTTCGCGGCGGACCGCAAGAAGCCGCTGCCGTTCCTTCCGCAGCTGATCGGGCTGGTCTGCGGCCGGGCGAGCGCCGCGGAGCGGGACGTCCTGGAGAACGCCCGGCACCGCTGGCCGGCCGTCCGCTTCGCGGTGCGCAACGTGCCGGTGCAGGGGGTCCATGCGGTCCCCCAGGTGATCGGCGCGGTCCAGGAGCTGGACGCGCTGCCCGAGGTGGACGTGATCATCGTGGCGCGCGGCGGCGGCAGCGTGGAGGATCTGCTGCCGTTCTCCGACGAGCAGCTCATCCGCGCGGTGGGCGCGGCCGTGACCCCGGTCGTCTCGGCGATCGGCCATGAGCCGGACACCCCACTGCTCGATCTGGTCGCCGATCTGCGCGCCTCGACACCGACGGACGCGGCGAAGAAGGTCGTGCCGGACGTCGGCGAGGAGCTGGCCCGGATCGGGCAGCTGCGGGAGCGGGCCCGGCGCGCGATCGACGGCTTCGTCCAGCGGGAGGAGCGGGGGCTGGCCGCCGCGCTGCAGCGGCCGTGCATACAGCGGCCGCAGCGGATGGTCGAGGACCGCGAGGAGCAGGTCACGGCGCTGCTGGCGCGCGGCCGGCGGACCCTGGGGCATCTGCTGGACCGCGCTGACTCGGAGCTGACGCACACCCTCGCGCGGGTGGTCGCGCTCTCCCCGAAGGCGACGCTGGAACGCGGCTATGCGGTCCTCCAGAAGCCGGACGGGGCGGCGGTGCGCAGCCCCGCCGAGGTCGGCGCGGACGAGGAACTGCGGGCCAGGGTGGCCGAGGGCGAATTCCGGGTGCGGGTGGACGGCACCCCCGGCGCCGTCGCACCGCCCGCATAGGGCGAAGACGCACTCTTCCGCGCTCTTGCGGACTCATACGGACTCTTAGGGTGGGACACATGGCGAAGGCGAAGACGGACGGCGCGGCGGACGCGGAGCAGGGCGCGGCGGCCGGAGCGGAGACCGGCACGGACAGCGGAGTGGAGCCGCTGGACTCCACGCTCGGCTACGAGCAGGCGCGGGACGAACTGATCGAGGTCGTCCGCAGCCTGGAGGCGGGCGGCACGACGCTGGAGGAGTCGCTCGCGCTGTGGGAGCGCGGCGAGGCGCTGGCGAAGGTCTGCCGCCGCTGGCTGGACGGCGCCCGGGCCCGTCTGGACGCGGCACTGGCGGAGTCGTCGGACGAGGCGGGGACGGAACGCGCCTAGCCGGGTTCCGGCCGGGGCCACTGGCCCGCACGTCCCGCACCGCCGCATGACCGGCAAACCGACCAGCATCCCCCCATGGGAACCCACGTGAACCCATGTGAAGTCGTGAGAACTCACGAGAACGCACGTGAACACATGTGAACCAGGTCACAACCACCCAGATTTAGTTGAAACTTAACCTATCTGGATTACAGTAATTTCCGGTAGAACCCTCCAGTGGCCACAGCAACCACACGGTCCGCTGTGTGCCGCTGATCCTTGCCCCCAGCTGACCACGAGGTGCTCTTGATGTCTCTCGCCCTTGACGCCACCGCGCAGGACCTTCTCTTCCGGGAGGCCCAGACCGCCAACACGTTCACGGACGAGCCCGTGACGGACGAGCAGATCCAGGCCATCTATGACCTGGTGAAGTTCGGCCCGACCGCCTTCAACCAGTCGCCGCTGCGGATAACCCTGGTCCGTTCGCAGGAGGCCCGTCAGCGCCTGGTCGCGCACGCCATGGGCGCCAACGGCCCGAAGACCCTCAGCGCGCCGCTGACCGCGATCCTCTCCGTGGACCTGGAATTCCACGAGAAGCTGCCGCAGCTCTTCCCGCACGCCCCGGGCATCAAGGACGCGTTCTTCTCCGCGGCCGCGACCCGCGAGACCGCCGGCACCCAGAACGCCACCCTCCAGGCCGGCTACTTCATCGTGGGCGTCCGCGCCGCCGGCCTGGCCGCCGGCCCGATGACCGGCTTCGACTTCACCGGCATCGACAAGGAGTTCTTCGGCGACGGCAAGCAGAAGTCGTTCCTCGTGATCAACATCGGCAAGCCGGGCACCGACGCCTTCTTCCCGCGCTCGCCGCGGCTCACCTTCGACGAGGCCGTCACCGCCGTCTGAGCCCCGCCGCGGCCCCGCAGGGCCCTGCGCAACGAGGAGGCCGCCGCATCCCTTCCGGGTGCGGCGGCCTCCTCGTCCACTCGGACCCACCCGCGGTTTCCCGCCCGTCTGGCCCCTTTTCAAGCCTTTCGCAGGCGAGCGCCCACGTCGTGCGCAGGTCGGCGACTCAAGCCTTTCGCAGACCGGCGCCGTTCAAGCCCTTCGCGGAACGGCGGCGCTCAAGCGTTCCGCAGCCCGGCGCTCAGGTCTTCTTCGCGACCAGCGCGGCGGCCAGATCGGCGAGCCGCCCGTACGGCGCGGTGCCCGTGACGACCGTGGTCACCCCGGGCTCCTGGCGGACCAGCGCCCGGTACTTGTCCCCCTCGTAGCGGTCCCACTTCTTGCTGCCGACGGCCTGCTTGCCCTCGACCTTGGTCGCGCCGAGCGTGACGTCCTTGATGAACTGGCGCGGCGCCGCGTCGCTCTGCTCTATGGCCGCGTACTGCTGCTCCGGGTCGAGCATGCCCAGATGCCAGGCGCCGCCCTTGCCGTCCTCGCTCGCCCGGTAGGAAACGGAGGTGGCGCGCCAGGTCTTGGGCAGCCCCTGGGGTGCGGCGACCGGGTACGGCGCCGCCCGCCGGGCCGTGATCAGCTCCACGCGGTAGTCGACCGTCTTGACCGCGGCCTTCTCCGCGTCGGCGCTCTCGTCGTGCGGGATGAAGACGTAGATCACCCCGACGAGAATGCCGATCACCGCCAGTGACAGGACCATGTCCCGCACCGTCTGCCTGCCTCGCATACCTGCCACGCCCCTATCGTCCCCCATCCCCGCGGCGGCTCCGACACACCCCCCGGCAAAGCCCCCCACCTGCGTATTCGCCCCGGATCCCGGCTGCCCGGGGGCCGCTCATGCGAAGGGCCCACTGCTCATTTTGGCGGCCGGAAGATACTGTGAGCCTCTGGGGAGACCCCACAGTGCCTCTGGGGAAACCTCCGCACCGCCGCACAGCCACCCTCGTCCTTCACGGCCGTCGCCGTACAGAAAGGTCGCTCGATGACCGAGCATCATCTCCCGTCCCAACTTGAGGTCAGCCCCGAGGCCCCGGACCGCAACCTCGCCCTGGAACTCGTCCGGGTCACCGAGGCCGGTGCCATGGCATCGGGCCGCTGGGTGGGGCGAGGTGACAAGAACGGCGCGGACGGCGCGGCGGTGAAGGCCATGCGCGCCCTGATCCACACCGTGTCGATGAACGGCGTCGTGGTCATCGGGGAGGGCGAGAAGGACAACGCCCCGATGCTCTACAACGGCGAGCGGGTGGGAGACGGGACCGGGCCGGAGTGCGACGTGGCCGTCGACCCGGTGGACGGGACGACGCTGACCGCCAAGGGCATGGCGAACGCCGTGTCCGTGCTGGCGGTGGCCGAGCGCGGCTCGATGTTCGACCCGTCCGCGGTCTTCTACATGGACAAGCTCGCCACGGGCCCGGAGGCCGCCGACTTCGTCGACATCACGGCGCCGGTGGCGGTGAACATCAAGCGGATCGCCAAGGCGAAGAAGTCCGCGGTCGAGGACGTCACCGTGGTCATCCTCGACCGGCCCCGCCACGAGGGCCTGGTCAAGGAGGTCCGAGAGGCCGGGGCCCGGATCAAGTTCATCGCCGACGGCGACGTCGCCGGCGCGATCATGGCGGCCCGCGAGGGCACCGGCGTCGACCTGCTGCTGGGCATCGGCGGTACGCCCGAGGGGATCATCGCGGCCTGTGCGCTGAAGTGTCTGGGCGGCTCCTTCCAGGGCAAGTTGTGGCCCAAGGACGACGAGGAGCGCGAGCGCGCGCTGGCGGCCGGGCACGACCTGGACAAGGTGCTCCAGATCGAGGACCTGGTCCAGGGCGACAACGTCTTCTTCGTCGCCACCGGCATCACCGACGGCGAGTTGCTGCGCGGCGTGCGCTACCGCGCCGAGAACGCCTACACCCAGTCCCTGGTGATGCGTTCCAAGTCCGGCACGATCCGGCAGATCGACTCCCAGCACCGGCTGTCCAAGCTGCGTGCGTACAGCTCGGTGGACTTCGAGCGCCCCAGCTGACGGCGCCCCGGCAGCCCCTGCCCGCCGGCGACCACACACTTCGCCCCCGCCGGAGAGTCTCCGGCGGGGGCGAAGTGGCCCATACGCCCTGTGGTGTCTGACGAGCCGAAGCCGATGTCGCGGTGGTCAGCCTGCCGCGGGCAAATGGGCCGCACGCTGGAGTTCGGACTCCCGGCGCCGCCGCCGGGTCAGCACGACCCGGCGCTCGGCCGCGGTCAGCCCGCCCCAGACGCCGTACGGCTCGGGCTGGAGCAGCGCATGCTCCCGGCACTCGACCATCACCGGACACCGGGCGCACACCCGCTTTGCGGCCTCCTCCCTGGCCAGCCGCGCGGCGGTCGGCTCCTTCGACGGCGCGAAGAACAGCCCGGCCTCATCCCGGCGGCACACCGCCTCCGAATGCCAGGGACCGGCTTCGTCACGATCAGGCACTTGCGGGGGCGGTACGACAGCGGCATCCTGCAGGGTCTGATGCGGTAGCAGCACGGTCCACTCCTGACGACGGCTTCGGCGAGAGAATCACCCTTGCCCGTCTCGCTGCGCACGGCCTTTTTTCGCACCCCGCAGCCGCACGAGAGACGATGCACCAGCCCTACCCGCTGTGCGCACGCTTATGCACACCGTGGCGATCGTGCGACAACAAGAAAACCGCCGCTGACGGCCTTCCCCGCGCGGCCCGTCGACCCATGGCCCGGAGAACGGACTCCGCCCCGGGCCAGACGGTCACTTGCGGAAACGGTCCCGGCGTTCGCGGCGTTCGGAGCGCAGCTGCTCGTGCATGTCCCGGCGCTCCTGGCGCAGTTGCTCGTGCCGCTCGCGGTGCTCGTCGCGCAGCTGGTGCCGCAGCTCGCGGCGCCCCTCGCGCAGCCGGTCGCGCAGATCGCGTATCCAGGCGCCCCGCTTGAGCCGGGCCTCCACGCTGCCCAGTACGGCACAGCCGTTGACCAGGACCTGCGGGGCGTCGGCGTCCTCCGCGTCGTTGGCCTCGACCTCGAAGCTGCCCAGCACGCCGGAGCCGTTGCTGCGCAGCGTGATGTTCTCCGGCACCCGGATCTCCACGCTGCCGAAGATCGACGTGGCATTGATCCGGACCTGCTGCTGCGGGAAGACCGCCTCGGTCAGATCGATCTCGATGGCGCCGAAGAGCGCGAAGGCGTTGATCCGCGCGGGAACCTGCCAGCGGCCCTTGCGGACCGAGGCGCTGAAGATCGCGACGAGATTCTGGTCCGGGACCGGGGCGCCGGCCCCGTAGGCATCGCCGCCGGGGCCCGGCTGCGGACGGCCGCCGCGCGCCGCGGGCAGATCCCGCAGGACGGGCTCCAGTTCGCCCATGGTCTTGGCGCGGTAGACCGTGTCGATCCGCTCGGCGTGCTCCTCCGGGTCCAGCCGGCCCTCCGCGAGGGCCTCGCGGAGGATCTCGGCGACCCGGTCGCGGTCCGCGTCGGACGCACGGATGTCGCCCTCGGCCACCGCGGCGGGTGCCGGTTCGGCCGGTTTCACCGGCTGCCCGTCCTGCCGCGGGTCCTGCTTCTGAAGCGGTCCGGGCGGGGTGTCAGGGCCCGGTCGTCCCCCGTTGTCTGCATCCACCACCCCAGCGTACCGAAACGCGATAGATCGCGACCAGGCATCTGCCGGAGCGGTGTGCGTACCGACTGAGCCTTACCTCACAGCCGTGCCGGGCCGCCAGGGTTCTACGCTGTTCAGGCGCTGCCGTAGACGCCAGCCGGACCTCTCCGAGTAAGGAATGACCTTCGATGCCGGAATTCGCCTACACCGACCTTCTCCCCGTAGGTGAGGACACCACCCCGTACCGCCTCGTCACCTCGGAGGGCGTCAGCACCTTCGAGGCCGACGGCCGGACGTTCCTCAAGGTCGAGCCGGAGGCGCTGCGCAAGCTGGCCGCCGAGGCGATGCACGACATTTCGCACTATCTGCGCCCGGCCCACCTCGCCCAGCTCCGCAAGATCCTGGACGACCCCGAGGCCAGCGCCAACGACCGCTTCGTCGCGCTCGACCTGCTCAAGAACGCCAACATCGCCGCGGCAGGTGTCCTGCCCATGTGCCAGGACACCGGCACCGCGATCGTCATGGGCAAGCGCGGCCAGAACGTGCTGACCGGGGGCGGCGACGAGGCGGCCCTCTCCCGCGGGATCTACGACGCCTACACGCAGTTGAACCTGCGGTACTCGCAGATGGCCCCGCTGACGATGTGGGACGAGAAGAACACCGGCTCCAACCTCCCGGCGCAGATCGAGCTGTACGCGACCGACGGCGGCGCCTACAAGTTCCTCTTCATGGCCAAGGGCGGCGGCAGCGCCAACAAGTCCTTCCTCTTCCAGGAGACCAAGGCGGTCCTCAACGAGGCCTCCATGATGACGTTCCTGGAGCAGAAGATCCGCTCGCTCGGCACCGCGGCCTGCCCGCCGTACCACCTCGCCATCGTCGTCGGCGGCACCAGCGCCGAGTACGCGCTCAAGACCGCCAAGTACGCCTCCGCGCACTACCTCGACGAGCTGCCCGCCGAGGGCTCCCCCACCGGCCACGGCTTCCGCGACAAGGAGCTGGAGGACAAGGTCTTCGAGCTGACGCAGAAGATCGGCATCGGTGCGCAGTTCGGCGGCAAGTACTTCTGCCACGACGTCCGCGTCGTCCGCCTGCCCCGCCACGGCGCGTCCTGCCCGGTCGCCATCGCGGTGTCCTGCTCCGCGGACCGCCAGGCCGTCGCGAAGATCACCGCCGAGGGCGTCTTCCTGGAGCAGCTGGAGACCGACCCGGCCCGCTTCCTCCCGGAGACGACGGACGAGGAGCTGACCGAGGGCGCGGGCCCCGACCTCGACGCGGTCGCCGTCGACCTCAACCGCCCGATGGACGACGTCCTCGCCGAGCTGACCAAGCACCCGGTCAAGACCCGCCTGTCCCTCACCGGCACCCTGGTCGTCGCCCGCGACATCGCCCACGCGAAGATCAAGGAACGCCTGGACGCCGGCGAGGAGATGCCGGAGTACCTCAAGAACCACCCCGTCTACTACGCCGGCCCGGCCAAGACCCCCGAGGGCTACGCCTCCGGCTCCTTCGGCCCGACCACGGCCGGCCGGATGGACGCCTACGTCGAGCAGTTCCAGGCCGCCGGCGGCTCCAAGGTGATGCTGGCCAAGGGCAACCGCTCCCAGCAGGTCACCGACGCCTGCCACGCCCACGGCGGCTTCTACCTCGGCTCCATCGGCGGCCCGGCCGCCCGCCTCGCCCAGGACTGCATCAAGAAGGTCGAGGTCCTGGAGTACGAGGAGCTCGGCATGGAAGCCGTCTGGAAGATCGAGGTCGAGGACTTCCCGGCCTTCATCGTCGTCGACGACAAGGGCAACGACTTCTTCCAGGACCCGGCCCCGGCGCCGACGTTCACCAGCATCCCGGTGCGCTCGGGAAGCTGACGCACCCGCAGGACCCCACAGAGCCCCTGACGTTCCGTCGGGGGCTCTGCTGCCGGTGGCGACCACAGGTTCGCCATGGCTTCACCGATGACGAGGACAGGCGCAGGGCGGCCATGCCTGGCTGAGCCCGTACGGGTCGAATCGGTCACCGGCCACGACATGGACCGATGCCTGTTCCTCCGTCACCACGCCCTCACGGGTCGTGCTGTAGACCCGCATCGTCATCAGCGACTTCCGGGGCGGCCGGCCCGGCGGCGTGGATGCGGCACTCACCAGACCACCTCCGCGGGCTGCGGGCGTCGCTCGTACGCGGCGTAGTAGGGGCGCACGAGGGGCGTGGCGTCGCCGTCCACCCTTGGTTCGGCGGGCCTGTGGCGGCGTACGCGCCCCGGCAGCGGCGGCGGGTTCCAGGGCCGCACGAGGACCGTACGGACGACCACCGGGCAGTGGTGCGCCGAGGGGGCGAGCGCCCGGTGCCGCCCCGACGCCCGTGGAATGAGTAAAGCCCCCACCCAGGCGAGGCAACGGGCAATAAGCTCCACCATGTTGACGCTCCTTGTGGATCAAGCGTTGGCCATGCCCCGGGGCCGTTGTGGCGGCCGCCGGGGTAATTACCTTCTGTGCCCTCATGGTTGCTCTGAGCTGACTACGATCAACAGAGGGTTGCTGTCCCACGCCCGACTACGGGACAGAGGAGGAACGGACCAATGGCGTTTGAGCCGCATGACCTCTCACCGGACCGCTCGGCGCGCGACCTGTTCGGCGCGAGGCTCCGGCACCACCGCGAGAAGGCCGGTCTGTCGCTGAGACGCCTCGCCGAGGAGCTGAACTACAGCAAGTCCCACCTGGCACGGATCGAACGGGCGGAGTCTCTGCCGTACGACGACCTGCCGGCGAGGCTGGACACCTGCTTCGGTACCGACGGGCTCTTCACGAGCCTGTACGAACTCGCACGGAAGGAGCCGTTCCCCCGCAGGTTCCGCCGAGTGATCGAGATCGCGAGCCGGGCAACCGTCATCCGGCAGTATGCGAGTGCCACCGTCCCTGGCCTGCTTCAGACGCCGGAGCTTGCACTGCGGTCACTGCGCTGCGGCCATCCGTACGCCCCGGACGCGGAAATCGAGGCGATGGCGACGGCCCGGATCGACCGGCAGACGCGCCTGGCACTGCCGAAACCACCCAGGTGCTGGTTCATCCTGGACGAGGCGGTGCTGCGTCGCCGGGTCGGCAGCCCGGACGTGATGCGCCATCAAATGGTGTCCCTGATCGAGCGCGGGACATCGCCGCACGTCACCATCCAGGTCCTGCCGTACGACGCCGGCGAGCATGCCGAGATGGGCGGTTCGCTGACCCTCTACACGCTGCCCGACGAGCCGCTCCTGGCCTATCTGGAAGGCAGCCGGTCCGGAACGATCGTCGAGGACCGGGACGAGGTGGTGGAGCTGGAGGAGTCCTACGATCTGCTCAAGGCCATGGCCCTCTCACCTCGTGACTCCGAGGCGATGATCCGAGCAGCGACGGAGGACTGGACACCATGCGAACCGCCCCGGACCTGAGCACAATTGCATGGCGCAGGAGCAGCTACAGCAACAACGCCGGAGGGGAATGCGTCGAGGTCGCCGATCACATCCCCGGCCTCGTCCCCGTCCGTGACAGCAAGAATCCGCACGGGCCCGCCCTGCTCATCCCCGAGCGCGCCTGGGCCGCCTTCATAGCGGGCCTGAAGGGCGGCTGCCCCGCAGGCAGGTGACATCCGGCGGTGCCCGGGAACAGATCGCGGTTCCCGGGCACTGACATAGGTATGAGTGACAACAGCGCATCCGGCAGCGCCGGCGGCTTCAGGACCGAGCACGACTCGATGGGCGAGGTGCGGGTGCCCGCGCACGCCAAGTGGCGGGCGCAGACGCAGCGGGCGGTGGAGAACTTCCCCCTGTCCGGACAGCGGCTGGAGCGGGCGCACATCGAGGCGCTGGCCCGGATCAAGGGCGCGGCCGCCCTGGTCAACGGCGAGCTGGGCGTATTGGACAAGGACATCGCGGCCGCGGTCCAGGAGGCGGCGGCGGCCGTCGCCGAGGGGCAGTGGGACGACCACTTCCCCGTCGATGTGTTCCAGACCGGGTCCGGGACGTCGTCGAACATGAACGCCAACGAGGTCATCGCGACGCTGGCGAGCGAGCGGCTGGGCCGGGAGGTGCACCCGAACGACCACGTCAACGCGAGCCAGTCGTCCAACGACGTCTTCCCGTCCTCGATCCACGTCGCGGCGACGTCTGCCGTCCTCAACGATCTGATCCCGGCGCTGGAGCATCTGGCGGAGGCGCTGGAGCGCAAGGCGGAGGAGTTCGCCGAGGTCGTGAAGTCGGGGCGGACGCATCTGATGGACGCCACGCCGGTGACGCTGGGGCAGGAGTTCGGCGGCTATGCCGCCCAGGTGCGGTACGGCGTCGAGCGGCTGCGGGCCTCGTTGCCGCGGCTGGCGGAACTGCCGCTGGGCGGTACGGCGGTGGGCACCGGGATCAACACCCCGCCCGGTTTCCCGGCGGCGGTGATCGCCGAGGTGGCGCGGGTGACCGGGCTGCCACTGACCGAGGCGCGCAACCACTTCGAGGCGCAGGGGGCGCGCGACGGGCTCGTGGAGACCAGCGGGCAACTGCGGACGATCGGGGTCGGGCTGACGAAGATCGCGAACGACCTGCGGTGGATGGCGTCCGGGCCGCGTACCGGACTGGCGGAGATCGCGCTGCCGGATCTGCAGCCGGGCTCGTCGATCATGCCGGGGAAGGTCAACCCGGTGATCCCGGAGGCGGTGCTGATGGTCGCGGCGCAAGTCACCGGGAACGACGCGACGGTGGCGGCAGCGGGGGCGGCCGGCAATTTCGAGCTGAACGTGATGCTGCCGGTGATCGCGAAGAATGTGCTGGAGTCGGTGCGACTGCTGGCCAATGTGGCGCGGCTGCTCGCGGACCGGACCGTCGACGGCATCACGGCCAACGCCGAACGGGCCCGGGAGTACGCCGAGTCGTCGCCGTCGGTCGTCACCCCGCTCAACAGGTACCTGGGCTACGAGGAGGCCGCCAAGGTCGCCAAGCGGTCCCTGGCCGAGCGGAAGACCATCCGTCAGGTCGTCCTGGAGGGCGGGTATGTCGAGCGGGGGCTGCTGAGCGAGGAGCAGCTGGACGAGGCGCTGGACGTGCTGCGGATGACCCGCCCGTCACAGCCGTAGGGCCTGTCGTTCGGATCGGGCCGGGCTCGCGGGGCCCGCTCCACACGACAGACCCTGGCGGCAGACGTTACCCGTCCGTCACGCATGGTGCGGCTCATGTCACGGCGCGCGTCATGCGGCGCCTCTAAGATCTGCGCATGACAGCGGACACGGTGGACACGACGGAGGGCGGGACGGCCGGCGGATGCGGGACGCCCCGGGCGCGGCGGGCGGCTGACGGAGCCCCGGGCGGGCAGCGTTGGGCGCCCGGGGACCACATCCTGTGGCGTTATCGCGACAACGCCGATGCCGGGCGGTTCCACATCTGCCGTCCCATGACCGTCGTCCAGGACACCGAGGACCTGCTGGCGGTGTGGATGGCGCCCGGTACCGCGTGCGTCAAGCCGGTGCTCGCCGACGGCACTCCGGTGCACCGCGAGCCGCTGTCCACCCGCTACACCAAACCGCGCCGGACCACCCGCGACCAGTGGTTCGGCACCGGAGTGCTGAAGCTGGCCCGGCCCGGCGACCCCTGGTCGGTGTGGCTGTTCTGGGAGCGCGGCTGGCAGTTCAAGAACTGGTACGTCAATCTGGAGGAGCCGCGCCGCCGTTGGTCGGGCGGCGTGGACTCCGAGGACCACTTCCTCGACATCTGTGTCTATCCGGACCGGCACTGGGAGTGGCGGGACGAGGACGAGTTCGCGCAGGCGCAGCGGGACGGGCTGATGACCGACGCCCGGGCCGCCGAGGTCAGGTCGGCGGGCCGGGCCGCGATCGCACAGATCACGGCCTGGCGCGGTCCGTTCGCCGACGGCTGGGAGGGCTGGCGGCCCGATCCGTCCTGGCGGGTTCCCGCGCTCCCGCAGGACTGGGACCGCGCGCCGGATCGTTTGCGGTCGTAAGGGAGTGAAGCGGAACGACGGGAGTAAGAGGGCGAACCGTGGAAAGGTGCGCCTATGGGCAAAGCTCTTCCTCGCGGGGCGCGGAGCGGGGCCGAGCCCCCTTGCTGCGCCCCCGGCCTTCAAACGTAGGATCGTCCTCCGCAAGACTGCACAGGCGCAACTCCAGAACTGGAAAACGAACTTGACCGCGGTCGCAGGAGGGGCGAGGTCGTGAGCGCGACTAGCTACGACGGATACGAGGGTCTGAACCGGTTAGCACTGGACCGGGCCGGCCAGGCCGAGGCGTTCGACGCGATCGGCGACCGGTACGACGACGCCTTCCCGCACAAGGAGGGCCAGCTCGCCTCGGGCGCCTGGCTGTCCGAGGCGCTGCCGGCCGGCTCGCGCATCCTGGACCTGGGGTGCGGTACGGGTCTGCCGACCGCCCGTCAGCTCTCGGCGGCCGGGCACCGCGTGGTGGGTATCGATCTCTCCCCCTCGATGGTCACCCTGGCCCGGGAGCACGTCCCGGGCCAGGGTGACCATCGAGGGGGAGAGATCGATACCCACCACGCGGTGCCCGACCGCCCGTCAGCTCTCGGCGGCCGGGCACCGCGTGGTGGGTATCGATCTCTCCCCCTCGATGGTCACCCTGGCCCGGGAGCACGTCCCGGGCGCCGAATTCCACCGGCTGGACATCGCCGATCTGCGCGGCGGCCGACTCGGCGGCCCCGGCTCTTTCGACGGTATCGTCGCTTATTTCTCGCTTCTGATGCTGCCCCGTGCGGAAATCCCTTACGCACTGGGCCTGCTGCATGATCTGCTACGTCCCGAGGGGCTGCTGGCCCTGTCGATGGTCGAGGCGGATGTGGACGACTTCACGATTCCGTTCCTGGGCAACTCGATCCGGGTATCGGGTTACCTGCGGGACGACCTGCGCCGGGTCGTGCACGACGCGGGTTTCGACGTCGTCGGGGAAGACGCCTACGCATACGCCCCGGCGAGTACGGACGTACCACCCGAGATCCAGCTCTTTCTGCACCTGCGACGTGCCTGAGACGCAGCGCGTCGGGCGAGGCCGCCCCAGCGGCACGCCCGGCACCGCGGCGCGTTTGGCGCACAGCCCCGGACGGATGGAATCCCACGCGTGACGGAGCACCCCACCTCCCACGAATCGCGGCAGTCGGCCCCGACCGCCGCGCCCTCGCTGTCCCCTGCCCGCGGGCAGGCCCAGGCGGCGCCGCTCGGCGCGGTCCCGGACCCGCGCAGCGCCCTGCAGCAGCCGGCCGCACCGGGGTTCGCCCCGGTGCCCGGCAGCGGGTTCGCGGTGCGCGGCGGTGACGACATAGGCCTCGCCGGTGCCGCCGTCACGGCTTCGGCGGGCGCGCCGGGCGGCCGCTTCGATGACGAACCGGCCGCGGACCACGGCGCGGCACGGCGGGACCCGTCGGCGGACGCGGACGGCGCCGCCGGCCACACCGGCGGGCGTGCCGGCGAGCACAACCGCGACGGCCACGCCGTCGCACCGGACGCCTCGATCCGGTACGGGGAGGCGTATGGCGACGCGTACGGGGAGGTGCCCATGTCGGCGAGCGGACGGCCGGGCGGCGCGGCGGACGGGGGCCGGGAGGCGACCCGTGCCGGGCAGCGGGTGGCGCGGGGCGCGACGGGCCGCGCCGAGGCGCCCGGGCCGGGCGAGGAGCCGCAGCACGAGCCGCATCCGCGGCACGGCGGCGAGCGCATCGGGCGGCCGCGGGAGGGCGGCGGTCCGGGCGGCGGGCGGTCGCGGCCGCGCGGCGGCGAGCCGGGCGGGACGGTGCCGGAGCAGTCGCCGCCGCACGAGGGGCGGTCGGCGGTCCCGGATGCCCCGCACGCCGGGGTGTCGCGGGCGGCGGCCGGGGAGACCACCGGGGCACAGGCGCCCGGACCGGCGGGACCGCCGCCGGCCCGCTCGGCGCATCCGGGCGAGAGCGGTGAGGTGGCGGCGGCCCGGCAGGCGGGCGGCGACCGGCTGCGGTTCATCGGGGCGGCGACCCGGCGGATCGCCCGCGGCATAGACCTCGACGAGATCGTGCTCGGCCTGTGCCGGGCGACGGTCCCGACGTTCGCCGACGCGATCCTCGTCTATCTGCGGGACCCGCTGCCGGTCGGCGACGAACGCCCGACCGGCCCGGTGGTGCTGCGGCTGCGCCGCACCGACCGGATCCCGGAGGAGCCGGACACCAACGGCGGCCGGCTGCCGATGCTGCCGGCCCAGCCCGATCTGGGCCCGGCGATGGGCGGCAGCGCGGCGGAGCTGGCCGAGGTGCAGCCCGGCGGTCCGCTGGCCGAGGTGCTGCGGGGCGTACGGCCGCTGTTCGGCGAGGCCCAGGCCGCGCGGACGGCGCTGCCGGAGCTGCTGGGTCCGGATCCGCGGCTGCCCGGCGGGCACCGGGTGATCCTGGCGCCGCTGCGCGGCCGCCGCCGGGTGATCGGTGCGGCGGTGTTCCTGCGCCGCCCGGACCGCCCGGCGTTCGAGCCGGACGATCTGCTGGTGGCGGCGCAGCTGGCGACGCACACCGCGCTGGGCGTGGACAAGGCGGTGCTCTACGGCCGGGAGGCCTACATCGCCGACGCGCTGCAGCGCACGATGCTGCCGGACTCGCTGCCGCAGCCGACCGGGGTCCGGCTGGCCAGCCGCTATCTGCCGGCCGCCGAGACGGCCCGGGTGGGCGGTGACTGGTACGACGCGATCCCGCTGCCGGGCAGCCGGGTGGCGCTGGTCGTCGGCGACGTCATGGGGCACTCGATGACCTCGGCCGCGATCATGGGCCAGCTGCGCACCACGGCCCAGACCCTGGCCGGGCTGGACCTGCCGCCGCAGGAGGTGCTGCACCACCTCGACGAGCAGGCCCAGCGGCTGGGCACGGACCGGATGGCGACCTGCATGTACGCGGTCTACGACCCGGTCGCGCACCGGATCACCATCGCCAACGCGGGCCATCCGCCGCCGGTGATGCTGCACCGCGGCGGGCGCGCAGAGGTGCTGCGGGTGCCGTCGGGTGCGCCGATCGGCGTCGGCGGGGTGGACTTCGAGGCGGTGGAGCTGGACGCCCCGGCGGGCGCCACGCTCGTCCTCTATACGGACGGTCTGGTCGAGTCGCGGATCCGGGACGTGTGGACCGGCATCGAGCAGCTGCGGGAGCGGCTGGCGGAGACGGCCCGGCTGACGGGCCCCAACCCGCCGCCGCTGGAGCCGATGTGCGACGAGGTGCTGGACATGCTGGGCCCCGGCGACCGCGATGACGACATCGCGCTGCTGGCGGCCCGGTTCGACGGGATCGCGCCGAGCGATGTCGCGTACTGGTATCTGGACCCGAAGGCGCAGACGGCCGGGCAGGCCCGCCGGCTGGCCCGGCGGGCGCTGGCGCGCTGGGGCCTGGACGAGCTGACCGACCAGCTGGAGCTGCTGGTCAGCGAGGTGGTGACCAATGCGGTGCGGTACGCGGAGCGGCCGATCACGCTGCGGTTGCTACGAACGGACGTACTGCGCTGCGAGGTCGGGGACGACGTCCCGCAGCTGCCGCGGCTGCGCCAGGCCCGGCCGTCGGACGAGGGCGGGCGGGGCCTCTACCTCGTCAACCGGATGGCGCGGCGCTGGGGTGCGACGCGTCTGAGCATGGGAAAGGTCGTCTGGTTCGAGCTGAGCATGCCGCCGGGGGTGCAGCGGCGCTGACGCCGCGCGGGCGCCCGGCCCGTGTCCCACATGTTGGACCCCGTCTGAGACCGGACGGGGTCCAACTCTTGCCGACATGCCGTCGGGGGAGTTGACTGCTTGGGTGGGCTTAAGGGGCCAACTGCCCCAATTCGGGACCGACCGACCCCCTACTCCCACTCGTCGAACCAGGAGGCGCTCCTCCATGACCAGCACGCACCACGTCCCGCACACGACGAACAACGCCGGAATTCCGGTCGAGAGCGACGAGCATTCGCTGACCGTGGGTCCGGACGGCCCCATCCTGCTGCAGGACCACTACCTGATCGAGAAGATGGCCCAGTTCAACCGCGAACGGGTCCCCGAGCGGGTGGTACACGCCAAGGGCAGCGGCGCGTACGGCTCCTTCCAGGTCACCAACGACGTCAGCCAGTTCACCAAGGCGGATCTCTTCCAGCCGGGCAAGACGACCGAGATGCTGGCCCGTTTCTCGACCGTCGCGGGCGAGCAGGGCTCCCCCGACACCTGGCGCGACCCCCGTGGCTTCGCCCTGAAGTTCTACACCGAGTACGGCAACTACGACCTGGTCGGCAACAACACCCCGATCTTCTTCGTCCGTGACACGATCAAGTTCCAGGACTTCATCCGCTCCCAGAAGCGCCGGCCCGGCAGCGGTCTGCGCGACCACGACATGCAGTGGGACTTCTGGACGCTGTCGCCGGAGTCGGCCCACATGGTCACCTGGCTGATGGGCGACCGCGGCATCCCCAAGACCTACCGCCACATGAACGGCTACGGCTCCCACACGTATATGTGGATCAATGCCGGCGGCGAGAAGTTCTGGATCAAGTACCACTTCAAGACGGACCAGGGCATCGACTTCCTCACCCAGGAGGACGCGGACCGGATCGCCGGCGAGGACGCCGACTTCCACCGCCGCGACCTCTACCGCGCCATCGACACCGGCGACGCACCGTCGTGGACGCTGTATGTCCAGGTGATGCCGTTCGACGACGCGCCGGACTACCGCTTCAACCCGTTCGACCTGACCAAGGTGTGGCCGCACGGCGACTACCCGCTGATCGAGGTCGGGCGGATGACGCTGAACAAGAACCCGGAAGATTACTTCATCCACATCGAGCAGGCGGCCTTCGAGCCGTCCAACATGGTGCCGGGCATCGGCCCGTCCCCCGACAAGATGCTGCTGGGCCGGCTGTTCTCCTACCCGGACACCCACCGGTACCGCATCGGCCCGAACTATCTGCAGCTGCCGCCCAACCGGCCGCACGTTCCCGTCCACTCCTACGCCAAGGACGGCCCGATGCGGTTCGACCCGGCCCGGGTGGCCCGGCCGTACGCGCCCAACTCCTACGGCGGGCCGGCGGCGGACACCGAGCAGTTCGGGGACCCGGCGGGCTGGCAGACGGCCGGCGAGATGGTGCGCGAGGCCACCCGGCCGCGGCGCGAGGACGACGACTTCGTCCAGCCCGGGACGATGGTCCGCCAGGTCCTCGACGACGCGGCCCGCGACCGGCTGGTGCACAACATCGCCGGGCACCTCGCCGAGGACGTCACCAAGCCGGTGCTGGAGCGTGCCTTCCAGTACTGGCGCAACGTCGACAAGCACCTCGGCGACCGGATCGTCAAGAAGTTCAACGGCGGCTGAGGCACCGCACCACCCAGGGCCCGTGGAGGGCGGGGCAGGCGCCCGGAGCGTGGGGGCTCCGGGCGCCTCACCGTGTCCGGGGCGCGGCGGACGGGGCGGGGGTCCCCGCCGGGTCGGCGCGGTGCGCGTCGATGAGGACGGCCAGCCCGTCGAGCAGCGAGGTGAGCCCGATCTCGAACAGCTCGTCCAGGCGCAGGTCGTAACCGCCCTCCCCAAGCGCCTCGATGACCCGGGTGAACGTCGGATGGTCCCGGGACGCGGTGAGCGCCGCGAGCGCGGGGGCCTGGGCGTCCAGCCACTGGTCCGAGGTGAGGCCGGTGGCGCTCTCGGCCTGGGCCTCCCGTTCCAGCTGGACGGCGAGGCCCTGCACATGGCTGTAGAGGAGCACGTTCTGGTTGAGCATGGCCGCCGGGCCGAGGCCATGGCCGTCGAGGGCGCTCAGCATCCATTCGGAGTAGGCCATCAGGTGGGGCAGCAGCAACGGCCGGGTGAGCGGGCCGAGCTGGGCCAGCCAGGGGTGTGCGCGGTGGACGGCCCAGAGCGCCCGGGCCCCTGCTTCCAGCCGGGCCCGCCAGTGGCCGGAGGCATCGGCCGGGAGGGCGGCCTCGGCGAAAACCGCGTCGGCCATCAGCAGGACCAGATCGTCCTTGCCGGTCACATAGCGGTAGGGCGACATCGTGGCGGCGCCCAGGCGCGCCGCGACCGCCCGCATGGACAGCGCGGCCAGCCCTTCCGCGTCGGCGATGCCGATGGCGGTGCGCACGATGCGCTCCCGGGTCAGCTCGCGCTCCGCGGCGGGGGCCGGGCGGGGGTGCCGGGCCCCGGCGGCGCCGCGGGACGGGGCCGCCACCACGGTCCCCACGCGGGCCCGGGGCTGCACCAGCCCCTCCTGGCGCAGGGCGGTCAGCGCCTTCGTGGCGGTGGCCAGGGCCACGTTCCACTCCTTCGCGAGCTGACGCGTCGAGGGAATCCGGTCGCCGGGGGCGAGTTCGCCGTCGGTGATCTTGCGCCGCACCTCGGCGACGATCCGCAGATAGGGCGGGAGGGAGGGGTCAGCCACGGCGCTCTCCTTTGACCTGTACTAGGACAGAGGCTACCAGCGAAGACCTTGCCGCAGCACCCTTCTGTGCTAGTACAGCCCCCTCTGAGCTGCGAAAATATCCCACGGAAAGCGCTTGGCGATCCTGCGCGTACGGCGTACATTCAGAGCTCCACACCACGCGTGTACACCGTACGAAGGGGCTGTCGTGAAGACCGTACTCATCTCCGGCGCGAGCGTCGCCGGGCTCACCCTCGCCCACTGGCTGCGCCGCCGCGGCTTCGCGCCGACCGTCGTCGAGCGGGCCCCCGGTGTGCGCCCCGGCGGCCAGGCGATCGACGTCCGCGGGGTGGCGCTCGACGTCCTCGACCGGATGGACCTGCTGGCCCCGGCCCGGGAGGCGCGCACCCGGCTGCGCGGGATGTCGATGCTCGACGGCGACGGCAACGAACTGTGGCGCAGCACCGAGATGACACTCAGCGGCGGCCGGCTCGACAGCGGGGACATCGAGCTGCTGCGCGAGGACCTCACCCAGCTGCTGTACGGGCGGGCCCGCGACGGCGTGGAGTACCTCTTCGACGACTCCGTCACCGCCCTGGTCCAGGAACCGCACGGCGTCCGCATCGACTTCGAGCGCGGCCGGAGCCGGACGTTCGACCTCGTGGTGGGGGCGGACGGGCTGCGCTCGACGGTGCGGCGGCTGGCCTTCGGCGCCGAGGGCCCGTTCTTCCGTCCGCTCGGCGGGTACGTGGCCGTCTTCAGCACCGAGAACTTCCTGGACCTGGACGACTGGCAGGTCTGGCTGCAGGGCGGCGGCGCCAGCACGTGCGTCTACCCGGTGCGCCACAACACCGAGTTGCGGGTCACCCTCGGCTTCACCGCGGAGCCCCTCGCGCTCGACCACCGTGACACCGAGCGGCAGAAGGCGGAGCTCGCCGCGCGGCTGTCCGCGCTGGGCGGCGACACCCCGCGGCTGCTGAAGGCGATGTGGCAGGCGCCCGACTTCTACTTCGACGCGATGGCCCAGATACACCTGGACCGCTGGTCGGACGGCCGGGTGGGGCTCGTCGGCGATGCGGGCTACTGCCCGTCCCCGCTGTCCGGGCAGGGCACCAGCCTGGCCCTGGTGGGCGCCTACGTCCTGGCCGACGAGCTCGGTCGGGCGGCGGGCGACCACCGCACCGCGCTGCGCCGCTACGAGGAGCGGCTGCGCCCGTTCGTCGAGCTCAACCAGGCGCTGGCCACGGAGAATCCGGGCCAGGGGGCCGCCGAGGAGTCCATCGAGCGGGCCAAGAACGCCGTCCGCCTCGACGGGTGACGAAGGGGGCCCGCCTCGACGGGTGACGAAAGGGGCGCCCGGTGATCCGGACGCCCCTTCGTTCTCCTTGGCTGCCTGTCTGTCTGCCGGCCCTAGTTGAAGCCGGGCACGCTGTTGACCTTGTTCCCGCCCGTGCCGTCGGTGGTGCCGCCCGCGGTGTCGCCGCCCGCGTCACCGCCCTGCGTCCCGCCGTTCGGCGGGTTCGAACTGGTGCCGCCGGTCGGGGTGGACGGGTCGTCCGAGGGGCGTCCGCTCGGCGGGGTGCTGGGCGGTGTACTCGGCTTCGACGGGGTGGGCGAGGGCGACTTGCTCGGCTTCTCGCTCGGCGACGCGCTGGGCGAGGGGGTGTCGCTCGGCGTCGGCGTGGGCGTCGGCGGCACCCCGGCGCCGAGGGTCGCGTCCAGGTCGAAGTCCGGGCCGGGGTTGCCGTTCAGCGCGGCCTCGGTGTAGTCCGCCCACACCCGGGCCGGGTAGCCGCCGCCGTTGACCCGGCCGCCGCCTCCGGTGCCCTTGAGGGAGACCTGTACGCCGCCCTTGGGCGACTCGCCGAACATGCCGACCGCGGTGACCAGCTTGGGCGTGTAGCCCACGAACCAGGCCGACTTGTTGTCGTCGGAGGTGCCGGTCTTGCCGGCCGCGCTGTAGGCGGTGTTCTTCACGGCCTGCGAGGCGGTGCCGTCGTTGACCACGCCCATCAGCACGGAGGTGAGGGTGTCGGCGGTCTTCCGCGAGAGGACCTGGTCGCCGACCGGGTTCTTGAGCGGGAGCTTGACCTCGGCACCGTTGACGCTGTGCGTGGCCTCGGCGACCAGCGTCGGGGTGACCTTCTTGCCGTGGTTGTCGAGGGTGGCGTAGGCGCCGGCCATCTGGAGCGGGCTGGCGCCCATGGTGCCCAGCGTCATGGCCGGCTTGACGTCCATCCTGGAGCCGTCCATGCCCAGCTTGACCGCGGTCTCCTTGACGTTCTTCAGGCCGACGTCGGCGCCCATCTGCGCGAAGACGGCGTTGACGGAGTTGTTGGTCGCCGTCTGGACGGAGATGTTGCCGTACTGCGCCTCGTCCTCGTTGGGCGGGGCGAAGGGGATGTCACCGCCGACGACCGGACGGCGGTTGTGGCCGTCGTAGACCGTGTTGGGGGTGATCGGCACGCCGTTGTGGGTGACCGCGTTGTTCTCCATCGCGGAGGCGAGGATCAGCGGCTTGAACGTCGACGCCGGCTGGTAGTCGGCGCGCGTGGCGTTGTTGGTGTAGTGCTTCGGGTAGCCCGCGCCGCCGTACATCGCGACGATGTGGCCGGTCTTGGGGTCCACCGAGGTGGCGCCGAGCTGGGCGTCCGCGTCGACCTTGCGGGTCTTGGGGTCGAGGTCGGCGCTGAGCTTGCGCTGGACGGCCTTCTCCAGGTCCTTCTGCTTCTTGCGGTCGATGCCGAGGGTGACCGTCCAGCCGCCGGCCTCGAACTGCTTCTCGTCGACGCCCTGGGCGAAGAGTTCCTTCTTGGCCTCGGTCACGAGGTAGCTGGACTGACCCGTCAGACCGGGCAGCGGCTTGGGGTCCTTGGGTATCTCGAACTTCTGCTTGGCGCGCTCCTGCGGCGAGAGCCAGTGCATCTCGACCATGTTGTCGAGGGTGTACGCCCAGCGCTCCTGGACCCGCTTCTTGCCGGCCGGGCTCGCCAGGGTCCAGTCGTACTGGTTCGGCGCCTGGAGCAGCGAGGCGAGGTAGGCGCCCTCCGAGACGGTGAGCTTCTCGACGTCCTTGCGGAAGTACGCCTGGGCGGCGGCCTGGATGCCGTAGGCACCGCGGCCGTAGTAGCTGGTGTTGATGTAGCCGGCGAGGATCTTGTCCTTGCCCAGCTTGTTGTCCACCTTGAGCGAGATGACGATCTCCTGGAGCTTGCGGCTGACCGTCTGCTCCTGGCTCAGGTAGTAGTTCTTGACGTACTGCTGGGTGATCGTCGAGCCACCCTGCTTCCCCTGTCCCCGCAGCGTGTTGAAGATGCCGCGCAGGGTGCCCTTCAGGTCGACGCCGGAGTCCTGGTAGAAGGTCTTGTTCTCGGCCGCGACGAAGCTGCGCTGCACGTCCTTGGGTATCCGGTTGAGCGCGACGTTCTCACGGTTGAGGCGGCCGACGCGGGCCATCACCTTGCCGTCGGAGTACTTGTAGACGTTGCTCTGGAGCTTGGCGTCCGCGTTGCCGTCGGTCGGCACGTCCACGTACAGGTACAGCCCGACGAAGCCGAGGATGCCCAGCAGGCACACCCCGAGGAACGCTCCGAGGATCTTCTTCCAGGTGAAGAGGCGGCGTATGCCGGACTTCTTCTCCGTACGTTTGGCCCGGCGGGCGCTCCCCTGTCGCGCCCGTCTCGCTTCCGCTCGGCCCATCGCTTCAGCAACTCCAGTCGTTCCGCCCCCAGCTAATCCAGCTGTCGAAGCTAACACCGCATCTGTCAACAAATACTCATCGATCAAGGCTTTTCCTGACGTGACAAACAGCACCCGCGAGGACGGAACCTCGGAGTGGGTGTTCTGCGTCGTCGCTCTCTCACCTGGGATCTTGCGGGTGATCTGGCTCCGCACCTCCCCTGGACGCCCTGCCTCACCGCGCGCTAAAGTGCTATCACTTTGCTAGAACGGCGACATCGCCCAATGCGGCAGACATCACGTGCCGCACCTGGAGAAACGGGGATTCTCATGTCCGAACACACCGCGGCCGGCCGGACCGCCGACCCCGACGGCGAGCTCGCCGTCGACGCTCCCGAGATGCCCCGCCCGCAGGTCCGCGAGGTCACGGCGCACAGCATCCCGGGCGGCGTCGCCCTGCTGCTGACCGTGCTCGGGGTCGCGCTGGGCATCGCCGTGATCTCCGTCGGCGGGATACTCGGCTCCGGCGGCAACGACACCGCCGCCGCGCCGACGGTCATCGCCGGCGTCCTGCTGCTGTTCGGCTCGCTCTTCTGCATGACCGGCGTGAAGATGGTGGCGCCCGGCGAGGCCCGGGTCCTCCAGCTCTTCGGGCGGTACGCCGGCACCATCCGCACCGACGGACTGCGCTGGGTCAACCCGCTGACCACCGCCCGGCGGATCTCCACCCGGGTGCGCAACCACGAGACCGCGGTCCTGAAGGTCAACGACGCGTACGGCAACCCGATCGAGCTGGCGTCGATCATCGTCTGGCACGTCGAGGACACCGCCCAGGCGCTCTTCGAGGTCGACGACTTCCTGGAGTTCGTCGCCACCCAGGCCGAGGCGGCCGTGCGGCACATCGCGATCGAGTACCCCTATGACGCGCACGACGAGGACGCCCTGTCGCTGCGCGGCAACGCCGAGGAGATCACCGAGAAGCTCGCCCTCGAACTGACCGCCCGGGTCCAGGCCGCCGGCGTACGGATCATCGAGGCCCGCTTCAGCCACCTCGCCTACGCCCCCGAGATCGCCTCCGCGATGCTCCAGCGGCAGCAGGCCGGCGCGGTGGTTGCGGCCCGGCAGCAGATCGTCGAGGGTGCGGTGGGCATGGTCGAGCAGGCGCTGGACCGGATCAGTCAGCAGGGCATCGTCGAGCTGGACGAGGAGCGGAAGGCGGCCATGGTGAGCAATCTGATGGTGGTGCTGTGCGGTGACCGGGCCGCCCAGCCGGTCCTGAACACGGGCTCCCTGTACCAGTGAGCGAGCTGCTCGGCGCGCACGCCGTACGGTGCCCGCCGGGCGCATGCGAGGCCGAGCGAAACGAGGCTTGGGCATGAGCACCCCCACCCCCGAGGAGTCCGGCGCCGGGAGCGAGCCGGCTCCCGCGCGCCGGCCGCAGCAGCGCAAGCAGGTGCTGCTGCGGCTGGACCCGCTGATCCATGACGCGCTGACGCGCTGGGCCGGCGACGAACTGCGCAGCGCCAACGCGCAGATCGAGTTCCTGCTGCGCAAGGCGCTGTCGGACGCGGGGCGGCTGCCCCGGGGAGCGGGGGCGATCCCGCGGCGGGGGCGTCCACCCAAGGAGCCGGGGGACTGAGCGCCGCCGGTCCGTCGCTGGCGACGCCGGAGCAGCGCCGCGTGAGCGCCGCCGGTCCGCCGGTGACGACGCCGGAGCGGCCGGGCGAGGGCCGGCGGCCGCGGGCCCGGCCGACCTCTATACAACGCACGTATACACCAGCGACACACCTCCGAGTAAGGTGGTCGGCATGTCAATTGGTCATACGCTGCTGGGTCTCCTGGAGTCCGGCCCCCGCCACGGCTACGACCTCAAGCGAGCCTTCGACGCGCACTTCGGCCAGGACCGCCCGCTCCACTACGGGCAGGTCTACTCCACGATGTCGCGGCTGCTGAAGAACGGCCTGGTCGAGGTGGACGCGGTGGAGGCCGGCGCGGGGCCGGAGCGCAAGCGGTACGCGATCACGGACGCCGGGATCACCGATGTCGCCCAGTGGCTGGCCCGCCCGGAGAAGCCCGAGCCCTACCTCCAGTCGACGCTCTTCACCAAGGTCGTCCTGGCACTGCTGACCGGGCGCGACGCCGCCGAACTCCTGGACACCCAGCGCGCCGAGCACCTGCGGCTGATGCGCGGACTGACCGAGCGCAAGCGCACCGGCGACCTCGCCGACCAGCTGATCTGCGACCACGCGCTGTTCCACCTCGAAGCCGATCTGCGCTGGCTGGAGGTGACCGCCGCCCGGCTGGACAAGCTCGCTGAGGCGGTCCGCGTATGACGCCCGAGGGCTCCCTCCTCGCGGCGGAGGGGCTCTGCAAGACCTACGGGGCCACGCCGGCGCTCGACGGCGTGGAGTTCTCCGTCCACCCCGGCGAGGTCGTCGCCGTCATGGGCCCCTCCGGCTCCGGCAAATCGACCCTGCTGCACTGTCTCGCCGGGATCGTCCGCCCGGACGCCGGCACCGTCCGCTACGGCCCGCACGAGCTGACCGCGCTCAGCGACGCCCGGCGCAGCGCCCTGCGCCGCACCGACTTCGGCTTCGTCTTCCAATTCGGCCAGCTGGTACCGGAGTTGACCGGCCTGGAGAACGTCGCGCTGCCGCTGCGGCTGAACGGCACCCGGCGCAAGGAGGCCGAGCGGCAGGCCCGCGAGTGGCTGGAGCGGCTGGAGGTGGACGGGGCGGCGGCCCAGCGGCCCGGTGAGATATCCGGCGGCCAGGGCCAGCGGATCGCGGTCGCCCGCGCGCTCGTCACCGGCCCGCGGGTCATCTTCGCGGACGAGCCCACCGGCGCCCTGGACTCGCTCAACGGCGAACGCGTCCTCGGCCTGCTGACCGGCGCCGCCCGGGACACCAACGCCGCGGTCGTCCTGGTCACCCACGAGGCCCGGGTCGCCGCCTACTCCGACCGGGAGATCGTGGTCCGCGACGGCACAGTGAAGGACATCCTGGCGGGCTTGCGATGAGCCTGCTGCGCCCGCGCGCCACCGCAGCCGGCGGGCGCACCGGCGGCCGTGACCGCCCCGCACCCACCGTGCCCGGCGCACCTCCCACCGGCCGCGCCGCCTGGGCCCGTGACCTCGTGATGGGGATACGGTTCGCGGCCGGCAGCGGCCGCGAGGGCTGGATCCGTACGGCGCTGACGGCCACCGGTGTCGCCCTGGGCGTCGCCGTCCTGCTGCTCGGGGCGTCCGTGCCGGGCGTGCTGGACACCCTGCACGGCCGGGAGAAGGCCCGCGAGAACCTGGGCCAGGCCCACCCGCCGCGCGCCGCCGACGACACCCTGCGCTACGCCTCGGCGGACACCGTCTTCCACGGCGCCCCGATCCGCGGCCGGCTGGTGCGCCCGGACGGCGCGCATCCCCCCGTACCGCCCGGCGTCGACCGGCTCCCCGGCCCCGGCCGGATGCTGGTCTCCCCGGCGCTGAAAAAGCTGCTGGACTCCCCCCGGGCCGGCCTGCTGCGCCAGCGGCTGGACTACCGGGTGGCCGGCACCATCGGCGACGCCGGCCTGCTCGGCCCCGGCGAACTCACCTACGTCGCCCAGCCCGTCACCCTCGCCGCGGCCGACGGCTACCGCATCGACCACTTCGGCAAGGACTGGAACCCGCCGCCGATGCGGGCGCCCACCGTGCTCCTGGTGATCATGACGTGTGTGGCGCTGCTGACGCCGGTGATGGTCTTCATCGGCACCTCCGTACGGTTCGGCAACGAGCGCCGGGAACGCCGGCTGGCCGCGATCCGGCTGGTCGGCGCCGATGTCCGCACCACCCGCCGGATCGCCGCCGGTGAGGTGCTGTTCGGTTCGCTGCTGGGGCTGGTGGCGGGCGGGGCGCTGTTCCTCGCCGGCCGGCAGCTCGCCCCGGTGGTCACGCTGTGGGACGTCAACGTCTTCCCCTCGGACGTGGCGCCCGGTCCGCTCGCCGCGGCGCTGATCGCCGTGCTGGTGCCGGCGGCGGCGGTCCTGGTGACGCTGTTCGCCCAGCGCGGCGTCACCGTCGAGCCGCTGGGCGTCGTCCGCCACCGCCCGCCGGTGCGCCGCCGGCTGTGGTGGCGGGTGGCGCTGCCGGCCGTGGGCGCCCTGGTGCTGGTGCCGCTGAGCCGGGAACGGCCGTGGACCGACACCCCGTTGCACACCCTCGGCCTCGCGACCGGGGCGATGCTGCTGTTGTTGGGGGTCACCACGCTGCTGCCCTGGCTGGTGCAGGCGGTGGTCGGCCGGCTGCACCGCGGCCCGGTCTCCTGGCAACTCGCCATCCGCCGCCTCCAGTTGAGCAGCGGCTCGGCCACCCGCGCGGTCAGCGGGATCACCGTCGCGGTGGCCGGCGCCATCGCGATCCACATGCTGATGACCGGGATGCAGGCCAGCTACACCCGGGCGTACGCGGAGTCCGGCAAGGAGCCGCGGATCAGCCTGTGGGCCAACTCTAAGGACTGGCCGCAGACCCAGCGGGCGCTCACCGCGCTGCGCGCCACCCCGGGGGTGACCGCGGCCCGCGGCACGGTCGACGCCCTGGTCGGCCCGCTGCCCCACCCGCCCGGGCGCCCGGAGGACGCCGCCCGCACGACGGTCACCGTCGGCAGCTGCGCCGAACTGCGCAGCCTGGCCCGTCTGGACTCCTGCCACGACGGCTCCGTGTTCGTCACCACCACCCGCCGCGAGGGCGCCGTCGCGCCCGGTGCGACCCTCGACCTGAACCCGCCGAGGGACGCGTACGAGGCGGTGCGGCCGCACCCCTGGACGGTCCCCCGCACCGCCCGCACGGTCCCGCTGCTCGCGCACCGGCCCAGCCCCGACCGTGTCGTCTACGACCTGCTGGTCACCCCGTCCGCGCTCGACGTGGGCAGGCTCAACGGCCCCACCACGGAGCTCAAGGTCGTCTTCGACCGCGGCACCCCGGACGCGGTGGAGCACATCCGCAACACCGCCGCCCGCATCGACCCGACGATGAACGAGGTCTCCGCGGTCGACAATCCGCATGACGCGCAGTACGCCAGCGTCCTCGACGGGCTGTTCGCGGGCGCCGTCGTGACGCTGCTGCTGATCGGCTCGGGCCTGATCATCTCCACCGTCGAGCAGCTCCACGAGCGCCGCCGGCTGCTGTCCACCCTCGATGCCCACGGCACCCGCCGGGCCACCCTGGGCTGGTCGGTGCTGTGGCAGACCGCCGTCCCGGTCGTCCTCGGGCTGGGCCTGGCGCTGGGCACCGGGCTGGCGCTGGGCGCGCTGGTGCTGACGATGATCGACAGCGCGGTGACGGTGAACTGGCCGGTGGTGGCCGCGATCACCGGCATCGGCGGCGCGGTGATCCTCTTCGTGACGGCGCTGAGCCTGCCACCGCTGTGGCGGATGATGCGCCCCGACGGGCTGCGGACGGAGTGAGCCCCGCGATGTCCGGCCGGTCCCGTCCGGCGCCCGACCGGGGCCACACCGCCCGCCGTTGGTGTGCCGACCTCGCCATGGGCGCCCGGTTCGCCGTCACCGGCGGCCGCGAGGGCTGGATCCGTACGGCCCTGACCGCGCTCGGCGTCGGCCTGGGCGTCGCCGTACTGCTGCTGGCGGCCTCCGTCCCGCACCTGCTGAACGGCGCGCAGGAGCGGCACCGGGCGCGGTCCGTCGTCCCCGCCGCGCAAGGGGCCGGCCCCTCGGACCGGTCGCTGCTGACCGCCCCGGCCGACACCGCCTTCCGCGATCGGCCGGTGCAGGGCCGGATCGTCATGGCCGAAGGACCGCATGCGCCGGTCCCGCCGGGCCTGTCGCGGCTGCCGGGCCCCGGTGAACTGGCCGTCTCCCCCGCCCTCGGGGACCTGCTCCGCTCGCCCGCGGGCAGGCTGCTCAAGGACCGCTTCCCGCATCTGCGGATCACCGCCACGATCCGCGACGAGGGCCTCACCCACCCCGGCGAACTCGTCTTCTACGAGGGCAGCGACGCCCTGCGGCGGCCCGACTTCGGGGTCGAGCGGATCACCGCGTTCGGCGACCGGGGGGAGCCGTTCCGGCCCGGTGCGCCGACGGTGCTGCTCCTGCTGGTGAGCTGTGTCGCGCTGCTCGTCCCCGTCGCCGTGTTCCTCGCGACCGCGGTGCGGTTCGGCGGGGAGCGCCGCGACCGGCGGCTGGCCGCGCTGCGGCTGGTGGGCGCCGACCGGGCCACGACCCGGCGGATCGCCGCGGGCGAGGCGCTGGCCGGTGCGCTGTTCGGGCTGCTCACCGGCGCCGCCGTCTTCCTGGCCGGCCGGGTCCCGCTCGCCGGGATCTCCCTCTTCGACCTCGGCGTCTTCCCCTCCGACGTGGTCCCCGACGCGCGGGTGACCGCCCTCGTGGTGCCGGCCGTGCTGCTGTGCGCGGTCGGCAGCGCGCTGTTCACCATGCGGCGGGTCACCGTGGAGCCGCTGGGCGTCACCCGCACCGCCCGCCCGCCGCGCCGCCGGCTGTGGTGGCGGCTGCTGCTGCCGGCCGCCGGGGTGGCGCTGCTGCTGCCGCGGGCGATCGGCGGGCCGGGCTCCGGCGATGCCGCGAGCGTCCGGTTGATCCTCGGCACGGCGCTGTTGCTGCTGGGGGTGGCGGCCGTGCTGCCCTGGCTGCTGGACGCCGTGGTGGCCCGGCCGGCCGCCACGGGAGGCGGCAGCCAGTCGTGGCATCTTGCGGTGCGGCGGCTCCAGTTGAGCAGCACCGCGGCCGCCCGCTCGGTCAGCGGGATCACCGTGGCGGTGGCCGGTGCGATCGCCGTGCAGATGCTGCTGACCGGCTCCTTGAGCCTGCCCGACGCGGGGCAGACCACCACCGCCGCCTGGACCGAGGTGGACGCCTACGACGGCGCGGTGCCCACCGCCCGTGCCGGGCAGATGTCCTCCCTGCTGCGCGCCGCCCCGGGCGTCCGTACGGCGCACGCACTGGTCGCCGGCCATGCCGCCCCCGCCCGCCGGCAACCGGCCCCCGACCCTGCGGCCGCCGGCGAGGGCGAGGCCCCCCAGCCGTACCCGGTGACCGTCGCCGACTGCGCCACCCTGCGCCAACTGGCCCCGGTCGGCGCCTGTTCCGCCGGGGACGTCTTCCTCGCCGCGGGCCCGGACGGCGCCGCCCCCCGCCCCGGCGAACGGCTGGTGCTCGACCCGGTCGGCAGCCGCGGCGACCACCGGGTGCCCGCCCGCTGGACCGTCCCGCGCACCGCCCGCCGCACCACGGCCTGGCCCGAGCGCCCGGTGCCCGGCCGCGACGGCCGCGGTCTGCTCGCCACCCCCGAGGCGCTGCCCCCCGCGCTGCTGGCACACGCCGACCTCACCTGCCTGCTGCGGCTCGATCCGCACACCCCCGACGCGATCGAATACGTCCGCAACACGGCCGCCCGGATCACCCCGCGGGCCGTCGTGTTCCGCTCCGGCCCGCCCGGCCCCGACGAGGCCGCCGGCCTGGTCAGCCGTGGCCTGACCGCCTGCGCCACCGCCGTGCTGCTGCTGATCGGCTGCGGGCTGCTGCTCACCGTCCTGGAGCAACTCCGCGAACGCGCCCGCCTGTTGTCCGCCCTGGACGCCCTCGGCACCCCGCGCGCCCTGCTGGCCCGCTCGGTGCTGTGGCAGACGGCCGTTCCGGTGGTCACGGGCCTGCCCCTGGCGGTCGGCTGGGGGCTGGCCCTCGGCACGCTACTGGTCCGCATCGCCGGCCGGCCGCCGCGGCCCGACTGGTGGAGCATCCTCGCCCTCACCGGCACCGCGGCCGCCGTCGTCCTGGGCGTCACCGCGCTCTGTCTGCCGTTGCTGTGGCGCCTGATGCGCCCGGATGGGCTGCGTACGGAGTGAAACTGCGAGATCATTTCGCCACCGCAGTGCCAACCAACTGCCCCAGGGGGACACTTCATGCGCAGGCTCGTCTACTGCATCGCGTCCACACTCGACGGCTTCATCGCCGGGCCCGACGGTGCGGACCCCACCGGCCCGGACGGCTTCTGGCAGGTCCCCGAGGACTACCTGGGGCACCTGGCCGCCGAGCTCCCGGAGATCCTGCCCGTCCACGCCCGGTCGGCGCTCGGCATCGCCGCGGACAACATCCGCTTCGACACCGTCCTGGAGGGCCGGCGCACCTATGAGATCGGCCTCAAGGCCGGCCTCACCGACGCCTACCCTCATCTGCGGCACCTCGTCTTCTCCCGGACCATGACGCAGAGCCCCGACCCGGCGGTGGAGCTGGTGGCCACCGACCCGGTGGCGACGGTCCGGGAACTCAAGGCCACGCCCGGCAAGGACATCTGGCTGCTGGGCGGCAGCGAACTCGCCGGTGCGCTCTACCCGGAGATCGACCAGCTGCTCCTCAAGCTGAGCCCGCTCACCCTGGGCCACGGCATCCCGCTCTTCTCCCCCGGCACCACCTTCGACCCGCGTACCTGGGAGCTGACCGAGCACACCCTCCTGCAGAGCGGCGCGGCCTTCCTGACGTACACCCGTCCCGCGGCGGCGTGAGGAGCGGGGCGCTCAGTCCCCGGCTATCCGCACCGGCAGGCCGCGCAGCGCGCCCCGCAGCGCGCCGGCGAACTCCTCGAACTCCTCCTGGCGTGCCGCGCCGGTCCGCATGGCCAGCGCGATGGTCCGCGACGGCGCCGGGTCCGCGAAGTACCCGGTGGTGAGCTGGTCGTTGCGGCCGGTCTCGACCCGGAGCGCGGTGCGCGGCAGCAGGGTCACCCCGAGGCCGCCGGCCACCAGCTGCACCAGGGTGGACAGGCCCGCCGCACTGGTCGTCACGGGGGTGTTCTCGTCCCGTCCGGCCTCCCGGCAGATGTCCAGGGCCTGATCGCGCAGACAGTGGCCCTCGTCGAGCAGCAGCAGATCCAGCTCCTGGAGGGCCTGGCGCGGGATGTCGCCGCGGCCGCCGAGCCAGTGCTCCTTGGGGGCCACCAGGACGAAGTCCTCGTCGAACAGGGGGAGTTCGGTGACCTGGGGCACCCCGAGGGGCACGGCGAGCAGCAGCAGGTCGAGCCGGCCCTGGGCCAGGCCCTCCAGGAGGGAGGCGGTCTGCTCCTCGTGCACCTGGAGGTCCAGCGCGGGATAGGTGTCATGGACCAGCCGCAGCACGGCCGGCAGCAGATACGGGGCGACGGTCGGGATGACGCCGAGCCGCAGCACCCCCGTGAACGGCGCGCGGGCCGCCTCCGCCTCCTCCAGCAGATCCCCGACGGCCTCCAGGACCGTACGGGCCCGCGCGGCCACCCGCTCCCCCGCGGGCGACAACAGCACCTTGCGCGTCGTACGCTCCAGCAGCTGCACGCCGAGGGTCTCCTCCAGCGCGGAGACCGCCCCGGACAGCGCGGGCTGGCTCATCCCGATCTCGGCCGCCGCCTCGCGGAAATGCAGATGCTCGGCCACCGCCGCGAACGCCCGCAGCTGGGCCAGGCTGGGCTGGCGGGGCCGGCCGCCCTGACTCGCCGGTGACGCCACTGATAACCACCTCCGATCAACATCAACCAGTCTAGCTATTTCACTGATCAATGCCTCCTGTGGCACTGTGAGACCCGTCCAAGCCTCAAGGAAAGCCCCCAAAAGGGACTTTCTGCGCAACAAGGAGAGTACGTGCTCACTGTCGGTGACAAGTTCCCCGAGTTCGACCTGACCGCCTGCGTCTCGCTGGAGAAGGGCCAGGAGTTCGAGCAGATCAACCACAAGACCTACGAGGGCAAGTGGAAGATCGTCTTTGCGTGGCCCAAGGACTTCACCTTCGTGTGCCCCACCGAGATCGCCGCGTTCGGCAAGCTGAACGACGAGTTCGCCGACCGTGACGCCCAGGTCCTCGGCTTCTCCGGCGACTCCGAGTTCGTGCACCACGCCTGGCGCAAGGACCACCCGGACCTGACCGACCTGCCCTTCCCGATGCTCGCCGACTCCAAGCACGAGCTCATGCGCGACCTGGGCATCGAGGGCGAGGACGGCTTCGCGCAGCGCGCCGTCTTCATCGTCGACCAGAACAACGAGATCCAGTTCACCATGGTGACCGCCGGCTCCGTGGGCCGTAACCCCAAGGAGGTCCTGCGGGTCCTCGACGCCCTGCAGACCGACGAGCTGTGCCCCTGCAACTGGTCCAAGGGCGAGGACACCCTCGACCCGGTCGCGCTGCTCTCGGGCGAGTGACTCTCCACCAGCGAACTGGAGGCTGATCTGACATGGCTCTCGACGAGCTGAAGTCCGCCGTACCGGACTACGCCAAGGACCTCAAGCTGAACCTCGGTTCGGTCATCGGCAACAGCGACCTGCCGCAGCAGCAGCTGTGGGGCACCGTCCTGGCCTGCGCGATCGCCTCGCGCTCGCCGAAGGTGCTGCGCGAGCTGGAGCCGGAGGCCAAGGCCAACCTCTCCGCCGAGGCGTACACCGCCGCCAAGTCGGCGGCCGCCATCATGGCGATGAACAACGTCTTCTACCGGACCCGGCACCTGCTGTCGGACCCGGAGTACGGCACCCTGCGGGCCGGGCTGCGGATGAACGTCATCGGCAACCCGGGCGTGGACAAGGTCGACTTCGAGCTGTGGTCGCTGGCCGTCTCGGCCATCAACGGCTGCGGCATGTGCCTGGACTCGCACGAGCAGGTGCTGCGCAAGGCCGGTGTGGACCGCGAGACGATCCAGGAGGCCGTGAAGATCGCGTCCGTCCTGCAGGCCGTCGGCGCCACCCTGGACGCCGAGGCCGCGCTCGCCGAGTAACTCCGCCGCGCGCGACACACGCAGCACAGAACCCCGCAGACGTCAGGTCTGCGGGGTTCTGTGCTGCGCGCGCGGCGGGCTACTCCCGCCCCTCCGGGGACGGTTGCGGCGCCGGGGGCGGGGTCGGTGCGAGGGCGAGCGCGGTGGCACCGCGCGGGGCCACCGACATCCGCAGCGCCTGCTCCCTGGAGTAGGAACGGAGGTAGCCGACCGCCGTATTGGTGACCGCCACCAGCGGGACGGCGACGACCGCACCGCCGATACCCGCGATCAGCCCGCCCGCGGCGACCGAGAGGATCACCGCGAGCGGATGGACCCGCACCGCCCGGCCCAGGATGAACGGCTGGAGGACATGGCCCTCGATCTGCTGCACGGCCAGCACGACCGCCAGCACCATCAGCGCCGTGAACACCCCGTTGGCCACCAGGGCGATCACACACGCCAGCGCCCCCGACACCACCGCACCGACCAGCGGGATGAAGGCGAACAGGAAGATGAAGACGGCGAGCGGAACGGCCAGCGGCACATTGAGGAAATACAGCCCGATGCCGATGAAAATGGCGTCGATCAGGGCGACCACGACCGTGCCGCGCACGTAGGCGGTCAGCGTCCGCCAGGCCCGCGGCCCGGCGCCCGCCACGCCCTCCCGTGCCGCGCTCGGGACCAGCTTGAGCAGCCAGTTCCAGATCCGGCGGCCGTCGTAGAGCAGGAAGAGCGTGGTGAACATCGCCAGCAGGATGCCGGTGAAGACCTCCAGGACGACGGTGACGCCCTCCAGGCCGACCGAGGTGATCGCCTCGGTGTTGGCGCCGATCGCGTCCTGGAGGTTCTTGGCGATGTGGTTGATCTGAGACTCGGTCACATGGAACGGGCTCTTCAGCAGCCAGCCCTTGAGCTCGGTGATGCCCTCCTGGATGCGGCTGGACACCGAGTCGATGTTGTCCTGGACCTGCCAGACCACGAACCATCCGACCAGGCCCATCACGACGAACCCGCCGATGAAGGTCAGCGCGGTGGCCGGCCCGCGCGGCAGCCCGCGCCGGCGCAGCCACCCCACCGTGGGCTGCAGCAGTGCGGTGATCAGCGTCGCCGCGATGAAGGCCAGCACGACCAGTTCGATGGTGGTGATGACCCGGGCGAGCACCCAGAGCGTGGCGGCCAGCACCAGCAGCCGCCAGCCCGCCTCGGCGGCGACCCGTACGCCCCACGGCACCGCGTCGACCGGATCGGGGCGCGCCGCGACGGCCGGGGCATAGGCGGGCGGCGGGGGAACCGTATCCGGCGGTGCGGGCCGGTCGGCGGACGGCGCGAGCTCGGCCGCGGGGTGCGGCACCCCGTCCGTCGCTTCCGGCAGCTGGGTACGGGGAACGGTGAGCGTGCCCAGCGCGCCCTCGCGCGCCGGACCTCCGTCTGCCGGACCGTCGGCCGCGGGGGCGTCCGCGTGCCCGGCACGCCTCAGCTCTTCCGGGTCGTCGGCCTCCCCCGAGGAGTCCGACAAGCTCCCTCCAGGGGGGACCCCCATCGCGGCTTCGGCGAGCCGGCGCTGCTGCTCCAGCCGCTGCGAGAGCCGCGTCAGACCGGCGCCGAGGCCACCGACCCACTGAGGCAATCTGGACATGTGCCTTCCTCTTCCCCTCCCGCACGCCACAACTTGACGGGCACGACGTTACCCGCGCCGGACGCACGAAACCCCCGACGCTGCCGCGTTCGGGGGTTTCGGAGGTGCGAAGGTAGGCCGGCCGGTCTAGTACCAGCTGTTGGCCTGCCAGAACGACCAGGCGCCACAGGGGCTGCCGTAGCGGTCGTTCATGTAGTTCAGGCCCCACTTGATCTGGGTGGCCGGGTTCGTCTGCCAGTCGGAGCCGGCCGACGACATCTTGGAGCCGGGCAGCGCCTGGACCAGACCGTAGGCGCCCGAGCCGGCGTTGGTGGCCTTGTAGTTCCAGCCGGACTCGTGGTCCACGATGTTGCTGAAGCACTGGAACTGGTCGCCGGCCATCATCTGGCGCGCGATGGCCTGCGTCTCGGCAATGGTGTACGAGCTCTTGCCGACCAGGTCGCCCAGGTCCCCGCGGGAGGAGGAGCGGGACGCGGCCAGCTCCTTCTTCTTGCGGGCGTCGGCGTCCTTCTTGGCCTTCGCCTCGTCCGCGGCGTCCTTCTTGCTCTTCGCGGTCTCAGCGGCTGCCTTGCGAGCCGACTCCTGCGCAGACTTGAGGGCTGCCGCATCCGCCTGGGTGGACTGGTCGTCCGCCTGCTGCGTCAGGGAAGCCGTCTGCACCTGTGCCTGAGCGCCTGCGGGGATGTCGGCGATCGTCGCGTCGGCAGCGGTCGCCTCGGTGTTGCCGACCGAGGGCGCCTCGTTGCCTGCAGCGACGCCGACCACGGCGCCGACGGTGGTGACCGCGGTGGCGGATGCCACGGCGAATCCCCGGACCGAGATCCGGCTCACACGTTTTCCTTCCAGCATCGCCCGCATAGGTGACCTCGCGGACGCAATCGTGCCCCTGGCGCTGGTCTCCCCTTGTTCCGGACCCGGTTGAGCGGGTGGGACCGGCTGGTCACGGGAGGCACTGGCCCGGTACGTCCCCCTCGGGGTCCGCGTGGTGCTCGGGCGGCATACGGCGACGCGCTATGAAGTTCGATCGTTCTACACCGCTGGGGGTGTTGGGTGCCGTATGCGGGGCCTGACAGGACCCAGACTCTGCCCGAACGGCACGCCGGGAATCAATTCCCCGCTGGGTGTGAAAGCTCACACCTCGTTTACCGTCAAGTATTTTCGGATAACCGCGCACAGCACGGCGCCGCCCGGCTAAGCTCCTTCGCTTTGCCGGGCGGCGCCGTGTCCACAACGGGTCAGATCCTGCCGTCCTCCAGCATTTCGGTCACCAGCGCCGCGATCGGCGAGCGCTCCGAGCGGTTCAGCGTGACGTGGGCGAACAGCGGATGCCCCTTCAGCTTCTCCACCACGGCCACCACGCCGTCGTACCGCCCGACCCGGAGGTTGTCGCGCTGGGCGACGTCATGGGTCAGCACCACCCGGGAGTTGGCGCCGATACGGGACAGAACCGTCAAAAGGACGTTCCGTTCCAGTGACTGGGCCTCGTCCACGATGACGAACGCGTCGTGCAGCGACCGCCCCCGGATGTGGGTCAGCGGCAGCACCTCCAACATGCCGCGCCCCACCACCTCTTCGATGACGTCCTTGGTGGTCACCGCGGACAGCGTGTCGAAGACGGCCTGGGCCCAGGGGCTCATCTTCTCCGCTTCGCTGCCCGGCAGATAGCCCAGCTCCTGCCCGCCGACGGCGTACAGCGGGCGGAACACCATCACCTTGCGGTGCTGCCGGCGCTCCAATACGGCCTCCAGGCCCGCACACAGCGCCAGCGCCGACTTGCCCGTACCGGCCCGCCCGCCCATCGAGACGATCCCGACGTCCGGGTCGAGCAGCAGGTCCAGCGCGATCCGCTGCTCGGCACTGCGGCCGTGGATGCCGAAGGCCTCCCGGTCGCCCCGCACCAGCCGGATCCCGCCGTCGGAGGTGACCCGCCCGAGCGCCTTGCCGCGCTCGGACTGCAGCACAAGTCCGGTATGCACCGGCAGTTCGGACACTTCCGGCACCTGGGCGGTCTCGGCGGCGAACAGCTCGTCGACCTGTTCCGCGGAGAGGGTCAGTTCGGCCATCCCCGTCCAGCCGGAGTCGGTGATCGCCAGCTCGGCGCGGTACTCCTCGGCCAGCAGCCCGACCGAGGACGCCTTGATGCGCAGCGGCAGATCCTTGGAGACGACCGTGACGTCGTACCCCTCGGCCTGGAGATTGCGCGCCACCGCGAGGATCCGCGAGTCGTTGTCGCCGAGCCGGAAGCCCGCGGGCAGGATCCCCGGGTCGGAGTGGTTCAGCTCGACCCGGAGCGTCCCGCCCAGGTCCCCGATGGGGATGGGCGCGTCCAGCCTCCCGAACTGCACCCGGTACTCGTCCAGCAGACGCAGCGCCTGCCGCGCGAAGTAGCCGAGCTCCGGATGGTGTCTCTTGGCTTCCAGTTCCGTGACAACGACGACCGGCAGCACGACCTCGTGCTCGTCGAAGCGGGACATGGCGCCTGGATCCGCCAGCAGGACACTGGTGTCGAGGACGTAGGTGCGCCGGTCGTTGTCACGGCGCTGTTTGCTGTTCACCACGGTGGGACGAACCCCCTCGGATGAGGTCGGGGTGCGACGGCGTCGCGGGGCGGTGTGCTCCTGGGGCGACCGCGCCGCCAGCTACCGCTGGGCGGCGTCCCCAGGACCCCCGGCCATCTCGTGACCGGACCGGGCTCGGACCACCTTGCGCGGGCCGAGCGCCGGCCCTCCGCGTCGACCGTGCGGTGCGCACGGACCTCCGTGATGTGCAAAGGGCCTCCCGGGCGGACGACTCCATGCCGTCCACTGAGATGCGGCGCCCGATGGCTTGTTCCGGACGCCGACCTGGAAGGGATATTCCCTCGAACGCCCGCAGCCATGCCACGGCATATGACGCACGGCCGGTGAACCTTTGGTGACACCTGCCCACCGGGGTGGCCGGCGCACGAATGCGGCCACGTCAGGGGAATGCCATGTCAGAAGGGGCCCCGCCGGGGGTTCGTGGGACCGGCGGGGCGGGGGACGTCCTACGGATATAGCGGGACGTAAGGGTCATACGGGACGAAAGTGAGAGAGGACTCGAACGGCCCAGTCCGCGCTCCCGTCAGCCAGGTACCGGAACGGCGCACCCAGGGCCTCCCGGCCCTGCCCCATCGGACCGGCCCTAGAAGCCGTAGCGCCGGTGCCGGGCCGCGTAGTCGCGCAGCGCGCGCAGGAAGTCGACCTTCCGGAACGCCGGCCAGAAGACTTCGCAGAAGTAGTACTCCGAATGGGCGCTCTGCCACAGCATGAAGCCCGACAGCCGCTGCTCACCGCTGGTGCGGATGACCAGGTCCGGGTCGGGCTGGCCGCGGGTGTAGAGGTGCTCGGAGATCAGGTCGATGTCGACGATCTCGGCGAGCTGCTCGAAGGAGGTACCGCGCGCGGCGTGTTCCAGCAGCAGTGAGCGCACCGCGTCGGCGATCTCCTGCCGGCCGCCGTAGCCGACCGCGACGTTCACCAGCACGCCCTTGTTGTCGGCGGTGGCCTGCTCGGACTCCTTGAGCACCCGCTGGGTGGCGGTGGGCAGCAGATCGCGGTTGCCGACGTGGTGCACCCGCCAGCGGCCGTCGGCGGCCAGCCCGCGGACGGTGTTCTCGATGATGCCCAGCAGCGGCTTCAGCTCGGCCTCGGGCCGGTCGAGATTGTCCGTCGACAGCAGCCAGAGCGTGACGACCTCGACATCGGTCTCCTCGCACCAGCCGAGCAGCTCACTGATCTTGTCCGCGCCCGCCTGGTGGCCCTGCTCGGTGGTCCGGCCGTCGGCCCGCGCCCAGCGCCGGTTGCCGTCCAGAATGACGCCGATGTGCTTGGGCACCTGGGTGTGATCCAGGCGACCCTCCACCCTGCGCGCATACAACCGATAGACCAGTTTGCGCAGTGCGGGCGGATAAGGGATGCGCATCCCGGAAGATCGCAGCATGTGTGGTCCAACCCCTCCGTACCAATGGCGGTCACCCCCGTCGCCTCAAGGGAGCAACTTTACTTCTCGGCTGTCTCGGCAGCCCAATCAGGTGGTCACAAGTACGTGATAGGGAGATGAGCATGACTGGCACCAACTATCACGCGGCGGAATCCCGCTACGACTCGATGAACTACCGTCGAACGGGTCGCAGCGGACTCAAACTCCCCGCTATCTCCCTTGGACTCTGGCACAACTTCGGTGACGACCGCACCCTGAGCTCCCAGCGCGCCATCCTGCGCCGCGCCTTCGACCTGGGCGTCACCCACTTCGATCTGGCCAACAACTACGGTCCGCCGCCCGGGTCCGCGGAGCTGAACTTCGGGAAGATCTTCGCGCAGGACTTCCGCCGCTACCGCGACGAGATGATTCTCTCGACGAAGGCCGGATATCTGATGCATCCGGGTCCCTACGGCGAATGGGGTTCGCGGAAATATCTCCTCTCGTCGCTGGATGCGTCGCTGCGGCGGATGGGCGTCGATTACGTCGATATCTTCTACTCGCACCGCTTCGATCCCGACACTCCGCTGGAAGAGACGATGGGTGCGCTGGCGTCCGCCGTCCAGCAGGGCAAGGCGCTCTATGCCGGTATCTCCTCGTACAACGCCGAGCAGACCCGTGAGGCGGCCGGAATCCTGCGCTCCATGGGCGTACCGCCGCTGATCCACCAGCCCTCGTACTCGATGATCAACCGCTGGACCGAGGACGACCTGCTGCTGGACACCCTCGAAGCCGAGGGCATGGGCTGCATCTCCTTTGCGCCACTGGCGCAGGGCCTGCTGACGGACACCTATCTGCACGGCATCCCCGAGGGCTCGCGCGCCTCCCAGGGCAAGTCCCTGGACCCGGGCCTGCTCTCCGACGACGTGGTCCGCCGGCTCCGCGGCCTGAACGACATCGCCGCCCGCCGCGGCCAGTCGCTGGCCCAGCTCGCCCTGGGCTGGGTGCTGCGCGACGAGCGGATGACCTCCGCGCTGATCGGTGCCAGCAGCGTCGCCCAGCTGGAGGCCAATATCGCGGCCCTGGACGCGCCGCGGATCACGGACGCCGAGCTGGCCGAGATCGACGAGTTCGCCAGGACGACGGACGGCGTGAACATCTGGGCCCGGCGCTAGCGCCCCCCCTCGGCCCGTGCACCACGGGCTCCGCGCGCCGCCTGTCGGCTGCGGCCTGCCCGGGCAACAAAAAGCGGGCCGGTCCGTGGGGGGGATACGGACCGGCCCGAGGGGGGGCTTCCACCATAACCCCGCGGGCGGGGTGCTGTGTGCACCGGCGCGCGCCGCGGCGTGGCTCGCGGGTGTGCGGGCGTACGGACCCGATCCTCCCGTGCGCGGGTGCCGGCGGCGCCCCGGCGCGGGTGCGGCGCGGTCAGGCGGCGGTCGCGGCGGCCCCCAGAAGCAGTCCGCAGAACGCCCCGAAGATCATGAAAGGTCCGAGCGGCATGGCCGTGTCCCGCGCGCCGCGCCGGAAGAGCAGCAGCCCGGCGCCGTAGAGCGCCCCGCTCAGCACCCCGGCCGCACCGCCGGCGACCAGGGTGCGCCAGCCGTACCACCCAAGGGCGACGCCCAGCCCGACCGCCAGCTTGACGTCCCCCAGCCCGATCCCCCGGGGATTGACGGCATAGAGCAGGAGGTAGCAGGCGCCGAGCAGCAGACCGCCCAGCAGCGCCCGCCGCCAGGCCCCGGTCTCTCCCGTGAGCCGGGCCGCGAGCCCCAGCGCCCCCGCGGCCACCACGGCCAGCGGCATTGTCAGCACGTCCGGGAGGCGCCGCACCCGCCGGTCGACGGCGGTCAGCAGCACCGCGAGCGGCGCCATCAGCAGCCAGGCGACGAGTTCCGGCCGTGGTCCGGTGGCCGCCGCCAGGGCCGCACACGCCAGCGCGGTGACCGTCGCCGTCGGCAGCACGCCCGGCCCGTACGCCCCGCAGTCCCGGCAGTGCCCGCGCCCCAGCCAGCCCCGGGCCGGCCCCGTGATCGCGTGCCCTTCGGGACAGACCGCCCGCCACTCCTCCTCGGGCTCGACGGCCATCCGGTGGGCCGGCCGCGGGAGGAGCAGCCCGGCCGCGGCCCCGTAGGCGGCGGCGAGAACGATCAACATCAGTGCCACGGGCCGACCTTAGATCTTTTCGGGCCGGGCCCCGGGGCGCAGGACCTGATAGAACGCTGTGCATGGCGCGCTGGAAGAACGGTCCGGGAATGCTGGTGGGCGCACAGGGGGGCATTCCGGTGGAGATCGCGGCCTCCTACCGCGCCCGTGCCCGCGGTCTGCTGGGCCGCGACGGCATCGAGGGGGCGCTGCTGCTGACCCCGGCGAGCGGGGTGCACACCTTCCGGATGCGGTTTGCGATCGATGTCGCCTATCTGAGCCGGGACTTCACCGTGCTGGCCGTCCGCACCATGCGCCCGGGCCGGCTGGGCCGCCCCCGGCTCCGTGCCCGGCACGTCCTGGAGGCGGAGGCCGGTGCGATGGCGCGCTGGGGCCTGCGGCCCGGACTCCGGCTCGGCGTCGAGCCCGCCGGCTGAGCGCACCGGCGCGGACACCGCCGCCGGCCGCCGCCGTGCACCGGCGGCCCGGAGCCCAGGGCTTGTCCGGCCCTGACCCATCGGGCCGGCCCCCGTCATGACGCGCGCGGGAAGCTGACCTCGACCCGGCGGTTCTTCTTGCGGCCTTCCTCGGTGGTGTTGTCGGCGATGGGGTACTGCTCGCCGTAGCCGCGGATCTGGAAGCCGACGGACGGGCCGAGGTCCTTGGCCAACTCCTCCTGCACCGCCGTGGCACGCCGCTTGGACAGCACCAGGCCGTGGCTCGCCGAGCCGAGATTGTCGGTGAAGCCGAACACCCGCAGGCTGGTGGCGTGTTGCTTCTTGATCTCCGCGGCGATGGTTTCGATCCGGGACACCGCGTCCGAGGACAGGTCGGCGCTGTCCTTGTCGAAGAGGACCTCGGCCTGCAGCGCGAAGGTCACGTTGTCGTTGGTGTCCTGGCGGCGCTCGGAGCCGTCGTCGCTCTCGACGATGGACTTGATGTTGAGGACCTTGGACGGGGCGAGCTTGGCGCCCTGGACCATCCGCAGATCGGGGTCGGTGGGGTCGATGTGCACGGGCGGGGCGGAGTCCTCGGTCACGCCCGGCGGGTCGGCCTGGGCGGCGGGCGCGGTCAGCGGCGTGACCAGCAGCAGCGCGACGGCGGCTGCGGTGACGGCGCCGCGCGGCGCTCGGCGGCGTCGGGGCATCTGGGTCGCGGTCATCGGTGCCCGCTCAGTCCGTGATCTGCACACTGGCGGGCGGCATGGTCGGCAGCTGGAAGTCGACCTCGGTGACCTTGGCGGGAGGCGCCGGGAACTGCGCGAAGATCGGGCGGCTGGCGCCCGGCATCAGACCGCTGAGGCCGGTGGTGCACAGGCATTCGCCATTGGTGTCGCGCAGCACCAGATACCGTTTCTTGCCCGCCTTGTCGACGAGGGTGGCCCCGGAGATCGAGGAGCGGGAGCGCAGCTCGGTCTCGTTGGAGCGCCAGTTGATGGCGTTGAAGGGGCGGTTGCCGTGATTGGCGACCGTGCCGTTGACGGTGACGAAGCCGCCGGAGTCCCGGACCACGGAGTGCAGCGTGACCACCACGCCGTCCGGCCCCTTCATCTCACCGATCACCTTGTCGGAGTCGGCGGCCGGGCTGCCGGGGCCGCCGTCCTTGGGGGCGGAGCTGCGGGCCGGCGGCTTGTCGCCGTCCGTCGCCTTCGCACCGCCGCCGTCGTCGCCACCACCGCAGCCGGCCACGACGAGAGCCAGGCCGACAGCGGCGGCCAAGACGACCGCTCCTCTGGCGGCCTTCGTGGTGCGCCGAATGCTCATGGATGCGATTCCTTTGATCGTCGTCTGGTCGTTTCGTGGCTCGGTGGTGACGTGCGGGTGCGGGCCGGTCAATGGGCGAGGCGTACGGAGAAGAGGTCGGCGGCTTCCGGGAGGTCCTTGAGGTGGTCGGGGTCGAGGGTCCAGCGCTTGCCGTCGCAGAGCAGCTCGACGGGGGCGTGCCCGGGGCCGCCCTTGCCCTTGCCGCCCTTGTCGTCCGTGCCCCCTTCGCCGTCCGTGCCGCCTCCGCCTCCCGGACCGCCGCCGTCGTCCGCGGGCGTGGCGAGGGTGCAGCGGGGGCCGACGACGGACGTCGCCTTGGACTCCGCATGGGTGCTGCGGGTCATCGGAATGACCGAATTCCCCACGGCCTTGCGGGTGGTGACCGTGACGGCGAACGAGGTGGGCCAGGAGTCCGGGACACAGCCGGGGCCGGAGAGATCGGCGCCGTTGCGTCCGGCGAACCAGTCCGCGCTGTCGCAGGCGGCCGGGGACGGGGCGCCGCGCCCGTTCAGCAGGTCCTTCCAGGCGGCCGGGTCGGTCGCGTAACTCCCGTCGCGGAGGCCGTCGAGCAGACTCTTGGTCAGCAGGTCACGGTATTTCTGACCGGCGGCGAGCGCGGCCGCGTCGGCGGCGGTCTGCGCACCGTTACGGCTGGCCGCCGCCTGTCCGACGGCGAAGAAGGCGAGCGCGAGAAAGAGCAGGCCCCCGACCACGACGATGTAGACGGGAAAGGCCTGCCCGGCGTCGCGCCGGCCGCGGCGGGTGAGGGGAGCCGTCACGGCGGTGGCGCCGGCGCGGCTTAAATGCCGACGACGTCGGAAATCTTGTTGGCGATGGCGTTCGCGATCTGGCTGCCGAAGTCCGTGGTCGACAGGACCAGGACGATCGCGACCACCACCGCGATGATGCCGAGGTACTCGATCGAGGTCTGTCCCCGGTCGTTCCCCAAAAACCGCTTCGCCATCGTGTTCCCCTCCATGGGCGGCCGGACCGCTCTGGTCCGGCTGGTCTGCCCCCGTGGTGCCGGCGCGTTCGGGCACGCGCGTGACACCAGAAAAGTACGCCGGAACCGCGTTCCCGGAACAGGGCTTCCGTACCCCGTCCTCGCTCGGGGATGCGGCGGGCGGATCCAACGGCACATTTTGGCCACTCGATTGCACCCCGTCCACCCCCGTTCCCCCTCCGGGACACCGCCCGTTGCCCTGCCCATGTGGGCTGCCCATGTGGACCGTACGGCCCGATCGCACCATAGTGCGCGCGCAACCGTAAGCCCACCCACTGTGACACAACTCGTTGCTGGTGCGAAGGAGTTGAGGAGAAGCGAGGCGGGAACCACACTCATCCGGCCGGGCGCGGGGCCGGGCGGCGGCCCAGCCGCCCCGGAGTGCGCCCCGGCGCAGCACGGCGCACACCAGCGGCGCGGCGAGTCGGGCGGCCGGCGCCGCCCACGCGGAGATGTGCATCCGCAAGGACGGCCCGATGGAGCGGCGGGCGCCGAAGGCCTCACGGCAGAGGAGGGCCGCGCCGAGGAGCGCCGACGGGGCCCGGGCCCCGGTCCGGCCCGCGGTCACTTCCCCACCAGTGAGCCGAAGTTGGTGCCCGAGCCCAGGAAGAAGCCCGCGATGAGCAGGATCATCGTGGCCGGGACCATGAAGGTGGTGACGACCATGGTGGCCTTGGGGACCGCGCGGGCGGCCCGGCGCCGGGCGTTCTGGGCGTCGGTGCGGCGCATGTCGTTGGCGATCTGGATCAGGGTGTCGACGATCGGCGAGCCCAGCTCCTCGCCCTGCTGGAGCGCGGTGACGAACTGGGCGACCTGTTCGGAGTCGTTGCGTTTGCGCAGTTCCTCGAAGGCCGCACGGCGGCTGACGCCCATGTCCATCTGGCGCAGCGTGATCCGGAGTTCATCGGCCCACGGGCCCTCGTAGCGCTCGGCGACCCGGTCCAGGGCCTGACGGAAGCTCAGGCCGGCGCTGACCACGACGGCCAGCACGTCCAGAAAGTCCGGAAGAGTGCGTTCGATGGTGTCCCGGCGCTGCCGGATCGCGGACCAGATGCCGACCTCGGTCCAGAAGAGACCGAAGAGCACCATCAGGATCCCCAGCAGCGGCTGACCGCGCAGGAACATCACCAGCGCGCCGAAGAAGCCGAGGGCCCCGTAGACGGCGCGGCGGGCCGCATAGCGGTCGACGGTCAGTCCGCCCGGATTGCCCGCCAGATCGATCCGGCGGCGGATCCGGGCGGTGCGCCGGTCGCCCATCAGCCGCAGCACCAGGGGGGCCCAGCGCATCCCGGCGCGGTCCACCGCCGACCCGACGACCGTGGTGCGGGTGGCGCCGACCTCCAGGGACAGCGCCAGGTCGGGCGGCAGCCGGGCCTCCCGGCGGTAGAGCGCGACACCGCAGCAGACACCCACGACGGAGAGGGCGAAGGCGAGGCCCAGCAGGATTCCGATTCCCATGGCGATACCTAGACGTCGATCTTGGAGAGGCGGCGGATGAAGAAGAAGCCGAGGCCGTAGAGGGCGAAGGCCACCACGACCGCGAGCTGGCCGACGAAGGAGGAGGTCATCCGGTCGATGGCACCGGGCGCGATCCGGTTCATCAGCAGCAGGGTGCCGATGCCGAGCAGCGGCACGACGTAGGCGGTGACCACGACCTGGGAGAGCTGGGTGCGGACCTCACGGCGGGTCTCCTTGCGCTCCTCCAGGGTCGTGGTGAGGTTGCGCAGCGAGCCGACGACGGTGCCGCCGGCCCGGTTGGAGAGCACCAGGGTGGTGACCAGGACGACGAGTTCGCGGGAGGGGAGGCGTTCGGCCAGCTCGCCGAGCGCCTCGTCGATGGAGTGGCCGACGGCGAGCTTGTCGGAGACCTTGGCCAGCTCCTCGCCGGCCGGCGCCTCCAGCTCCTCGGCGGCCATGCCCAGCGCCGTACGCAGCGCCAGCCCGGCCTGGGTGGCGTTGGCGAGGATCCGGGAGAGTTCGGGCAGCTGGTTGATGAACTTCTCGATGCGCTTCTGCCGCTGCCAGTTGAGGAAGGCGAAGGCCGCCCAGACGGCGACCAGGGCGGCGATCGGGCCGAAGAAGGGGGCGAGGGTGGCCTGCGCGACCGCCCAGAGGACGGCCACCGCGGCGAGCATGGCGACGAAGAACTCGCCGGGGGTGACGTCCAGGCCGGTGGCGGCCAGCCGCAGTTCGAGGCGGCGGCCGAAGCGGGTGGCGCGCAGGGTGCGGTCGACGGACGGGAAGCGGCGGCGGCGTCCGCCCGTCGGCAGCGCCCGCTCGTCGGCGAGCCGGTCGACGACGGCCTGCCGCTGGGCGCGCCCGGCCGCGTACGTCCGGACGCCGGCGATCGCCAGCAGCCCGCACAGCAGCGTGGCCCCGATGGCGAGCAGGGCGAGGGGGTTCATGGAGGCCGCGGTCGGCCCCCCGGCGGCAGTGGTCGGGGCCCAGCCGGTCATGAGGTGGCCTTCCGGGTGGCGAGTTGGTCGTCGGTGGCCGCCACGCCGAAGGCGGGCGGGGTGGGTTCGCTCGCCATGAAGAGGCGCTCGGCGACCCGGCGCGGAAGCGGGAAGTAGCGGAACCGGCCGTGCACGATGCGGTCCGCGCCCATCGGTTCGGCGTCGAAGCGGCAGACCGACGCGATGCGGTAGTCCTCGTGGCCGCGGGAGTCGAGCAGGGCGATCTCGCTGATCCGGCGGGAGCCGTCGGCGTGCCGGGAGAGCTGGACGATGCAGTCGACGGCGCTGTTGATCTGGTCCCGCAGCGCCTCGAAGGGGATCTTGACGTCCGACATGGAGGCCAGGGTCTGCAGCCGCATCAGGGCGTCCTCGGCGCTGTTGGCGTGGACGGTGGCGAGCGAGCCGTCGTGGCCGGTGGACATCGCCTGGAGCATGTCGAGGGTCTCGCCGCCGCGCACCTCGCCGACGATGATGCGGTCGGGGCGCATCCGCAGGGAGTTGCGGACCAGGTCGCGGATGGTGATCCGGCCCTTCCCCTCCACGTTGGGCGGCCGGGACTCCAGGCGGATCACATGCGACTGCTGGAGCTGGAGTTCGGCGGCGTCCTCGACGGTGATGATCCGCTCGCCGTCGGGGATCAGGCCGGAGAGGGCGTTGAGGAGCGTGGTCTTGCCCGCGCCCGTGGCCCCGGAGACCACCACGTTGAACTTGGCCCGCACCAGCCCCGCCAGCAGCATCAGCATCTGCTCGTCGAGGGTGCCCATACCGATGAGCTCGGCGAGGGTGTAGGCGCGGGGGAAGCGGCGGATGGTGAGGGTGGCGCCGTTCAGGGCGAGCGGCGGGATGATGACATTGACGCGTTCGCCGGACGGCAGCCGGGCGTCGACCATCGGATTCGACTCGTCGACCCGGCGGTTGACGGTGGAGACGATCCGCTCGATGGTCTGCATCAGCTGCTCGTGCGAGGCGAAGCGGACGGGCAGCAGCTCGACCCGGCCGGAGCGCTCGACGTAGACCTGGTCCGGGCCGTTGACCATGATCTCGGTGATCGAGGCGTCTTCGAGGAGCGGCTCCAGCACCCCGAGGCCGAGCGCCTCGTCGACCACCCGGCGGATGAGCTGGGCGCGTTCGGCGGTGGAGAGCACCGGGCCCTCGCGGCTGATGATGTGGCCCAGTACGCGCTCCAGCCGCGAGCGGCGCTCGGCCGCGGCCAGCGAGGACATCTCGGCGAGGTCGATCTCCTCCAGCAGCTTGGCGCGGTAGAGGGCCACCATATGGCTGTCCTCGCGCGCCTCACCGGCCGGTTCGGGTGCGACGATCCGGGCTTTCAGGCTCATCGCGGGGCTGCTCCTTCGTACGTGTCCGGGGCGGCCCGAAGGCCGAGGGCGCCGGGTTCCTGCGAACGGGGCATGGTGGCGCTGCGGCGGGCGGTGCCGAAGTCGTCGATGCCGGGGATGATCGAGGGGATGGTGACCCGCACCGTCGCGCGGACCGCGCCGCCGCCGTCGCCGCCCACGGTGATCCCCGCCTTGACCCAGTCGCTCATCGCGGCCCGGCCGGCGGCCCGCGGGTCGGCCGGGTGGTCGGCCTCGTCCATCGAGGCGGTACGGGCCGCGGCGCGGGCCCCCGTACCGGCCTGCTGGACGACGAACGCCGCCAGCCCGAGCTGGACCACGGCCAGCCCGACGACCAGCAGGATCGGCAGGAAGCCGAGGAATTCGAGGGAGACCTGGCCCCGGTCGCGGCCGGGACCGCGGAGCCGGGCGGGGCCACGGAGCCGGGCTGAGCCACGGAGCCGGGCGGGCAGACGTACGGCGCTCACCTGGGGACCTCCTGCGCGGCGCCGGCCGAGCCCTCGGCCGGCCACGGGAAGCTGCCCGCGCCGGGGAAGAGCACCGGGACCGTGACGTGGACCGTCGCCTTCCACACGCCTCCCGCGGCACCGCAGGAGATGGTGGCACCGCCCCGCCAGGAGCTGGGCAGTTCGTGCGCGGCGGCGGCACGGCAGGCGCCGGCGCCGCCGCCCTCGGTTGCGGTGCCGGCCCGCGCGCCCCGGTCGGCGGAGTGGGCGGCGAGCGTATACGCGTAGCCGACCAGCACCAGCTGCCACAGCAGCGCGAGGACCAGCAGGATCAGCGGGAGCATGCCGAGGAACTCCACGGAGACCTGCCCCCGGTCGTCGCCGCCCAGCGGGCGCCGCACCGCTCAGCCCTCCTCGTACGGACCGGCCGGGTCGAACGGCCCCGTACCGCCCGTCGCCGCGGGACCGCGGCGGCCGGCGAACCGGCCGCCGGACCCCGAGCCGGACCCCGAGGCCGGCCCTGATACCGGACCCGGAACGGTCCCGGGCCCGGAAGCCGCCCCCGCCGCTATGGCCTTGCGCTTGCGCCCGGTCAGCGTCGGACGCGCCCGGTGGCTGCCGCGGCCCTGCCGGGCGGCCGGCGACTCGACCAGCGCGAGTTCGGCCGCCAGGGCGCACAGCGCCTGCTTGACCGTCGACCGGTTGTCGAGGTCCTGCATCCGGCCCGCGTCCACACAGGGCTGGAGCTCCTTGAAGGCGGCCGGTACATGGGTCCTGGCGACCTGGGTGCCGGTGGCCTTGGCGACCAGCGGCGGCTGGATCTCGGTGTTGCGGGTGAGGCGGTTGACCACGGTCGTGGTGTCCTCCGCCTTGCGGATCTGCAGCCGGTCCCACAGCCGCACCTGGCGCTTGGCGGCCCGTACGGCCACCACGTCCGGGGTGGTCACCAGCAGCGCCGTCTCGGCGAGTTCGACGGCCGCGGCATTCGCGGACTGCATCTGGGAGCCGCAGTCGACCAGCACGACCTCGTAGCGGGAGCGCAGCGCGCCGAGGATCTGCCGGGCCGCCCGGTCGTCGACCTCCTCGCCGCGCTCGCCCTCCTCGGGCGCCAGCAGCAGTCCCAGACCGGTGTGGTGGTCGTGCACCGCGTCCTGGAGGACCCGTACGGAGATGTCCTGGATGCCGGCCAGGTCGACGATCGAGCGGCGGAACTGCACGTCCAGATAGGAGGCCACATCGCCGGACTGAAGGTCCAGGTCCACCAGCGCGACGCTGCGGCCCGCGGCCCGGGCGGCCAGCGCGAGGTGCACGGCGGTGACGGTGGTGCCGACCCCGCCCTTGGCCCCGGTCACGGTCACCAGCGTGCCGGCCGGCCCGGGCGCCGCCTCCGCGCCGCCCCCCAGGTGCACCCGTACGCCGGCCGCCCACTGGGCGGCGGCCTGCACCCGGGCGGCCAGCTCCTCGTAGCCGAGCGGCAGTCCGACGACGCCGCGGGCCCCGGCGTCCATCGCCGCGGAGAACAGCGCGGGTCCGGCGTCCGCGGTGATCAGCACCACGCCGACGGCGGGAAAGCGCAGCGCCACCTCCCGGATCAGCTCCAGGGCCGGCGCCGGGCCGATCCGCTCGTGGACGACCACGACCTCGGGGAGCGCCTCGACGGCGGACGGCCCGCCGGCGGACGGTGTCCCGTCCCCCTGGGCGGCGGCCCGGGCCAGCGCGTCGAGCAGCGCGGCGGAGTCGGCGACCGCGGGCGCCGGCTCGGCGTCCGGCAGCTGGTGGAGCAGCGAGGAGACCGCTCGTGCGGCGTCCGGGTCGCCGATGGCCGAAAGGATGCGGATGGTCACCAGGGGCTCCGGGTCACTTGTCGCCGTCGAGGGTGTACGTGCGCTGGCCGGGCGGGATGGCGGTCTCACTGCCGGGGGCGAGCAGGGCCAGCCGCACATGGGTGGCGAAGGACTCGGCGTAGGCGACCCGTTGGGCGTCCCGGGTGTCGAGCGCGAAGGTGATCGGGACGGCCTCGCCGGCCTGCCGGCCCGCGGTGGTGTCGCCCGGGTCCTTGCTCTCCAGGGGCGTCAGCTTGCCGACGTCGATGACCTGGGCGCCGGCCACGATGACCTTGGAGACCGGCTTGTCCTCGGGGCGCTTGCCCTCGAAGGTGGCGTAGATGTTCACCCGCGCCCCCGGGTTGATCTTGCCGGCCACTCCGGTCGCGGCGTCGATCATGATGGCGATCTCCTGCTGCCCGGCCTGCAGCGCGGGCCGCTCGACGATCATGTCGTCCTGCAGCAGCGACCCCTTCTTCAGCGGGGTCACGGCAATCTTGCCGCTGACCTTGTCCAGGTCGGTCACGGCGGTGGGCGGCAGCCATCGCTGCGGCATCGTCACCTTTTCGAACTGCCCAGGATCCAGCGCTTTATAGGCGGCGACATCCGTCTTCAGCCGGTACGCCGTCTTCTCGGGACCGACCTTGGACTCGACGTTCTTGATCACCGACAGCACGCCGATGAACGCGCCGATCGCACAGAGAACCGACAGGAGCAGCAGGATCGCTCCGCGGCGCTGGCGTGAGTTCATGGGGGAGGAACCTCGATCGGGGACGGGGAGCAGGGGCGGGCGGCCGGCGCGTGCCGGACCGGCCGGGGCGGGGCGGGGCGGGGCCGCGGTCGGCCCGGTCGGGCTCAGCGCACGCGGGCCACCGTCCGCGGGGTACCGGGGGCGCCCGGCCGGCCGGACAGGTCCGGGTGGCCGGCGAAGGAGGCCTGGCCCGGCAGATCCCAGCGACCGGGAGCGCACGGGCCGTCGGTCGCATAGGGGTTGCCGGGTACGGGCGGACCGGACCCGTACGGGTTGCCGGGCACCGCCGGGCCACCACCCGGCGCACGCTCCGGGCCGCGGACGGCGGGGTGTTCGGGTGTGCCGGGACCGGCCGGGTGTTCCGGCGTGCCGGGGCCTGCCGGGTGTTCGGGGCCGCGGACAGGCGGGTGTTGCGGGGTGCCGGGGCCGACCGGGTGTTCCGGTGCGCCGGAGACGGCAGCCGGGCCGGCCCCCCGGGCAGCGGCCACGTCCGGGAGGGCGTGCACCTCCGGGGCGTCAGGGACGGCCGACGGCACGCCCGGGACGGCCGACGGACCCTCAGGGGTGGCCGACGGCGTGTCAGGGGTGGCCGATGGCGCCTCCGGCGCGACCTGCGGCCCGGGGCGGGACCCCGGCGCGAGGGCGGCGGCCGCGGGCGCGGCTATGGCCGCCGGCCCCTGCGCCGGGCCGCCACCTCCTGCCGCCCGTGCCCTCGACAGCGGCGCCGCGCAGAACGCACAGCGGTCACCGAGGAGTTCCCGGCCGCACCAGCCGCACTGCTCGCGCCGTACGGAGCTGACCAGCTGATGGAGGACCGACGGGTCCGGTATGGCCGCGGCGAATTCGATCAGCTTCCGGGTGCCCCACCAGTGGGCGGACTCGTCAGGCAGCCGGGCCTCGTACACCCCCTGCACCTGCCAGGCGGGGGCGAGCGTCGTGGTCACCCAGTCGCCGGTGAACTGGCCGCGGGCGAGCGCGAGCTGGGTGGGGAAGCCGGGTGCCGGCAGCCCGGGCCCGCTGCCGTGCCGGTCCAGTTGCAGCAGCCGCGGCTCGGGGTGGGCGAGCACCGCGAAGTGCACGCCGGGCAGCCAGGACTTCACATGGGAGCGCAGGTCGACCTCGATGTGGTCCAGGCCGCTGACGCTGCCGAGCAGGGCGCCGGCGTGGATGTAGTGGGTCAGCAGCCGAGCCGCGCTGGCGAGGACGCCGGGGCTGAAGTCGCCCAGCGACAGCTGCCGCAGCTGACGGGCCAGCACGGCCACCCCGAGCGGCGGGAGGCACACCGGCACGATGGCGATCCGGTCGCTCTCCAGGACGGCCCGCAGGGTGTGCAGCCGGCGGACGTGCGCGGACGGGCAGGCGGAGGAGTAGAGGGCGATGAGATGGCCGTGGTGTTCCAGCACCGCGCTGGTCTCCGTCAATGCCTCGTCCAGCGGCAGGAGATGCGGGGCCTGGAGGACGACGGCGGCGGGGGTCTGCCGGTCGGCCGCAGGCAGCGCGAGGTCAGGGCTGGTGACTGCAATCGCGGTCGGCACGTCGCTCCCCCACTCCCTCCGGCCGCCGGGGGCCCCGGGACCGCGGATCGGCACAGCTCTGCGCCATCGGCGCCATACGCTGAGCACCTTATCCACAGAGATACGTCCCAGAGAACACGTTCTGGGCTACTCGTCATGACCATCGCCATGACCGCCGCCCCACGAGGAATTCGCGCAAACCGGCTCAGTGGCAATCACGGTATCCCCCGCTCCCGACCAGCGCCTTGACAGCCGTAATGGTCTGGACCACGCCGACATCGGTCGCAGGAGCCCCTCCCCGCACTTCCGCCCCGGCAGCCTCATCTTCCCGCCGCCCGGGGGCAGTCACAGGGGGCGCACGACCGCACCGCAACCGACACACCCAGGACGAGGTCCCGGGCACCAGGGCGCCCGGGACCTCGCGTACCGCTCTCACGTACTACTGGCGTCGGCCTTCGCGGCTACCTCACCCGCGGGTGGCGGCCGGCTTCGGCAGGGCGCAGCCGGCCGCGTTCAGGTCGAGCTTGTTGCCGGCGCCGAAGCACTTCGGTATCCCGTAGGTCTCCTGCGCGTAGTTGGTGCCCTTGTGCACCGTGACATTGCCGTTCTCGTCCACCTCGCACGGGTTGTTCTCGGTGCACCTCTCGCCGTCCTCGTTGCCCGTGTTGTTGATGGCCGTGACCTTGCCCGTGGCGGTGTCGACCACCGGCGATCCGGAGGTGCCGCCGATGGTCTGGCACTGCGGGGTGTAGCGGACCGAGTCCTTCCAGGTCCAGTCGCCCTCCTTGAGGGTGGGCACGAACCCGTCGATGTTGCAGGTGTAGATCTTTTTCCAGTATCCGGAGACGACACTGATCCCGGCGCCCTTGGACGGGTGGTCGGTGGCCAGCTCCAGCGGCTTTATCCCGTACTTCTGCTCGATCTGGGCGTAGGTCGAGCCGGTCCGGTAGAGCGAGACGTCGGTGTCGGTCATCGTGGCGTACACGACCCGGTTGGCCCGGATCGTGCCGGCCCGGCCGCCCGACTTGTTCAGCAGGGTGAAGCCGCGGCTGGACGCCTGGTCGACGATGACCTCGCCCGCGCCCGGCATACCGCTTTCCAGACAGTGTCCGTTGGACATCACCAGCGCCGGGTCGTTCGGCTGTGAGCCGGGCATCCGCACGACCGAGCCGGAGCAGTTGCTCAGCGCGACGGTGCCGGCGAAGTCCACCGCCTTGGTCTTGTGTGTCGACGGAAGCGCCCGGTGCTGCGGCGCCGCCTGGGCCGTTCCGACGGTGCCCACCAGGGCTGCGGCGCCCAGCACGGCCGTGGCCAGGGTGCCGACGAGAGGTCGATTCATGTGGGGGTCCTCTCAGCTTTTGTCACCGAAGCCCGTTCAGTGGCCTCGGATTTGTCGTGCGCATTGTTGGCGCCACCGCCCCAGGTGGCAATCGATTTCCCCGGATCGATGGGAAGTTGCCGGGTTGGCGGGGGGGACGAGGACGGCGGCCCGGCCCCCACATCTGGCCGTCGCATCTGACCGCGCATCTGGCCGCCGCACACCTTGACCCGGCCATGTCAGCGCCCCACACTCACGTCGTCGCTTCGCTCACACCCCACAGGAGACCGCATGCGACCACGTATCCCCGGCGGACGCAGCACCGTCCTCGCCGCACTCCTCTCCCTCGCCCTCGCCGCCCCCGTCGCCGCCGCCCAGGCAACCGGCGCCCCGGCCGACGCACCCGCCGCCGGCACCGCGGCCCGCACCGAACTCCCGCACCAGTACGAGGTGTCCGGCCCCGCCTCGCCCGCCCAGCGCACCGCGCTCACCACGACCGGCGCCACCGTCGACGAGGTCCACGCCCGCGCCGTCGTCATCACCGCCGACCGCGCCCAGGCCGCGGCCGTCCACCAACTGGGCTATACACTCCGCCGGTTGCCCGACCCCCCGGCCACCCGGCCGGTCTCCCCCGGCACCCGGGTCAGGGACTTCCCCGCCGGGTACACGAAGTACCACACGTACGACGAGGCCACGAAGGAGATCGACGCCCTCGTCGCCAAGTACCCGGCCCTCGTCAGCAAGAAGGTCATCGGCACCTCCCAGGAGGGCCGCAACATCCTCGCCCTCAAGGTCAGCCGGAACGTCACCAAGGACGAGGCGGAGCCCGAGGTCCTCTTCACCGCGCACCAGCACGCCAGGGAACACCTCACCGTCGAGATGGCCCTGTACCTCCTGGGCGAGTTCACCTCGAAGTACGGGAGTGACCCCCGCATCACCAAGCTGCTGGACTCCCGCGAGATCTGGATCGTCCCCGACCTGAACCCGGACGGCGGCGCCTACGACATCGCCTCCGGCTCGTTCCGCAGCTGGCGCAAGAACCGCCAGCCCAACGCCGGTTCCCGCAACGTCGGCACCGACCTCAACCGCAACTGGGACTTCAAGTGGGGCTGCTGCGGCGGCTCGTCGTCCAGCACCTCCTCCGAGGTCTACCGCGGCCCGTCGGCCGCCTCCGCCCCCGAGGTGAAGGTCGTCTCCTCCTTCGTCCGCAGCCGCATCGTCGGCGGAAAGCAGCAGATCAAGGCCGCCATCGACTTCCACACCTACAGCGAACTGGTCCTGTGGCCCTTCGGCTACACCGACGACGACACCGGCCCCGGGATGACGCAGGACGACCACGACGCCTTCGCCGCCATCGGCAAGAGCATGGCCGCGAGCAACGGCTACACCCCCGAGCAGTCCAGCGACCTCTACATCACCGACGGCTCCATCGACGACTGGCTGTGGGGCGACCAGAAGATCTTTGCCTACACCTTCGAGATGTACCCGTCCTCGTTCGGCTCCGGTGGCTTCTACCCGAAGGACACGGTGATCCCCAAGGAGACCTCCCGCAACCGCGAGGCGGTCCTCAAGCTGCTGGACCTCGCCGACTGCCCGTACCGCGCGATCGGCAAGGAAGGGCAGTACTGCAAGGGGAAGTGACGCACCACTGCCGGGCCCCGGCGGGCCCTGTGGTCACAGACACCGTGGTGCCGGGTTTCAGCCCGGCACCACAGCTGTCAGGTGTCAGGTGTCAGCCGGCACGCGAGCCGCCGCCTCCCGGACAGGGAAGGCGGCGGCTTGCGGATGCTCAAGGCGTTGGACGGCGTCCCCAGGCCGAGATCAGCGGCGCGAGTGTCAGGTCGAGTGTGCCCGCGTGGATGGCGGCCAGGTGCGCGTCGATCTCGGCGTCGTCGGCCAGGCCGGCCGCGAGCAGCTCGCCGCGCACGTGCCGGATGGTCGCCGCCTCCAGCCGGTCGCAGGCCGGCCCGCCGACCGGGAAGGAGCCCGCCGCGGCAACATCCACCAAGCCGGCCTCCCGCAATGCCCGCGGCAGTGTCCGGCCGTAGCGCAGGTCCGCGCCGCGGCGCGCCAGCAGCTCCCGGACCGCGTCGCGCAGCCGGTTGGCCCGCCGCTGCGCAGGGCCGCTGTCGTCCAGGCATGCCAGTGGCTGCAGAGCGGTATCGGCGTCCTCGACCAGCAGCCAGCCGCCGGGCCGTAGCGCTGCCGCCATCGTGGCCAACGCGCGGGCCCGGTCGGGTACATGGACCAGCACGAGCCGGGCGTGCACCAGATCGAACGTCCCCGGCTCCGGGGGCGGATCGGCGGCGACGTCGTGCCGGCGCACCTCGTACCCGTCGCCTGTCTTCAGCCACGACGGGTCGATGTCCGTGACCAGCACGTGCCCGGTCGGACCGACGGCCGCCGCGAGCGCCTCCGGGATACTGGGGCCACCGGCCCCCACTTCCCAGCAGCGGGCACCGGCCCTGACCCCCAGTCGATCGAAGTGCCCGCGCGTCACACCGTCGAACAGCTCGGCCAGCCACACGAATCGCTCGCCCGCCTCGGCGCGCGCGTTGTCCAGCAGGTACCCGCTGGCGGGAGCGGACTCTCCCCCGGGCGCGGTGGTCCCGCCTGTCGGATCCGGTCGGCCACCGACGTGCGGCGGGCGGGGCGAGGAGGTCATGACTACATGGTCGACCTTCCCAGCCACCAGCGCCACGACGACGGGAGAGGGATGCCTCACACAGCCCGGCGAACCCCGCACGTCCAGCACCGTTCTGCACCGTGCTACAGCACGGTTCTGCACCGTGACGCGCCGGAAGGGGGCGTCACGGGCGAGGCCGTTCACTGCCAGCCAGTCGATGAGTCGCTGCGGCACGGGAATGCCCTCCACAGCGTCGCCATGACGCTCCGTCAGGGTCGCCGGAAGCTGGTCGCCAGCACCTTACCGAGGCGGAAGTCAGGGAACCCAGCACACATGGAACCACCTTAGCTGGTTGCGCCGCGGCATGAAGGCGCGGTAGAACCGCCTTAGCCGGTTCGCAGTAGTGCGCGGCCGGCTCACCGACGGCCAGGAGGTCCCATGCCCCGTCCGACCAGCGACGTGCAAGCCTTTGAAGCCCGCGCAACCGACGCCGACCTCGACGATCTGCGCGCGCGACTGGCCGCGGCGCGGCTACCGGAGGCCGAGACGGTCCCTCGCGCCGCGCCCGGCCCTCGCCGATGGGAACAGGGCGTTCCTCTCGCCGACCTCGTCGGTGTCGTGAACTACTGGCGCAACGAGTACAACTGGCGGTCGTTCGAAGACCGCCTTCACCGGATCGGCCAGTTCCGCACGATCATTGACGATCTGGGAATCCACTTCCTGCACCGCCGATCCGCGCGCGCAGACGCCACTCCTCTCATCTTGACGCACGGGTGGCCGGGCAGCATTGCCGAGTTCATCGATGTAGTGGACGAGCTGGCAGATCCGAAAGACGCAGACGCGCCGGCATTCCACGTCGTAATTCCATCACTACCGGGCTTTGGTTACAGCGACAGGCCGGCCACCACCGGGTGGGGAACCGAAAAGATCGCGGCCGCATGGGTGGAACTGATGGGAAGGCTCGGCTACAGCAAGTTCGTAGCCCACGGCGGCGACTGGGGAGGCAATATCACCACGGTCCTCGGCGGCAGGTTCCCGGCGCACGTGCTCGGCATCCACACCACGTTCGCGGAGGCGCCGCCCGGGTTGACAACAGACGGGCTGACGGCGATCGAGCGCAAGTGGACCGAGGAAACCCGCCATTTCTGGCGCCATCGCGCGGCGTACGCGAAGCAGCAGGCGACCCGACCGCAGACCATCGGCTACTCGCTCGTCGACTCACCGGTCGGGCTTCTTGCCTGGATCCTCGACAAGTTCGCCGAGTGGTCGGACACCGAAGACAGCCCGTTCGAGACGATTTCCAGAGACAGAATTCTTGACGACGTCACCCTGTATTGGCTGACGCGGACCGGCGCATCGGCGGCCCGCATTTACTACGAAAGCCACAACTCGCTCGATCCCGAACTTCGGGTCGACGTCCCGTCGGCAATCAGTATGTACCCCCGCGACATCGAGAAGTGTCCGCGCCCCTGGGCACAGGAGCGATACCGACAGATCGTCCGATGGAACTCCCCCGAAAACGGGGGACATTTCCCGTCGCTGGAGGTTCCCGAGTATTTCGTCAAAGATCTACAAGCGGGCCTCGCGGCAGTGCTGGCCGCTCAGCGGTGAACGCGCCCGGGTGGGGGTACTAGAGCAGATGGTCCGCCTTACCCGCCTTTATCTCGCGGATGAGGGTGCGGAGAGCTTCGCGGCTGTCGGTTATGTAGGTGTCCTCGGCGCCGGCTACGGCGATGTAGGCGTTGCCGTCTTCGTCGGTGCCGAGGCGGAAGCAGTTGTTTCCTTCGCCGCAGAACGGCTCTTCCCAGTTGATGTCTCGCATGGTGACCTTCCTAGAGTGAGCGCTCGATGTTGCGGATGACGTCTCGCGAAGTCGGGGCCGAGAGCGCCGCGTTGTCCATCCAGTCCAGGTGGGCGCGGTACTTCGCGAGCTGGGCTTCGGCGTGCGTGAATTCCGGGCCATGGGCAGAGTCCAGTTGCACCGTGTCGAGCTGAGCCACGACGCCTTCCGCGTACAGGAGAGCATGTCCAGCCCCTGGGAACGCCCCCACGTCCACCGGAAGTACCCGTACGTCGATTCCCTCGCGTTCCGACGCATGGCACAGGTGCTTGAGCTGGTGACGCATGACTTCGGCACCGCCGAACCTCATACGCAGCGCCGCTTCGTGGACGTAGGCGACATAGGTGGGTGGCTCGGACCGCTCGAAGACCTGCTGGCGCTCCATCCGGTGGGCGACTCGCAATTCGACTTCGAGTCGCGTCGGAGGCGGCAAGACAGCGGTGAAGACTGCTCGGGCGTAGTCCTCGGTCTGGAACAGCCCCGGAACGTGGACTGTCTGCGTCGTGCTGATACGCGCGGCATGCCATTCCAGCTCCGCGATGTCCAGCAGCCCGGCGGCGAGCGTGCCCCGGTACCGCTCCCACCAGCCGCGCTCCCGGATCGCGGCCATGTCGACGAGAGCTTCGACGTACGACGCGTCCGGACAGGCGTAGTTGCAGGCCAAGGTCCGCACGCGGTCAGGGGAGACCGGCCTGACGCCGCTCTCCATGTTGGAAACCCGCGTGCGATCGATGCCCAACAACCCGGCGGCGTACTCGGTCGTAGCACCTGCGGCGAGACGCATCTTGCGTAGCTCGGCGCCAAGCCGCCTTTGCCGCACGGTTGGCGTGGTCCTGGTCGACATGCAGCCCCTTCTGCCGTGGTCGGGGACAGTCTGCCGCTGATGCGCCCTACGAGTCCACGAAGAGAGGGGTATTTACCCCCTACTTCGTGGACACGTTACCCCCGACTCCCCTACAGTCAGTAACGCAACGCTTACGCTCAACGCAGTCGGAAGCGCATCGCGCGAGCCTGCCCGCATTCTCCTGCCCTGGGAGGGGACGGTCGCGCCAGGGAGACAGGCCACCGGCTGCCGTGTCATCAACCAACCCTCTGCATCAGGGAGTTGCCATGTCCGCAGCCGTGAACATCTGCCCGCACGCCGTTGACACGCGCCCACCTCGCGTCCCGGAATCCCTGGCCTACAGCCTCACCCTTCCGGCCGCACTCGCCAGTCCGGCCGTGGCACGCTCGGCTGCCCGTACGATCCTGGAGGCGCACGGACTGCACGACGTGACCGCCGCCGCAATCCAGGTGATCGGTGAACTGGCCGCCTGTGCCTGTCTGTTCACGCCGTCCGACAGCGTCTACCTGTCACTGCGCTATCGCGACGAAGCGCTGCGCATCAGCCTGTACGACGGGCACCCGCGACATGCCCACCGCCGTCTCGCGGCGGCCTGCGACGGCAGGCGGCGATCCGTGCTCCTGCTGCTGGCCTGTGTGATGCATGCCTGTGACGGTGAGTGGGGCTTCGGGGAGTCGTCTGAACCCGACGACGGGACGCGGTTGTGGGCCGTACTGCCGCGCGCGGGAGCTCGGGCGTACGGGCAGGCGGCGTGAGCCGAGGAGTCGCCCGGCGCGGTGTCGGGCGACCCGTCCAGCTACAGCAGCTACACGAAGACCCCGACCACCGCCGCCACCGCGAACCCCGCGACCGACAGCACCGATTCCAGCACCGTCCAGGACTTCAGCGTGTCCCGCTCCGTGATCCCGAAGTACTTGCTCACCATCCAGAAGCCCCCGTCGTTCACGTGCGAGGCGAAGATCGAGCCGGCCGAGATCGCCATGATGATCAGCGCCAGGTGGGGCTGTGACAGGCCCTGACCCTCGACGAGGGGGACGACGATGCCGGCCGTGGTGACGATGGCGACCGTGGCCGAGCCCTGGGCGACGCGCAGGATGAGGGAGAGGAGGTAGGCGAGGACGAGGACGGGGAGGCCGATGTCGTGGAAGGTGTCGGAGAGGGCGGTGGCCACGCCGCTGCCCTTGAGGACGGCGCCGAAGACGCCGCCGGCGCCGACGACCAGGATGATGTTGCCCACCGGCTTCAACGACGCGGTGGAGACCCGCTCCAGGGAGGTGCGGGACCAGCCGCGGCGGATGCCCAGCAGGTAGTACGACATCAGCAGGGCGATGGTCAGGGCGACGAAGGGGTGGCCGAAGAACTCGATCACGGACCGGCCGGTCGAGGGGGTCAGGGCGATGGAGGAGAAGGTCGCCAGGAGGATGAGGAGCAGCGGGGTGCCGATGAGGGTGAGGACGGCGGCCAGGGAGACCGGCGTCTCGTGCGGCCGTACGCCCGTCGCGGCCTTCTCCGCGGTGACCGCGGCCTTCGCCTCCTCGGCTGCCTCGACCATGTCCTGCGGGACGGGGACGAAGAGGCGCTTGCCGATCCAGGCCGCGTAGCCCCAGGCGGCGAGGACGGCGGGGAGGCCGCAGACCAGGCCCATGAGGATGATCCAGCCCAGGTCGACCTTGAAGAGGCCGGCGGCGGCGACCGGGCCGGGGTGCGGCGGCAGGAAGGCGTGGGTCATGGACAGGCCCGCCAGGAGCGGCATGCAGAAGAGCAGGATCGACTTGCCCGACCTCTTCGCCGCCGCGTAGACGAGGGGGGCGAGGACGAAGATGCCGACGTCGAAGAAGACGGGTATGCCGAAGATCAGGCCGGTCAGGCCCATGGCGAGGGGTTCGCGCCGCGCGCCGAAGAGGCCGAGCAGGCGGGCGCTCAACACCTCGGCGCCGCCGGAGACTTCGAGGATCGCGCCGAGCATGGTGCCCAGGCCGATGATGATGGCGACGTGCCCGAGGATGCCGCCCATGCCGGACTCGATCAGCGAGACGGCGTCGGACTTCTGCACCGTGCCGAAGAGTTCGGTGACGGAGAGCCCGGCGGCCAGGCCCACCGCGAGGGAGACCGTCAGCAGGGCCACGAACGGCTGCAGCCGGACCTTGATGATCAGGACGAGGAGCAGGGCGATGCCCAGGGCGGCGACCGTCAGCAGCCCCGCGGTGCCGGGTATCAGGGCGAGCAGTCCGCCGGTGTGCGGGGACGGTGGCGCGGGGGCGGTCGTGGCGGCGAGGAACATGGGCGACTCCGTTGTCAGGCAGGGGCCCACGGGTCCCTGACGGCAGCTCCGGGCAGGGTGGTCCGCGGCACGGCGACCCGTCGGTGCGGGGCGCCGTGCCGTACGGCGAACGGTGTGCGCCGAGTGGCGCTAACGGCAGGCGGGACAAGGGAGTCGGCGCCTCAGCTCAGCACCGCGAGGGCGTCGATCTCGATGAGCAGGCCGGGCGGCAGACCGACGTAGACGGTGGTGCGGGCGGCGGGGGCCTGCTTCAGGCCCTGCTCCTGGAAGTAGGCGTCGTAGATCTCGTTCAGCTCGGCGAAGTGCGCCACGTCGGTGAGGTAGACGCGGATCATCATCGCGTCGTCCCAGCTGGCGCCTCCTTCTTCGAGGACGGCTTTGACGTTGGCGAGGGTCTGGAGGGTCTGTTCGCGCAGGGTGGGTCCGGCCGGGGTGGGGGCCTGGCCCTCGGCGGCGGGGAGGAAGCCGACCTGGCCGGCGACCTGGAGGAGGTTGCCCTTCTTGACGCCGTGGGAGAACTTCGCGGGCGGGGTGGTGTGGGTGGCCGGGGTGAGCGCGGTCTTGTCGGTCATGGTGGTCAGGCTTCCTGTACGGGGCCGGCGGAGGACGGGGGTTGGGCGGTTCCGGAGTACTCCTGGCTGATGGCGTCGGCGGTGCGGCGTACCAGGGGGAGCAGGGTGAGGAGTTCCTCGGCGGTGACGACGACGTTCGGCGCGGAGACCGACATGGCGGCGACCACGCGCCCGTCCGTGCCGCGGACGGGCGCACCGACGCAGTTGATGGACTCCTCGTGGCCACCGAGGTCGGTGGCCCAGCCCTGTTCGCGGACCGTGGCCAGTTCGGCGAGGAAGGCCGTGGCGTCGGGCGTCGAACGGGGTGTGTAGCGGGGGTAGTCGAGCCTCGAAGCGAGGGCGCGGCGCTCGGGTTCGGGCAGGTCGGCGAGGAGCAGCTTGGCGACCGCGGCGACGGTGATCGCGACGGGCTTGCCGATCCGGGAGTACATCCGGACCGGGTAGCGGCTCTCGACCTTGTCGATGTAGAGGACCTCGTTCTCCTCCAGGACCGCGAGGTGGACGGTGTGTCCGCAGGTCTCGTTGAGGGCGACGAGGTGGGGGTGGGCGATCTCCCGTACGTCGAGGTTCTCGGCGGCCTGCTGGGCGAGCGCGAAGAGCCGGGCGCCGAGGCGGTAGCGCTGGTCGGCCTGGCGGTAGACCATGCCGTGCTCGTGCAGGGTGCGCAGCAGGCGCAGGGCGGTGGATTTGTGCACGCCGAGCCGGACCGCGACCTGTTCGAGGGTGGCCGGGCCCTCCGCGAGCAGCGGGAGGATGCTCAGTGCGCGGTCGACGGTCTGGCTCATGTGCGTACCTCACTGTCGGCGCAGCGGCCGGGGGCGTGCCGTTCGGCGGTCTGGCTCATGTGCGTACCTCACTGTCCCGGCAACGGCAGGGTGCGTGCCGTTGGGCGGTGCTCGGACGGCCGGTGGCCGGCGGGTTCGGCGTTCTCGGGTCGTGCACGGTGCCCTTGCCGCCGCCCGTGCCGCCGCTCGTGCGGTGCCCCCCGTCGGCCGTCCAGCCGGGGGCGAGGCGCAGGGCGGCCCAGTCGGCGGGGGCGAGGGCGGCGAGGCGGTCGGCGAGGGCGCGGCCGGGCGGGGTGCCGAGGTCGCCGGGGACGGTGAGGGAGGCGGCGGCCATCAGATGGCCGAGCCGGAGGCGGGTGACGACGGGCAGCGCGCGCAGGGTGCCGGAGAGGAAGCCGGCGGCGAAGGCGTCACCGGCGCCGACCGGTGCGACGACCTCGACCCGGAGCCCGGGGACGAAGGTGACGGCGTCGGTGCCGTCGGCCTGCCGGTCGAAGGCGGTCGCGCCGGCCGCGCCGTGCTTGACGACGAGGGTGGCGGGCTCGGGCAGGGCGGCGCGTACGGCGCCGGGACCGTGCAGGTCCCAGGCGGCCGCGGCCTCGTCCTCGCCGACGAAGACCAGGTCGCAGCCGCGGGCGAGGCCGAGGAGGAGCCCGGGGCCCTGGGCGGGGTCGCGCCACAGGCCCGCGCGGTAGTTGACGTCGAAGGAGACCAGCGGGCGGTGCGGGGTGCGGCGGGTGAGGGTGCGCAGGACGCCGAGGCAGCCGTCGGACAGGGCGGCGGTGATGCCGGTGAGGTGGAGGATGCGGGCGCGGTGCAGCGCCGCGGGGTCGAGGAGGCCGGGGGTCATGGCGGAGGCGGCGGAGCCGGCGCGGTAATAGAGGACCTCGCCGCGGTCGGCGGTCTCGCCGTCGAGACCGGTGGCGCGCTCGCCGGCGGTACGGAAGTAGATGCCGGTGGGGCGCAGCGGGTCGCGCTGGACGTGGGAGGTGTCGACGCCGCAGCCGGCGACGGCGGCCAGGAGGTGGTCGCCGAAGCCGTCGGTGCCGACCCGGGAGACCCAGCGGGCGGTGTGTCCGGTGCGGGCGAGGGTGCAGGCGACATTGGATTCGGCGCCGCCGATCGCGCGGTCGAAGGCGGGGACCTCGGCGAGCCGGCCGGGGGCGCGGGGCAGGAAGGTGACCATCGACTCGCCGAGGCAGACGACCTCGGCGTCCCGGGCGGGGACGCCGGCCGGGGCGGGGGCGGTGCCGGAGTTCGGGGGCCTGGTCACGATGGCTCGCGCTCCTTCGCTGGGGTGCGTGCCCGGACGGCGTGCCGCGCGGTGTTCCACGGCCCTTCCGCACCGCGTTTTGTCACCATTGACCGGGCGCTGGCCCGGATGTTAGACAGCTGCCAGCGATATGCGCAATGAGCGTTGCAGAGGGTGCAACACAATTTTCGAGGAGGCCGCATGTCGGGCGAACGGCTCACGCAGGGACTGACGGAACTCGCGCAGGAGCGGGTCGACCACCGCTTCAAGGCGCTCCCGCCGGACGCCGAAGGCCTGACCGTCGGTGAGCTGGCCGCCGAGCGCCGCAACCTCTTCGACGGCGGCTTCACCACCCCCGTACTCGCCCTCTCCGCCGAGGCGGTCGAGCACAACCTCGCCCTGATGGAGACCTACGCCGAGCGGCACGGCCTCGCCTTCGCCCCGCACGGCAAGACCTGCATGGCCCCGCAGCTCTTCGCCCGCCAGCTGGAGTACGGCGCCTGGGGCATCACCGCGGCCGTCCCCCACCAGGTCCGCGTCTACCGCGCCTACGGCATCCAGAAGATCTTCCTCGCCAATCAGGTCGTGGACCCGGTCGCGCTGCGCTGGCTCGCCGCCGAACTCGCCGCCGACCCCGACTTCCACCTGATCTGCTACGTCGACTCGCTGCGCGGCATCGAGCTGATGGACCGCGCGCTGCGGGAGGCCGGCGCCACCCGCCCGGTGGACGTGGTCATCGAGCTGGGCGCCGGAGAGGGCGCGCGTACCGGCGTCCGTACCGACGCCGAGTGCCTGGAACTCGCCGACGCCCTCGCGGGAGCGGACACGCTGCGTCTGGTCGGCATGGCCGGCTACGAGGCCGAGGTGCCCGACGCCACCGGGGAGCTGGTGACCGCCTGGCTGCGCCGACTGGTCGCGCTGACCGTGGAGTTCGACAAGGCGGGCCGGTTCGCCGACCTCGGCCAGATCGTCGTCAGCGCCGGTGGCAGCGCCTGGTTCGACGCGGTCGCCGAGGTGTTCGCGGAGATCCCCGAGCTGTCGGCGCCGGTCCTCAAGCTGCTGCGCTCGGGCGCCTACGTCTCGCACGACGACGCCCACTACCGCCGCCTCACCCCCTTCAACCGCATCCCGGAGGAGGGCGCCCTGCACCCCGCCTTCCGGTTGTGGGCACAGGTTGTCTCCCGCCCCTCGTCCGAGCAGGCCTTCCTCAACGCGGGCAAGCGCGACGCGGCGTACGACCTGGGTCTGCCGCAGCCCCAGGTCGTACGGTCCGGCCGGGACGGCAGCGAGCGCCCGGCGGACGGCCTCGGCCTCACCAAGCTGTCCGACCAGCACGCCTGGGTGACCACCGAGCGCGCCGGCGATCTGGAGGTCGGCGACTGGGTGGCGCTCGGGCTCTCGCACCCCTGCACCATCTTCGAGAAGTGGCAGCTGATCCCCCTCGTCGAGCAGGACGGCACGGTCACGGACTTCGTCCGCACCTTCTTCTAGCCGTCCTTCTCCTCCAGCCCGCGGCCCGGAACCGGAAAGGCGGCCCGCCATGGACACCGTGTTCCGCGACGTCCGCGTCGTCGACGGGTCCGGCGGCCCGTCCTACCGCGCCGATGTCGCCCTGGCCGGCGGCCGGATCGCGGAGATCCACCGCGAGACGGACGGCGGACGGCGCCCGGGCGGCGCCCGCCTGGTGGACGGCCGGGGCCTCGCCCTGGCCCCCGGCTTCATCGACATGCACGCCCACAGCGACCTCGCGCTGCTGCGGGACCCCGCGCACGAGGCGAAGGCCGCCCAGGGCGTCACCCTCGAAGTCCTCGGCCAGGACGGCCTGTCGTACGCACCGGTCGACGACCGCACGCTCGCCGAGGTCCGCGTCCAGATCACCGGCTGGAACGGCGGGGGGCCCGGGGACGTCTCCGTCGACTTCGACTGGCGCACGGTCGGCGAGTACCTCGACCGCCTCGACCACGGCTTCGGCGGCGAGGGCATCGCGCTCAACGCCGCGTACCTCGTCCCGCAGGGCACCGTACGGATGCTCGCGGTCGGCTGGGACGACCGGGAGGCCACCGCCGGTGAGCTGGCGCGGATGAAACAGCTGGTCGCCGAGGGGCTCGAACAGGGTGCGGCCGGGATGTCCTCGGGGCTGACCTACACCCCCGGCATGTACGCGCGGGACGCGGAACTCACCGAGCTGTGCCGGGTGGTGGCCCGCTACGGCGGCTACTACTGCCCGCACCACCGCTCGTACGGCGCCGGCGCGCTGGCCGCGTACGCGGAGATGGTCGCCCTGACCCGCGAGGCCGGCTGTGCGCTGCATCTCGCCCACGCCACCATGAACTTCGGCGTCAACGAGGGCCGCGCGCCCGAACTGCTCGCGCTGCTGGACGACGCGCTGGACTCCGGCGCGGACATCTCCCTCGACAGCTACCCGTACACCCCCGGCTGTACGACGCTGGCCGCGATGCTGCCGAGCTGGGCGGGCGAGGGCGGCCCCGAGGCGGTCCTGGCCCGTCTGCGGGACGAGGCGACGGCCGCCCGCATCCGCCATGTCATGGAGGTGGCGGGCGCGGACGGCTGTCACGGCGTCCCCATCTCCTGGGACACCATCGAGATCTCCGGGGTGTGCGACCCGGCGCTGTCCGGCTACATCGGCAAGACCGTCGCCCGCAGCGCGGCGGAGCGCGGCGAGGAGCCCTGGGCCACCGCCCGGCGGCTGCTGATCGACGACCGGCTGGGCCCGACGATCCTCCAGCACGTCGGCCACGAGGACAACGTCCGCCGGATCATGCGCCACCGGGTGCACACCGGCGGCAGCGACGGCATCCTCCAGGGCCGTAAGCCGCATCCGCGCGCGTACGGCACCTTCCCCCGCTACCTCGGCACCTACGTCCGGGAGTTGGGGGTGCTCTCGCTGGAGGAGTGCGTCGCCCATCTGACGGGCCGCCCGGCCGCCCGGCTACGGCTCGCCGACCGCGGCCTGATCCGCCCGGGCCACCGCGCCGACCTGGTCCTCTTCGACCCCGCGACGGTCGCCGCCGGGGCCACCTTCGACGCCCCGCGCACCCTGCCCCGCGGCATCCCGCACGTCCTGATCGACGGCCGGTTCGTGATCGAGGACGGCCGGCGGACGCAGGTGCTGGCGGGGCGGTCGGTGCGGCGGACGGCGCCGGGGCGGGGGTGAGGGCCGGCCGGACTTCGGGGGCCGAGGGTCGGCCGGGCCGGGGCAGGGAGTCGGCCGAACCGGAGGCCGAGGGTCAGCCGAACCGCGGATCCGGCCCGGTCAACTGCAGGACCAGCCGTTCGACCTCGGCACTGCTGTTGGTCAGATGGGCCCCCAACTCCTGTGCCACGGAGCGGCGTTCCGGGGTGATCCGTCCGGTGAAGAAGATGACCGGCCCGGTGTAGCGGCCCTCGCGCCGCAGTCGCCCGATATGCTCCAGGCCCTCGCGCGCGTTGGTGCCCCGGCCGATGTCGGAGATGATCAGTGTCGGCCGCTCGACGGCGAGGGCGGCGTCCGCGGCGGCCGAGTCCTCGGCGATCCGCACCACCGCGCCCGCCGCCCGCAGCGGCCCGACCAGCGACTCGTTGTTGCCCGGGAAGTCGTCCACCCACAGGATGTTCATCCCCCGCAGCAGCGCACCGGGCGCCACGGTCCGCGCCGCCGACCGCGCGCCGTATCCGGGCGGCGGCACGGGGGCCGCGGCCGTGACCGCCCCATACGGGGCGGGCTCCGGCTCCACGGCGGCCGGGAGCGCCGCCCCCTCGCGTAATCGCCGCAGCAGCTCCGCGGACCGGTCCAGCGCCACCAGACCGTCGAGCAGCGAGGTGAACTCCTGGTCGGTGACCATCTCCGGGAAGCCGCTGGGCAGTTGGCGCTCCAGCCGGCTCAGGGTCTCCTCCCGCGGGTCCACGTCCAGTTCGGACAGGTCGTGCTCGCGCAGGAAGCGGGTCACCGCGGGCAGCTCCGCCTCCGGGAGCGGATCCGGCGTCCGCAGCAGCCGGCGCACCTCCCGGTACGTGCGGAACTCGGCGATCACATCGCCCGTACCGGCGCACGGGGCACCGGCCACCATCCGGTAGAAGTCGGGGTAGAAGTACTGCAGCAGCAGCGTTCTGACCACCGCCTCGGGCGGGAAGTCGTCCCACATCGGGTTGAGCGTCGCCTCCAGCACGAAGCCGTTCACCAGCCGCTTGATACGGCGCGGGTTACGGGCCGAGCGCTCCGCGAGCAGCGTGGTCAGCCGCTCGTCCAGGAGCTGATCGATACCGGCCCGCCGGGCGCACCGCCCGATGTACTCCCGTACGCCCTGCTGGTCGGCCACCGGAATGCGGTAGCTCGTCTGGAAGATCTTCTCCATGAACGCCGAGGCGGCGGGCGACAGATCGCGCAACAGCCCGTTCGGGGCGAGCGCCGACCGGTCGCAGCCGATGACGAACGCCAGCCCCGGGACGTCCAGCGAGACCTTCACCGCCTCGCAGACCTTGAGCACCACGTCCTCGTGGCAGCGGTCGAGGTCGTCGATGAAGACGACCAGGAGCCGGCGCGGCCGCAGCTCCCCGGTCTGCGACCACTCCTGCACCAGGTCGCCGATCGCCCCGCGCATCTCGTTGCGGGCCTGGGGGCCGACGGACAGGCTCTTCCACAGCTCGTCGACCAGACCGGCCACCCCGAGCGGCCCGGCGGCGACCGTCGTCAGGGCCCGGGCGGCCCGCAGCAGCGCGCGCCGCTCGGAGAGGCGCTGGAGTCCGCGCCGCAGCACCCGCCGGTCGAACCGCATCAGGACGGACTTGATCAGCCCTTCCAGTGCGTCGGTGGCGGTCGAGGTCCAGGCGTTGAACCAGACGGTGTGCACCTCGGGGGCCTGCGCCAGTTCGGCGTCGACCAGCCGCATCAGGGTGCTCTTGCCCATGCCCCAGCCGGCGTCGACGGCGAGCGTGAACGGGGTGGAGTCACGGGAGGCCACCAGCAGCCCGGCGAGCTGGCGCGCGGCCCGTCCGGTGCCCAGCAGATCCGCCGCGGAGTCGGTGACGGGTTCGTCGTTGAGCAGCGCAAAACGGGTGGGAGCCGGGCTGCCGGGCGGGGCGGGAGCGGTGGGGCCCGGCCGGGCGGGGGCCGTGGTGCCGGGCGGGGCGGAAGCGGTGGTGCCGGATCCGGTGGAAGTGCTCGCCATCCTTGGGCCCCCGGTGTCAGCTCGTCGGCGTGCTCGGTGCGCGGTGACCGGCGCGGGCGCACCGGCGGTGCAACGGCCCGGAGCGTACCGCCGGGCGGCCCCCGCCCGTGGCCGTCCACGGAAATCGCCGGCGCCCACCGCATCGGCACTCCCACGGAAATCAGCACTCCCCACGAAAACCGGCCCTCCACGGAAACCGTCGCCCCCCACTCCGCCCCGCCGGCGTCACGGAGCGTGTGCCGAGCCCCCCGCCCTGTGGGTCAACGTGGGGAAAAACACCGAGCGGCCGCGGATACGCGCCCGTAAGGTGGCGGTCATGCAGGTGATCCAGTCAACGAAGCTCGCCAACGTCTGCTACGAGATCCGTGGCCCGGTGCTTGAGGAGGCCATGCGGCTGGAGGCGGCGGGTCACCGCATCCTCAAGCTCAACACCGGCAACCCCGCGGCGTTCGGCTTCGAGTGCCCGCCCGAGATCCTGGAGGACATCCTCCGCACGGTCGGCAGCGCCCACGGCTACGGCGACGCGAAGGGCCTGCTGTCCGCCCGCCGCGCGGTGATGCAGCACTACCAGACCAAGGGCATCGAGCTCTCCGTCGACGACATCTACCTTGGCAACGGCGTCTCCGAGCTGATCCAGATGTCGATGCAGGCGCTGCTGGACGACGGCGACGAGGTACTGGTCCCGGCCCCGGACTACCCGCTGTGGACGGCCTCGGTCTCGCTCTCCGGCGGCACGGCCGTGCACTACCGCTGTGACGAGCAGGCGGACTGGATGCCGGACCTCGCCGACATCGAGCGCAAGGTCACCGACCGCACCAAGGCGATCGTCGTCATCAACCCCAACAACCCCACGGGCGCCGTCTACGACGACGAGCTGCTCCGGGGCATCGCGGAGATCGCCCGCCGGCACAACCTGATCGTCTGCGCCGACGAGATCTACGACAAGATCCTCTACGACGGCGTCACCCACACCCCGTTCGCCGCCCTCGCCCCCGATCTGCTGACCCTGACCTTCAACGGGCTGTCGAAGTCCTACCGGGTGGCGGGCTACCGCAGCGGCTGGATGGCGGTCTGCGGCCCGAAGGCGCACGCCGCCTCGTACATCGAGGGGCTGACGATCCTGGCCAATATGCGGCTGTGCGCCAACATGCCGGCCCAGCACGCGGTGGCCACCGCGCTCGGCGGCCGCCAGTCGATCAACGAGCTGGTGCTGCCCGGCGGCCGGCTGCTGGAGCAGCGCGACACGGCGTACGAGCTGCTCACCCAGATCCCCGGCGTCAGCTGCGTCAAGCCGAAGGGCGCGCTGTACGCCTTCCCGCGGCTGGACCCCAAGGTCTACAAGGTCAAGGACGACCGGCAGATGGTGCTCGATCTGCTCCGCGCCGAGAAGATCATGATCGTCCACGGCACCGGCTTCAACTGGCCCGAGCCGGATCACTTCCGCCTGGTCACCCTGCCCGGCAAGGACGAGCTGACGGATGCCGTCACCCGGATCGGCTCCTTCCTCGACGGTTACGGACAGTACTGACCTACCGCGATTTCTGTACGGACCTCAACTTTAGACAGAGTCCAAGCTAGGATGGCCTCCTGACGCTTTCAGGAGGCCGTCCCATGTACGAACCGATCCGCACCAAGTCGGTCCACACCATGGCCGCCGCCCCGGAGATCCCGCACCGCTCCCGCGAGGAGGAACTGGACATCCGGCTCGCCGGCCAGCTGACCGCGCTGCTCACCGTCACCGATGAGCTCCATGCGCTGGCGACGCGGGCGGACGGCGGCGCGGCGGACGCTCCCGCGCCGGACGGCGCCGCGCTGGCCGCCGCCGCCGAGCTCATCGCCGAGCAGGTCGCGCGGCTGAGCGGCGGCCACTATCCGCTGCGCGCCGAGCCCACCGACGGCACCGCCGCGACCCGGACCGGCGCCCTCCACCAGCGCGCCCACACCCTCGCCGGGAACGCCCTCGCGGTCGCCACGACCCGGAACGACACCGCGGTGATGGCCCTGGCGGCGGACCGGCTGGCGGCGCACGCCGCCCCCCTCCGGGATCTCGCCACGGCCTGAACCCCGCGCCGTACGAACCGGCCGGCGCCCCGCCTCACTCCAGCGGCCCCACCGGTCCCACTGGCTCCACCGGCGGGCGGCCCGATGCCGCCCGGGCCGACGCCTCACCCGAACCGGGGCCCCACACCCACAGGTGCGGGGCCCCGGCCGGACGGTGAGCGGTGTGGGCGGCGTGCCTAGCCCAGCCGCTGGACCAGCGCGCGGTACTCGTCCCACAGCTCCTTCGGCGTGTGGTCACCGAAGGTGTTGAGGTGCTCGGGGATCAGCGCCGCCTCCTCGCGCCACACGTCCTTGTCGACGGTCAGCAGGAAGTCGAGGTCGGCGTCGTCGAGGTCGAGGCCCGTGGTGTCCAGCGCCTCCTTGGTGGGCAGCACGCCGATGGGCGTCTCGACACCCTCGGCCGTGCCCTCCAGCCGCTCGACGATCCACTTGAGCACCCGGCCGTTCTCGCCGAAGCCCGGCCACACGAAGCGGCCCTTGTCGTCCTTGCGGAACCAGTTGACGTAGTAGATCTTCGGCAGCTTGGACTGGCGTCCCTCCCGCGCGGCGTCGCTGCCGACCTTGACCCAATGCCCCATGTAGTCGCCCATGTTGTAGCCGCAGAACGGCAGCATGGCGAACGGGTCGCGGCGCAGCTCGCCGACCTTGCCCTCGGCCGCGGCGGTCTTCTCGCTGGCGACGTTGGCGCCGAGGAAGACGCCGTGCTGCCAGGTCAGCGACTCGGTCACCAGCGGCACGGCACTGGCGCGACGGCCGCCGAAGAGGATGGCCGAGATCGGCACGCCCTTGGGGTCCTCCCACTCGGGCGCGATGATCGGGCACTGGCCGGCCGGGACGGTGAAGCGGGCGTTGGGGTGGGCGGCGGGCGTCTCGGACGCCGGCGTCCAGTCGTTGCCCTTCCAGTCGGTCAGATGGGCGGGCTTCTCCTCCGTCATGCCCTCCCACCACACGTCGCCGTCATCGGTCAGCGCGACGTTGGTGAAGACGGAGTTGCCCCACATCGTCTTCATGGCGTTGGCGTTGGTGTGCTCGCCGGTGCCGGGCGCGACACCGAAGAAGCCGGCCTCGGGGTTGATCGCGTAGAGGCGGCCGTCCTCGCCGAAGCGCATCCAGGCGATGTCGTCGCCGATGGTCTCGACCGTCCAGCCGGAGATCGTGGGCTCCAGCATCGCGAGGTTGGTCTTGCCGCAGGCGCTCGGGAAGGCGGCGGCGACGTACTTGGCCTCGCCCTGCGGCGGCGTGAGCTTGAGGATCAGCATGTGCTCGGCGAGCCAGCCCTCGTCGCGTGCCATGACGGAGGCGATGCGCAGCGCGTAACACTTCTTGCCGAGCAGGGCGTTGCCGCCGTAGCCCGAGCCGTAGGACCAGATCTCGCGGTCCTCGGGGAAGTGCGAGATGTACTTGGTGGAGTTGCACGGCCACGGAACGTCGGCCTCACCCTCGGCCAGCGGGGCGCCGAGCGTGTGCACCGCCTTGACGAAGAAACCGTCCTCGCCGAGCTCGTCGAGCACCGGCCGGCCCATGCGCGTCATGGTGCGCATGGAGACCGCGACGTAGGCGGAGTCGGTGATCTCCACGCCGAGCGCGGAGAGCGGGGAGCCGAGCGGGCCCATGCAGAACGGGACGACGTACATCGTCCGGCCCTTCATCGAGCCGCGGAAGATGCCCTTCTCACCCGTGAAGATCTCCCGCATCTCGGCGGGGGCCTTCCAGTGGTTGGTCGGGCCGGCGTCCGCCTCCTTCTCGGAGCAGATGAAGGTGCGGTCCTCGACGCGCGCCACGTCAGACGGGTCGGAGGCGGCGTAGTACGAGTTGGGGCGCTTGATCGGGTCGAGCTTGGTGAACGTTCCCTTGTCGACGAGCTCCTCGCAGAGCCGCTCGTACTCCGCCTCGGAGCCGTCACACCAGACGACCCGGTCGGGCTGGGTGATCGCTGCGATCTCGTCGACCCAGGCGATGAGTCCCTGGTGACGGGTCGGAATGGTGGGAGCCGCGTTGTCGCGCGCCACGATCGCTCCTAGATGAGGGTCTGGACGGATGTCTACCCGATTTGCCGGGAACATCCGCTTCTTTTGGTTGTTTGCCCCTTGGGGGCTGCGACCCGGATGCTTCGTGACCGCTCATCCGGTGCCGACCGCACTCATTTGATCATCCGACCCCGATAGAGTTCTGTCCAGAGGGCGCCTTGGTGACCGTCACCACTCCGGTACGAATCCGTAACTTACGGTTGCGTAGGTAGCATTACGCCATGAATTCCGCGCCCGACGCCGCCGAGAGCCGACCCCCCTCCGCGCCGCCCGCCATCGCGGCCGTCACCGACGCAGCCACCCCCCTCAAACCCAAACTGCGCGGCTGGCTGCACGCCGGAATGTTCCCCGCCGTCCTGCTCTCCGGCATCGTCCTCACCGCCCTCGCCGACAGCCCCCGCGGCCGCCTGGCCTGCGGCATCTACACGATGTCCGCCTGCCTGCTGTTCGGCGTCAGCGCCCTTTACCACCGCGGCAATTGGGGCCCACGCGCCGACGGCATACTCCGCCGCCTGGATCACGCCAATATCTTCCTGATCATCGCGGGCACCTATACGCCGCTGACGATGCTGCTCGTGCCGGGATCCCGCGGCGAGACCCTGCTCTGGGCGGTCTGGGCGGCCGCCCTGGCCGGCATCCTCTTCCGGGTCTTCTGGGTCGGCGCCCCCCGCTGGCTGTACACCCCCTGCTACATCGCCATGGGCTGGGCCGCCGTCTTCTTCCTGCCCGACTTCCTGCGCACCGGCGGCGTCGCCGTCCTCGTACTCGTCGTCGTCGGCGGCCTGCTCTACAGCGCGGGCGGCGTCATCTACGGCATCAAGCGCCCCAACCCCTCACCCCAGTGGTTCGGCTTCCACGAGGTCTTCCACTCCCTCACCCTGGCGGCCTTCGTCGTGCACTACGTCGGCATCTCACTGGTGGCCTACACCCACGCCTGAAGCCCCACCCTCGAACATCTCGCCACCACCTTTCTCACTGAGAGTAATCACCTTCGCGCCACAGCGTGACACACCCCACTGACAATGGGCAGCGCTCCCCCGGCCCACCGCGGCATGCGCGCGGTGCACGCACCGCCACGGCCGTCGTTCCGGGACCCGGGGATGCCCGACAATGCTGCGCATGGTCTCCGCACGCACCTCTGCCAGCTCACCGCCCGCGACGCCGAAGCTCGGGCTGCGGGAGCGGAAGAAGCTCCAGACCCGGCAGGCGATCCGGCGGGCCGCCTACCGGCTCTTCGCGGAGCAGGGCTACGACGCGACGCCGGTCGACCGGATCGCCGAGGCCGCCGACGTCTCACCGAGCACGGTCTTCCGCTACTTCCCCACCAAGGAAGACATCGTGCTCTCCGTCGAGTACGACGCCGTGCCGGCGGCCGGGCTGCGGGCCCGTCCCGCGGACGAGCCGATGGTCGAGTCGATGCGTCAGGTCACCGTCGAGGCGCTGCGCGGGCTCACCGCGGAGGAGCGCGGCGAACTCGTCCAGCGGGTCCGGCTGATCCGTGAAGTGCCCGCGATCCGGGGCCGTACGGCGGAGAACGCCGCGCGGGACGCCGCGATGCTCGCCGCCGTACTGGCGGAACGCTCCGGCCGTCCGGACGGTGACCTGGAGCTGCGGGTGATCGGTGCGGCGATCCTGGCCGCGCTCCAGGAGGCGATGCTGGCCTGGGTCGAGGGCGGCCAGGACGCCGACCTGGAGGCGCTGATCCACCGGACGATGGACGTACTGGCGCGGGGCCTCACGGTGTAGGGGTGCGGGGCGCGTGGCGGACGGGTCGATCCACAGGTCGGGCCGCGTCCGGCGCGATCTGCTCGAAGTCGTCCATCACCGGCACCTCGTGGGCGGCGTAACCGGCGGCCCCCTGCCGTCACCTCACAACTCCACGACCACGGCGCCCAGATGGCGCCCCTCGGTCAGCTCGCGCAGTGCCCGCGGTGCCTGCTCGATGCCCCGCAGCCGGGCGTGCGGGAAGGTGAGGGAGCCGTCGCGCAGCCCCTCGCCGAACCGCTGGTTCCACTCGGGGATCAGGTCCAGGTGCTCGTACAGGGCGATGCCGCGCAGGGTGATGCTGCGGGCGAGCAGCGAGAGGGTGTCGAGTTCGATGGTGGTCGCGCCCCCGGGGGAGAGCTGGGCGGACAAGGCTCCCACGAGGGCGACCCGGGCGCCCCGGTTGGCGACGGCGAGAGCGGCCCGGAGTTGTTCGCCGCCGACATTGTCGAAGACCGCGTCGAGGCCCTCCGGGGCGGCCGTGCGCAGTTGGTCCTCGATGGGGCCCGCGCCACGGATCACCACCGCGTCATAGCCGAATTCCTTGATCAGCCGGTCCGCCTTCTCCGGCGATCCCGTACTGCCGATGATCCGGGCCGCACCGCGCAGCCGGGCGATCTGGCCCGCCAGGGAGCCCACGCCGCCCGCCGCTCCGGTGATGAACACCGTGTCCCCGGGGCGTACTTCGGCGCCGCGCACCACGCCCATCCAGGCGGTGGGGCCCTGCGAGAGGTGGGCGGCCGGGTCTGGCAGCAGACCGGGGTCGAGCCGGTGCGCCCGGTCGGCGTCCAGCAGGGCGTACTCGCGCCAGCCGGAGTGGTGTGCCACCAGGTCGCCGGGGGTGAAGTCGGTCCCCGGGGCGGCCACCACCTCGCCGACGGCGGCCCCGTACAGCGGCTCGCCGATCTGGTAGGAGGGCATCGGCACCACGCCGGCCTCCTCCATCAGCGTGCGCATCACGGCGGCCACACCCATGACGGTGTTGCGTACCAGCACCTGGCCGGGCCCGGGTTCCGGGACCGGCACCTCCACGATCTCGAAGAGGTCCTCGGTGAGCGGCCCCCGGGGCCGGCCGGCCAGGTGAACTTCACGGTGTGTGCGCTGTGTCATGACCCGAGGCTAGATGCGCCGACCCGAGAGGCTGGTGACGCGCGCGCCAGGGTCGTACCCCGCGCCTACCCCTGAAGCCCTGCCGTCAGCTCCGCCGGGTCCGTGGTCGGCCGTTCGCAGGTGAAGTGGCGGCAGACGTACGCGGCGGGTCGGCCGTCGACCAGGGGGCGGTCCTGGAGGAGCGGCACCTCGTCCGCCCCGGGGGCGCCCGTGGCTACGACCGCCCCCGGGGCGGTAGCGAGCAGCGCGGCGTGGTGCAGTGCGGCGGTGGCCGGATCGTCCGGCGGGCCGACGACCGCGACCTCGCGCGGCCCGTCCAGCGCGGCCTCGGCGACCGCGAGGCCCCAGCCGATGAAGCGCGGGGCCCGGCCGGCGAGCGCGGTGACGATGCCCAGCGCGCGCTCCGCGGCGTCCCGGTGACGGCTGCTGCCGGTCAGCGCCGCGTACGACAGCAGGGCGCCGGCCGCCGCCGTCCACCCGGAGGGCGTCGCGTTGTCGGTCGGGTCCTGGGGGCGGCGGATCAGCGCCTCGGCGTCGGCCGCGGTGTCGTAGAGCGCGCCGTCCTCGGTGGTGAACTGGTGCAGCACGGTGTCCAGGAGGAGGCCCGCGAACTCCACCCAGACGCCCTCCCCGGTGACCGAGGCGAGGGTGAGGAAGCCCTCCGCGACGTCGGCGTAGTCCTCCAGGACACCGGAGTTGGCGCCGGGTGTGCCGTCGCGGGAGGTGCGGTGCAGCCGGGCCTGCCCGTCCATGTGGACGCGGACGAGCAGGTCGGCGGCGTCGGTGGCGGCCTGGATGAGGTCCGGGCGGTCGAAATAGGCGCCGGTCTCGGCGAGCGCGGCGATGGCCAGCCCGTTCCAGCAGGCGACGACCTTGTCGTCCCGGCCGGGGCGCGGCCGCTCCTCGCGCGCCGCGAGGAGCCGCTGCCTGAGGGAAGCCACCCGTTCGGCGTCCACCAGGCCCTCGGTGTCGGGGAGTTGCAGGACCGAGGCGCCCTCCTCGAAGGTGCCTTCCTCGGTGACGCCGAAGTGGGCGGCGGCGAACTCCGCGTCCTCCTCGCCCAGTACGGACCGCAGCTGCCCGGGCGTCCACACGTAGTAGGCACCCTCGGTGTGCCGGCCGGTGCCGTCGTCGCTGTCCGCGTCCAGTGCGGAGGCGAAACCGCCCTGGTCGGTGCGGAGTTCACGGACCATGAAGTCGGCGGTCTCGACGGCGGTCCGGCGGGCCGCCTCCGAGCCGGTGGACCGCCACAGGTGGGCGTAGGTCCGGCACAGCAGGGCGTTGTCGTAGAGCATCTTCTCGAAGTGCGGAACGGTCCAAGTGGCGTCCACCGCGTAGCGCGCGAAGCCCCCGCCGAGCTGGTCGTAGATCCCGCCGCGGGCCATCGCCGCGCACGTCGCCTGCACCATCTCCAGGGCCCCGGCGGAAGCAGTGCGCGCATGGTGGCGGAGCAGGAACTCCAGCACCATGGGCGGCGGGAACTTCGGCGCGCCGCCGAATCCGCCGTGCGCCGCGTCGAATTCGCGGGTCAGGCCCATCAGGGCGGTGTGCAGCTCCTCGGCGCGCGGCGGGCGCCGGTCGGCGGGCAGCGAAGCGCTCAGCGAGCGGCCGGCCAGGTCGGCGACGATCCGGCCGGCGACCTCGCCGACCTCGTCGCGCCGGTCGGCCCAGGCGCTGCGCACCCCCTCCAGGATCTGCCCGAAGGACGGCATGCCGTGGCGGGGCTCGGGCGGGAAGTACGTCCCGAAGTAGAACGGCTCGGCGTCGGGGGTGAGAAAGACGGTCATGGGCCAGCCGCCCTGACCGGTGGCGGCCTGCACGGCCTCCATGTAGACGGCGTCGACGTCCGGGCGCTCCTCCCGGTCGACCTTGACGGCCACGAAGTGGTCGTTGAGCAGCGCGGCGGTGTCCGGGTCCTCGAAGCTTTCGTGCGCCATCACGTGGCACCAGTGGCACGAGCTGTAGCCGACGCTGAGCAGCACGGGCACCCCGCGCCGCCGGGCTTCCTCGAACGCGTCGGCGGACCACGGCCACCAGTCGACGGGGTTGTCGGCGTGCTGGAGCAGATACGGGGAAGTCTCATGGGCCAGGCGGTTCGGCATGGGTCCATCCTCTCCCAACGAGGCACGGTGAGCGGGGAGCGGAGGGAGTTGTCCACAGCCCTGCCGGAAATCGCGCGGACGCGGAACACTGTGCGTACGGCGACGATCACCGCTGGACACTGCAGGAACGCTGGAGGGGGATGAGCATGCCGGGGTCACTGGCCGCGCTGCGCGAGGACCATCGTGCGGAAGCGGAAGCGCTGTTGACCAGGGCCGTCGAGGAGGAGGTACGGCGCTCGGGCGGCCGGCTCGACGGCGGCGCGCTGCTCGGCAGGGCACGGTCCGCGCTGGAGGAGCTGGCCGGCAGCGCCGCCGAGGAGTACACCGCCTACGTCCGGGCGCTGGACGAGGCGGCCGCCGGCCGGCCGTCACTGCCCCGCAAGGAGCTGGGCACCCCGGCGGTGGCGACGGCCGTGGCGGCGGTGGCGGCGTTCGGCACGGACCTCGCGTACGGCACGGGCACGGGGCCGGCGCTGGCCGTGGGGGCCTCCGTGGTGCTGGCGGGCGCGACGGCCACGGTCCTGAAGCTGACCGCGGCCCACCTGCCGGCGGCCAACCGGGAGGCCGGGAAGCGCGGCCGGCCCGGCGGCGCCCAGCAGCTGCGGCTGCAGTGGCTGACGGCGCTGGAAGTGCGCGGCGTCCGGCCGTTCCTGGACCAGCAGCGGATGCTGACGGCGGCGGCCCGCGGCAGCTCGGCGGCCAAGACCGGGGGCGGGCAGAGCGGCCGGGGGCCGCAGTTGCGCGGTGCGGACCGCAGCGCGGCGGCCCGGCAGCGGTCCGTACTGGAGCATTCGTTCTCCCAGCTCCCCAGCCCGGAAGGCGTGTTCGCCGGGCGGCGGGCGGAGCTGACGCAGATCGCGCAGTGGGTGCAGGCGGCCCGTGCGAGCACGGAGACCAAGCCGACGGTGGTGGTGCTGCACGGCGAGCCGGGCTCGGGGCGTACGGCGCTCGCGGTGCGGGCCACCCATCAGCTGCGCGATCAGTTCCGTGGCGCATGTGTGGTGGATCTGCGCAGTGACACCCCCGGCGAGGTGCCGCTGCCGACCCGCGACGCACTGCTGCATCTGCTCAACCGCCTGGGCGCGCCGCGCGAGCAGCTGCTGTTCCGCGAGCGGCCGTCCCAGGAGCAGCACGTCAAACGGCTCACCGAGCTGTACCACCAGCATCTGACGGGCCTTCCGGTGACGGTCCTGCTGGACGACGCCGCGGATCCGGAGCAGGTGCGCACGCTGGTGCCGGAGCGGTCCGACAGCCTGGTGCTGGTCACCTCCCGCGCTCCACTGGACCTGCCCGAGGACCTCCAGGCGTGGGTGCACCAGCTGCCGGTGGGGCCGCTGGACGCGGCGGGCACCGAGGAGTTGCTGCGCGCCACCGCCGCGGCCGGCAACGAGGCCCCGGACGCCTCGGGTCCCTACGACGCACGGGCCCTCGACGAGATCCTTCAACTGTGCGCCGGCCTCCCGCTGGCGCTGCGGGTGGCCGGCTCCTCGCTCGGCCCGCGCACCGCCACCACGCTGGCCGCGGACCTGGCGGCGTACGGGCCGCTGCCGCCGGTCGAGCGCGCCCTGTCGCTGCGCTACTTCGACCAGCCCGAGGCGGCCCGGCGGCTGCTGCGCCGGCTGGCGCTGGTGGGCCGGGCGAGCCTGGGGACGGCGGCCGCGGCCGCCCTGCTGGGGGTGGCGAACGCGGAGGCGGAGCGGCAGCTGACGACGCTGGTCCGGGCGGGGCTGATCGAGCATGTGCGCGGTGAGCGCTACCGCCTGCACGCCCTGGTGCACAGCTTTGCGCACTCCCGGCTGGAGGACGAGGAGGACGCACAGGAGCGCGGCGCGGCCCAGGAGCGGCTGATCCGCGGCTATGCGGAACTGGCCGACTCGGTCATCCGGCTGGTCGACGGCCGCACGTCCACCCGCGCCGACCGCTTCGGCTCCCACGGCTTCACGTCCCTGGACGCGGCCCTCCAGTGGCTGGACGACGAGACCAGCTTCATCACGGCCGCGCTGCGCCATGCCGACCAGGGCGTGGACCAGGCGACGGTCTCGCATCTGCTGGGCGCCCTGGCCGACTACTGCCTGCTGCGCGGAGACCTCTACCGCCTGGGCGAGCTGAGCGAACTGACCCGGGCGGTCGGCCAGGGGCTGCTCTCCCGCTCGGTGCAGTGGCGTACGGGTATCGCGGCCCGGCAACTCGGTGAGCTGGACAAGGCGCGCACGACCCTGGCGTCGGTGGTCGACCTCTACTTCGAGGCCCAGCATCCGGTGGGCGCGGCCCGTGCGCTGCGCGATCTGGGCATCACGCTCCAGCAGCAGGGCAGTCTCGCCGAGGCCTCGGCGAAGCTCCGTGAGGCGCTGGAGCTGCAGTCCGGCCCGGACATGCACGGCGACCGGGCCTGGACACTGCACGCCTTGGCGGCAGTGGAGCGGGACCGGTCGCAGCTCGCCGAGGCCCTCGCCATGCTGCACGAGGCGCTGGAGCTCCATGAGGAGAGCGAGAGCGTGCACGGCCAGGCGTGGGCACACTTCCAGCTCGGCCAGGTGCATCTGCGCCTGGGCGAGGTGCCGGCGGCGGAGCGCGCGCTGCAGGCGGCGATGGAGCTCTACGGCCGGACGCACGACGAGCGCGGCGAGGCCTGGGCGCTGACCCAGCTGGCCCGGGCCCGGCTGGTGGACGGTGATCCGGGGCTCGCGGTGGACCAGCTGCGGCAGGCGCTACCGCTCCACCATCAGCACGAGGACGCCCGCGGTGAGGCCTGGACGATGTACTACCTGGGCCAGGCCCTGGAGGAACGCGGCGAGCCCGATGCGGCGCTGCGCCAGCTGGAGCGGTCGCGGACGATGTTCAGCCGGATGCAGGACGCCTACGGTCTGGCCTGCACCCGGCACGATTCGGGGCGGGTCACCCGTGATCTGCGGGCGGAGCAGACCGGCTCGCTGCGCAACAGCGGCTTCGCCCGGCAACTGCTCCAGGACGCCCGCAAGGACTTCCAGCGGATAGGAGTGCCGCACGGCGAGGCCTGGTCCTGCCTGGAGCTGCTGATCGTCGACGCCGGCAACGGCCGGGCGGCGCAGGCACTGGAGCTGGCCGACGAGGCGGCCCGGCTGTTCGCCGGCTACGGCGACCGGCGCGGCGAGGACTGGGCCCGGTTCCTGCGCTGCACCCTGCTGCCGCTCGCCTCGCCGGGCGGTTCGGTGGTGGGCGCGGCCGTGGCCCAGGAGGAGCTGGCGCAGCTGGTTCGGGAGAAGCACCCGGCCCGCGACGCCAAGCTGGAGGACTGCGCGGAGACGTTCGCACTGCTGCTGGACCGCGGGGTGGAGCCGGAGACGGGGTGGCAGGCATGGCGGCTCGGCATGGTGCCCGGCCGCCACGCGCGCGAGGTCATGGGAGTGAGCGTCACGCCGCCCGGTGACGAGTGACGGCGGCTCCGGCCTGCGCGGTCGACACGGGCCGGCCACCCAGGCGCCCCGAGCCCACCGCTCAGGCACCCGGGCCCGCCGCTCGGGCCCGGCTCGCCCGCGACTCGGGCCCGGCTCGCCGACCACTCGGATCGGCGAGCCGCCGGGCCGGTCAGCCGGCCGTGTCCATCGGCCGGCCGTCGACCGCCACCCGGTCTTCACGGACCACCCGGCCCCGCGGGCCCGGCGGTCCGGCGTTCGGGGCGGGTGGCCCCGCCGTCAGCCGGTCTTCGGCTCGGGCGCCTGCGCGGCAGAGGCCGTGCCGCCGGCCTCGCCGCCCTGGGGCTGCTCCTCGAAGTCCACCTTCTTCATGTGCTTGGTCATGGACTTCATCAGCAGCCACACGGCGCCGCCGATGACCGCGAAGACGATGAAGCCGAGGACGCCGGGCGTCACCTTGTCCTTGTCGAAGCTGTCGGCAAGGGTGACGAAGTGCGTCAGGGCGAGGGTGCTGGTCGCGCTCATCATGGGCTCAATTGTTGCGGATGCCCGCGAAGAGGTCGTCCTCGGGGAGGGAAGTGTCCACGAGCGACTTCGCGAGCTCGTACTCCTCCGTCGGCCAGACCTCGCGCTGGATGTCCATCGGCACCCGGAACCACCCGCCGTCGGGGTCGATCTGGGTGGCGTGGGCGATCAGCGCCTTGTCACGGATCTCGAAGAAGTCGTCGCACGGGATGTACGTGGTCAGCGTGCGCTCGCGCTGCTCGAACTGCTTCCAGCGCTCCAGCCACTCGCCGTACGGCGAGTCCATGCCGCGCGCCAGCAGCGCTTCGTGCAGCGCGATGGTGCGCGGCTTGTTGAAGCCCTGGTTGTAGTAGAGCTTCTGGGGCTGCCAGGGCTCGCCGGCGTCCGGATACTTCTCCGGGTCACCGGCCGCCTCGAAGGCCACCATCGTGATCTTGTGGGTCATGATGTGGTCCGGGTGCGGATAGCCGCCGTTCTCGTCGTACGTCGTGATGACCTGCGGCTTGAACGTCCGGATCAGCCGGACCAGGGGCTCCGCGGCCGTTTCGACGGGCTGCAGCGCGAAGCAGCCCTCGGGCAGCGCCGGCAGCGGGTCGCCCTCGGGCAGCCCGGAGTCGACGAAGCCGAGCCACTCCTGCTTGACGCCCAGGATCTCCCGGGCCTCGTCCATCTCCTTCTTCCGTACCTCGTGGATGTTCTCCTCGATGTACGGATCGCCCTGGAGTTTGGGGTTGAGGATGGAGCCTCGCTCACCGCCTGTGCAGGTGGCGACCAGCACGTCCACCCCCTCGGACACGTACTTGGCCATGGTGGCCGCACCCTTGCTCGACTCGTCGTCGGGGTGGGCATGGACCGCCATCAATCGCAACTGCTCAGTCAAGACTCGATCCTCAGTGAAGAGCTGGAGAAGATGCCTCCTATAGTGACCGAAGCGGGGGGCGCTGTATTCCCTGGGGCGGGGACCCCCCGGGGGTTGTGGGTTCCGGTCCCCCGAGCAGGAGAATTGATCATGACCGCGGTGCGTGAACGGCTCCCCGAAGGACGCTACGGCCGCTCCGCGGACGCGCGCGCGGACCGCAAGCTCAAGATCATCGGCAGTGTGCTCGGCGTCGCGCTGCTGGGGGTGATCGCCTGGTGCGGCATCTCGTACATCTCCGGTCAGGACCTCAGCGGCCGGGTGATCACCTGGGACGCGGTCTCCGATCACGCCGTCAAGGTCCATCTGGAAGTCGTCAAGGACGCGGACGCCAAGGGTGTGTGCACGCTGCGCTCACAGGCCGAGGACGGCAGCGAGGTCGGCCGCAAGGACGTCACCGTCGATCAGCGCGCGGGCCAGGTGGACACCGAGGTCACGCTGCGTACGACGAAGCGTGCGACCAACGCCGTACTCGTCGGCTGCACGGCCTCCGGCAAGGGCTGACCCTCCCCCGACCGCCGGCACCCGGCTCACCCGCCGCCACCGCACCCCCGGCCGACAGCCCCACCC
>NZ_SDIF01000283.1 GCF_004122735.1 Streptomyces sioyaensis | reverse complement strand
CCCCCGTCCCGCCCTCCCTGGAGGACCGGGCGACCGGTGCGCTGGTCGGGGCGGCGGTCGGGGACGCGCTCGGCGGGCCCGTGGAGGGCTGGTCGCCGGAGGAGATCGCGAAACGGCACGGCGGCCGGGTCGAGGGCATCGTCGGGCCGTTCCACGACGACTGGCGCACCGCCCGGCCGATCGCGCCGTACCACAAGGGCGACGGGCACGTCACCGACGACACCTTGATGACCCATGCGCTGGTCAGGGTCTACGAGACGGTGCGCGATCACCTCGACGCCTATGACATCGCCGATCATCTGGTGCCGGATCTGATCGGCACCCCGCGCTGGATCCCGGAGCTGGAGGCCGAGGCGCTGCCGCTGCAGCGGATCTTCCTCGCCGAGAAGTGGATCGTGGCGCGGCTGCACTACGGGCATGCGGATCCGCGGGAGGCGGGCGTCGGGAACATCGTCAACTGCGGCGCGGCGATGTACATGGCACCGGTCGGCGTGGTCAACGCCGGCAACCCGGACCGGGCGTACGCCGAGGCGCTGGACATCGCCGGCGCCCATCAGTCCTCGTACGGGCGGGAGGCGGCGGGGGTGTTCGCCGCGGCCGTGGCCGCCGCGTTCGTCCCGGACGCCACCCCGTCCTCCGTCGTCGTCCAGGCGCTGCGGCTGGCCAAGGACGGCACCCGCGCCGCGATCGAGGCGGTCTGCGAGGCCGCGTCGTCGGTGACCGACCCCGAGGCGGCGCCGGCGCCGCTGCGCGCGGCCGTCGCCCCCTTCGACACGGTGGGCCCGGACTACCGCAACCCCTCGCTCGGCGCCCGCCGCCCCTCCCGGCTGCACGCCGTCGAGGAACTGCCCATCGCCCTGGGCATGCTGCTGATCGGCGGCGGCGACTTCCGCAGCACGGTGCTCGGCGCGGTCAACTACGGGCGCGACTCCGACTCGATCGCCACGATGAGCGGGGCGCTGGTCGGCGCGCTGCGCGGTGCGTCGGCGGTGCCGGCCGAGTGGAGCGAGGAGGTCGCCCGCGCCAGCCGCCTCGATCTGCAGGCGCCCGGGGCCGCGCTGGCCACCGTCGCCCGGGAGATCTTCACCCGCGACCGGTCCCGGGCTCGCACCCACGAGCAGGCCTTCACCGCGATCTCGGCCATCCCCGCGATGACGGAGGCGGGCGAGCGGTGACCGCCACCGCCGCCCCCACCCCTGCCCC
>NZ_SDIF01000282.1 GCF_004122735.1 Streptomyces sioyaensis | reverse complement strand
CCCCCAAGCCCACTCCCAAACCGCCCGCCGAGCCCCGGCTCACCGCCCTCGCCCGCGTCGGCGACAAGGACCTGACCGCCACCGCCGGCAGCGAGTTCACCGCCTCGCCGAAGGTGCGCGCCGAGGACGCCGCGGGCAAGCCGGTCGCCGGCGCCCCCGTCCGCTTCACCCTCCCCGCCTCCGCCGGCGCCCGCTTCCCCGGCAACCGGACCGCCGTCACCGTCACCACGGACAAGGCCGGCCTGGCCACCGCCCCCGCCCTGCGAGCGGGCGAGAAGCCCGGCGCCTTCACCGTCCGCGCCACGGCCGTGGGCCGCGGCGCGCCCGCCGCCGTCTTCGGCGCCACCGTCAAGGCCAGGCCGGCCCCGAAGGCCGACAAGCTCGCCCGCACCTCGGACAAGGAGCTGACGGCGACCGCCGGCCAGCCCTTCGCCGAGGACGCGGTCGAGATCAAGGCGACCTACCGGGGCAAGCTCGCGGCGGGGGTGCCGGTCACCGCCACCATGGTCACCGACGACCCGGACCACCCGGTGGAGAACGACAAGGGCCCCTACTTCAAGGACCCCGAGGCCACCGGCGACGAACAGGGCGATCCGGTCCGCACCCTCACCGGTCTCACCACCGACGCCCACGGCCTGCTGAAGGTCCCGAAGATCTACACGGACTCCCACGCGGGGACGTTCCGGCTGCGGCTGACCACCGCCGACGGCGCCGTGCTCATCGTCAAGCTGAAGGTCGCCGCCCCGGCCGGTTCCTGACCGCGCGCCCACCCCGGACCAGAGCGCCACGGCCGGAGCGCACCGCCCCAACAGGCGTGCCGCCCCGGCCGGTTCGGCACCGGGCCGATGACCGCGCCCCCATCGCCGCCGTCCTGCCCACCGTCCACGGCAGGACGGCGGTACCACGTGTTCTCATCCCCGCCGTCCACGGCAGGACGGCGGTGCCACGTGTTCTCATCTCGGCCGCCCGTTGCTACGGTGCCCCCGCCTGACGCTGCATCAGCTCACCGGGGAGGCCGGCCATGCGCGCCCTGACAGCAGCCGCGGTCGGACTGGCCGCGGCGCTCACCCTCGTCCTCACCCTCACGGCGGTCGGCGCCCCCGGCGGCACGACCTCGCCCAAGCCGCTGCTGACCACCGTGCCCGCGCACCCCTGAGGGAGGGACGCCGCCATGCGCCGCACCGACCCCACCCGCGCCACACCCCCCGTGCCCCCGGC
>NZ_SDIF01000281.1 GCF_004122735.1 Streptomyces sioyaensis | reverse complement strand
CCACATCCGGCGAACCCACCACACCCGCCAGACCCTCACAGTCCACGACGACGGCCGTAGCCGAAGCCCCAGCCGCGGCGGAAGCCGAAGCCGAAGTCGAAGTCGAAGTCGAAACAGCCGGCACCCAGTCCACCCGGTACAGCGAATCGGGGAATTCCGTTTCACCTCCGCCGACCAACTCCTCGGCCTGGAGCGGACGGAGGGTCAACGACTCGATCGACGCGACAGCCTCGCCGGCCGCGTCGGCGATCTCCACGGCCACGCTGCCCGCGCCCAGCGGGGAAAGCCGCACCCGCAGTGCGGAGCCACCGGTGGCGTGCAACGAGACGCCGCGCCACTCCGCACACAGGCGCAGCTCCACGGCCGATCCGTCATCGGGTGCGGCGCCCAGGAGCCCCAGACTCTGTATCGCAGCGTCCAGAGCCGCCGGGTGAAGGCCGAACCGCTCCGCGTCCTTCGCCGCCTGCTCGGGCAGCACGACCTCGGCGTACAACTCCTCGTCGTGGCGCCAGGCGGCCTTCAGTCCCTGGAAGACAGGGCCGTACGTCAATCCCGCGTCCGCATACCGCTCATACAGGCCATCGACCGACACGGGAACCGCCCCCACCGGAGGCCACACACCGAAGTCGGCATCATCGGCACCACTGCGCACCGTGGCGCCGAGCAGACCCGTCGCATGCCGCAACCACGCCCCGTCACCCGCCGCGTCCTCAGCACGCGAGAACACCCGGACCGAACGCACACCAGAGGCACCCTCCGGTGCCCCCACCACCACCTGCACCTGCACACCACCACGCGCCGGCAGCACCAACGGCGCCTCCAACGTCAACTCCTCCACCACACCACACCCGACCTGATCCCCCGCCCGAATCGCCAACTCGACGAACCCGGCCTCCGGGAAGACCACGGCCCCTTCGGCAGCGCGGTCGGCCAGCCAGGGGTGACTGCCCTTGGAAAGACGTCCGGTGAACAGTGCACCGTCCGAGTCGGCCAGCATCATCGCCGCTCCCAGCAGCGGGTGATCGGCGGCATCCAGACCGATCGAAGCAATGTTGCCGACAGTCGCGGTGCTCTTGATCCAGTAGTGCTGACGTTGGAAGGGGTAGGTGGGGAGGTCGACGGGTTGGTCGGGTGCTGCGGTGTGGAGGGTGGTCCAGTCGACTGGGTGTCCGTTGGTCCATAGGCGGGCGAGTGCGGTGAGGGTTTCGGTCTGTTCGGGGCGGTTGCGGCGGAGGAGGGGGATGAAGTGGTGGGGGGTGTCGTCGGGGAG
>NZ_SDIF01000280.1 GCF_004122735.1 Streptomyces sioyaensis | reverse complement strand
CCTTCGGGGGGTGGGGCGGGATGGGGGTGGGGAGTGGGCTCTCCTCACCCGCCCACCCCCCGAAGGGGGGTGGGCGGCGGGGAAAAACCGGCAGAGGAAAATCCGGCAGGGAATATCCGGCAAGGGGAAACCACCGCACCCCACCCGGAATCGCACCGCACCCAAAAAGCCAGGGAAATGAGCACCTACAGGGAGCCGTGGAAGAAACCGCCCAAATGGTCCAATGGCCGTACGGCTTGCCCGGCTACCGGCGAACGGGCCAGGTCGAGGTGGCTGGTGAGTGCCTTTCCGGTCGAGTGCCTCCCTGGTTCAGCCCCTCTCCTGAGGAGGCTCGCCCAGAGGCCAGTGCCGCCCCAAGGTGAGCGCCGTCCGTAGGTGAGCCCCACTCAGCGGTGAGTCCCACCCAGAAGAGGCGAGCCCTAAGTCCTGCCCGGAGCTGAGCGCCACTCAGACGAAGCCGCCACGCCGTCAGGCGGCCCCTCCGGGGGAGAGCAGCGACGTCACCAGCGCGTCCAGCGAGACCGTGAACAGTCGCTCGGTGTCGACCGGACCGGCCAGCGCACGGGCCAGCGCCGGATCGTGCTCGGCGGTGGGGGAGTCCCACAGCTCGCCCTCGCTCGGATGCTGCTCGGGCGACCGCTCCCGGTTGCGCTCGACCAGGACGAAGCCGACGACCTGGAACTGGACGGCCCGCACCGCCTCGGCGGCCGTCTCACCACACAGCCCGGCCGCGTGCATCTCATGGACCAGCGCCTGCTGTGCGGGCAGGAACATCCGCTCCGTCAGGCCGCGTTCGTGCACCATCGCGATCAGCTGCGGACGTTCGCGCAGCGCCGTGTACAGCGCGCGGGCGACCGAGACGATGCGGGCGTGCGGGGTGCGTCCCACGGGGCGGATCTCGCCCATCTCCCGGACGGTGCGCTCGACGAGGGCGTCCAGCAGTGACTCGCGGTTGCCGACGTGCCAGTAGATGGAGGTGACGGCGGTGCCGAGTTCCGTGGCGAGGCGGCGCATGGTCAGCGCCGCGGGGCCGCGGGCCCGCACCAGCCGGGCGGCGGTCGTCAGCACCTCTTCGCCGGTCAGCGCGCTGCGTGTCATGGCCCCACTCCAAACTCTTCCCTCAACCGTCGCCCGAACCTCCCGGAACCGCCCCGGAACCGCCCCCGAGCCGCACCGGAGCCAACCCCGGAACCGCCCCGGAACCGTCCCTGAGCCAATCCCTGGATCGCCCCGAAGTCGCCCCTGAACCGCCCCGAGCCAATCGCCAACCGCCCCCAGCCGTCCTCTCTTCCC
>NZ_SDIF01000279.1 GCF_004122735.1 Streptomyces sioyaensis | reverse complement strand
GGGCGGGTCCGCGGGCGGCGGCGAGGGCGGGGGCGGCGGTGAAGTAGCGGGCCACGTAGGGGCGCAGCAGTTCGTGCTGTTCGGGTGCCCAGAATCCGGTGGCGGTGGCGATGAAGAGGTAGTTGGACAGGGCTGGTTTCCCGCCGGTCTCGTCGGTGGTGAACAGGGCGTCCCAGGCGGCCTGTTTGGCGGCCGGGTCGGGGAGGGCGGCGTGGCAGCGGGCGGCGCCTTCGCGGCCGGTGGCGCCGGGGTCGCGGGCGAGTTCGGCGTCGATGGCTTGTGGGGTGGTGGCGCCGAGGGTGGCGAGCCGGCCGAGGATGCGCCAGCGCAGTTCGGGGTCGAGGTGGGGGCCGCCGGGGACGCTGCCGTCGTCGAGCCAGTCCTGGATGCCTTCGGGGGTGGTGGCGCTGTCGATGAAGGCCCGTACGGCGGTGAGCCGGAGCCCGGCCTCCGTGCCGTGGGCGGGGCCTTCGGTGCGGCGGAGGATGTCGCGGCTGAGGGCGGTGAGGGTGGCCAGGGCGGTGTGCCGTGCGGCGGCCGGGAGGTACTGGTCGGCGATCTGGGTGCGGGCGAAGGAGAGGACGCCCTGGAGGATCGCGAGGTCGGTTTCGTGCGGGAGGTGGGTGCGGGCGGCGTCGAGGTAGGCGGTGGGGGCGAGGGCGCCGTCGCGGACCAGGTCGCGGGCGGCGTTCCAGACCACCGCGCGGGTGAGCGGGTCGGGCAGGCCGGACAGCGAGCGGGCCACGGTCTTCCAGGAGGCCGGATCGAAACGGACCTTGGCGTAGGTGAGGTCGCCGTCGTTGAGGACGAGGAGGTCGGGGGCGGGCTTGGGGAAGGCGCGGCGGGTGCGGCCCTCTTCCGCGGGGATGTCCAGCTCGAAGCGGTCGCGCGGGACGAGCCGGCCGGGGTCGGTGAGGTCCTGGTCGTAGGCGCCGACGGCGATGCGGTGCGGGCGGCTGCCGCTGTGGTGGACGTCGAGGTGCCAGGTGTCGCTGCCGGTGGCGGTCTCGGGGGTGAGGGTGTCGACTCCGGTGGTGCGCAGCCAGCGTGCGGCCCAGGCGTGCACGTCGCGGTCGGTGGCGCGGCCGAGGGAGTCGAGGAAGTCGGCGAGGGCGGCGTTGCCGAAGCGGTGCCGGGCGAAGTGGTCGTTGATGCCGGCGAGGAAGTCCTTCTCCCCCATCCAGGCGACGAGCTGGCGCAGGGCGGAGGCGCCCTTGGCGTAGGAGATGCCGTCGAAGTTGAGGAGGGCGGAGGCGGTGTCGGGGACGGGGTCCGGGTGCGCGGGGGAAAAGGG
>NZ_SDIF01000278.1 GCF_004122735.1 Streptomyces sioyaensis | reverse complement strand
CCCCAAGGCCCCCTCGGAGCGACCCGATGACCGCCACCGGAACAGGCACCGGCCCCGGCCCCGTCCCAGGCACCGGCATACGTCTGACGGCCCCCGCCCCCGGCTGGTCCATCGAGGCGGACGTCGTCGTCGTGGGCTCCGGGGTGGCCGGGCTGACCGCCGCGCTGCGCTGCGCCGCGGCCGGCCGCCGGACCGTCGTCGTCACCAAGGCCCGCCTGGACGACGGCTCCACCCGCTGGGCGCAGGGCGGCATCGCGGCGGCGCTCGGCGAGGGCGACACCCCCGAGCAGCATCTGGCCGACACCCTCGTGGCGGGCGCCGGGCTGTGTGACGAGGAAGCCGTCCGCACCCTGGTCACCGAGGGCCCGGACGCCGTCCACCGGCTCATCCGGAGCGGCGCCCGCTTCGACACCGCACCGGGCAGCGAGGAGATAGCGCTCACCCGCGAAGGCGGCCACCACCGCCGCCGTATCGCGCACGCCGGCGGCGACGCCACCGGGGCGGAGATCTCCCGCGCGCTCGTCGAGGCGGTCCGCGCCGCCGGACTGCGCACCGTCGAGAACGCCCTGGTCCTCGATCTGCTCACGGACGCCGCGGGCCACACGTCCGGGGTCACCCTGCACGTGATGGGGGAGGGCCAGCACGACGGCGTCGGGGCCGTGCACGCCCCGGCGGTGGTGCTCGCCACCGGCGGCATGGGGCAGGTCTTCTCCGCGACCACCAACCCGGCGGTCTCCACCGGCGACGGGGTGGCGCTGGCACTGCGCGCCGGCGCGGAGGTCTCCGACCTGGAATTCGTCCAGTTCCACCCCACCGTGCTGTATCTGGGCCCGGAAGCGGAGGGCCAGCAGCCGCTGATCTCCGAGGCCGTACGGGGCGAGGGCGCCCATCTCGTCGACGCCGCCGGGACCCGCTTCATGGTGGGGCAGCACGAACTCGCCGAGCTGGCGCCGCGCGACATCGTCGCCAAGGCGATCATGCGCCGGGCGCACGAGCAGGGCGTCGAGCACATGTATCTGGACGGCCGGCACTTCGGCGCGCAGATGTGGGAGAGGCGCTTCCCGACCATCCTCGCCGCCTGCCGCAGCCATGACATCGACCCGGTCACCGAGCCGATACCGGTCGCCCCGGCCGCGCACTACGCCTCCGGCGGCGTACGCACCGATCTGCGCGGGCGCACCACCGTCCCCGGCCTCTACGCCTGCGGCGAGGTCGCCTGCACCGGAGTCCACGGCGCCAACCGTCTCGCCTCCAACTCCCTCCTGGAGGGCCTGGTCTTCGCGGAGCGGATCGCCGCGG
>NZ_SDIF01000277.1 GCF_004122735.1 Streptomyces sioyaensis | reverse complement strand
CGCTGTACGTGGGGGACGGGGCGGGGCCGACGGGGCTCGGCGGCCTTGCGGGCAGCGGCCGGTCCGGCGGGCCGCCGGGGGCGGTCATCAGGTAGCCCACCGCGACGGCGGCGGCCGCGGCAGCCGCCGCCAGTGGCAGCCCGAACCGGCGCAGCCAGGGCCGCCGCAGGCCGGACAGCCGGCCGCGGCGCAGGTGCGGGCCGGGGGGCGCGGCCGGTTGCAGGTCCCGGACGCCGATGCTCTCGGCGCGGGCCGCGAGGGCCCGGCGCAGCCGGTCCTCCACGGGGCGGTGCGGGCCGGTGCCGTCGGGGCCGGGGTCCGTGGCGCCGCCCGTGAAGCCGGGGCCACCGCCCGTACTGCCGGGGCGCATGCCGCCGGCGCCGCCGTCCTCGCCGGGTGAGCCTCCGGTGCGGCCGGTACCCGTGCCGGGGCCGTTCATGACCGCGCCTCCAAGATCTTCTCCAGCGAGTCCAGGGCGCGGCTGGCGAGGGACTTCACCGAGCCGCGGCTGATGCCCAGCGTCGTCGCGATCTGCGCCTCGGTCAGATCGCCCCAGTAGCGCAGGACGAGCACCTCCCGGCGGCGGGCGGTCAGTCCGCTCAGCGCGGCGAACACCTCCCGGTGCTCCTCGTCCAGCACGATGCGCTCCTCGGCGGACGGTGCGTCCGCCTCGTACGGCGGGGTGTAGTCGCGCGCGGTGCGCCGCCGACGCAGCACCGAGCGGGCGGCGTTGACGACCGAGGTGCGCAGATAGGCGAGGGCGTTGTCGACCTCGCCGAGCTGTTCGCCGTGCCGTTTGTAGAGCGCGGCGAACGCGTCCTGGACGACGTCCTCCGCGGTGGCCCGGTCGTCCACGAGCAGCACGGCCAGCCGGACCATGTTCAGCCGGTGGGCGTGGTACAGCTCGCTGATCGTCGGCGGCGGGTCGGGCGGCGCGCCGGCCCCGCCGCCCGGCAACCGGGCGCTGCCGCCGGGCAGTTCGCCGTCCGCCGGATACCCGGCCGGGAGGCCGGGGCGCGGGGCTTCGCGGCGGGCGGCCGCCGGGCGGGCGGTGCGCAGCAGCCACCGCCACAGGGCAGGCCGGAGCCCCGGCACGGCGAACCGTACCGGGGCCTGCGGACCGGCGGAGTACTCCATCGCTTCCTCGGGACGCAGCGGTCGGGCGCGGGGTTCAGCCGCGCCGCCGGCGGACCGCGTAGACGGTGCCGCCGCCCGCGGCGATCAGGGCGGCGGAACTGCCGCCGAGCGCCATGGCGGCCGTGGACGAGGCCCCGGTGTGCGCGAGTTCCCGCTTGCCGCCGTGTCCCTTGGCGGGGGCGGAGGTGGCGGGTGCGCCGGGGTGGGTC
>NZ_SDIF01000029.1 GCF_004122735.1 Streptomyces sioyaensis | reverse complement strand
GAGGAGCCCACCACACCGGAAACCGCCCCCCGCCCCGCCGCGCCAGCCGGGGCCGCCCGGGCCGCTGGGGCCGCCGGGGCGGGGGGCGGTTTCCGGTGTGGTGGGCTCCTCCGGCCGTGCTCCCGGTTGCGGGGCCACCTGGGTGGGCTCGTGCGGGTGGCCGGAGAGCGGGCCCGACGGCGGTCCTGTCGGGTGACTGTCCGGCGGCGGTGAAGAAGTCACGGGTGGCCCTTCCGACGCGTGTGGGCCATCCGGCTATGCGAATTTTGCCCGTGTTTGTCGATGTCAAGGACATTGTGTGCCCGGGTTCGGTACGGTCCGCAAGCGGGGCGGTACACAGGGTGCTTACGGTGGTGGGGACCGCCGTCCATGCGGGCACGGCACCGCGCCGCGCGCTCCCCGGCGGAGCGTCACGGCTCCCCGTGCGCGGCCGTCACGGCGCCCACCCGGCGGACCGCCTGCAAGGGCGGTCCCGAACCGGCAGGAGAGAGCTTGAGCCAGCTGCGAGGCACCACGTCGGCCGGTCCCCCCGGCCCGGTATCCGCCCACCGCGCCCCGCCCGAGGCCCGGGCCTGGGCACACGCGCTCGGGACGGCCGTGGCGGGCATCGTCACGATGCTCGTGATCGCCACGCTCGGCCTGTGGGCGGCCGGCGCCGCGGACCTCCCCGGCGGGGCGTTCCCCTCGGTGGTCGCGGCCACGGTGGTGGTCGCCGCCGGCGGCTCGGTCGGCCTGTCCGGCGACGTCGGAGCGCTCGCCCAGGCCCACGCGAACCTCGACGCCGTACCGCTGTCGGTCACGCTCGCCGGTGCGCTGGTGACCGCCGCCGTCTTCCTGCTGCCGCTGCGCCACCGGGCGGTGGCCGGCACCGGGGAGCTGCTCGGCCGGATCGGCCGTACGGCGGTGTGCTGGCTGGTGCTTCTGCTGCTGCTCGCGCTCGCGGCCGCGCACGACTTCCGGATCTCGGTGGGCAACGACCTCGCCAACCAGCTCGGCGCCGAGCTGGGTGCCACCCCCGTCATCGGCTTCCGCGCCGACCTGCCCGCGACGCTCGGTGTCGGGCTGCTCTGGGTGCTGGCGCTGCTCGTACTGACCTTCCTCATCTCGCGCCGCGCCCCGCTCTCCCCGCGGCTGCTGCACTTCCAGGACTCGGTACGGCCCCCCGCCTTCGCGATGCTGCAGACCCTGCTCGCCTATGCCGCGATCGGGCTGGTCATCGGCATCGTCGAGCTCTTCACCCGGGGGGATCCGGCACGGACCTTCGCCGTCATCTTCCTCGGGCTGCCCAACCTGGCCTGGATGGCGCTGGGCATCGGCACCGGCGGCGGCTGGGTGGGGCACGTCGACAAGGCCATCGGGCTGCCCGTGCCGCCCGCCCTCGACCAGGTGCTGCGCACCCGCGGGCAGCGGACCCTGGACCTCGGTTCGCTCGCCGCGCACGACGGCCGGGTCTGGCTGCTGGTGGCGGTGGCGGCCGTGGTGCTGCTCGCGGTCGCCTTCCGCGCGGCGGTGCGCTCCCCGGCCCGGCGGCCGGCCTGGCGGCACGCCGTCGAGATGGCCGTGGCGCTGGCGCTCACCCTGTTCACCGTCGGACTGCTCACCCGGATCTCCGCCAGCTTCGGCCTCTCCCTGATCGGCGTCGGCGACCTCGGGGGCGGCCTGGGCAATGGGGTCACCCTGGACCCGCAACTCCTGCGCCTGCTGGGGGTGGGCCTCCTGTGGGGGCTGGTCACCGGCTTCCTCGGCAGCCTGCTGGCGCGGCGGGTACGGCACCCGGGCGAGGTACCGGCACCGCAGCGCCCACCGGAACCCTGACCTCACGCCGTCGGCGGCTGCCCCGCGCGGCCCGGGAACACCGGGGTGGCCCAGCGCGGGGGCGGCGGGGGCGCCGCGCTGCGCCGGCCGCCCGGGTCCGCCTGGGCGTCCACCTGCGTCACGGGATGCGCCCGGGCAGCACCCACCGCTGCCCCGGGACCCGCGGTCCGGCCGGCCGCACGCAGCGCCGCCACGAAGCCCCGGCAGGTCTCGTAGCGGTCCTCGGGCGCCTTGGCCAGGGCCTGGGCGAACACCGCGTCGACGGACTCCGGCAGATCCGTCCGCTGCCGGGTCAGGGGCGGCGGCGGATCGTACTGGTGCGCCCACAACAGCGCCATGTCGTCGTCGCGCCGGAACGGCGGTGCCCCGGTCAGCATTTCGAAGAGGACGCAGGCCAGGCTGTAGACATCGCAGCGGCCGTCCACCGGACGGCCCGAGATCTGCTCCGGCGCCACATAGTCCAGGGTGCCGACGAACTGGCCGACGCTGGTGAACCCGGTCAGCGACAGGGACTTCTTCGTCAGCCCGAAGTCGGTGAGGTAGGCGTGCTCGGGGCGGTCGCTGTCGGTGCCCTCGGCGATCAGGATGTTGCCCGGCTTGACGTCCCGGTGCACCAGGTCGTGCGCATGGGCGGCGTCCAGCGCCGAGGCCACCTGGAGGGCGATCCGGCAGGCGGTCTCCAGCGGGAGCGGCCCGTCGCGGTCGAGCAGCGCCCGCAGATCCCGCCCCTCGACGTAGCGCATCGCGATGTAGAGCACGCCTTCGGTCTCCCCGGCCTCGAAGACCGGCACGATGTGCGGGTGGTCGATCGCCGCGGCCACCCGCGACTCATGGGCGAAGCGCTGCCGGAAGGTATCGTTCCGGGCGAGCTCGGGCGCCAGCAGCTTGACCGCCACGGTGCGGCCCAGCCGCAGATCCTCCGCCCGGTAGACCACGGCCATCCCGCCCCGGCCGATCTCGTCCTGGAGCAGATATCCGGCGAGCTGCCGCCCGCGCATCGCGGGGGCGGACGTGGCACGCTCCTGGCCCGGGCCGGCCGCTTCCCGCTCGCCGTTCACCGGAGGTCACCCGCGTCCGGCGGCCGGCGGCGGTCCGCCGGGGTCCATGGCCCGGGTCCGGTCGGGGTCCGGCGGCGGCCGCCCGTCCGGCGGCCCCGCGGGGCCGGGGTCCGTACCGGACGCGGCGTCCCCGGAAACGGTGCCGGATACGGGCCCGGCGGGCTCCTGCGCCGGATCCGCCGCGCCCTCCGGTCCGTCCACCGCGCCCGTTGGCCCGTCAGCCGCGCCCTCCTCCGTCCCGTACGTCCCGTCCGGCGCGTCCCGTCCCCCGGCGCCCGGCTCCGGCGGCTTCTGCCGCCCCGGCCGTGAGGAGGGCTTCGACGCCACGGCGTACGTCTGCAACGACACCCCGTCGCAATAGCACCAGCGCTCGTGCCGGGCGTCGTACAGCCAGACCGCATCGCCGTCCACGACCACCCCCAGCCGCTTGCCCCGGGTGCGCCGGGTGAACGACTCGCCGTCCAACTGCCCGGCTGCCAGCTCCTCCACCAGGTGCCGGTACCGGCTCAGCTCCTCCTCCGCCGCGCCCAGCAGCGGCCGGGGGTCCGCGGTCCGGGCGGCGGGCTGTGCGGCGGCCGGCGGTTCGCGCGGGACGGACAGCAGCAGCCGGCCGTCCACCCAGGTCGACCAGCCGTTGGAGCACAGCGCCAGGGCCCAGTCGCCCCGGCGGTCGACGATCTGGACCGGCAGCAGCGGGTCGAGCGGCGAGGACGGGCGGGTGGTGTCCGGGGCCGCCCAGGTCGCCATCCCCTCCGGTGGGACGACATGGCTGGGGAGGAACTCGGGCGAGGTCATCGGCGGCTCCCGGGCGCTACTCACGCATGATCTCCGGCTCGCGCCGCCGCAGCAGCCTGAGCACCAGGAAGCCGAAAAGCAGCGAGAGCACGATCATCATGCCCATGTTCAGCAGCCAGACCCCCGCGGCGTGCTGGAACAGCGGGTCGGCGGTGCTCGCCTGCGGTACGAGATGGTGCAGATCGATGGTGCCCGCCATGGCGCCGAGCGCCCATCGGGACGGCACCAGCCATGCCAGCTGCTCCAGCACCGGCACGCCGGTCAGCTTCAGCAGCGCACCGCAGAACACGACCTGGACGATCGCGAGGAGGACCAGCAGCGGCATGGTGACCTCCTCCTTCCGCACCAGCGCGGACACGAACAGGCCGAGCATCATGGCGGTGAAGGCCAACAGGGCCACCGCCAGGGTGATTTCGAGCAGCGGCGGCAGCAACACGCCCTTGCCGCCCGGTGCGTTCAGTTTGACACCGAACAGAGCCACCACGGTCAGCACCACGGCCTGGACGATCGTGATCGACCCCAGTACCAGCACCTTGGACATCAGATACGCCGAGCGGGACAGGCCGACGGCTCTCTCACGCTGATAGATCGTCCGCTCCTTGACCAGTTCCCGTACCGCGTTGGCGGCGCCGGTCAGCACCGCTCCGACGCACAGGATCAGCAGCGCGTTGATGGCGCCCGCCCCCTCGGCCAGCGAGGACCCGGCCAGGGCGTGCGCCATCGCCCCCATCACGAACGGCAGCGCGACCATGATGACCAGGAAGGTCCGGTCGGCGGACAGCGCCGCCGCATAGCGCCGGACCAGTGTGTGCAGCTGTTTGCCCCAGCTCTGTGCCTTGGGCGCGGACACCGGCCCCCGCGGCGTCTCCGGGGCGCGCGGCGGCTGGTGGGACTCCATCGCGATGTAGCGGCGGTGCTGCGGCGAGGCGCGGAACTCGCCCGCCCAGTCACGGCCCTGGTCGTTCTCGAAGGCCTCGAACGCCTCCGGCCACTGCGTGTACCCGAAGTAGTGCAGCGCCTCCTGCGGCGGCCCGTAGTAGGCGATCGTGCCGCCCGGCGCCAGAATCAGCAGCCGGTCGCAGACATCGAGGCTCAGCACGCTGTGGGTGACGACGATGACGGTACGGCCGTCGTCCGCGAGGCCGCGCAGCATATGCATGACGGAGCGGTCCATTCCGGGGTCGAGCCCGGAGGTCGGTTCGTCGAGGAAGAGCAGCGACGGCTTCGTCAGCAGCTCCAGCGCGACGCTCACCCGCTTGCGCTGGCCGCCCGAAAGGCTGTGGATCGGCTGCTTCACCCGCTGGTCGAGGCCCAGTTCATGGATCACCTCGTCGACCCGCGCCTGCCGCTCGGCCTTCGCGGTGTCCTCGGGGAAGCGCAGCTGTGCGGCGTAGCCGAGCGCCCGGCGCACGGTCAGCTGCAGATGCAGGATGTCGTCCTGTGGAACCAGCCCGATGCGCTGGCGCAGCTCGGCGTAGTCGCGGTAGAGGTCACGGCCGTCGTAGAGCACCGTGCCGTCGTCCGCGGGGTGCAGTCCGGTCAGCGCGTTGAGCAGCGTCGACTTGCCCGCGCCGCTCGGTCCGACCACGGCGAGCAGCGACTTCTCACCCACCGGGAACGAGACCTTGTCCAGCAGCGTCTTGCGGCCCTTGTCGACGCGTACGGCCAGGTCCTGCACGTCCAGTGACACCTCGCCGGTGTCGATGAACTCCTGGAGTTCGTCGCCGACCAGGGCGAACGCGGAGTGCCCGATACCGACGATGTCGCCGGGGATCATCGGGGCCCGGTCCACCGGCTGGCCGTTGAGGTAGGTGCCGTTGTGGCTGTCCAGGTCGACGATCTCGAAACCGTCCGGGCCCGCGCGCAGCTCCGCGTGCCGTCGGGAGACCGTGAGGTCGTCGACGACCATGTCGTTGTCGGGCGCGCGGCCGATCCGGGTGGTCCGGGCGGCCGGCAGCGGCCGCACCGCACTGGGCCGGCGGAAGGTGCTGGTGCCCGCGGGGTGGGAGACGGCGGAGGGCCGCTCGACCCGGGTCGGGCGGGGAGGTACGGAGAGCACCGCGCACGGCCCGTCGGCGGGGTTGCCGAACCGGATCACACTGCCGGGCCCGACCCCGGACTCCTGCACCCGCCGCCCGTCGGCGTAGGTGCCGTTGGTGCTGCCCTCGTCCTCCACGGTCCAGTGCCCGGCCTTGGCCCGGAGCACCGCGTGATGCCAGGAGACCCGGGCGTCGCTCAGCACGACCTCGCTCGCGGGGTCCCGTCCGACGTGGTAGACGCGGCCGGGGTCCATCACCTGGGTGCCGCCGTCGGACTCGACGACGAGCTCCGGCGCGGTGGGCGCGTCCTGCCACTCGGCCATACCAGAATTTTACGGCGGAGGGACCGGCTCCGCCTCTTCGCGCGGCGGCACCGCGGCCCACAAAGACCCTGCCCAAAACGGCATTTCGCGACATGACCCCCCTTTATTGCGAGCGCATACGACCGGTTACTCGCGAGAATGGGCACAGGTCAACTAGGGTGAGCGATCCGATTGGCTGCACTTTCAAATTCCATGGAAATGCCGGAATTTGTTGCACTGATCGAAGGAAGTCCTGTCGAACCAGGACGATAAGTACAGCGCAGGGCTGCGTGGTGCCGGCAACACCGCAGAGCGTCGGCTTTGTAGGACCCAGCCGGCCCGTCCGTCCTCCGTGGTACGGCGGTGCCGGTCCCTTCTTATTCACCTACCTCCTGAAGGCAAGGCAGAGATGGCACGAGTCTCCCGACACGACCCCGAGCAGATCTCCCGTGACGGCACGCACCCGGTCGACGAGGTGCTCCCGGTCGGCAAGCTCACGCTCTACGGATTCCAGCATGTGCTCGCCTTTTACGCGGGCGCGGTGATCGTCCCGATCATCCTCGGGAACGCCCTCGGCCTGTCTCACGAACAGCTGGTCTACCTGATCAATGCGGACCTTCTGACCTGCGGTATCGCCTCGATCATCCAGGCCCTGGGCATCTGGAAGATCGGCGCCAGGCTGCCGCTGGTCCAGGGCGTCACCTTCACCGCCGTCTCGCCCATGATCGCGATCGGCCTGGGGGCCGGCGGCGGCACCGCCGGTCTGCTCGTCGTCTACGGCGCGGTGATCACGGCAGGCATAGCGACCTTCCTCTTCGCGCCGTTCTTCAGCAAGCTGGTGAAGTACTTCCCGCCGGTCGTCATCGGCACGATCCTCACCATCATCGGCCTCACCCTGATCCCGCAGGGTCTGCAGGACGCGGCCGGCGGTGCGAAGCTGATCGGACACCCCGAATTCGGCGATCTCAAGAACCTCGGATACGCGCTGGGCACCCTGCTGTTCATCCTGCTCGTGGTGCGGCTGGGGAAGCCGTATCTGAGCAGCCTCGCCGTATTGCTCGGCCTGGTCGCCGGCACGGCGGTCGCCTGGTTCTTCGGCGACGCGGATTTCGGTGCGGTGAAGGATTCCGCCTGGTTCGGCGTCAGCACGCCATTCCACTACGGAATGCCGAAGTTCGAGCTCTTCCCGATCATCGCCATGCTCGTCGTCATGCTGATCACCATGGTGGAGACCACCGGCGACGTCTACGCCATCGGGGAGATCACCCGTAAGCGGATCGACAACACCACCGTCGCCAGCGCCCTGCGCGCGGACGGTATCGCCACCGTTCTGGGCGGGGTGCTCAACTCCTTTCCGTACGTGGCATTTGCCGAAAACATCGGCCTGGTGCGGATGTCGAAGGTCATGAGCCGGTTCGTGGTGGTCGCGGCCGGCTGCTTCATGATCGTGATGGGGCTGCTGCCCAAGGCGGGCAGTGTGGTGGCCGCGATTCCGCATCCGGTGCTCGGCGGCGCCGCGATCGCGATGTTCGGCATGGTCGCCACGGTCGGCATCCAGATCCTGGGCAAGGTGGATCTGCGCGAGGAGCGCAATGCGCTGATCCTGGCGGTCAGCTTCGCCGCCTCGCTGCTGCCGACCGCGGTCGAGCCGTTCTTCCAGCGGATGCCGGAGGACGTCCGGGCGGTCCTCGACAGCGGGATCACCCTCGGCAGTCTGACCGCCGTGCTGCTGAACCTCTTCTTCAACGTCTTCACCCGCCGCAGGACGATGGAGATCGACTGGGACGAGATCGAGGCCGACGAACCGGACGAAGCGCCCGGGCCCATGGACGCCCACGCGCCCGCGGACCCGTACGCGCCGGCCGACCCGTACGGTCCGCACGGAGCCCCGGCGCCGCACACTCCGGGCGGCCCGCACTCCCCGGGCGGCCCGCAGTACCCGCCGCACCCGCAGAGCCCCCAGTGGGGTCCGTCCGGCCAGGGTCACTGAGTCCGCCGACGGCCGCGGGCGGGGCGGGACTTGGCAACAGGTCCCGTCCCCCCCCGTTTCCGCCCGTCCGCCTCCGGTGCCCCGCGCCGTCCCGTCAGTGCGTGGGCACGGTGTGGAACGGCGGTGCCTCGCCCGCGTCCCCGATCAGCTCCCAGAAGTGGTCCACCAGCCGGCGCAGATACGCCGAGCGCTCGGCTGCGACCTCCTTGAGGCGGGCGTCGGCGCTCCGCGCCACGACATGCCCCATGTAGCGCTCGGAGAACTCCGCGAACTCCGCATGCATCGTGCGCAGGGCGTCGCTCACCCGGGTCTTGTTCAGCGTGGTGATCGTGGCGACCGGGCCGACGTGCGACTTCCAGCGCCCGTCGATGGCCGTCCGCAGATGCCCGGCCAGCTCCTCGTTGTGCCCCATCACCGCGATCAGCTTGCGCAGCGACAGGCCGAGCGCGTCCACCAGCGCCTTGGTCTGCCGGTAGTCGCCCGTCCACTGCTGTGCCGCCTCGGCCGTCCGGTAGCGGGCCGGGTCCATGCCGATCAGCTGCGACAGGCGCTCCACGCTCAGCTGGCGGGCCATCCGGTGTTCGGCCAGGGTCCGCGGCTCGACGCCCATCAGCACGGTCGGCGGGCACCACAGGACATCGGCCAGGGCGAACAGCTGCGGCTCGGTAGGGAGCTGGGAGCCGTACTCCCAGGCGTCGACGAGCTCGGGGCGTACCGGCGCTCCGCATGCCGTCATGGCCTGGGCCACCTGAGCCGTGCTCAGGCCCACCCGGGCCCGCGCGGATCTGGCCTCTGCGGGGGAAAAGGGAGTGCTGTACACGTTCGGGACACCTCGCTGCACCCGGCGGACGAAGGGTGCTTGGGGGGACTGGAGATGGAGGAACATCCAGGAGCGGGCAGATTAACAGATGGTCCATACGTACGAATCTCCAGTTCGCCCTTCGGATTGAAGGCGTCATGGGCCCTGGAGATCGGGGTGCGGGGGATGTGTGCTATCTGTCCGATTTCATGCCTCAACTCGCTTACCGGGTATAGCCGATGGCTCGTCATTTACCGGGCGGTAGCGATTCTTGGGACCCGCGGCACCTGGCTCCCGCCACGGCCGCTCAGTCGGCCAGGAGTTCCAGATCCAGCCGGCCGATGCGCTCGGCGTCGGCGAGCAGCTCGATGGCGACGACCCGGCCGTCCCGGATGGTGAAGCCGAAGACGGCCCGGGGGGTGCCACCCGGGGCCCAGACGAGTCCCGCGGTGCCCCCGATGAGCGCCGGCTGTGCGGCCTTGGCCCGTCCCACGAAGGCCTCGGCCACCGCCGCCGCCCCGTGCGCCGGGCCCGCCCCCGCCAGCGCGGCCGCGGCGTCGGTGCTCAGCTCCGCCTCCGGGTCGAGCAGCGCCAGCAGCGTCCCGAAGTCCCCGCCGCGCGCGGCCGCGAGAAAGGCGTCGACGGCCTCGCGCTGGCGGGCGACATCGGTCTCGGGAAGGCCGGGCACGCCGCGCACCCGGCGGCGGGCCCGGTCGGCGAGCTGCCGCGTCGCGGCCGGGGTGCGCTCGACGACCGGGGCGATCTCGTCGTACGGCACGGCGAACATGTCGTGCAGCACGAACGCCAGCCGTTCGGCGGGTGCCAGCGTGTCCAGGACGACGAGCAGCGCGAGGCCGACGGAATCGGCGAGCACCGCCTGCTGTTCGGGGCCGGTGGCCTCGTCGTCCGCGGGCCCCGCGGCCGCGTCCGTCCGGTGCGCCTCCTTGGAGTCCTGCCGCCGGGTCGCGCGCGAGCGCAGCATGTCGAGCGACACCCGCGCGATGACCGTGGTGAGCCGGCCGCCGAGGTTCTCCACCTCACCGGCGCCGGAGCGGCTCAGCCGCAGCCAGGCCTCCTGGACGGCGTCCTCCGCCTCGCCGGTCGAGCCGAGCGCCCGGTAGGCCACCGCTCGCATCCGGGGGCGGTACCGCTCGAACCGCTCCGCCAGCAGGTCCTGCTCGTCCATCGGTCACCCGTCCCTCGTCCGTCGTGGTGGTGTGCCGGAGACGTGACCCGTGGGGCAGAGCCGGTGTGACCCCCGAGCGTCAGGCTGCCACGGAGCGGGGTGCGCCGCCCGTCACCGGGCGGGACGTGGCGAGGCGGGCCCGGGCGGAGCAGCGGTGTCCGGCCGGCGGTCCGCAGGGGCGGGCGTATGGCCCAACACCCGTATCAGAACTCGGAGTTGGCGAACCAGTGCGCCAGCAGCTCCTCGTCGCCGACGGTCTCGACGGCGTCCGCGCCGCGGTCGAGGCGGCCGTACAGGAGGAGCAGCAGATCCGCGGCGGGTGCCTCGACACCGGCGTCTGCGGAGTCGGGGGCCGCGGCCTGCGGGGCGAGGCCGAAACCGTCGGGGCGCAGGCGGACCAACCAGTCGCCGGCCGTGTCCGTGCACCGGAAGCGGAGGGTCTCGCCGTCGCCGCGCAGGTGCGCCACCTTGGGGGCGAAGGAGGCCGCGAACGGCAGATTGACCAGGAACTCGTCCACGCCGTCGGCCGCGAGTACGGGATCGATCACCGGCCGGAGACCGACGGCACGCTCCGCGTCGGTGCGGTGCACCAGCGTCTCGAACAGCATCCGCCGCATCCAGAACCGGGCGTGCGGGTCGGCGCCCCAGGCCCACATCGGGGCATCCGGGTCGGTCCCGGCGAAGGCATCGGCGGCCTCCGCCGCACTCGCCGTCAGCCAGTCGGCCCAGCCGCCGTCGTCCGCGGGCAGCCGCAACTCCACCTCGCGGCTGGCCGGAGGCTCCTGGACCCGCCGGCGCAGCAGGAGCGAGAACAGCCGCTGCACGCTCCCGGTGTGACGGACCAGGTCCCGGAGCGTCCACTCGGGGCAGCCGGGCACCGGGACCGACAGGTCCGCGCCGTCCAGTGCCGCCACGAACCGTACGGTCTGTGTCGCGACGGCGTCGCGGTGCACGGCAGGGGCGACGGCCGCCCGGCCCGGGGTGTCCGACGAGTTCATGGGCGCTGCTCTTCCGCTCGCTGCGGCCCGGTGACCGGACCGCCGGGCCTCTGCGCGCAGCCTGTCACAACCGGCCGGGGAGGGGACGAGCGGCCACCCGGTGCGCGGGTGGCCGCCGGCACTGTCCGTCGGGCTGCCGGCACCGTCCGCCGGGTCAGCCGACGTGGACCCGCGGGCGCCGGGCCGGGTCGGGCTCGGCGCGGCGGAGGACCTCCCGGGCGACCGGCGCGACCTCGCCGTCACCGAAGACCAGGAAGCGCAGCAGATGACTGACCGGATGACCCTCGGTCCAGTTGAAGTAGATGTGCGGAACCTGGCCGGTGTGCTCGCGCAGCTGCATCAGCACGGCCGCGATGGTGTTCGCCACGCCGGCGCCCTCGACCCGCAGGATCTGCGCCCCGTACCGCTCCTCGCCCCGGACGTGCAGATCCGTGGTGAAGTCCGAGGAGTCCCGGACCGTCACCTCCAGGAACAGCACCGGCCGGCCGTCGGGGATATGGGTCTCCTCGCGCTGGCTGTACTCCTTCTCCCGGTACTCCGCCGCGTCCCGCTCATCGGGCTCGTTGGCGATCACCCGCAGCGGACCGGCCGCCAGCGCGGTGTCGATCAGCCGCTGTGCCGTTTCGTCGAAGTCGACCTGTACGGCGCGCAGTTCGAAGGCCCGGTGGACACGTGAGGCGAACGAGGTCAGCAGGATGCCGAGGATGAACAGCAAGGCGATCTTCAGACCGTCCGGCCGCTCGATGACATTGGTGACCAGGGTGTAGCCGAAGACCAGGGTGATGGCGCCGAACCCGGCGGTGGCCGCGCGCAGCCGCCGGTGGCGGGCGGCGACGGTGGAGGCGAACGACGCCGAGAGCATCAGCACCAGCACACCGGTCGCATAGGCACCGCTCTGGTCGTCGACGCTGGCATTGAAGAAGAAGGTGATGCCGAAGGCGGTGGCCAGGAAGATGAGCACCAGCGGACGCACCGCCCGGGTCCACTCCGGTGCCATGCCGTAGCGCGGCAGATAGCGCGGTACGAGGTTGAGCAGTCCGGCCATCGCCGAGGCGCCGGCGAACCAGAGGATGGCGATGGTGGAGATGTCGTAGACGGTGCCGAAGCCCTCGCCGAGGTACTGGTGCGCCAGATAGGCCAGCGCACGCCCGTTGGCCGCGCCGCCGGTGTCGAACTCCTTCTGCGGAATGAGCAGGGTGGTCGCCAGGCTCGACAGCAGCAGGAAGCCGCTCATGACCAGCGCCGCGGTGGTCAGCAGCCGGCGGGTGCCGCGGATCCGGCCGGCCGGGCGCGCGGGGGTGTCGGCGGCGTCGCCCTGGACCTGCGGCATGACGGCGACACCCGTCTCGAAGCCGGACATGCCCAACGCCAGCTTGGGGAAGACCAGCAGCGCCACCCCGACGATCGCCAGCGGCGAGGAGTGCCCGGCGGTCAGCGTGCCCCACCAGTTGTCGATCACCACCGGGTGCGACAGCACGTGCCAGGCCGCGGTGGCCAGGACGACGACGTTCAGCGTCAGATAGACCCCGACCAGACCGACGGCTATGCCTATCGCCTCACGGAAACCCTTGAGGAACACCGCGCCCAGGGCGGCCAGCAGCAGCAAGGTGATCCACAGGTTCGCGCCGTGCAGCAGGGGAGGGGCGAACGGGTTCTCCACGACGTGCGCCGAGGCGTCCGCGGCCGACAGCGTCATGGTGATGATGAAGTCCGTGGCGGCGAACCCCAGCAGCACCAGGACCAGCAGCTTGCCCGCCCACCACGGCAGCAGCCGCTCCAGCATGGCGATCGAACCCTCGCCGTTCGGGCTCTCCTTGGCGACCCTGCGGTACACCGGGAGGGCGCCGAGCAGGGTCAGCGCGATCAGGACGAGGGTGGCGAACGGCGAGAGCACCCCGGCCGCCAGCGCGGCGATGCCCGGCTGATAGCCGAGGGTCGAGAAGTAGTCGACACCCGTGAGGCACATGACGCGCCACCATGAGTGCCCCTTGTGCTCGGCCGGCGGGGTGCCGTGCGGCCCGGGGTGGCGAGCGGCCTGACTGGTCAGCCCGTCCAGCAGCCAGGCACGCCACCGCCGGGAGGCGGGGGCAGGGGGCGTGGGGTCCGCCTGGACAGTGGTGGTCATGTGGGCACGTCCTGCCGATCTCTTCGGTCGTCGGATTTGGGCAACGAGCAGCGAGTATGCATCACCGTGGGGACGGTGTCGCCGGCTGCCCCGCACCAGACGACATGCTCGGCGTCAAGAAAGCGTTAGGACGACGTCAGGAAGCGTCTGTCGTCCGTACGTACGGCGTTAAGGACCGCGCGTCGGCGCTCCCGCCCGGCCTTCGGCGCGCAGTCTGGCGTCAGGGTCCACCGCGGGTCCACCGGACCGCACCGGTCCGCCGCAGGGGCCGCAGCTGGAGGTGTCCCCCATGGCTCTGCTGCACCGGCCGGCGCCCGCGCGCCGCCCCCTCGCAGTCCGGCGTCCCCTGCCCCGCGCGGCGGCGCGCCCCGCGCGCCCGGCCCACCCGGTGGCGCCCGGCCGCACCCTCGGCCGTGACCTCGCCCTGCCGCTCGGCACGGTGGGAGCGGCGCTCCTGGTGACCGCCCTGATGCTGACCGGCGGGAGTGCCCCCGCCCCCGTCGCTCTGGCCGCCTTCCTCCTGCTGACGGTGGCGTTCTCCGCGCTCGCCCGGCCGGTCGTGGTGCCCGCAGTGGCTCTGGTGTCCTGGCTGTTCTACGACGGCTTCGTGCTGAACGGGCACTCCGACCTGGCCTTCCGGGCGCAGGACCGGACGAGTCTGCTGATGCTCCTCCTCGCCGCTGCCGCGGGCGCGTGCGGGGCCGCCGCCGTGCGCGCCGTCCGGCGCCGCTCGGCCCGTTGACCGGTCCGGGTCCGTTGACCGGTCCGGGTCCGCTGACCGTCCGCGCCGGCTGACCGGTCCGCACCGGTTGAACCGGTCCGCACCGGGCGCCCGGACCGGTCCGGGCCGTCGCCCGCGCCCCGCGGTCCCGTCCGGCGCCGTCGCGTACGACGGACGGGCCCGGGTGGTCAGCGCCGGCAGCAGCGGTGGCGGCAACGGGCGACGGCCGCCCGCCGCCGGCGGGACGCGGCCCGCTGCCAGGGGCGCGCGGCCCCCAGGAAACCGAGCCCGATGCCCAGCAGCCAGGCGTCCTTGGCCAGCGGAAAGCCGTCCTGCGTCGGCCGCAGACTCTTCGGCTGCCGCATCCCCGGGGTCCGCAGATACAGCCCGACCAGCCCGCCGGAGAACCCGGTCAGCGCCAGCCCCGCCAGTCGGGTCGGCACGAAGGGTGCCAGCAGCGCGCCGCCGACCGCGATCTCCGAGCACGCCAGCAGCCGGGTGAACCGCTCGGCGGGAAGCCGGTCCAGGAACGGATAGGCGACGACGGCCATCCCGTGCACGCCCTCGGCGGTCGCCCGGTCGGCCCGCAGCTTCATCAGCCCGGAGTTCAGGAAGAACGCGCCGGTGGCCAGTCGGGGAGCCACATCTCGCGCTTCGGGCAGGTGCACCACGGGAGCCTCCAAGATCAAGTCTTCGGCCCCCTGAACGAGCCTAGCCAGGGGACAACCGGGCTGCATCCGACGACGGCCGCGGCCGACACCCTCCGGGCGATCACGGCGGACACCCTCCGGGCGATCACGGCGCACACCCTCCGGGCGACCACGGCGCGACGGGACGGCGCCCGCACCGCCGCCCTCACAACTCGGGCACGTCGCCCCACTGGTCGAGCACGTCGTCGGCCGACTCCGGGCCGGTGTCCGGCCCGCTTCCGTCGAGGGACTGCTCGGTCCAGATGACCTTGCCGCCGGGGGTGTACCGGGTGCCCCAGCGCTGGGCGAACTGGGCGACCAGGAAGAGCCCGCGGCCGCCCTCGTCCGTGGTGGCGGCCCGGCGCAGATGCGGGGAGGCGCTGGTGCCGTCGGAGACCTCGCAGATCAGGCTGCGGTCGTAGAGCAGGCGGACCCGGATCGGCTGGGCGCCGTAGCGGATGGCGTTGGTGAGCAGCTCGCTGAGGATCAGCTCGGTGGTGAACTGGGTCGCCCTCAGCCCCCAGGACTCCAGCATGTCCAGACAGGCCGCCCGGACGGGCGCGACCGCCGCCGGGTCGGAAGCCACCTCCCAGTCGGCGACCCTGGCGGGGTCCAGCAGCCGGGTACGGGCCACCAACAGGGCGATGTCGTCGCTGGGGTGGGCGGGCAGCATCGCGTCGAGGACCGCCGTACAGGTCTGCTCCGGGGTGCGGTCCGCCCCGGCGGCCAGCGATGTACGCAGCAGCTCCAGACCGGTGCCGATGGCGCGGTCACGGTTCTCCACCAGCCCGTCCGTGTACAGCACCAGCCGGGAGCCCTCGCTCAGGGTGAGCTCCGCGGTCTCCACCGGCACGCTGCCGCCCAGGCCCAGCGGCGGGGAGACGGGGACCTCGGGGAACGAGACGGTGCCGTCGGGGCCGATCACGGCCGGCCCGGGGTGGCCGGCCCGGGCCAGGGTGGTCCGGCCGCCCACCGGGTCGTAGATGGCGTACAGACAGGTCGCGCCGGTGATGCCGGTGCGCCCCGCGCCCGCCGGGCCGCCGTCGTTGTGGCCGGGCGGGCCGCCCGGCCACAACCCCTCGTCGCCGGGCCCGTCCCCGCCCCCGTCGCCGGTGCCGAGGCCGGCCGCCCGCGCCTCGTCGGTGTCGATATGGCTGACCAGTTCGTCCAGATGGAAGAGCAGCTCGTCGGGCGGCAGATCGAGGGCGGAGAAGTTGTGGACCGCGGTACGCAGCCGGCCCATGGTGGCAGCGGCGTGCAGGCCGTGGCCGACGACGTCGCCGACCACCAGCGCCACCCGGGCGCCCGGCAGCGGGATGACGTCGAACCAGTCGCCGCCGACCCCGGCGTGGGCCGGCAGATAGCGGTGCGCCACCTCCAGGGCGGACTGCTCGGGCAGGGTCTGGGGCAGCAGACTGCGCTGCAGGGTGACGGCCGTGGTGTGCTCGCGGGTGTAGCGGCGGGCGTTGTCGATCGCGACCGCGGCCCGCGCGGTCAGCTCCTCGGCGAACGCCATGTCCTCCTCCTCGAAGCGACCGGAGGCCTCGGCCCGCCAGAAGTTGGCGAGCCCGAGGATCACGCCCCGCGCCTGGAGCGGTACCGCGATCAGCGACCGGATCCCCCGGTCCAGCACGCGCCGGGCGCCCGCCACGTTCTGCCGCCGCCAGTCGTCCGCCGTGCGCAGATCCCCCACGAGCACCGGCCGTCCGCTCGCCAGCACCTGGGCCATCGGGGTGCCGTCCACCACGGCGAGGGCCTCGCCGACCCGGTAGGTCGCCGACTCCTCGGGGAGGCCGCGGATCGCCGTCCGCCGCAGCACGGCGTTCGCCCCGGTCTCCGGTTCGCCGCCGTGCCGCACCGGGTCCAGCAGTTCGACGGTGACCACATCGGCGAACCGGGGGACCGCGACGGCCGCCAGCTCCTCGGCGGTGCGCCCCACGTCCAGCGTGGTGCCGATCCGCAGCCCCGCGTCGTAGATCAGCCTCAGCCGCTCCTGGGCCACCCCCGCCCGGCCGGACAACGCCCGCAGCTCGGTGGTGTCCCGCAGCGTCACCACGGTCCCGGCCCGGCCGCTGCGGGGGGCGGTGGGCCGGACGTTGACCGAGAGCAGCCGGTCGCCCGCCAGATGCACCTCGTCGGTCGCGGGCCGTCCCGAGGCCAGCAGGGTGCTCAGCCGCGTCGACAGGCCCAGGTCCGCGACCGGACGCCGCTCCGCGTCCGCGGGCAGTTCGAGCAGCCGCCGGGCCTCGTCGTTGGCCAGCAGCAGCACCCCGTCACAGCTGATGATCAGTACGCCCTCCCGTACGGCGTGCAGCACCGCGTCGTGGTGGTCGTACATCCGCCGCATCTCGGCCGGATGCAGCCCGTGTGTCTGCCGCCGCAGCCGGTTGCTCACCCATGCCGCCCCGCCGGTGACCAGCAGCAGCGCCCCGGCGGCGGAACCGAGCAGCAGCGGCAGCTGGCGCTCCGTCCATTCGTCCGCCTGGTGGACGCGGATCGCGACGGAGATCAGCCCGGCGATCGAGCCGTTCTTGGCGCGGACCGGCACCGTGGTGCTCACCGCCGGGCCGACCGACGTGGTGAACGTGGCGGTGTGCGCCTTGCCGTCGAGCGGCGGCCGGCGGGTGGCGGGTTTGCCGATCAGGCGGGGATCGGGGTGGGTCCAGCGGATGCCGTCGGGACGGAGCGCGACGACGAGGTCCGCACCGGAGGCCTTGCGCGCCGCCTCCGCCGCGGGCTGGAGCTGCGCGGTCGGGTCGGCGGACTGCATGGCGGCGAGGGTGCCCGGCGCATGGGCGAAGGTCTCGGCGCCGACGGCCGAACGCTCCCGGGCCTCCTGTGTGCCCGCGCGCTCCGACTGGAAGAAGAGGGCCAGCAGCGCCGCGACGACCAGCAGCACCGTGAGCGCGAGCTGCAGTACGAACACCTGGCCCGCGACGCTGTGGGTGGTCAGCAGTGCGCGCAGGTGCTGTCCCGGGGAGCGTGACGATCCCGGGGAATCGTCGCGCCCTCGCCGGAAAAATTCCCTCATGACCCAATATTTAGCATTACGCCCAGTCAGTCGTGACGGCCCCACGTGGTGGCGGTCCGCCGCGGCCGGAAAAACCGGTGGCGCCCCTGACCGGCACCGCGCTAGCGTCTGCGGCGTTCGGGACGGCGGCAGTGGCCGCTGTCATCAGCCGTGTGAGCGAACGGGAGGTGAGGACATTGATGACTGCCGTTGCGGTGGGCACTGCCCGCATTCAGGAGTTCCTCAACCCCACCCCTGTGGTCTCCGGCTGACGCAGCTTCATCACGCACTTCCGCGCGTGGGCGCGGCGCCGGGGCCCCACCCTCTGAAGGGCCATCCCGTTGTTCAACCTCACCTTCTCCGCTGCGCACCCGCTGTCCGCCTACGGCTGGGACCAGGGGTTCGCGGAGAGTTTTGTTCCCTTTGCCGAGCAGGGGTTCCTGCCCGGCCGGATCGTCCGCGTGGACCGCGGGCGGGTGGATGCCGTCGTGCCGGACGGCGACGGCATCCGGACCGTGCTGGCGGACACCGCGCTGGTGGCCACCGGTGATCCCCTGCGCGTGCCGTGCACCGGGGACTGGGCCGCGCTCGACCTCGGCAACGGCCGGAGCGGAGCCCATGTCGACGGCGTCGTACGGGCGTTGCTGCCGCGCCGCACGGCATTCGTGCGCTCCACGTCCTCGAAGCGGGCCGAGGGCCAGGTACTGGCCACCAACCTCGACCACATCGCCATCTGTGTCTCGCTCGCGGAGCCGCTGGACCTCGGGCGGATCGAGCGGTTCCTGGCGCTGGCGATGTCCAGCGCGTCCGACGAGGGACCGCTGGACACCTCCGCCCCCGCCCCGGCGGGCGGGGCACAGCCCGTGATCGTGCTGACCAAGTCGGATCTGGCCGGGGCACCCGAGGGCCTCGCCCATCTCGTCGCGGATGCCGCATCCGTGGCGCCCGGAGTGCCGGTGCTGGCGGTCAGTTCGGCGACCGGTGACGGGCTCGATGTGCTCCGCGCCGTGCTCGCGGGCGGCACCTCCGTCCTGCTCGGCCGGTCCGGTGCCGGCAAGTCCACCCTGGTCAACGTCCTCGTCGGCGAGGAGGTGCAGCTGGTGCAGGCGATCCGCGACCGGGACGGCAAGGGCCGGCACACCACGACCACCCGCGATCTGCGGCCGCTGCCCGGCGGCGGGGTCCTCATCGACACACCGGGGCTGCGCGGCGTCGGGATGTGGGACGCACACACCGGCCTCGCCCGGACGTTCTCGGACGTCGAGGAACTGGCCGAGGAGTGCCGTTTCCACGACTGCGCACACCGCGGCGAACCCGGCTGCGCGGTGCAAGAGGCCGTCGACAGCGGTGAGTTGAGCGTCCGGCGGCTGGAGAACTACCGCAAGCTCCAGCGCGAGAACCAGCGCATCGTGGCGAAGACGGACGCCCGGCTGCGCGCCGAACTCCGCCGGGACTGGAAGCAGAAGCAGGCGCTGGGCCGGCACATGATGGAGCGGAAGCGGGGGCCGCAACGTTGAGACGGCAGTTCGGGGGAGGGGCCGGTCCCTCCCCCGAGAGCCACCCCCGACAGCCACGTCCGATTTCCGCCGGCCGGGTGCTTCCCGGTGGTCACGACCGGCATCCACTGCCGGCCGAGCTGCCCCGCGGTCACTCCCAAGCGGGTGCACGTGCGGTTCTTCCCGGCGGCCGCCGCCGCGCAGGGCGCCGGATTCCACCGGGCAGCGGACGGGGCGCCGGCGGCGGTGGAGCCGCCGGCGTACGCCGCGGCCGGGCGGGCCGGGTGACTCCTCAGCCCGCGGACGCCTCCCCGGCCGGTCCGGCTGACGCCTCAGCCCGCCGACACCGCCCCGGCCCAGGCCCCGGCGACCAGCAGGCAGGCGAACAGCTCGACCAGCACGCTCAGGCCGGTGGCGCGCAGCACCGTACGGGTCGAGGCCCAGGCCTGGCCGTGGCCGCCGAGCCGGACCCGTTCCAGCAGATAGAGACCGCCGACGGCGCCCAGCGGGCACCCGAGGACCGGGACCACGAAGAACCCCACGATGCCGGCCACCCCCGCCAGGAACAGGGTCCGGTACGGCGCGCCCGCGGCCCGCGGATTGCGGGCCGGCAGCAGCCACTTCACCACCTGGTTGAGCAGCAGCACGGCAGTGGCGCCGATGAGCACCGCCCAGGCCGGGCCGGACTTCTCGGACAGCGCCCACCACATCGTGGCCGCCCACACGATCAGCGGTCCGGGGATACCGGGCACCAGCACCCCGAGCAGCCCGAGCAGCATGACCAGGCCGACCGCCACCAGCTGCCACACACTCATGCGCGGGCCCCGCTCCGCCCGGCGGCCCCGCCGTCACGGGGCGCGGCTCCCGTCCCGGCCCGCCCGCAGCCCGCACTCACCCGCCGGCCTCACTCCCGGTGGGCGCACGCCCCGTGACGGACCGTCCGCTGCACACTCTCATGGGCCCAGCGTGCCGGACGCGGCCCGGAAGCGCTTGCCGGCGGACTCCCGGGCGGGTGCCCGCCCCGGCCCGCCTGTTCGGCCCGCCGGTCCGGGCCGCCCGCCCGAACCGTCCGCCCGGACCGTCCGCAACGTAGCCGTGCCCGCGGGGGACTTCGCCGGCCCGGAGCGGGACACCGTCGGCCCTGGGCGGGACACCGCCGGAGACACCCCGGCAGCCCCGATCAAGGCCGCGCCGCCCGTTGCCCCCGACGGGGGAACGCTCTTTCGCGCCCTGTCCGGTCCGCGGCCGTCCGGGAACAATACGGTCCATGAAGCAGCAGGGGACCGGGCGCGGCCACGAGGACGACTGGTGGCGGCGGCTGTACGGCGACGGCGGCGGCAGTGGTGGCGGGGGCGCGGGGGACGACGTCCCGGGGCGCGGCGCGGTGGGCGACACCGGGCCGTCCGACGCTCCGGACACCCTCGACGACCGGGTCGCGTCGGCGCTCCGGGCGCTCGCGGCGCCGGGACGCTCCGACCGGGCGCCCCAGCGCCCGCCCGGGAGAACGGAGCCGCCTCCTGCGGCTGCGTCACCGCCCCCGCCCGCCCCATCGGCACCGATCCCGCTCCAGTCCACCGGCCCCGGAACGCGCCCGGCAGCCGCCTCCCGCCGGCCCGCCCCGTCCCCACGCGGCGCGCCCGGTGACACACCGCCAGCCGCCCCCGCCGACGTCACCGGAGACCGGCCGCCCGCGTACGAGCGCGAACCGGGCGGGCGCGATCCGGGCGGGCGCGCGCCCAACGAATCCGAGCCGAACGGCTACGGGCCCAACGGGTCCGACCCCAACGGCTACGAGCCCGACGAATCCGACCCCAACGAATCCGATCCCAACGGATACGGACCGCACGGCTACGGCCCGAACGGATACGAGCCCGAGCCGGGCCCCCTGCCCGCCGCCGACCCCGCCGCGCTCGATGAGCTGGTGCCCGACACCGCGCTGGACGGTGCCCGTTACGGCTCGTTGACCCTGCGTGCCGCCTCCCGGCGCGGCGATCTGGCCCGTCACCGCGGCGACGTCCGCCGCGATGCGCTGCTCACCGTCCGCTTCGGGGCCGGCCGGCATGCGCTGATCCTGGTCGCCGTCGCCACGGGGCTGCCGGGCGTCGAGGGTGCCCCGCGCGCCGCCCGCGACGCCTGCGCCTGGATCGGCGGTGCGGTCGGCCGCAGTTACACCCGACTGGCGGAGGACATCCGTACCGACCAGCGCGACGCCCTCAAATCCGGGTTGCAGCGGCTCCTCGACCGCAGCTACGGCAAGCTGCGCGCCCGGGCGGAGGAGCGGGGCGTCCCGCCGGAGCAGTACACGGCCGCGCTGCGCTGTCTGCTGCTGCCCGCCGACCCGGAGTGCCGCACCCGGGTGTTCTTCGGCGTCGGCGCGGGCGGCCTCTTCCGGCTGCGGGACGGCGCCTGGCAGGACCTGGAGCCCGCCACTCTGGACCACCTGCCGCGGCACGCCCCGGCGGTCGCCGGCGACCCGCCCGCCGCCGGCGACCCGCCGCTGCCCGCCGCCGGCGGGAGCCCGGCGCGGCCCGAGCCGTTCCTCTTCCGGACCGCCTTCGCCCGTCCGGGGGACATCCTGCTGCTGTGCAGCGCCGGATTCGCCGAACCGCTCCACCAGGAGCCCGCGTTCGCCGCCCGGCTGGCCGCCGCATGGTCCGCCCCCGAGCCGCCGGGCCTGGCGGACTTCCTCACCGCCGCCCAACTGCGGGTCGAGGGCCACCCGAAGGACCGTACGGCCGTCGGGGTGTGGGAGGCGTAGCCCGGGGCACACGGGGACCGGCCCGGATCGGAGGCGGACGTCCAGCGGAGGCGCCCCGGGGCGGCGCATGGGTTCATGGGAAACGGACCCGCAGCCACCCACCCGTCGAAGGAGCGGCAGCGACATGGCGAAGCAGACCGTGGCCGAGCAGTTCGTGGACATCCTCGCGCGGGCGGGGGTGCAGCGGCTCTACGGCGTCGTCGGCGACAGCCTGAACCCGGTGGTGGACGCCGTCCGCCGGAACTCCGCGATCGACTGGATCCAGGTCCGCCACGAGGAGGTCGCGGCCTTCGCCGCCGGAGCGGAGGCGCAGCTCACCGGCTCGCTGGCGGCCTGTGCGGGCTCCTGCGGACCCGGCAACCTGCACCTCATCAACGGCCTCTTCGACGCCCACCGCTCCATGGCCCCGGTCCTCGCCCTGGCCTCCCACATCCCCTCCAGTGAGATCGGCACCACCTTCTTCCAGGAGACCCACCCCGACCGGCTGTTCACCGAGTGCAGCCACTACAGCGAACTGATCTCCAGCACGAAGCAGATGCCCCGGGTGCTGCAGACCGCGATCCAGCACGCCATCGGGCAGCGTGGGGTGTCGGTGGTCTCCCTCCCCGGCGACATCGCCGCCGAGCAGGCCCCCGAGCGGGCCATCGAGCACGCGCTGGTCACCTCGCGCCCGTCCGTGCGCCCCGGGGACGCCGAGATCGACACGTTCGCCCGGATGATCGACGAGGCCCGGAAGGTCACCCTGTTCTGCGGCAGCGGCACCGCGGGCGCCCACGCCGAGGTCATGCAGTTCGCCGAACGCGTGAAGTCCCCGGTCGGCCATGCTCTGCGGGGCAAGGAGTGGATCCAGTACGACAACCCCTACGACGTGGGCATGAGCGGCCTGCTGGGCTACGGCGCGGCCTACGAGGCCACCCACGAGTGCGATCTGCTGATTCTGCTCGGCACGGACTTCCCGTACAACGCGTTCCTGCCCGACGACGTCAAGATCGTCCAGGTCGATGTCCGGCCCGAACACCTGGGCCGCCGCTCCAAGCTCGACCTGGCGGTCTGGGGCGATGTCCGCGAGACGCTGCGGTGCCTGATCCCCAAGGTCCGGCCGAAGCAGGACCGCACGTTCCTGGACCGGATGCTGAAGAAGCACGCCGACGCGCTGGAGGGCGTGGTCAAGGCCTACACCCGCAAGGTCGAGAAGCACACCCCGATCCACCCGGAGTACGTCGCCTCCGTCCTGGACGAGGAGGCCGCCGACGACGCCGTCTTCACCGTCGACACCGGCATGTGCAACGTCTGGGCCGCCCGCTATCTCAGCCCCAACGGCCGCCGCCGGGTGATCGGTTCGTTCAGCCACGGCTCGATGGCCAACGCGCTGCCGCAGGCGATCGGCGCCCAGTTCATCGACCGCGGCCGGCAGGTCGTCTCCATGTCGGGCGACGGCGGGTTCTCCATGCTGATGGGCGACTTCCTCACCCTGGTCCAGTACGACCTGCCGGTGAAGGTGGTGCTGTTCAACAACTCCTCGCTGGGCATGGTGGAGCTGGAGATGCTGGTCTCCGGCCTGCCGTCGTACGGCACCACCAACCACAACCCGGACTTCGCGGCCATCGCCCGCGCGGCCGGGGCCCACGGCGTCCGGGTGGAGAAGCCCAAGCAGGTACGCGGCGCACTGCGCGACGCCTTCCGGCACAAGGGCCCGGCGCTGGTCGACATCGTCACCGACCCCAACGCCCTGTCGATCCCGCCGAAGATCAGCGCGGAGATGGTCTCCGGCTTCGCGCTGTCGGCCGGCAAGATGGTGCTCGACGGCGGGGTCGGCCGGATGCTGCAGATGGCCCGCTCCAACCTGCGCAACATTCCCCGGATGTAGCCGGCTTCACCCCCAGGCCATCGCCTGTGGTGGCGGACGACCCGGCTCCGAGCGGAACGCCGGGCGTGCGAGGCGGCCGGAAGCGCCGCCCGGCGGTGGCTGAATTCCGCGCAGGCTCCGCGCGCGGTTTCGCGCTCAGCCCGCCGGCGGGTGCTGGGGGCGCAGCCGCAGCGTGAGGATCTGGAACGGCCGCAGCTCGACCGTCAGATCGGAGGTCGGCCCCTCCTCCTCCCGGTGCAGCGGACGCTCCAACAGGTCGGTGACGGTGGCCCGTTCGACGGGGAAGCCGGGGGAGAGGGTGCCGCTCGCCCGTCCGCCGTGGGACTCGTACAGCCGCACCACCACATCGCCGCTGCGGTCCTCGGCGAGCTTGACCGACTCCACGGTCAGGGCCGGGTGGTCGACGCGGATCAGCGGCGGGACGGGCGGGGTGGCGGCGGTGCGCAGCGGGAGGTTGAGGGCCAGGCCCTCGGCGACGGCTTCTCCGGTGCCGGCGCCCGGCAGCAGCGCATAGGTGAAGCGGTGGGTGCCCTGGTCGGTCTCGGGGTCGGGGCTGTGCGGTGCGCGCAGCAGGGTCAGCCGCACCGTCGTGCCCAGGCCCTCGGGGTGCGGGGTGCGGGTGACGTCATGGCCGTACGTCGAGTCGTTGAGCAGCGCGACGCCGTAGCCGGGCTCGGCGACCCGCAGCCAGCGGTGGGCGCAGATCTCGAAACGGGCGGCGTCCCAGCTGGTGTTGGTGTGCGTGGGGCGGTGGACGTGTCCGAACTGCACCTCGGAGGTGGACCGTTCGGCGTGCACATCCAGCGGGAAGGCGGCCTTGAGCACCTTTTCCGACTCGTGCCAGTCGATGTCGGTGCGGATGTCGAGGCGGTGCGAGCCGGCCCGCAGGGTCAGCTCCTGGACGATCCGGGACGCGCCGAACGCCCTGGTCACCCGCACCGTCGCGGACAGCGGCCCGGCCGCGGCCAGCTCGACGGACTCGGCGTCGGTCAGATCGGTGTGCCGGTTGCGGTAGTGCCGGTCGAGGTCCCAGGCGTCGTACTGGTTGGGGTGGTCGGGGTGCAGCTGCAGCAGATTGCCGCGGGCGCCAGGCGCCAGGACCTCCCGCCCGGCGTGCAGATCGCGTACGGACACCAGCAGCCCGTCGGTGTCGAGCCGCACCCGCAGCAGCCCGTTGTCGAGGGTGAGGTCGCCGTCGGCGCCGGTCCCGGTCCGGACGGGCGCCGGCGGCGGGGTGGGGGAGTCCGGTCCGGGCGGGCGGACGGCGGCCGAGCCCAGCGCCGGGACGTGGACCGCGACGGCGGTGCGTCCGCCCGGGGCCGCGTCCCCCGCGGGCAGTTCGACGATCTCGTCCCGGTCGTAGGGCGAGGCGTTGAACACCGTTGGCAGACCCGCCGGCTCCGCTTCCGGATCGTCCAGCGCGCCGATCGCCGCCTCGATGATCCCGGTCAGCTCGGCCTCGACCGCCGCATAGGTCTCCCGGGCCTCGCGATGCACCCAGGCGATGGACGAGCCCGGCAGGATGTCGTGGAACTGGTGCAGCAGGACGGTCTTCCACAGGCGGTCGAGTGCTTCGTACGGGTAGCGGTACGCGGCGCGCCCGTTCGCCCGTACGGAGGCCTCACCCGCCCGTACGGCGGCCGTCGCGGCCCACAACTCCGCCTCGCGCAGCAGATGTTCACTGCGCCGGTTGCCCTGTTTGGTCTTCGCCTGCGAGGTGTACGTACCGCGGTGGAACTGGAGGTACAGCTCGCCCGACCAGACCGGCGCCGTCGCACCGTACTCCTCGTGCGCGGCCGCGAAGAACCGTGCCGGCGGCTCGATCTCCACCCGCGGTGAGCCCTCCAGAGAGCGCAGCCGACGGGCCCGCTCCAGCATCTCGCGGGTCGGCCCGCCGCCGCCGTCGCCCCAGCCGAACGGCACCAGGGAGCGGGTGGCCCGGCCCTTGTCGGCGAAGTTCCGTTCGGCGTGGGCGAGTTCGCGGGCGTGGAACTGGGCGTTGTAGGTGTCGACCGGGGGGAAGTGGGTGAAGACGCGGGTGCCGTCGATGCCTTCCCACCAGAACGTGTGGTGCGGCATCCGGTCGGTCTGGTTCCACGACAGCTTCTGGGTCAGGAACCACTTCACCCCGGCCAGATGGGCCAGCTGTGGGAAGGCGGCCGTGTAGCCGAACGAGTCCGGCAGCCAGATCTCCTCGGTCTCCACCCCCAGCTCCTCAAGGAAGAAGCGCTTGCCGTGCACGAGCTGGCGGGCCAGCGCCTCACCGCCGGGCATATTGGCGTCGGACTCCACCCACATCGAGCCGACCGGCGCCCAGTTGCCGTCCCGTACGGCCTCCTTGATGCGATCCCAGATGTGCGGCTGGTGCTCCTTGACCCAGGCGTACTGCTGCGCCTGGGAGCAGGCGAACACCAGCTCCGGGTAGTCCTTGGCGAGCTGGGTGACATTGGCGAAGGTGCGGGAGGCCTTGCGTACGGTCTCGCGCAGCGGCCACAGCCAGGCGGAGTCGATGTGCGCATGGCCGGCGGCCGAGACGCGGTGCGCGCTGGCGGCGGCCGGGCGGCGGAGCACCTCCGCCAGCGCGGCCCGGCCCGCGGCCGCCGTGCCGCCGACGTCGTGCAGATCGAGCGCGTCCAGCATGTCCTCCAGGGCCCGCAGGATCTCGGGCCGGCGCGGGCGGTCCACGGGCAGCTCGTGCATCAGCTCCGACAGCACCTCGATGTCGAGGACCAGCTGCCAGACGGTCTCGTCGAGCACCGCGAGATCCGCCGCGGCGAAGCGGTACAGCGGCCGACGGGGCGCGGTGCGGACATCGCCGAGGTCGGTGGGGGAGAAGTCCCGCAGCACCGCCGGGTTCGCGGCGGCCTCCAGCAGCAGCCGGACCTCCTCACCGCCGTCGGCCGGTGCGCCCACGGGGATGTGCCGGTTGTGCGGATGGATGCCCTTGAGCGGTACGCCGTCGGCGTCGTAGACCAGCCCCTCGGCCTGGAAACCGGGCCCGTCGCCGCTGAAGCCGGGGTCGATGACGGCCTCCACCCGCCGCCCGGCCCACTCCTGCGGCACCCGGCCCGCCAGCCGGAACCAGCTGGTGGACCACGGCGGCCCCCACGCCTCACCGACCGCGAACGGTTCGTACGCGGCCTCCAGCGCCTCGCCCACCGGGACGGGCTCTCCCGGCGGATGCCAGACCGAGAGCCGCAACGGCACCCGCGCCGCGTACTGCGCGGGCCTGATGAACTGCCTCAGCGCCCGCTCCAGGCGCCCCTCCACCAGCAGTCGGTCGTCGTGCACAGCGGCTCCTCACGTTCGTTCTCCCCGTGCGCCGGGGGCGCGCCCCCGGCGGGTGGCCGGGGAGCACCCCCGGCGCGGCCCGGTCCGGCGGGGTTCCACGACGGGCTCGGGTCAGGCATACCCACGGGAACACGGGGGGCTCACCCGGCGCGCGGGGCGTGCACCGGTGACCCCGCGGGCGGAAGCATGGCGGCTGATCCGATGGGCATGCTGACCGTGAGGCTGTTCGAGGCAGAGCGCCGAAGTTCGTTGGGGGCGGGGGAGAGCATGCGTCAGCCTGTGCGGCGCGAGGAACGGGACAGAGGAGAGCGCGGCATCGAGGGGAGCCGGGGCGGCGGGAGCGCCGCGCGGGCGCCGGGCGTACTGGAGCGGAAGGTGCGCCATGCGGACCTGAAGGCGGTCGGCGAGGTGCGCCGCGAGCTGCGCCAGCTGCTGAGCCGCTGGACGGTGCCGGGGGGCGGTGAGCTCATGGAAGTCGCCACCCTGCTCACCAGCGAACTGGTCACCAACGCCCTGGTGCATGCCGAGGGCGGTGCCGTCGTCACGGCCCGGGTCGGTGACCGGCTGCGGGTGGAGGTCCGGGACTTCGTCCCCGGGCGCCCCGAGCCGCGCGCCCCGACCACCGACGGGACCTCCGGCCGCGGGCTGATGCTGGTGCGTTCCTTAGCCGATGCGTGGGGGATCCGCACCGAGAGCCTCGGCAAGAGCGTGTGGTTCGAGCTGGGCGGCGGACCGGCCTGACCCGGGGCGGGTGCGCCGGCCGGCGCGGTCCGCCACCGGTCAGCCGAATTGCCGTTCGATCTCGGCGAGCTTCTCCTCCAGGGAGTCCAGCCGCGGAATCGTCTGGGTGTCGTCCTCGGCGGTGAGATCGACGGCCCGCGGGGGACCGGCAGCGGCATCGGCGCCCCCGGCCTCAGCACCGGACACGGCCTTCAGGGCCGGACGGGAGTGCGCCGGCGGCTCCCCGGTGAGCGGCGGCTGCGGCTCGCCGGCTATGGCCGGGTCCGGGCCGGCCACCTCCGCGGCGGCCGACGCCGCCTGCGTCACCGCCAGTTGCCGGCCGCCGCGGCCCCAGCTGCGGTGCTGCCGGTTGATGGCCTTGATCCTGGCCCGGTCGAGCTTGCCCTGCTCGCGTCTGCGCAGACGATTCTGCTCGCTCTGCCGACGGTCCTCCCGCACCTCCTCGACCGCCTCGTCCAGCGTCCGTACGCCCTCCAGCAGCATCAGCGACCAGGCGGCGAAGGTCTCCCGAGGCGCGCGCAGCCAGCGGACGATCCGGATCTGCGGCAGCGGACGCGGCACCAGTCCCTGTTCGCGCAGCGCTGCCCGGCGGGTCTGCTTCAGCGCCCGGTCGAAGAGGACCGCGGCCGACAGCGACATCCCGGCGAAGAACTGCGGCGCACCGGCGTGGTCCAGGCCGCGCGGCGCGTGCACCCAGTTGAACCAGGCAGCGGCTCCCGCGAAGGTCCACACCAGCATCCGGGAGCCGAGCGCCGCGTCACCGTGGCTGGCCTCCCGCACGGCGAGTACGGAGCAGAACATCGCCGCGCCGTCGAGCCCGAACGGCACCAGATACTCCCAGCCCCCGGAGAGGTTGAGGTTCTGTACGCCGAAGCCGACCAGACCGTGGAAGGACAGTGCGGCGGCGACCGCCGCACAGCAGAACAGCAGCAGATAGGAGGCCGAGGCGAAGACGGTCTCCTTGCGCCGGCGGCGCTCCTCGCTGCGCTCCCACGAGTCGCCGGCGGCGGACCGTGCGGCCGCCCGCCGACCGCGCACCACCAGCGCCACCGCGACCGGCACGCCGACGAGCACCAGGGCTCCGGGAACCAGCCAATCAAGCGATATGTCGGTCATTCTCATTCCGGGATCCCTTTGTGTCGCGGTCCGCTTTTCGCGCGCCATCCTGACGGAAGCCGCTGCCGTAACCGAGGCATTCGAAGCAAGTGGGCGCCAAGGGGTGCGAGAAGGTCACCTTGATATCGAACTGTCGCTCTTTGAGGAGAAGTTGCGTTCGAGTTGGATCATCCTGGCGGGTGAGGCAGGGGATCGGGGCGCGGGGTCGAGCATCGATTCGTGTCTGCATACCGTGCCGTGGGGTGGTCTCGGCGAGCGTGACCGTGCGTCCGATGTGTGGCCACCTTCAGGCGTCTTCAGTAGCCCTGATGCTGACCTGATGCCGATTTTCGTGACGGGCCGTCAGGTGAGAGCTCGCTCCCGGCCGCTCGTGATCGCGCCGCGTCCCGGTTGCGATGGAGCTGATGACGACATCAGTCCTGGAGGGCTCGCAACACGGTCACCTCGACGGGCACGGCCTGTTCGTGCACAGGGGTCACCACCCCGCCGGTCACCATCACGGTCAGTGGGTCGACGGGAACGACTCTGGTGGCGGCCCCTGCATGCTGGCGGGGCAACCTCCCCTTCCCCCTGCCGAACGTGTTCACGGCGACGTTGCGGGCCACCGTGGCCTACCCATCACACCACCGACGCCACCCTGAAAACCTCAGTAGCAGAGCCGTGCGGGGCTTCCTGCGGACCGAGAGCTCGGCGCCGAACAACTGCGGACCGTTAGAGGTTTCCCTAGCGCGAGCCGCTGAAGAATCCAAGCGACCGTTGCGCTGCTGGCTGTGGAGATCCGGAAGGGGCTGTTCGTGTACGCGGTGTCGCCATCGTACAAGCTGTTCCGGTACCCGCCGGAGGTCATCTCGCGTTGCGTGTGGCTGTACCACCGCTTCCCGCTCAGCTTCCGCAACGTCTTAGACACCCTGGTCCGATCCCGGCGGAACGCCAAGGCCGCCGAGCGCCTCCTGGCCAGCTCATGAAGCAGTAGCAGATACCGCGGGTACTGGTCACCAACATGCTGAAGGGCTGCGGCACCGCGCCCTGATGCCCTCGGTCGAGCATCGTTCGCACAAGGGACTGCACCACCGCGCCGAGAACTCCAAGGAAGCGCGAACGTGCAATGAAGGGCTTCCGTCCGCCTGTGGCAGCCCAACAGTTCCTGCCGGTGTTCAGCCAGATCTCGCCGCACTTCCGCCGCCGGCGCCACCTGCGTCCTGCACTCACACCCGATGAATCCAGCAAGGGGAGAACCATGCTCAACCGTCGCACCACCCTGAGACTGGGTGCCGGAGCCGCCGTCGGCGCGATAGGTGGAGGGGTGATCGCCGGGACCGCGACGGCCGTGACCTCGCGCATCGCCTCTCGGGGCAAGACGGGCCCCGACTGGTCCAGGCTCGGCACCCACCTCAGCGGCGACCTCGTCCTGCCGACCGACGCCGCCTACGAGCAGGCCAGGCGTCTGGCGATAGGCCAGTTCGATGTGATCCGCCCGCAGGCCGTCGCGTACTGCGCGACCGAGCGGGACGTCCGGACCACGCTCGCATTCGCTCAGGACAACGCGCTGCGCCTGGTGCCTCGCAGCGGCGGGCACAGCTTCGCCGGCTACTCCACCACCACCGGTGTCGTGCTGGACGTGTCGCGGCTCAACTCGGTCCGGCTGTCGAAGAACACAGTGGTCATGGGGCCGGGCGTCCAGCAGGTCGACGCGCTGACCAAGCTGGCTCCGCGCGGGGTGTCGCTGGCCAGCGGGCTGTGCCCCGGGGTCTGCCCGGGCGGGTTCGTCCAGGGCGGTGGCATGGGCTGGCAGACCCGCAAGTTCGGCATGGCCAGCGACCGGCTGATATCCGCGCGGGTGGTACTCGCCGACGGCCGAGCCGTCACCGCCTCCGCCACCGAGAACCGGGACCTGTTCTGGGCGCTGCGCGGGGGTGGCGGCGGCAACTTCGGCGTGGTGACCAGCTTCGAACTGCGGCCCACCCATGTGCCGACCTTCGTGAACTTCAACCTGACCTGGCCGTGGGAGGCCGCGCAGCGGGTCATCGCCGCGTGGCAGCGGTGGGTCATCGCGGGGCCGCGCGATCTCGGAACCGGAATGGGCGTGCAGTGGCTCGACGCCGGCACCGGCCGCCCCGACCTGCTGGTGTACGGCGGCTGGCTCGGGACTCCTGGCAGGTTCACGCCGGTCCTGGACGCGCTGGTGGCCGACGTCGGCAGTGCCCCTGCCACCCGCGGGGTGGCGGAGCAGACCTTCCAGAAAGCGATGATGTCGTACTACCACTGCGCGGACCTGACTCCCGACCAATGCCACACCGTCGGTTACTCGCCCGAAGCGAAGCTACCCCGGGCCAACTACGCGATCGACCGCAGTCGGCTGTTCTCCGCGGCCATCCCGGACACGGGGGTGGAGAAAGCCCTGGAGGCGTTCACCGCGAACCCGCGAGCAGGCCAGTTCCGCTTCCTCAGCTTCTTCGCACTCGGCGGCGCAGCCAAGCAGCCGGGCCGCCGGGACACCGCCTTCGTGCACCGCGACACCGAGTTCCACGTTGGCTACTCGCTCGGTCTCAATGACCCGAAGTACACGCCCGAGGACGAGCAGGCCGGCCAGGCCTGGGCAGACAACGGCTTCCGGGCTATCGACCCGTACTCGAACGGCGAGAGCTACCAGAATTTCATCGACCCGTCGCTCGCGGACTGGCAGTCGGCCTACTACGGCGAAAACTACGCCAAGCTCCGCGCAGTCAAGCGGAAGTACGACCGGCACCGACTCTTTTCGTTCGCCCAGGGCATCGCCTGATCCCCCGAAGGCACTGTCACCTTGAGCCGGCGGTCTCGGGAGTGGAGTGATCGTCGAGTTTGCTGATCACCGGTGAGGCTGGGCTGTCGAGGTTGAGGCGCACGCTGCCCGGCGATCCCTCCGAGCTGCACCTGCGCATCTCCTACGACGACGGACTCCGCGACACCCCGCAGGCCGACACACTGGAGCGGTGGGATGTGGCCGTCCTCCACCGGCGCCGTGCGCATCACGGCGGCGAGGACCCGGCGGCGACCAGCGACTGCGGCCACGCGGACCGTCCCTCGTGCACCGTACTGAGTTGAGTTCGGATGTGACGACCCGAAAGGGCGGCGTGGGGGTCAGGTGGTTGCAGTGAGGCGTTTGATGCGGTCCGCGTCGCAGGTGCGCGGGCAGGTGACGCAGGTGTCCTCGGGGCGGAGGGTGTAGTACATGCAGCAGCTGGCGCGGTCCCGGGTCGGTAGCGACTCGCCGCCCGGCCCGGTGAGGGCGCGGAATCCCGCACCGCCGACGTAGGGCGCGGTGGCGCCCGGCAGCAGCCGCTTCAGCGCGGCCACCGCACGCGGCTCCTCGCCCAGCAGATGTCCCAGGTACCACAGGCCCTCGACGAGCTCGTCGGACGCCATGCCCCACAGCGCCCGCGGCCCGCGCCGGGTCCGCGCGGCGAAGCCGGCCAGGACGGGGGCGAGGTGCTCGGCCACCGCAGCCCGCACCTCCGCGCGCAGCGCCTCCTCGTCCGGTACGACCCGGGCGCCGGGCAGGTCGGCCGCCGGATCGTCCGGAAGGCAGCAGAACGCGCCGATGCGCACCGCCATCCGCCCCGGCTCCCGCTGGAAGGACACGTCCTGCACGGGCAGCCGCGGGACCCGGCGGTGCAGGAACCAGGGGAGGGTGATCAGCAGGCAGGCGGGCCAGGCGTAGCGGTGCAGGGCGAAGCTCGCGACGACGTCCGGCCGGGCGCGCTGTCCGTAATCGCGGAGGATCTGTGCGTCGTCCTGCGTGAGAAAGGTCTCCAGGGCCTCGCCGCCGGCCGCGAGACCGGCCGCGCACACCCAGCCGTCGCCGCTGGGTGGTGCCGCGTCCCAGGTGGTCACCTGCAGGCCGGGGAAGACCTCCGAGAGCCGGGCGTAGGCGTCGGCGACGGGGTGGGCGGCGGGCGGAGCGGCGGGGACAGGCGTCATGGGGGAGACCACCGAATCGCGAGCGTCAGAGGTAAGCCTTACCTTACCCGAGGACCTTACCCGCGCCTGCCGAACGCCAGTCCTCGCGGCCCCCGGGGGTTCCCCGGCCGGTTCGGATGTGCAGGGCGGCCCGCGCCGCCTATGGTGCTGGGAACGTCAGGAGGAATCGTCATGGAGCAGGGCACAGCGGAACCGCAGCCGTGTGTGCGTGGGTGGGTGCCAGCGCAGCCCGGTCCCGGCGTGCCCCGGCGGCACTCCGTCCGCGGCCAGGTGCTGGCCGCACTGCGCCGTGCGCTGGTCGACGGCGAGCTGACCCCGGGCGAGGTCTACTCCGCGCCCGCGCTCGGCGAGCGCTACGGCGTCTCCGCGACCCCGGTCCGCGAGGCCATGCAGCAGCTCGCGGGTGAGGGCGCCGTCGAGGTGGTGCCCAACCGCGGCTTCCGGGTCGCCGAGCGCAGCGCCCGCGACCTCGCCGAGCTGGCCGAGGTCCGGGCGATGCTGGAGGTGCCCGCGATCATCCGGCTGGCCCGGGCGCTGCCCCCGCAGCGCTGGGAGGAGCTGCGCCCGCTGGCCGCGGCGGGCGTGGCGGCCGCCGCCGGTGGCGACCGGGTCGGCTATGCCGAGGCCGACCACGCCTTCCATGACGCGCTGATGTCGCTCACCGGCAACCGCCGGCTCACCGAGGTCACCGGCGATCTGCTGCGCCGGTCCCAGTGGCCGCCGGCCGCCGGCTCCGGGCGCGCGGCCGAGCTGCTGGCCGATGCCGCCGAACACCACGAGCTGCTCGACGCCCTGAGCGCCCAGGAGTTCGCGGTCGCCGAGCGGATCGCCCGCGCGCATGTCTCGGCGGCCCGGCACCCGCACTGAACCGTCCGGTGGTTCAGCCGGGCAGCAGCTCTTCCAGAGGCAGCGCCGCGACGTCGGCGGCGGGCCGGGAGAGATAGAGATCGGCGTGGTAGAAGCCGTCGGATTCCTTGCCCGTGGTGGACAGGCCGTGTCCGGCGAGCGCCTCGAACGCCCCCCGCCGCTCATCCCCGTCGGCGAACCGCCGCTGGCGGAACGTACGGGTGGTGAGCTTCTCCGTGACCAGTCCGGCCCGGGCCAGCAGGGCGGAGACCGGGCGGTAGGACACCGTGCGCAGCACGAACGCGGCGACCCAGGGCGGTGACGAGACGCAGTCGAAGAGACGGGTGAACGTGGTCGCGGTGATGTAGCCGACGCCACCGGTGACGGTGATCAGATCGGTGTCGGCCAGCACGCGCCGCAACTGTGGGCTCGGCTCGTCGAGCTCCAGATTCTCCGCGAATCCGTGGTCGAGGAGACCGACGTCGCGGGCGTAGCCGACCGCGCGGTCCGCCGCGTCGATGCCGGTGATGCGTACGGACTCGGCACGCCGCCGGCTGGCGAAGAACGTGCGGTCCTCGTCGATGAGTTGACGGGTTGTCGGCACGTCCGGGCGGAGCGCGGTGTAGCGGTCGTAGAGGTCGGAGAGGGACAGCTGGTGGTTGAGCAGTGCGGCGTTGACCCCGTATGAGCAGCAGAGGTCGACGACGTTGAGTGGTGGGCGGTCACTGCGGTGGCGCCGCAGTGTCTCGGTCACGGTGCGGAACACCGCTTGGCCGTGGTGCGGAATCTGGTAGTCCAGGGGCTGCAGGGTGGTGAAGTACCGGCGGGGATCCGGGCAGTTGTAAATCGCCTCGAAATCCGCCTTGCCCCAGTCGGTTCCCGCGGTCGTGTTGGTCACTCCTGCTGTCATGTGGCCTCCCGAAAGGCTGAGCCAATGGGTGGGGGCTCAGCTGGTCCCGGACCAGCATCCTGTCCCCCGCCGCCGCCTCACAGTGCGACTTGCGGCCATTCTCGGGGCCTGTGGGGCGTGCGGAGACACCCCGGCCCCGGGCCTTCGCCCCATGGTCCCACCTCCCGGTTCACCCGGCGCGTCGACCGTCGGCCGGCCCGGCAACCGTCACACCCCGGCCGATCCGCCCCGGGGACCGTCGAGATCCAGCCAATCGGGCCGGTTGCGGGCATGGCTGAGGAAGGGGGGTTGACGGCGAGCGGAGGAGCGCCCTCCGGCGTTGGAGAACGGTGCCGGCCCACCACCCGCCGAGCGCGAGTGGTGGGCCGGCACCGGGTCCCCGGCGACCGCGGCCGGGGGCAGCGTGATCCATATGGCTAGGTCGCCGTGACGGGCGTGGAGAGATGATCGGCGAGCCAGGTCGGCACCCCGCCCATGAGGCGGAACAGCCGGGCCGCCTCGGCGCGCAGCCGGGCCGCGTCGCCCTCCGGGGCGGCATCGGCCAGCGCCGCGAGGGCCGGTGCCGTACCGATGAGGAAGCCCAGCTCCTCCCGGATCCGCAGCGACTCGGCGAAACCGTGCCGGGCCTCCGCCAACTCCCCGTCCCGCAGCGCGAGTCCGGCCAGGTGGCGCCAGGTGAAGGACAGCAGCAGGTGGTCGCCGTGCGCGGTGGCGCCGGCGTGCGCGCGGCGGTAGGCGGCGCGCGCCGCATCCGGGCTGTCGGCGACGTGCTCGGCCATCAGCCCGCGGCGGAAGTCCAGCAGCGGGCGGCCGGCCGCGGTGGGTGCCAGCAGCGCGGCGGCCCGGCCGAGTGCCGAGCGCGCCTCGTCGGCCCGGTCCCGGACGCCCAGGACGGTGGCGGCGTAGGCGAGGTGGCCGCGCTCGCAGGCCGCGCCGCCGCGCTCGTCGTCGTCGCCCGCCAGGGCCTCGGCGCCGCGCAGCGCGTCCTCGGCCTCGGCCCAGCCGGTGGTCGTGAACACACAGCGCTCGACCAGGAGGGCCGCGCGGCGCAGCGCGGACGGGGCGTGACGGACGGCGTGCGGCTCCAGCAGCGCGGCCGCGTCGTCCCAGCAGCCGCGGGAGCGCAGTCGCCACACGGCACGGTCGAGGGGATCGTCCCCCTCGACCGTGGCGACGGTTGGCACTTCCGGTGCGGATGCGGGTCTCGGTACGGTGACCGGCACCGGATCCGCGGAACGGTCCGGATCCGCGGGATCCGCTGATTCTGGCATGGCGGTATCCGCCACGTTGCCCTCCCCAAGCGCGCCATTGAGCTGGAAATCGCAAGCCGTGGGCGCATCTCAGCACGAACTCCGCCGCCGGGCCAAGGGGGCGGGTGAATGAATTCACAATCACCAGGTGCGCGCTACGGAAGGGGTGCGCGGCCCTGATCGGGCGCGTTGCGGCGCAAGCGCGGGCGGCCGCGGCCGGCACAACCGCCGCGATGCCGCCCGATCGAGTTACCCCTAACGGCGGATGCCGGGTCCGCCGGATTACACCGCCGGATCGCGCCGCTCGGATGGCACCGGCCGGCCGCGGACCGGCGGGACGCCGCCGCGACGCCCTCAGCGGGACGTCGGCGCGGTCGGCCCATCCGGCGTGCGCGTCAGCTCATCCGCAGTGCGAGGAAGAAGTCGAGCTTGTCCTCCAGGCGGGACAGGTCGCGGCCGGTGAGCTGCTCGATCCGGCCCACCCGGTAGCGGAGCGTGTTCACATGCAGGTGGAGACGGGTCGCGCAGCGGGTCCAGGAGCCGTCGCAGTCCAAGAACGCCTCCAGCGTGGGGATCAGCTCGGCGCGGTGCTTGCGGTCGTACTCGCGGAGCGGGTCCAGCAGCCGGGCGGTGAAGGCCCGGCGGACGTCGTCCGGCACGAACGGCAGCAGCAGGACGTGCGAGGCCAACTCCTCGTGCCCGGCGGCGCAGACCCGGCCGTTGCGGGCGGCGGCGACCCGGCGGGCGTGCCGGGCCTCCTCCAGGGCGCCGCGCAGGCCCTCCGCGGAGTGCACCGCGGCGCTCACCCCGACCGTCAGCCGCCCGTCGTCGTCCAGACCGCGGGCGAGCGGCTCCTGGACGACCCGGAGCAGCTCCGCGGCGTGCAGACCCGTCGCCGAGGAGTCCTGGGACTCGTCCGGTACGGGCAGCGGCACCAGCGCCACCGCCTCGTCGCCGGTGTGCGCCACGGCGATGCGGTCGGAGTGCTCGGGCCCGGCGACGCCGGGGTCGACCAGCATCTCCTCCAGCAGGCTCTGCGCCACGGGGCCGCCGGGGACGTCGCCGTCCTCCCACTCGACCCGGGCCACCACGAGCTGCCAGTGCGGTGCGGTGCCCAGGCCGGGCAGCAGCACGGGGGCGGCCACCCGCAGCCGGGCCGCGATCTCGGCGGGCGGGGCGCCGGCCTGGACGAGCTCCAGCACCTCCTGGGCGAGCCGGCGGCGGACCGTACGTGCCGCATCGCGCCGGTCGCGTTCCACCGCGATCAGCTGGGTGACGCCGTGCAGCAGGTCCAGGCGCTCCTCCGACCACTCGCCGGCGTCCGCCTCGACGGCCAACAGCCAGTCGCTCAGCACCGTCTGGCGCAGGTCACGGCCCTCCTGGCGGATCGGGAACAGCGAGAAGGTGGCCCCACCGAAGGTGACGCGGTGCGGCCCGCGCCGGCCGGTGCGGGCGGCCGCCAGGTGCTCGCCCGCGAGCCGGGCGGCCAGTTCACCGGACAGCTCCGGCCCGGCGTCCGCCAGGGTCGAGCCGGCGATCTGCCGCCCGGTGGGGGAGAGCACCCAGGCCCGCAGGTCCAGGTCGGAGCCGAGCAGGTCCAGGACCACGTCCGGGCCGCCGCCCGCGGAGGTCATCAGCCGCCGGTGGCGGTCCACCACGGCCGCCAGATCGCCGGCCCGCTCGCTGGAGACCTGGCGGACGACATGCTCGGTGATGGAGGCGAACGAGACGTCCTCGACGACCGAGAACAGCGGCATCCGGTGCCGTGCGCAGGCCGCGATCAGATCCTCCGGGACCGAGCCCAGCTCCGCCTCGCCCGCCGCGAGTCCGGCGACCCCCGCGGCGGCCAGGATGCGGACGAACGGCTCGGAGTCCTCCGGCTCGCGGTGCCAGGCCAGGCCGGTCAGCACCAGTTCGCCGCCGGAGAGATAGCGGCTGGGATCGCGCAGGTCGGTGGTCATCACGCCGCGTACAGTGCGATCCAGTTCTTCCTCGCCTCCCAGGAGCCTGAGGCCCAGGGAGTGGGTATCCAGGAGTACGCGGAGCCGCATGACCTCGCCCGCCGTTCTTTGCTGTCTGGTGTTGCCGGTGGAATGCCGCGAGGTTTCCAAGCCTCGACTTTCGTTCGAATCTACAAGACAGGTGGCCTGGCCAGCCAACCGCTTCATGGTTTCGGTGACTGCACCGGACGGGTCCGGGAGCGTTCACTGAGCCTCATCACATGAACGAGACATGAATCGCTCCATGGCGGCGAGAGCACCGCGTCCGCACCATGAGCACCGAGCGACCGATTTCGCAGCACATTCGTAGAATTCGTAGAAGAGGCCACCCCATGGACTTCCTTCGCCCCGCCAGCTGGGAGGAGGCGCTCGCCGCCAAGGCCGAGCACCCCACCGCTGTGCCCATCGCGGGCGGCACGGACGTGATGGTCGAGATCAACTTCGACCACCGCCGCCCGGAGTACCTGCTCGACCTGAACCGCATCGGTGAGCTGAACGAGTGGGAGGTCGGCGAGAGGACCGTCCGCCTGGGCGCCTCCGTGCCCTACACCCAGATCATGGAAAACCTGCGGGCCGAGCTCCCCGGCCTCGCCCTGGCCTCGCACACGGTGGCCTCCCCGCAGATCCGCAACCGCGGCGGCGTCGGCGGCAACCTCGGCACCGCCTCGCCGGCCGGTGACGCCCACCCCGCGCTGCTGGCCGCCGGCTGCGAGGTCGAGGTGGAGTCCGTACGCGGCCGCCGGATGATCCCGATCGACGACTTCTACACCGGCGTCAAGCGCAACGCGATGGCGCCCGACGAGCTGATCCGCTCGGTGCATCTGCCCAAGGCCGACGGCCCGCAGCAGTTCTCCAAGGTCGGCACCCGCAACGCCATGGTCATCGCGGTCTGCGCCTTCGGTATCGCGCTGCACCCCGAGACCCGGACGGTGCGCACCGGCATCGGCTCCGCCGCGCCCACCCCCGTCCGCGCCAAGGAGGCCGAGGCCTTCCTCACCGCGGCGCTGGAGGAGGGCGGCTTCTGGGACTCGGGCAGCCCTATTCCGCCGTCCGTCGCCAAGCAGTTCGCGCAGCTCGCCGCCGGCGCCTGCAACCCGATCGACGACGTGCGCGGCAGCGCCGCGTACCGCCGGCACGCGGTCGGCATCATGGCGCGCCGCACCCTCGGCTGGACCTGGGAGTCCTACCGCGGCAACGCCCACGGCTCAAAGGGAGGCGCACAGTGCGCGTGACATTCACCGTCAACGGCCGCCGGCAGGAGGCCGACGACGTATGGGAAGGCGAGAGCCTGCTGTACGTCCTCCGCGAGCGGATGGGGCTTCCGGGCTCCAAGAACGCCTGTGAGCAGGGCGAATGCGGGTCCTGCACGGTCCGTCTGGACGGCGTGCCGGTGTGTTCCTGCCTGGTCGCGGCCGGCCAGGTCGAGGGCCGCGAGGTGGTGACCGTCGAGGGCCTGGCGGACTTCGCCAAGCAGCGTGCGGAAGGGGGCGGCTGCGCCTCCGGTGTCTGTGGCACCAGCGTGGCCGAGGCCCAGCAGTGGCAGGCCCGGCCCGCCGGCTCGCAGGCCGGCGAGCAGGCCGAACTCTCCCCGATCCAGCAGGCATTCATCGACGCCGGTGCGGTCCAGTGCGGTTTTTGCACCCCGGGTCTGCTGGTCGCCGCCGATGAACTGCTGGAGCGCAACGGCTCCCCGTCGGACGCCGATATCCGCGAGGCGCTGTCGGGCAACCTGTGCCGCTGCACGGGCTACGAGAAGATCCTCGACGCGGTGCGGCTGGCGGCCGCCCGCGGCGACTCCCACACCGCCGGACAGGGGGCCTGATCGCCATGGCCGGTGTCACCCGCACCCCCACCAGCCTCGTCCAGGGCGGCAAGACCAGGGCCGGGATCGGCGAATCCACCCTGCGGCCGGACGGCACCCTCAAGGTGACCGGCGAATTCGCCTACTCCTCGGACATGTGGCACGAGGACATGCTGTGGGGCTTCACGCTGCGCAGCACCACCGCACACGCCGAGATCCGCTCGATCGACACCGCCGAGGCGCTGGCGACCCCCGGTGTGTACGCCGTGCTGACCTACGACGACCTGCCCACCGACGTGAAGAACTACGGCCTGGAGATCCAGGACACGCCGGTGCTCGCGCACGGCAAGGTGCGCCACCACGGCGAGCCGGTGGCGCTGGTCGCCGCCGACCACCCGGAGACCGCGCGCCGCGCCGCCGCCAAGATCAAGATCGAGTACTGCGAACTGCCGGTCGTCACCGACGAGGCCTCCGCCACCGCCGAGGGCGCACCGCTGGTCCACGAGAACCGCACCGACCACCACGCGGGCCATGTGCCGCACCCCAACATCGTGCACCGCCAGCCGATCATCCGCGGCAACGCGGACGAGGCCGCCAAGAAGGCCGATGTCATCGTCTCCGGCGAGTACGTCTTCGGCATGCAGGACCAGGCCTTCCTCGGCCCGGAGTCCGGCCTCGCGGTGCCCGGTGAGGACGGCGGCGTCGATCTGTACGTCGCCACCCAGTGGCTGCACTCCGACCTCCGCCAGATCGCCCCGGTCCTCGGCCTGCCCGAGGAGAAGGTGCGGATGACGCTCTCCGGCGTCGGGGGCGCCTTCGGCGGCCGCGAGGACCTGTCGATGCAGATCCACGCCTGCCTGCTGGCGCTGCGCACCGGCAAGCCCGTCAAGATCGTCTACAACCGGTTCGAGTCCTTCTTCGGCCACGTCCACCGGCACCCGGCCAGGCTCTGGTACGAGCACGGCGCCACCAAGGACGGCAAGCTCACCCACATGAAGTGCCGGATCGTGCTGGACGGCGGCGCCTACGCCTCCGCGTCCCCGGCCGTCGTCGGCAACGCCTCGTCCCTCTCGGTCGGCCCGTACGTCGTCGACGACGTCGACATCGAGGCCATCGCGCTGTACTCCAACAACCCGCCCTGCGGGGCGATGCGCGGCTTCGGCGCGGTCCAGGCGTGCTTCGCCTACGAGGCGCAGATGGACAAGCTCGCCGCGAAGCTGGGGCTGGACCCGGTCGAGTTCCGGCAGCGCAACGCCATGGAACAGGGCACGCTGCTGCCGACCGGACAGCAGGTCGACTCGCCCGCGCCGGTCGCCGAACTGCTGCGCCGGGTCAAGGCGATGCCGCTGCCGCCCGAGCAGCAGTGGCTGTCCGCCGGCGAGGGCGCCGATGTGCGCGCGCTGCCCGGCGGGCTGTCCAACACCACCCATGGCGAGGGCGTGGTCCGCGGGGTCGGCTATGCCGTCGGCATCAAGAACGTCGGCTTCTCCGAGGGCTTCGACGACTACTCCACCGCCCGGGTGCGGATGGAGGTCATCGGCGGCGAACCGGTCGCCACGGTCCACACCGCGATGGCGGAGGTCGGCCAGGGCGGCATCACCGTGCACGCCCAGATCGCCCGTACGGAACTGGGCGTCCAGCAGGTCAGCATCCAGCCCGCCGACACCCAGGTCGGCTCGGCCGGCTCCACCTCCGCCTCCCGGCAGACGTATGTGACCGGCGGCGCGGTGAAGCACACCTGCGAGGCGGTGCGCGAGAAGGTCCTGGCCACCGGCCGCGCCAAGTTCGGCACGTACCACCCCGCGTGGGCCACCGCCGAACTGCTGCTGGAGGGCGGCAAGGTCACCACCGACGGCGGAGAGGTCCTGGCCGATATCGCGGACGTCCTGGAGGACGAGGCGATCGACCTGGAGCTGGAGTGGCGGCACCGCCCGACCGAGGCGTTCGACCTGCGCACCGGCCAGGGCAACGGCCACGTCCAGTACTCCTTCGCCGCCCACCGCGCGGTGGTGGAGGTGGACACCGAGCTCGGCCTGGTCAAGGTCATCGAACTCGCCTGTGCGCAGGACGTCGGCAAGGCGCTCAACCCGCTGTCCGTCGTCGGCCAGATCCAGGGCGGCACCACCCAGGGCCTGGGCGTGGCCGTCATGGAGGAGATCATCGTCGACCCCAAGACCGCGAAGGTGCGCAACCCGTCCTTCACGGACTACCTCATCCCCACCATCCTCGACACGCCGACCATCCCGGTCGATGTGCTCGAACTCGCCGACGAGCACGCCCCTTACGGGCTGCGCGGCATCGGCGAGGCCCCCACCCTGTCGTCCACCCCGGCCGTCCTCGCGGCGATCCGGAACGCGACCGGGCTGGAGCTCAACAAGACGCCGGTGCGCCCCGAGCACCTCACCGGCACCTAGAGACCGTCCGGGGCCGGACCCCGGGCCCGGCTTCCGGGCGGTGCGCGCAGGAGGTCCTGCCGGTCCTCCTGCGCGTACCTTCCGCAGGCCCGCACCACGCAGTCACTGCTCCGCCCCGCACGGAGTCAGTACCCGTTCGTCTCGGGCCGTCCCCCGGGTCGTGCAGCCGTTGATCCATCCCAAATCTCGCATCCGATGCGAGGGCCCCTTTGAACCTTGGGAGCAAGGCACCATGACCCAGCAGTCCACCGAGCCGCGGACCACGGCGGAAGACGCGGGCTCCGGCTCGCGCCAGCCCGCCGGCCGGGACTGGCTCGACCGGTATTTCCACATATCCGACAGAGGATCGACCCTCGCGCGCGAGCTGCGCGGCGGCATCACCACCTTCATGGCGATGTGCTACATCCTCCTGCTCAACCCGCTGATCCTGTCGACCCCGGACGTCGAGAAGAACACCCTCGCGCACGCCGGCGTGGTCACCGCGACCGCGTTCGCCGCGGCCGTCTCCACCCTCCTGATGGGCTTCATCGGCAAGGTGCCGCTGGCCCTGGCGGCCGGCCTCAACGTCTCCGCCGCGCTGACCGCCCAGGTGGTCCCGCACATGACCTGGCCGCAGGCGATGGGCATGTGCGTGATCTACGGCGTCGTCATCTGTCTGCTGGTGGTCACCGGCCTCCGTGAGATGATCATGAACGCCATCCCGCTGGCGCTCAAGCACGCGATCACCATGGGCATCGGGACGTTCGTCGCGCTGCTCGGCCTGGTGAAGGCCGGTTTCGTGGGCAAGGGCGAGGGCGGCCCGGTCACCCTCGGTCTGACCGGGCAGCTCTCCGGCTGGCCGGTCCTGTTCTTCTGTGTCACGCTGTTGTTGATCTTCATCATGCAGGCACGCAAGGTGCCCGGTGCCATCCTCATCGGCATCGTGGCCGGCAGCGTCCTGGCCATCGCGGCCACCAGGATCGGCGGACTGACGGCCAAGGACTGGGGCGGTACGCCTCCGGAGCTGAGCGGCAGCGCGGTGGCGATGCCCGACTTCGGCCTCTTCGGCCATGTGGACTTCGGCGGCTGGGGTTCGATCGGCGCCCTCAGCGTGGGCATGATCGTCTTCACCCTGGTGCTGGCCGGCTTCTTCGACGCGATGGCCACCATCATCGGCGTCGGTACGGAAGCCGGGCTGGCCGACGACAAGGGCCGGATGCCGGGGCTGTCCAAGGCGCTGTTCGTGGACGGCGCGGGCGGGGCGATCGGCGGGGTGGCCGGTGCCTCCGGTCAGACCGTGTTCATCGAGTCGGCGAGCGGCGTCGGCGAGGGTGCCCGGACCGGCCTCTCGTCCGTCGTCACCGGTCTGCTCTTCGCGGCCTGCCTGTTCTTCACCCCGCTCACCCAGCTCGTACCGGCCCAGGTGGCCTCGGCCGCCCTCGTCGTCATCGGCTCGATGATGATGAGTGCCGCCGGGCACGTGGACTGGCGCGACCGTTCGGTGTCCGTCCCGGTCTTCCTGACCGTGGTGCTGATGCCGTTCACCTACAGCATCACCGCGGGTGTCGGCGCCGGCGTCATCGCCTACACCGTCATCAAGGCGGGGCAGGGCAAGTGGCGCGAGGTCGGCGGCTTCATGTGGGTGCTGTCCGCGATCTTCCTCGTCTACTTCTCGCTCCATCCGATCGAGCAGTGGCTGGGCGTCAAGTAACCGCCCCGCCCTCCCCCGTCCGTAAGGAGACCGACATGCTGGACATCGCCGACGAGCTGCACCGGTGGGTCGAGCAGGGCCGCGACGTCGCGGTGGCCACCGTGGTGGCCACCCACGGCAGCGCGCCCCGCCAGCCCGGAGCCGCCCTTGCCGTCGACAGCGCCGGCACGGCGATCGGGTCGGTCTCCGGCGGATGTGTGGAGGGGGCGGTGTACGAACTGTGCCAGGAGGCGCTCCGGACCGGCCGGCCGGTCCTGGAGCGCTTCGGGTACAGCGACGAGGATGCCTTCGCCGTGGGCCTGACCTGCGGCGGAATCATCGACATCCTCGTCGAGCCGATACGGGCCGCGGCCGTGCGCCCGGCCGGCGGCGGCCCGGCGGCGGGGGAGCCGGCGGACCGCACCGCGGGCACGCTCGCCGCCGGGCTGGCCGCCGCCGCCGCGGGGGAGGCGGCGGCCCTCGCCCGGGTCGTCCGGGGCCCCGACGGGTACCTCGGCCGGGCCCTGCTCGTCCGCCCCGACGGCAGCCATACCGGCACCCTCGGCGGCCACCCCGCCCTGGACCGCACCGCGCTGGCCGAGGCCCGCGCGCTGCTGGACGCCGGACGCACCACGACGGTCGCGATCGGCACGGGCGCTGCCGACGGCGCACCGCAGGGCGACGACGGGGCGCAGCCGGCGGGCTCGCGCTGCGGCGGGACCGTCGAGCTGCTCGTGGAATCCTCCGTCCCCGCACCCCGCATGATCGTCTTCGGGGCCATCGACTTCGCCGCCGCGCTGGTCAAGGTCGGAAAGCTCCTCAACTACCACGTCACGGTCTGCGACGCCCGTCCCGTCTTCGCCACCCGCGGCCGCTTCCCGGACGCCGACGAGATCGTCGTCGACTGGCCGCACCGCTACCTGGACTCCCAGGACCTCGACGCCCGCACGGTGCTGTGTGTGCTGACCCATGACGCCAAGTTCGACGTACCGCTGCTGGAGCGCGCGCTGCGGCTCCCGGTCGCCTACGTCGGGGCGATGGGCTCCCGCCGCACCCACCTGGACCGCCAGCGGCGCCTTCGCGAAGTCGGCCTGAGCGAGCTGGAGTTGAACCGGCTGCGCTCACCCATCGGCCTCGACCTCGGCGCGCGCACCCCGGAGGAGACCGCGCTGTCCATCGCCGCCGAGATCGTCGCCAACCGCCGCGGCGGCACCGGCGCACCGCTGACCGGCGCGCACACCCCCATCCACCACGACACGGCCCGGCCGGTCGGGCGGATCGGGTCGGTGGCCTGAGGGCGCGCAACGGGCAACGAGCAACGGGCAACGGGCGGCAGGCGAAGGGCGAGGCGTCCGCTGTCGCCGCCGCCCCGGTCCTCCTTTGCTGCCGTCCGCCCCGCTCGCTCCGCACCGCTTATTCCGCACCACTCGCTCCGCACCGCTCATTTCGGAGCGGCGCAGATCACACCGTGCCGGGACGGTATTCGGCCGAAAGAATGAGGGGCCCGCTGCGGGGATATGGCAGCATGGGGAAATGACGGCGCCCGTTGTGAGGGCGCCGGGGTATGTCCGCGCGAGCAAGGAGGTGATCGGGATGAGTCCCGAAGGAAGTCCTTGCCGCAGCGTTGCAGCGTACTGAACTGCTGCCTATCTCCGAGCCGTTGACGGCGTGCCCCTAGGGGCTCCGTGCCGGCTTTGCGGTATGCCTTCACCCTGAGACCGGGGCGCTTCCGGCTGTGTCCGGCCGCCCATGGTCCCCCTTTTTCGAGTTTCTTCGAGTTTTCGCATTCTTCGCGCGAAGGCCATGCCGGCCTGCCCGAAAACAGCCGGCCGTCTTCCGGCCCGGAACGCCGAATTGCGTGCGCATGCCTTGTGCCGTGCCATGCGCCGGCGTCGCGTATTCCGGTCCGCCGGTGTGCCCTTCTGCGCGGAAGGAGGTTTTGTCATGACCAATCTGCTCACCCCTCAAAAGCTCGCTCCGCCGGGCCGCCGTCTTCGGCGGGAGCGGCAGGCGGCCGAATCGGCGGCCCGTACCCGGCACGTCGCCGATCAGCTGGCCGAGGCGAGCGGCCGCCCCGCCGCCCAGGTCCTGCAGGATCTGCAGAGCACCCCCGCCGGGCTGTCCTACGGCCTGGCCCAGCACCGGCTGGAGCGCGACGGCGCCAACGTCCTCACCCCGAGGTCCGCCCCGCGCTGGTACGCCCAGCTCGCCAAGGCCTTCTGGAACCCCTTCATCCTTGTGCTGGCGGTGCTGGTCACCGTCATGTTCGTGCAGTGGCTGCAGGTCGCCGACGAGGAGCCGTTCGACCCGAAGATCGCGATCCTGGGCGCGATGGTGCTGATCAGCGTGGGGCTGCGGTTCTGGCAGGAGTACCGCTCCAACAGCGCCGCCGCCGCGTTGCAGGCCCTGGTCACCACGACCACCGCCGTACAGCGGCTGGCCGGCAACGGACGGCTGCCCACCACCATCGAGATCCCGATGGACGGCGTGGTCAAGGGCGACCTCATCAAGCTGGCGGCCGGCGATCTCGTCCCCGCCGACCTGCGGCTGCTGACTGCCAAGGACCTGATGGTCAGCCAGGCCGCGCTGTCCGGTGAGTCGCTGCCGGTGGCCAAGGCCGACACCCGCTTCCCCGACGACGGGCAGCGGCTGACCAGCGACCCGATCGAGGCCGACAACCTCGTCCTGGCCGGCACCTCGGTGACCTCCGGCACCGCGACCGGCGTGGTCGTCGCCACCGGCCCGTACACCTACTTCGGCTCCATGGCGGACGCGTTGACCGGCGAGCGTCCGCAGACCGGCTTCGACACCGGGGTGAAGAAGGTCAGCCTGCTGCTGATCCGCTTCATGCTGGTGATGGTCCCCGTCGTCTTCCTGATCAACGGTGTGACCAAGGGCGACTGGGCCGAGGCCTTCACCTTCGCGGTGGCCGTCGCCGTCGGCCTCACGCCCGAGATGCTGCCGATGGTCGTCACCACCAACCTGGCGCGCGGCGCGGTGGCGCTGTCCCGCCGCAAGGTCGTCGTCAAGCGCCTGAACGCGATTCAGAACCTGGGCGCCATGGACGTGCTGTGCACGGACAAGACCGGCACCCTCACCGAGGACCGGATCGTCCTGGACAGCTACCTCGACATCCACGGCGAGCCGGACGACGAGGTCCTGGAGTACGCCTACCTCAACAGCCACTTCCAGACGGGGCTGCGCAACCTGCTGGACCAGGCCGTCATCGACCGCATGCACGAGGCCGAGGAGGTTGTCGTCGACGCCCGCTTCACGCTGGTCGACGAGATCCCCTTCGACTTCGCACGGCGGCGGATGTCGGTGGTACTGCGCCGCAACGACGCGGACGGACCGGCCGGCGAGCACATCCTGATCACCAAGGGCGCGGTCGAGGAAGTGCTCGACAGGTGCAGCCATCTGACCGGCGGCGGACGCCGCGCCGAGCTGACCGACACCCTGCGCCGGCAGGTCCTGCACACCGCGGCGTACCACCAGCGGCAGGGCATGCGGGTGCTGGCCGTGGCCACCCGCACCCTGCCCGGCGGCCCCGACGGCGGGCAGGAGGCCCGTACCGCCTACGGTGTCGCGGACGAGACCGGGCTGACCCTGATCGGCTTCCTGGCGTTCCTCGACCCGCCGAAGCAGGACGCCGCCCGGGCGCTGGGGGCACTCGCCGACAGCGGTATCGCGGTCAAGGTCATCACCGGCGACAACGAGCTGGTCGCCGCCCGGGTCTGCGCCGATGTGGGCCTGGAGGTCGGCACCGTGGTCACCGGCGCCGAGCTCGACGGCCTCGACGACGGGCAACTGCGCACACTCACCCGCACCACCACGGTGTTCGCCAAGGCCGACCCCACCCAGAAGGCCCGGATCGTGCGGGCCCTGCAAGCCGACGGGCATACCGTCGGATTCCTCGGCGACGGCATCAACGACGCCGCCGCGCTGCGCGACGCGGACGTCGGGATCTCGGTGGACACCGCGGTCGACATCGCCAAGGAGTCCGCCGACATCATCCTGCTGGAGAAGGACCTGATGGTCCTGGAGCAGGGGGTGCTGCGCGGCCGGCTGACCTTCGGCAACACCATCAAGTACCTCAAGATGACGGCCTCCTCGAACTTCGGGAACGTCTTCTCGGTGCTGGCCGCGTCCGCGTTCCTCCCCTTCCAGCCGATGCTGGCCATGCAGTTGCTCGTACAGAACCTCCTGTACGACATCTCCCAGCTGGCCACGCCGTGGGACCGGATGGACCGCGACTACCTGCGCACCCCGCGCACCTGGGACGCCCGGGGCATCGGGCGCTTCATGCTCGTCCTCGGGCCGACCAGCTCGGTCTTCGACATCACCACGTTCGTGCTGATGTGGCACGTCTTCGGGGCCAACAGCGAGGTGCACCAAGCGCTGTTCCAGTCCGGCTGGTTCGTCGAGGGCCTGCTGACCCAGACGCTGGTCGTCCACATGCTGCGCACCCGGCGGATCCCCTTCGTGCAGTCGCGGGCGACCCTCCCGGTGATGGTGATGACGGCGGCGGTGACGGCGATCGGCCTATGCCTGCCGTTCTCGCCGCTGGCCGGTGTGCTCGGGATGCAGGCGCTGCCGATGGCCTACTTCCCGTGGCTGGTCGCGACGCTGGCGGCGTACTGCCTGCTCACCCAGGGCGTGAAGACCTGGTACATCCGCCGGTTCGGCAGCTGGCTGTAACACCACCGGGGGCCCGGGGACGCCGGCCCGGCGTGCGCAATAACGGGATGAGGATCCCGGCGCGCCGGGTTAGCGTCCCCGGGTGACCCACGACGACACCCGCACCGCCCCCCACCTCGGGGACATCCCCGAAGAGGACCTCGACCAGGCCCTGGACCTGGTCTACCTCGCGTTCCATCTGACGCTCCCCGACAAGACCCGCACCTACCACCGCCAACTGCTGCGGGAGAGCACGCGCATCGGCGCCCGGCACGAGGGACGGCTGACCGGGGTGGCCGGCGCCCACCGCCTCACCCTCTCCGTCCCGGGCGGTCAACTCCCCTGCGCAGCCCTCGACTTCGTGTCCGTGGCACCCACCCACCGGCGCCGCGGGGTGCTGACGTCGATGATCGACGAGCTGTGGCGCCGCTGCGCCGCCGACGGTCAGCCGCTGGCTTGCCTGTGGGCCTCCGAGAGCGCCATCTACGGCCGCTTCGGCTTCGCCGCGGCCACCGAGGCGTACCGCGTGGAGATCGACTCCTCCCGGCCGCTCGCGCTGCGGGTCGCGGCCGACCGCCGTCCGCTGCGGCTGATCGACCCGGCCGCGGCACCCGCCCTGCTCGCCGCCCGCTACGACGCGAGCCTGGCCGACCGCGCGGGCCGGTTCACCCGCGACGAGACCTGGTGGCGCAGGCAGGTGCTGGACCTCGACGGCGCCCGCAGTGGCGACGACCGAGACGGCTTCGGAGTGGTGCGCGTGGTGGTGCTCGGCGCGGACGGCGAGACGCCCGGCGGCTACGCGGTCTACCGCACCCGCTCCGCGAACGACAGCCGCCCCGGCGCGGTCGCGGTGGAGGAGCTGGAGGCGCAGTCCGCGCCGGCCGCCGCCGCCCTGTGGTCCTACCTCGCCGCCATCGACCTCACCTCGACCGTCCGGATCCACGCCCGACCCGCCGACGACCTGCTGTTCAGCCTCGCCGCCGACCGCGACCAGGTACGCGTCACCGGCCAGGAACCCTGTCTGTGGCTCCGGCTCGTGGACGTCCGCGCCGCGCTGACCGCCCGTTCCTGGGCGGCGCCGGTCGACCTCGTTCTCGACCTGAGCGACCGTGCGCTGCCCGCCAACGCGGGCCGCTTCCGGCTGACCGCCACACCCGCCGGTGCCACCTGGACGCCGACCACGGACGACCCGGATCTCACCCTGGACGTACGGGAGTTGAGCGCCGTCTACCTGGGCGGCACTCCGCTCCGGCGCGCCGCGCACGCCGGTCTGGTCACCGAACACACCCCGGGGGCGGTCCGCCGGCTGGACGCCGCCCTGGAGACCGAGTGGCTGCCCTTCACGGCGGACAACGACTGAGCTGAACGCCACCTCGGCCCTGGCCGCCCCGTTCCCGATGTCAGAGGCCGCTCAACTGGACACGGCCCACCAGCCTCACCGCACGTCCGCAGCGGTGGAGAACGAAGTCGTCCGCATGCGACTCTTGCTCACCACCTCAAACACCGCCTAGACGGCAATGCCGTACAGGGATGCCGCGTTGGCCGACGAGAACTGCTTGCGTTCCGCGTCTGACGAGAAGTGCTTCAGGAAGGCATCGATTTCTTCTCTGGTTGGCTGTTGGAACGGGTAGTCGGTCGAGAAGATCAACCGGTCGACGGAGGTGACGGACAGGGCGTGCTGCAGGAACGCCGGATTGAGCATGCCGGAGGTAGTGATATATGAGTTCGACCGGACGTAGTCCGATATGGATCGCTCCAACCCGGCGATACGGGAAAGGCTGTCAGCTCGGTCGAGCCAGAAGAGCAGCATCTCTCCCCAGTGGCCGAGCACAACTTGAAGGTCGGGATGACGGTCGAACGTTCCTCGTAGCATCAGCCGGAGTACCGCAATTGCGGCGTCCAGGTGCCACCCCCACCCGAAAGTGGCGAGGGCGAGGTCGGTCATGCGGTCGAATCCGCGAAATGAGGCGTCTCGGACTGCGGTCGAGGGCAGCTGCGGATGGATGAACACGGGCTGGCCGAGTTCTGATGCGGCGCAGAAGAAGTCGTCATAGGCGGGGTCGTCGAGGAACAGGTCGCCCGATCGGCCATAGACCATGGTGCCTACGTGCCCCATGCCCGCAGCTCTTTCCAGCTCGCCCCCGACGTCCTTCGGTGACGACATGGGGAGAGTGGACAGCGATCGAAAGCGGGTCGGGTGCCGGGCGACGGCCGCTGCAGCCATATCGTTCGCGGCGCGGCTCAGAGCCAGTGCCTCCCTGGGCGGCAGCGGCTGGACTCCCGGCGGTGTCAGGGCGAGGACGGACACGTCGATTCCCTGAGCATCCATGGCCGCGATGCGGCCGGCCCCGAGGTCCTCCAGACGTTCCTGGTTGTCGCCCATCTCGTTGAAGGCAAGGCTTTCGTCAGGCTGCAACACAGCTCGGAGGCCGGACGTCACGTCCGGCATGATCCAGTGTTCTTCGATGGCGATGAGCGGCACAGCCGTCAATCCTTTGCATTCGCCTGCGTGTTGGCCACGTCAGGCGCGGGTGATGGGGCGTTCCGTGTGAGGAGACCGCTTGCGGTGCCTGCTGGTCGTCAGGCCACCCGCAAGGGTCGCTCGGTGGGGCTTACCAGGGCACTGTCCGGCCCGAGCGGTCCAGATACGCCAGGCCAGGAGTGCCCAGTTTGGACAGCAGGACGTCCACCAGAAGCGGGGCGCTCTCTTCGACGGTGAACGGCGCGTCGGGCCCCCCGAGCGCGGTGCGGATCCAGCCCGGTGCCAGGAGGGCGAAGCCGCGCTGTGTCCCCGCCTGCCGGATCGCGAAGCTGCGCATAAACATGTTCAAGGCCGCTTTGCTTCCCCGGTAGACCTCACGGCCTGCGGTCGTGTTGTTCGTGATGCTGCCCTGCCCGGACGACATCGCTCCGATGAGGCCGGTGTGGGACACCAGGTCTTCGAGCGTCTCGATGACGCGTATGGGGCCGAGAGCGTTGGTGACCATCACCTCGACGAAATCGTCTGTCGCCACCTTGCCGATGGGTGTCTGCTCATTATTCGTGGTGCCGGCGTTGACGAAGAGCAGATCGAGCTGGCGTTCCGCAAGACGCTCGTGCAGGGGCGCAAGGTGGTCGGGCTCGTTGATGTCGAGATGCTCGATGGTGACGCGCCCCTCGGCCCGGTCGGCGAGATCGTGCAGGGGCGTTTGCGCAGAGGTGTCGCGGACCGTGCCGATGACGTTCCATCCTCGGCCGAGGAATTCAGCCGCCATCGCGTGGCCGAGGCCGCGCGAGGCCCCGACGATGAGGGCGGTCGACATGTGCTGCCCTGTGTCAGTCGATGACATGGAGCGTCATCTCCGTTCCTTTACGTCGCAAGCTCACTTCGTGCGTCCTCGACCGAGACCGCCTTGGGGCGACACCGGAATACGCACTGCTGTGGCTCTTCATCGGTACGGAACAAGTCTGCTTGCCGTGCGGCCGCAAGTGAGATCCCGGCAGATCGATTTGTAGGATTCCTGCTATGGCAGGTGCATCCATGTATGAATCCCTCGCAATCCAGCCCGATGATGTGCGAATCATTCGTGCGCTGCAGGTTGCCCCGAGAGCCTCCTTCGCCTCGATAGCAGCCGCGCTAGGCCTCACCGAAGGCACCATCAACCGCCGATATCGGCGCCTGCACGCGGACGGGGTCATCCGCGTCATCGGCGTGGTCAACCCGGGAACGTTGGGGCAAAGCAGATGGCTGGTACGACTACGCTGCCGGCCCGGCAGCGTCGGGGCGATCGCGGGCGCACTCGCCAAGCGGGACGATGTCAATTGGGTAGCTCTTGGCGCAGCGGGCTCCGAAGTCACGTGCGCGACTCAGTCACGGGATCAAGCGCAGCGCGAAGAACTGCTCGGCCAACGACTTCCGCGCACCGCGGCGGTGCTCGACATCAGTGCCTTCGCCATGCTCCGCCAGTTCATGGGAGGCCGCGGTCACTACTGGGCGGCACTCCACGGCGCGCTGTCCCCGAAGCAGGAAGCCATGCTCGGGAGCGACGGCCCCCCGTTCACGGAGTCTCCGGTGGTCACTCACGACCCCGTACACCTCACCGCCGAAGACGAGAAGATTCTTGACGCGCTCGTTGCAGACGGTCGGGCCAGTCTCGTCACTCTCGCCGCAGCGGCGGACTCCACACCAGGCCGCGTATCCCGCCGCCTGCGCGTCCTGCTTGAGGAACGCGTCGTCCACATCGACGTCGAGATCGCCCCAGCAGCTTTGGGCTATCACGCGCGGGCCAACCTGTGGTTGCGAGTGCATCCGTCAGAGGTGAAGAATGTCGGACGCTCGCTGGCACGAGAACCCGAGATCGCTTTCGCGGCGGCCATCTCCGGCCCCTACAACGTCCATGCCGTTGCCCACTGCCGAGACCTCGACGAACTCTTCGAATTCACGTCGGATCGCATCGGGGCTCTGCCTGGTCTGCAAAGTATGGAAGTGTCACCTGTCCTACGGCACGTCAAGCAAGCAGGCACGCTACTGTCCGGCGATCGCCTCATCGGGCCCGCCACTCAAGCGTGACGTAAGCAGGCCCGTGGCGTCGCGACACTCTCGCTGCTTCCAGCGGAAGGTGTGCGCCCGTGAGCCGTCTTCTGCCCACCGTAAGTACCGTTGGCCACCGCGGTACTTCCCTGGGGAACGGTGAGGGTGAAGTCGTAGGAGGCTTTGTCCTTGGGATGGTCATGGACGGGGAACCACGTCATGGCGCCGAGCCAGTCGAATACCCCACGGAAACCAGCACCTTGCGCCTTGAGCGAGGCTCATGCCGGTACTCGACACCCAACGGATCAGAACCCTGGAGGCATGGCGTCGTAGCGTGAATCCGTCTGAGGGTCCAGCAACCGCCTCATACTCACGTCGGACCCAGCACGCCGGACCAAGACGCATTCCGACGAGCAAAGCCCGTCCTGACCCTGACCCCGGGACCGATGTGAATCGCCTTCAGTTGCTTCAGGCAGAAATGATGGTGCCCTGGGCCGGTTCTTCTGTGGGTGTGCCCGTCCCCCGCCGCGTCCGCAGCGCCGCCATCACCAGCACGTCGTGCCACTCGCCGTCCCAGTGGAGGGCCTCGCGCAGCCGGCCCTCCACCTCGAAGCCGCACTTCTCGTAGGCCCGCCGGGCGCGCGGGTTGTAGTCGAAGACCTCCAGCTGGACGCGGTGCAGGCCCACCCGGTCGAAGGCGTGGGCGAGCAGCAGCCGTATCGCCTCGCTGCCGATGCCGCGGTCGGTGGCGTGTGGGACGAGGGCGATCCGGAACACCCCGTGGGCGTTGTCCCGGTCGATCTGGCTCAGCGCGAGTTCGCCCAGGAACGCACCGCTCTCCCGGTCCTCGACGGCGAGGTCGAGCCGGTCCGGGCGGTCGGCGCATCCGGCGCACCAGTCCTCGATCTCCTGCCGCGTGAAGTCGTGGTGGGTACCGGTCAGCCGGCGCGTCTCCGGGTCATGACAGGCGGCGTAAAAGGCGTCCGCATGCCGCGCCGACAGCGGTACGAGACGGATCCGGGCGCCGGTCAGTACGGGCTTCCCGGAGAGTGCGGTGGCGTCGATCATGGGGGGATGATGTCGCGGCCGCGGACGGCGCGGCAAGGGAATTGACCGGCCGGGGAACGGCCCCCGACAGGCCGGAACCGGGCCGGGGACGGGGGAGCGGTGGAGCTTCGGCAGGTGCGGCTGACGGCCGCCGGCGAGCGGTTCCTTCCCGAGGCGCGGGCGCTGCTCGCCGCCGAGAAGCGCGCCCGGGCCGCCGCCCCGGCCCCGTCCGGCTCGCCCAACTTGGTCCCGTCCCACTGGTGTTGACCGCACGGCGCACCAACCGGGCGCTGGTCGACCTGGTCGTGCACGCCTGTCAGGAGGCCGGCTTCGGCCCCGTCCCGGGGCCCTCCTTCGGCTCGCTGGACGACACCCTGACCGCCATCGGGGCCTGCGGCCCGGCGGACGACGGCCTGTGGACCGTCGTCTACGCCGCGCACGCCCGCCGGCTGAGCGTCCCCCGGGCCGCCTTCCTGCCGTTCCGCGACCCCGGCCTGGAGCTCACCACCCTTCTCGCGGTGCGCCGTAACGACCCGCCCGCCGGCCTGGATCTGCTGCTGCGGGCCTGCGCGGTGCGGGACGACGGCGCGGGGTCCGATCTCGATCGGTGATCGCTGGGTGCGCGTTCTGCTTCTTGGTCGCGACGGCCGTCCGCGATGGACTGAGGGCACGCCGGGCACCACCAGGAGCCCGGGGAAACCGGGGCGGAGCCGGGAGAGCCGGGCACGGAACCTGTGCCGGGTTTCCCGGACGGCCGCCTCCGACAAGGGAGTTCTCTCATGCCGATCGTCACCGTCCAGCAGGGTCCGCGCAGCGTCGAGCTGAAGCGGGAGCTGGTCAAGCAGATCACCGACGCCTTCGTCGACGCGTACAAGATCCCCGCCGACACCGTCCAGGTCTGGATCCAGGAGGTGCCCACCGACAGCTGGGGTACGGCGGGCACCCTGACCGCCGACAAGTAGCCGGCGGACGGGGCCGGCCCGCACGGGGGAGGGCCGGCCCGGCGTCCTACGGCAGCGCACACGCTCGCCGGGCCAGGCCGGGGCGTCTTCCCCTTCCCCCGCGGCCGGCCGCTTGCCCTCCCATGACGAAAAGTTGCTGCTTCAGCCGTCCTCGCCCCGGCAACTGCCACACTCCTTCCAGTCAGCAGACATGTGGTTCAGGTCAGCCGAACGCAGGAGAGAGCATGCGGACACCGATGACGATCGCGGACTTCCTCGACCGGGCCGAGCTGGGGTTCCGCGACAGCCCCGGAGTGATCGACGAACCGCAGCAACCCGCCCCGCCCGTGCCCGCATCGACGTACGGGCGGTTCGCCGAACGCGTCCGTGCCTGGCAGGCGGGCCTGGACGCGCTCGGAGTGGGGGAGGGCGAACGGGTGGCGGTGGCCGCCCACAACTCCGCGCGCCTGCTGGAGCTGCTGTTCGCGGTGCCGATGAGCGGCCGGATCTGCGTGCCGGTGAACTTCCGCCTCAAGCCCGACGAGGTCGATTACGTGGTGCAGCAGAGCGGGTCCTCGGTCCTGCTCGTCGATCCGGAGCTGGACGACGCGCTCTCCGGCGTCACGGCGCGCCACCGCTTCGTCCTCGGCGAGCAGACCGAGACCCGACTGATGCGCTTCGGCGTCGAGCCGCGTCCCTGGGCGCACCCGGACGAGGACGCCACCGCGACCATCAACTACACCTCGGGCACCACCGCGCGGCCCAAGGGCGTGCAGCTGACCCACCGCAACATCTGGGTCAACGGCCTCACCTTCGGCCTGCACACACGGGCCTGGGAGCGCGACGTCTATCTGCACACGCTGCCGATGTTCCACTGCAACGGCTGGGGAATGCCGTACGTGATGGCGGGTCTGGGCGCGAAGCAGGTGGTGCTGCGCAAGGTCGAGGGTGCGGAGATCCTGCGGCGGGTGGCGGAGCACGGGGTCACGCTCATGTGCGGTGCCCCGGCCGTCTGGAACCTGGTGCTGGACGCGGCGGCGACCTGGGAGGGCGCGATCCCGGGCCGTGACCGGGTGCGGATCGTCTGCGCGGGCGCCCCGCCGCCGACCAGGACGATCCAGCGCGTGGAGGAGGAACTGGGCTGGGAGTTCATCCAGCTCTACGGCCTGACCGAGACCTCGCCGGTGCTCACCTTCAACCGCACCCGGCCCGCCGACCTGGACCTCCCCGCCGAGGAACGCGCCCGCAAACTCGGCCGCGCGGGCCTGCCCGCCCTCGGCGTCAGGCTGAAGGTCTCGGAGTCCGGTGAGGTCCTGGCCCGGTCGAACACGGTGCTGGGCGGGTACTGGGACAAGCCGGAGGAGACGGCGGACGTGCTGGAGGACGGCTGGTTCCACACCGGCGACGGCGGCACCCTCGACGAGACCGACGGTCACCTCACGATCTCCGACCGGAAGAAGGACGTGATCATCACGGGCGGCGAGAACGTGTCGTCGATCGAGGTGGAGGACACGATCTTCCGCCACCCGGCCGTCGCCGAGGTCGCCGTCATCGGCGTACCGCACGAGAAGTGGGGCGAGACGATCAAGGCCCTGGTGGTCCTCGCCGAGGGCGCGACCGCGCAGGAGGCCGACATCATCGCCCACTGCAAGCAGCGGATGGCCGGCTACAAGGCCCCGACCTCGGTGGAGTTCCGGGACAGCATTCCCCGTACCGCCACCGGCAAGATCCAGAAGTTCAAGCTCCGGCAGCCGTACTGGTCCGGGCGGGACCGAGGGGTCAGTTGAGGGTGCGCCCGTAGGGCGGCGGGCACCGGGGCGAACCACTGGTGAAGGTGTCCCGCTGGCTGCCCGTCCTCCTGATCGTCGGCGGTCTCGCATTCGACTTCGGGACGCCGCCCCGATACACCGCCGCCCCGTTCCTCGCCGCCGCCACGCTGGTCGCCGCGGCGCTCTGCTCGCTGCGCGCCACGATGCTCCGGGCCTCCCTCGCGCCTGTTACAAGACAGTGACGCCGGGGCCACAACGCACGCGGCTGAGGGTGCATCTATTCGGTCGAGAGTCACGCGAATGTGCAGATATGAGCTTTTGAGCGTGAACACCCACCATCGTTACCGAAAGGGACATCCATGATCGTCACCAAGCGGCACTCCCTGCGTATCGCTGCCGTCGGCGCCCTCAGCGCGGCATCCGTTGCCCTGGCGGGCACCGCCGCGATAGCCGCCACCCCGGCGGCGTCCACCACTTCCGTCACGCAGAAGGCTCCCGTCACCAAGGCCGGCATCACCGCGAAGCCGTCGGTGACCTCGGTCAAGGCATGGACGCTGTTCCGTGTCACCGGCACGACGACCGGCATCAAGGCGGGCAGCAAGGTCACCCTGCAGCAGAAGCAGCACGGCAAGTGGGTCTCCCTGCCGGCCTCCGCGCCCGTCACGCACAAGGGCACCTACTCGCTGGGCGTCAAGCTCGGCCTGAAGGGCAAGAACGACCTGCGCATCGTCAACGGAAAGACCGCCTCCGGCGTCTTCAACGTCACCGTGCGCTGACCGTCTTGGCGTGGCACTCGGCTCCTGTCCGCACCGTCGGCGGCAGGGGCCGAGCGCCACGCCACGGTTCATGACGGCCGCCCGCCGAACTGCCAGTGGTGGACCTCGATGTCGGCGTACCGCTCCGGGGTCAGGACGGCGCGTGCCGCGTCCGCGTCCGGCGCCCGGACCAGCGCCGCCGTGCCCAGCCAGTCGGTGCCGTCGTCGGACAGCAGCGGCCCGTACGCGATGAGCTCGTCCTGATCGGGCGGCACGGCGAGGTCGGCGGCCGGCCCCGTGCCGAGGCCGAGCACCAGGTACCGGTTGCCGCCGGTCCGGCCGCCGGGGAAATCCCACATGGTGCGCCCCAGGGTGTTGTGCCACCGCCGCAGCAACACGTCCCGGTACACGCCGGCTTGGTAACCGGGCTCGTCGAAGGCGAATGCGCGGGCGGCGGCGGGGTCCGGCAGGTCGACGACGTGCACGCTGCCGGTGGGCGTGTCGCCGTCGCCGGCGAGGGTGGGCCCGCGGGCGATCATCTCCGCTGCGTACCGGTCCATGTAGGACCAGTGCTCTTCCAGCAGCTCGTGACGCAGCGCGACGGAACCGGGCCGATCGCGGTGGTAGCAGAAGAACTCCATGCCCACAGTTTTCACCACCGTCCGGCATCGGCCCGCCCCCGTACGTCCGTATGTACGCCACCGAACCGGACGCTCAACTCCCGTGTCGGGTACGGGAGTCAGGGCCGACGTGCCTCATGGGGTGCGGCCTTGACGCGCCAAAGCCCTTCGTGACGAGCGTGGTTCTCCGGTCGGTACGCGAACGCGCCCGCTGCTCCTGCGGTCGACATGCAGGGAGAACGTGGTGCCGTTCAGGACTCAGCCGGCTCCTCCCGCCGAAAGGCGCGGTGGCGCATTCACCCCCGACCCGCGATCGTATGCCGCATGGATTCCGACGAAACCGAGATGCGTGAAGCGGTCCGTGAGCTGGCCGGGGCGTTGGAGACGATGCTCAACCTGATCAAAGCCGACGCGCTTCCCGCCACCCCTGAAGCGCACGGCCTCATGCGGAAGGCGATGGCCTTCCTCGACGAGTCGACCGACCGGATCGCCGCCCCGGATCGGCCCGGCGAGACGCTCGCCGTGGCCACCGCACTCAACAGGCTGGTCGTCTCGGCGCGGGACCAGATCTTCGACGATGCTGTCGCGTCCTCACCGGTGCCGGACCATCCGGACGTGTGAACACGTGGCGCCGGCCCCGGGGCTGCACGTGGGCGGGGCCGGGAACCTCCGCGCCACATGCGCATCCGGCGTGGGTCAGGGCCCGAGGTGCTTCAGGGTGAACTCGGGCAGGGCGTAGGGGCCGGCCTGGGGTGCGGCCGGGTCGGCCGGGAGGTCCGTGCCGGGGATGTCCCCGGCATGCAGTTCGGCGTCGTCGACGGGGGTGTAGCCCAGCACCGCCGGGTCGGGGAGTTCCCAGAAACGGCGGGTGTTGGCGGAGACGGCGTACACCGTGGCGAAGCGGGTGGACGACGGGGCGGTCAGCGCGGCCCGGATGTAGCCGACGGCGTCGCGCGGGCTCAGCCAGGTCGCCAGATGCCGCGGCTCGGCGGGCGCCTGCTCGAAGCTGCCGATGCGCAGGCAGACCACGGACAGACCGAACTTGTCGGCGTACATGCGCCCGAGGGCCTCGACGGCCGCCTTGCTCACCCCGTACAGACCGTCGGGGCGTACCGGTTCGCGCGGGCCGGTGTGCTGCCCCGCGGGGTAGAAGCCGGTCACCCGGTTACTGCTGGCCAGCACCACCCGCTCGATTCCCGCGCGGCGCGCCGCCTCCAGGACGTGGTGGGTGCCGAGCACGTTGGCCTCCAGCAGGTCGGGAAGCGGCGCCTCGTCCGGGACCCCTCCCAGGTGGAGCACGCGGTCGGCCCCCGCGAGCGCCGACTCCACGGCAGCCGCGTCCCGCAGGTCGACGGTGTGGACGTCCTCGTTCCCGGCCTCCGGTTGCAGCGGGACGCGGTCGACCAGGATCAAGCGCGCTGCCTCTCGCCGCAGCGCCTCCCGCACGACGGAACCGATGTTCCCCGCCGCGCCCGTCACCGCCACCGTCCCCAGACCCACAGCGCCTCCCCAGGTTTCGACAACCCTCGCATCTTCACCGTCGAGGAACCGCTCGGCAAGGCAGCGGGGAACCCGGCCCGCGCGGTGCGCAGGTCCGCACCGGGAGCCACCGTTCACCCGCTCGGCCGGGGCGTCGGATGGTTGTGCGCCGTGAGGTCAGGGGAGGTGTTGATCCCCGGCTGATGAGGGGTGAAGATCCCTTGACAAGGCGATCCCTTCACGGCCTCCGATGACGAGATCCCGCCGTTCGCACCGGGGAGCGCGGAGCAGCTCTTCGCGCACCCCCGTGACGCCCTGGAGGAGAACCACCGATGAGCCCCACGCACCAGGAACTGTCGTACGCCAGCGGCGCCGCCGGACGACCGCTGCTCGGCCACACCATCGGCACCGATCTGGCCCGCGCCCTCGCCCGGTTCGGCGACCGCGAGGCGCTGGTCGAGGTGGCGAGCGGCCGCCGCTGGACCTACACCGAACTGGGCCGCGCGGTCGACGAGGTGGCCCTCGGCCTGCTCGCCAAGGGCGTCACCAAGGGCGACCGGGTCGGCATCTGGGCCCCCAACTGCGCCGAATGGGTCCTCGTCCAGTACGCGACCGCGAAGATCGGCGCCATCCTCGTCAATGTCAATCCCGCCTACCGCGTCCATGAGTTGGGCTACGTCCTGCGGCAGGCCGGCATCACGGTCCTGGTCTCCGCGACCCACCACAAGACCAGCGACTACCGCCGGATGATCGAGCAGGTGCGCGCCGAGAGCCCGGCGCTGCGTGATGTCGTCTACCTCGACGACCCCACCTGGGGCGGGCTGCTGGCGGCCGGCGCTGCCGTCCCGCAGTCCCGGCTCGCGGAGTGCGAACAGACCCTGACCGCCGACGACCCGGTCAACATCCAGTACACCTCCGGCACCACCGGCTTCCCCAAGGGCGCCACCCTCTCCCACCACAACATCCTCAACAACGGCTACTGGGTCGCCGAGACCCTCGGCTACACCGAGCACGACCGGGTGTGTCTGCCGGTGCCCTTCTACCACTGCTTCGGCATGGTCATGGGCAACCTCGGCAGCACCTCGCACGGCGCCTGCATCGTCATCCCGGCCCCCGCCTTCGACGCCGCCACCACCCTGCGCACCGTCCAGGACGAGCGCTGTACCTCCCTCTACGGCGTCCCCACCATGTTCATCGCCGAGCTCAACCACCCCGACTTCGGCTCCTACGACCTCTCTTCGCTGCGTACGGGCATCATGGCGGGCTCGCCGTGCCCCGAGGAGGTGATGAAGCGGGTGGTCGCCGAGATGCACATGGACGAGGTCTCCATCTGCTACGGCATGACCGAGACCTCGCCGGTCTCCACCCAGACCCGCCGCGACGACGACCTCGCACACCGCACCGAGACCGTCGGCCGGGTGCTGCCGCACATCGAGGTGAAGGTCACCGACCCGGCGAGCGGGGTCACCGTGCCGCGCGGCACACCGGGCGAGCTGTGCACCCGTGGCTACAGCGTGATGCTCGGCTACTGGGAGGAGCCCGAGCGCACCGCCGAGGTCATCGATGCCGCCCGGTGGATGCACACCGGCGATCTCGCTGTGATGAACGACGACGGCTACGTCCGGATCGTCGGCCGCATCAAGGACATGATCATCAGGGGCGGCGAGAACGTCTACCCGCGCGAGATCGAGGAGTTCCTCTACTCCCACCCCAAGATCGCCGACGTACAGGTCGTCGGGGTCCCCGACGAGAAGTACGGCGAGGAGATCGCGGCCTGTGTCATCCTGCGCGACCCCGAAGACCCGCTCACCCGCGACGAGTTGGCCCGCTTCTGCCGCTCCCGGCTCGCCCACTACAAGGTGCCGCGCCACCTCGACATCGTCGACGCGTTCCCGATGACGGTCAGCGGCAAGGTCCGCAAGGTCGAGCTGCGCGAGCGGCTGGCCAGGGACCTGGGGCGGGTGCCGCACTGAGCGGCCGCCGGCCCGCTTCAGGCCCGGCGCTCTCCCGGCCAGTCGAGCAGCAGCCGCTGGGCGCGCGGAAGCGAGGCGACCACGAGGTCGTACGAGTCCTCGATCATGTCGAGAACGAGCCGGTCGGGCAGCGAGCCGTCCAGGGAAACGGTGTTCCAGTGGCGCTTGTTGAGGTGATAGCCGGGCACCACCTCCGGGTGTGCGGCCCGCAGCCGCTCCGCCAGCTCGGGCTCACACTTGAGGCTCACGGTGAGCGGAGCCTGCGTCAGCGTCGTCAGCGCGAAGATCTTGCCGCCGACCTTGAAGGTCGACACGTCCGGGTGCCGGGGGAAGGGGAACTCCTCGGCCGCCCCGTTGAAGTCCAGGCAGACGGCCCGCAGGGTGTTCGCGTCGATCATGCCGTCATTATCGCCGGAGAGGGGGCGGGCGGGGGTGGGCGCAGCTGATGTCTCGTCATGTGGGGGTGTCGCGCGGTCGGGTCACCGGCCGGCCGGGCCGTACGTGATCAGCTCGTCGGCCGGGTCGTTGACCGGCTGCGGGGTGCCGGTGAGGTCCATGACGAACAGCGGGAGACGGAGCTCGTCGGCGCGCGACCGGGCGTCGCGGGCGTAGCCGGCGAGGGAGAAGAAGACCGCGAGGGCCGAGTCGTTGAGGCCGTTGAGCCAGACGCATTCGATGTCCCGCAGCGCGGTGGCGTGGGTGGTCGGGTCGACCTGCGCGACCACGCCCGTACCGCGCAGGTCCACCCCGGAGGCGGTGCGCTCCTGGGCCCGTGCGACATCGGCATAGCCCAGCCACTTCAGATACTGCTCGGCGGCGGTGACGCAGTCGCGGGCCGTGCGGATCGTCACCGGGCGGAACGCCGGGCGCGGGGTGCCGAACGGGACGCCGTGCGGGGCGCGGGACACGGGTGCGGGCTGCCTCGTGGGCCGGCCGGGTGACGGGAAGTTCGGGGGAGGCGGGGTGGGGGCCGGGGCGACCGGGACCCGGACGACCGTGCCGCAGGCGCAGCCGGACTCCGGCGCCGGCCATTCGTCCTGCCGTCCGCAGACCTCGCAGCGCACCTCCACCCAGGAGGCCTGCCAGGTGCGGTGCAGTATCTCGACGGGCACCCCGCCGCGCAGCACGGGCAGGGTCAGCGGGGCGCCGCAGGCGCACGGGAAGGTGGGCGGGGTGAAGGCGTTCTCGCGGCGGCACGTGGGGCACCGCACCGGCACGCTGTCGGCCATGGTGGGCTCCTGGCAGGTCGGGCGGCAGTCAGGTCGGATCTGCTGCCGGCTCCATGGTCTCGCCAAAACCGGCCGTCCGGGGCCGAATTGCGGGAGAGCCCCGGGTGGGGAAGAACACGGGGAGCCATGGCGTATGGGGGAGCGGAGCCGGGGCGGGGGCCGGCGCGCATGGCACAGGGCCCGGAATCCGTGACCGTACGGATTCCGGGCCCTGTGGTGGATCCCGCCCGACAGCGCGAGAAACGGCGCGACAGGACATCGCGCCGCCGGACGGAGCGTGTGGGGGCCGAGTGGAGGAGGCGGGCTCCGCGGCAGGGATACGGCTCGCCCTTCCTGCCGGGCGGGCGCTGCCCACCGCACTGGAGTGTCCCGGATGCCGCGGAGCCCGCGCTCCCTCTCCGTACCGGCCGGCCGCCCCTCAGCTGGCCGGCCGGTACGGATGCGCAAGGATGCTGACCTCCCGTCAGTCCTCGCGCAGTTCGTGGACCCGCGCCTCGACGCGCTTGCCGTAGTCCGGGTCGGCCGCGTGGAAGTGCGCGAGGTTCTTCTCGATCACGTCGTCGCGGCCGACCTGGGAGAGGCCGCCGGCGATGTTGTCCACCAGGCGCTTCTTCTCGTCCTCGGACATCAGCCGGTAGAGCTCGCCGGCCTGGAAGAAGTCGTCGTCCTTGGTGTGTGCCGGGGCCTCGTGGGTGCCGGTGTGGCCGGAGACCGCGAGCGGGGCGGAGAGTGCCTCGTTCGTCTGCACGGGGCCGCCGTAGGAGTTCGGCTCGTAGTTCTTGGCGTGCCGGTCGTAGCCGTTGGTCGCCATGAGGCCGTCCCGGCCGTAGTTGGCGGCTCGGCCACCGGAAACAGCCTTGGGGGCGTTCACCGGCAGCTGGGTGTGGTTGACGCCCAGGCGGTAGCGGTGCGCGTCGGCGTAGGCGAACAGCCGGCCCTGGAGCATCTTGTCCGGGGACGGGCCGATGCCGGGCACGAAGTTGTTCGGGGAGAAGGCGGACTGCTCGACCTCGGCGAAGACGTTGTCGGGGTTGCGGTCCAGGACCAGGCGGCCGACCCGCTGGAGCGGGTAGTCCGCGTGCGGCCACACCTTCGTGAGGTCGAACGGGTTGAAGCGGTAGTCCGCCGCCTCGGCGGCCGGCATGACCTGCACATACAGCGTCCAGGAGGGGTACACGCCCCGCTCGATGGACTGCAGCAGGTCGGTCTGGTGGCTGTTGGGGTCCTTACCCGCCAGCTCGGCGCCCTGCTCGCTGCTCAGGCTGCGGATGCCCTGGTTGGTCTTGAAGTGGTACTTGACGAAGAAGGCCTCGCCCTCGGCGTTCGTCCACTGGTAGGTGTGCGAGCCGTAGCCGTTCATATGGCGGTAGGAGGCCGGGATGCCGCGGTCGCCCATGAGCCAGGTGATCTGGTGGGTGGCCTCGGGGGCGTGTGCCCAGAAGTCCCAGACGTTGTCCGGCTCCTGCTTGCCCGTGAAGGGGTCGCGCTTCTGCGAGTGGATGAAGTCGGGGAACTTGATCGGGTCCTTGATGAAGAACACCGGGGTGTTGTTGCCGACGAGGTCGTAGTTGCCCTCTTCGGTGTAGAACTTCAGGGCGAAGCCGCGCGGGTCACGGGCCGCGTCCGGGCCGCCCAGGCTGTCGGCGACGGTCGAGAACCGGATGAACGTCTCGGTCCGCTTGCCGACGGTGTTGAGGAAGTCGGCGCGGGTGAAGCCCGTGACGTCGTCGGTCACCTCGAAGTAGCCGTACGCACCGGAGCCGCGGGCGTGCACGACCCGCTCCGGGATGCGCTCGCGGTTGAACCGGGCGAGCTTCTCCAGCAGGTGCTGGTCCTGGAGGACGAGCGGGCCGCCGACGCCGGCGGTGGCGGAGTTCTGGTTGTCGGCGACGGGGGCGCCAGCCTCCGTAGTGAGAAAGCGCGCCGTCAGCGTGGGCTTCGACATGGTGACCTTCCGTACGAGAGCGCGGAAGTTGGCTTCCGCTGTCGGAGCGTAAGAAGCGCTCGGACCAAACGTCAACAGTTTGTTGAAACAAACCGGGGGTGGGGATGCGGCGCGGAATTCCGGGCGGCGGCCGCGCCTGGGCGCGACAGGACAGTTGTCGGCGCGGCCGCCGCCCGGAAGGGTGGAGGGGGCCTGGGGCGGGCCCCGTGGGTGCGCCTGTGTACGGCAGCGACGGGCGCGGGCCGCACACCGCGCGTCGCGTGCGCATGGTGCGGCCCGGCGACGGCGTGCCGTGCGGCCCGGCGTGTGTCGTGCCGCCGGGCCGTCGTGCGCTCAGTCGTCGGCCACGGCCTCAGCCGGCGGTGGGCTGTCCGGAGAGGCGCTCGACGCCGCGCAGCAGGGCGGAGTGGTCGAGGCCGCCGTCGCCCTGGGCGCGCAGCGCGGCGACGAGGTTGGCGACGAGGCCGCCGACCGGGAGGGCGGCGCCGACGGTGCGGGCGGCGTCGGTGACGATGCCCATGTCCTTGTGGTGCAGGTCGATACGGAAGCCGGGCCGGAAGTCGCGGTTCTTGAAGTTGTCCTTCTTGCGGGTCAGGACGGTCGAGCCGGCCAGCCCGCCGTTGAGGACGTCGAGGGCGGCGGCCAGGTCGACGCCGGACTTCTCCAGGAAGACGACGGCTTCGGCGCACGCCTGGATGTTGACGGCGACGATGAGCTGGTTGGCGGCCTTGACGGTCTGACCGGAGCCGTGCGGACCACACAGCACGATGGTCTTGCCCAGCGCCTCCAGGAGGGGGCGGGCGGCGTCGAAGTCCGCCTGGTTGCCGCCGACCATGATGGACAGCACGGCCTCGACGGCACCGGCCTCGCCGCCGGAGACCGGGGCGTCCAGGACGCGGATGCCCTTGTCGCCGGCGGCCTCGGCCAGGTCGACGGAGGTCTGCGGGGTGATCGAGGACATGTCGATCAGCAGCGCGCCGGGCCGGGCGTTCTCCAGGATGCCGTCGGGGCCGTAGGCGATGGCCTCGACCTGGGGGGAGGCGGGAACCATGGTGATGATGACGTCGGCATCGGCGACCGCCGCGGCGATCGAGTCGGCCGCGGTGCCGCCGGCCGCGGCCAGCCGCTCCAGCTTGTCGGCCTCCAGGGTGTAGCCGGTGACCGAGTAGCCGGCCTTGAGCAGGTTCTCGGCCATGGGGGAGCCCATGATGCCCAGGCCGATCCATGCAATCGCCGGGCGGGTCGGGCGGGAGGAGTCAGCAAGGTTGCTCATGAGGGTGCCTCTTTCGAAAGCGTGCGTCGTCAGGCGGGGTGCCGCCGGTTTCCTACGGGTCAGCTCGCCGCGCGCAGCGGGGCCGGCAGCCAGGCGAAGGCGCCCGCGCTCGGCCCGTCGCCGGGCTTGTACTCCAGGCCGGTCCAGCCGTCGTAACCGGCCTTGTCGAGGCGGTCGAGCAGATCGGCGAAGTCGAGGTCGCCGGTGCCGGGGGCGCCGCGGCCCGGGTTGTCGGCGATCTGCACATGCGCGGTCTTCGCGGTGTAGCGGTCGATGACCTCGTGCAGGTCCTCGCCGTTCATCGACAGGTGGTAGAGATCCATCAGGAACCGGGCGTTGTCCAGGCCGGTGGCCGCGTTCACCGCGTCCACGACCTCGATCGCCCGGGGGGCCGAGACGATCGGGCAGCGCGGCGACTCGGGCGCGTTGAGCGCCTCGATCAGCAGCGCCCCGTCCACCTCGGCGACCGCGCGGGCGGCGAACGCCAGGTTCTCCAGCGCCAGTTCGTCCTGCTCCGCCTCGCTCACGCCCTCGACGCGGTTGCCGTACAGGGCGTTGAAGGAGGTGCAGCCCAGCGAGCGGGCGAACTCGACGGCCACCGGCACGTTCGCCCGGAACCGCTCCGACTCCGCCCCCGGGACGGACAGCGCGCCACGGTCGGGCCCCGGCAGCTGCCCCGCGTAGAAGTTCAGGCCCACCAGCCGGGTCCCGGCGTCCTCCAGCGCCGCGCGCAGGGCGGCCGTCTCCGTCGGCTCGGGAACCGGGGCGTCCACCCACGGCCACCACAGCTCCACCGCCGTGAAACCCGCCGCCCGTGCGGCCGCCGGCCGCTCCAGCAACGGAAGCTCGGTGAACAGGATCGACAGATTGACGTTGAAGCGCGTGTCCGTGAAGCCCATCAGGCCGGCGCCCCTTCCGGATAGTGGAACTGTTTTTCTGCTTAATGGAACACTGCCTGGCGGGCTCGGAGACTGTCAAGGGGGCCCCGGGGCAATTTCTGGTGGCCGGGCCGAACCGCGCGTAGGTTGAGCGACGTGCGATTGAGAGTGGAGTTCACGACGGAGCCGTTCGACCTGGACGAGGCGCCCCCGCATGCGGTGGTGGCGCGGGAGGTCGTCACGGGCGCCGCACTGGACGCCGTCGACGTCGGCCCGTTCGGCAATACGGCCGAGGGTGACGCGGACCAGGTGCTCGGTGCGGTGAACGCCCTGCTGCGGGAGGCCCTGGAGGCGGGCGCCACCCGGGTCTCCCTCCAGGTCAACGTGATCGCGGACGCCGGGCGCGGCGAGGGGGCGGCGACGTGACGGAGCCCGCCGACCACCCGTTCGTCCGGGCCGTCAAGCCGCTGGTCGATGCCATGGGCGGCCGGCTGGTCGCACCGGACCAGGCCCAGGGTGATGACGTCGTGCTGACCTGGGAGGGGCAGGACCGGGTGGCCGTACGCCTCCCCCACCTGTCGGAGTCCCTCGACCACATCCTCGTCGAGCTCCAGCGCCGGCACGGCAAGCCGCTGGCGGAGCTGGACCGCAAGACCAAGCAGTCGGTGGTGCGGATCCTGGAGTCCCGGGGCGCCTTCTCGGTCCGCCACGGCGTCGAAACGGTCGCGACCGCCCTCGGCGTCAGCCGCTTCACCGTCTACAACTACCTGAACCGCGAAAGCGCCGCGCGGGAGCCCGGGGCGCAGACGGCGGGCGAGTAGCGGGACAGGCAGAGGGGCGAGCGGCGCGAGGAGAGCGGCGGGCGGGGCGGCATTTCCGTCCGGAATCACCCGACGGTGGCTTTTGTGTCACCAACTTTTCAACAAAGTGTTGACGTGGTGTGGCCGGGGGTCTTAGCTGTTTCCAGCCAACCAGAGCTGTCTCGCATCACCTGCCGCACCACCTGCCACGGAGGCTTCCCGTGTCTTCGAGTTCACCGCGCTCGACGGGGGACACCCCCGTGCCCCCGCCGGGGCTCAGCCGGCTCAACGCCGCCGACGACAGGACGGCCCGGGCCGCCCTGCACGAGGTGTGTGCCAGCCGGGCATGGGGAGACCGGATTCTCGCCGGGCGCCCCTACACCACCACCGACGCCCTGTGCGCCGCGAGCGACGCCGCCATGGCCGAGCTGACCGCGGACGATCTGGCCGAGGCGGTGGCCGGGCACCCGCCCATCGGCCGGCCCAGGCCCGGAGACCCGACCTCGCACCGCGAGCAGAGCGGGATGGCCGGCGCCGGTGCCGCGCTCAAGGCGGAGATGCTCGAACTCAACCTGGCCTACCAGGAGAAGTTCGGGCACACCTTCCTGATCTGCGCCTCCGGCCGCACCGGTGAGCAGATGCGGGACGCGATCCGGCACCGGATCGACAACACGCCGGACCAGGAACGAGAGATCGTGCGGGTGGAGCTCGGCAAGATCAACCGCATCCGCCTGACCCGTAGCGCGCAGCGCGCAGAAGGAGACGCAGCATGAGCGGCGAGACGGCTGCACGGACGTCGGTGTCCACGCACATCCTGGACACCAGCGTGGGCTGCCCCGCGGAGGGCGTCGCCCTCACGCTTTCGGTGCGCTCCGGCAGCGACGCCGCCTGGACCGCCCACGGCGCGTCCACGACCGACGCGGACGGACGCTGCAAGGACCTGCCGGCGCTGCCGGACGGCACCACCCATGTGCGCCTCGACTTCGCCGTCGAGGAGTACTTCGTATCCAGCAAGGCACACCAGCAAGCCGAGGAACAGCAGGACGCCCCCCGCGCAAGGGACAGCGGAGTCTTCTTCCCGGAGGTGGCAATCACCTTTGCCGTCACTCCGGGCGAGCACTATCACGTACCGCTGCTGCTCAACCCGTTCGGCTACTCCGTATACCGAGGGAGCTAGCACCGACATGACTGCCCATTCCCGCCCGGTGATGCTCGGCCAGAACCAGTACGGCAAAGCGGAAAACCGCGTCGTCAAGATCACCCGCGAGGGGGACACCCACCACATCAAGGACCTGAACGTCTCGGTCTCGCTCTCCGGCGATCTCGAAGAGGTCCACCTCTCCGGCTCCAACGCCCACTGCCTGCCCACCGATACGACCAAGAACACCGTCTACGCCTTCGCCAAGGAGTACGGGATCGAGTCGGCCGAGCAGTTCGGCATCCATCTGGCCCGGCACTTCGTCACCAGTCAGGAGCCGATCCACCGGGCCCGCATCCGGATCGAGGAGTACGCCTGGGAGCGGATCGCCGGCTCCGACGCCAACTCCCGCTTCATCGGCTCCGACGAGGTCAACCACTCCTTCGTCCGCAAGGGCCAGGAGACCCGGCTGACCGAGATCACCTACGACGGTGAGCGGTGGCAGGTCATCTCCGGTCTCAAGGACCTCGTGGTGATGAACTCCACCAACTCGGAGTTCTGGGGCTACATCAAGGACAAGTACACGACCCTGAAAGAGGCCTACGACCGCATCCTGGCCACCGAGGTGTCCGCCCGCTGGCGGTTCAACTGGACCGACGACGACCAGCGGATGCCCGGCTGGGAGCGTTCGTACGAGCAGGTCAAGAAGCACATCCTGCAGGCGTTCGCGGAGACCTACAGCCTCTCGCTCCAGCAGACGCTGTACCAGATGGGATCACGCGTGATCAACCATCGCTCCGAGATCGACGAGATCCGCTTCTCCCTCCCGAACAAGCACCACTTCCTGGTGGATCTGGAGCCGTTCGGAATCAAGAACGACACCCCCGACGGAGCCGTCTACTACGCGGCGGACCGCCCGTACGGCCTGATCGAAGCCACCGTCCTGCGCGACGGTGTCGAAGCCCGGATCCCCGTGGATCTGACCAACCTCTGAGCGTCCCGACGCCACGCCGTGCCCGCTCCCCGCCCCGCGGCGGGGAGGGGCACGCACCCCGAGGGGAGCGACCTGTGACACAGCCGGCGCACACGCGCTCCTGCTCCCGCTGCGCTTCCCCTCATTCGGCACCCGGAGCACCCCACGGGCGGCGGCCCACCCGGCCGTCCCGCCCGGCTCCGGCACTCAATTCCGTAGGGCCATGCCGTGCCCTCCCCCTGGGACCGAGACCGTCCCCCGCTCCCGACGTCGTGCGAGCGGCGGGACCTGACCCGTCCAGGGGGATCCCCATGCCGGAACCGAACGAAGGAAAGCACCATGGCTGCATCGGCATCCCCTGACGGCGCGGAGACGCGGCGCATCGTCATCGAGAACTGTGCCCTCGCGACCGTCGACGCCCAGGACACCGAGTACGCCACCGGCCATGTGGTGGTCGCCGGCAACCTCATCGAGTCGGTGGGTGCGGGCAAGGCGCCCGAGGGTCTTCCGGGTGTCGTACGCCGGGTGGACGGCACCGGACATCTGGTCACGCCCGGCCTGGTCAACACCCACCACCACTTCTACCAGTGGATCACCCGCGGGCTGGCCACCGACCACAACCTGTTCAACTGGCTGGTCGCGCTCTACCCGACCTGGGCGCGGATCGACGCCCCGATGCTCGCCGCGGCCACCCAGGGCTCGCTCGGCATGATGGTCAAGGGCGGCGTCACCACCGCCTCCGACCACCACTACGTCTTCCCCCGCGGCTCCGGCGACCTCGTCGGCGCCGAACTGGCCGCCGCCGCCGAGATCGGCGCCCGGATCACCCTGGCCCGCGGCTCCATGGACCGCAGCGAGAAGGACGGCGGGCTGCCCCCGGACTTCGCCGTCGAGACCACCGAGGGCGCCCTGCTGGCGACCGAAGAGGCCATCGACCGGCACCACGACGCCTCCTTCGGCTCGATGGTGCACATCGCCGCCGCGCCCTGCTCGCCGTTCTCCGTCTCCACCGAACTCATGCGGGAGGGCGCGAAGCTGGCCCGCCGCAAGGGCGTGCGGCTGCACACCCACGGCTCGGAGACCGTGGAGGAGGAGAAGTTCTGCCACGAGCTCTTCGGCATGGGCCCCACCGACTACTTCGAGTCGACCGGCTGGCTCGGTGACGACGTGTGGATGGCGCACTGCGTCCACATGAACGACTCCGACATCGCCGCCTTCGCCCGCACCGGCACCGGCGTGGCGCACTGCCCGTCCTCCAACGCCCGCCTCGCGGCCGGCATCGCCCGCGTCCCCGACATGCTGGCGGCCGGCGTCCCGGTCGGCCTCGGTGTGGACGGCACCGCCTCCAACGAGTCCGGCGAACTCCACACCGAGCTGCGCAACGCCCTGCTGATCAACCGCCTCGGCGCCCACCGGGAGGCCGCGCTGAACGCCCGCAAGGCGCTGCGGCTGGGCACGTACGGCGGTGCGCAGGTCCTCGGCCGGACCGCCGAGATCGGTTCGCTGGAGGCCGGCAAGCTCGCCGACCTGGTGCTGTGGAAGCTGGACGGCCTCGGCCACTCCTCCATCGCCGACCCGGTCACCGCGCTGGTCTTCGGCCCGCCCGCACCGGTCACCCTCTCCCTCGTCGGCGGCCGGCCGGTCGTCGAGGACAACCACCTCAGCAACGTCGACGAGGACACCCTCGCCCGCACCGCGCGGGCCGAGGCACAGCGTCTGGCCCGGATCGCCGCCGGGGACTGACCCCGCGGCGCGGTCCATCGGCCGACGACCCCTGACTCGGCCGGGAGGGACGGCTCCCGGCCGGGCTTGTGGATCCGAGCGGGATCCACAAGCGCCGGACCCGGGGGTACGGGTACTGCCCGCACCCCCGGGACGGTCGGACCTGCCGCCGTCCACGCGCCACAAGCGCACCCGTACGCAGCACCGCTCACCAGGCGACATCTCCACCACGCAGCACCTCGCAAGCCCTCCGTGACAGCCTCGCATCGCCTGCTCCGGCGACGCAGAAAACGAAGGAGGCCCGCAGTGGCCGCAATGACCGGGCAGAAGTCGGAGGGGGACCGGAAACACCCCGTTGACGAGACCCTCCCGCCCCTGAAGATGATCACCAGCGGCCTCCAGCACGTGGCCGCGATGTACGCGGGTGTGGTGGCCCCGCCGATGATCGTGGGGCCGGCCTGCGGGCTCGGCGCCACCGAAACCGCGTTCCTGATGGGCGCCAGCCTGTTCACCGCGGGCATCGCGACGCTGCTGCAGACGCTGGGGTTCTGGAAGGTCGGCGCCCGGCTGCCGTTCGTGAACGGGGTCTCCTTCGCCGGGGTCACGCCGATGGTCGCCATCGGCAAGGCCCAGAGCCCCGGCCATGCGCTGCCGGTCATCTTCGGTGCCGTGATCGTCGCCGGTGTACTGGGGTTCCTCCTCGCCCCGTACTTCTCCAAGCTCGTACGGTTCTTCCCGCCGGTGGTCACCGGCACCGTCATCACCCTGATCGGCGTCTCGCTGCTGCCGGTGGCCTTCAACTGGTCCCAGGGCGGCAATCCGCAGGCTCCGGACTTCGGTTCGCTGACCAACATCGGGATGGCCGCGCTGACCTTTGTGATCGTGCTGGTGCTGCGCCGGGTGCTGCGCGGCTTCCTCCAGCAGATCGCGATCCTGCTCGGGCTGGTCGCCGGCACACTGATCGCGATACCCGTCGGCATCACGCACTTCTCCGCCCTCGGCAAGGCGTCCCTGATCGGTTTCCCGACGCCGTTCCACTTCGGTGCCCCGCAGTTCGACATCGCCGCGATCGTCTCCATGTGCATCGTGATGCTGGTCTGTATGACCGAGTCGACGGCCGACATGCTCGCCCTCGGCAAGATCGTCGGCCGGCCGGCGGACGAGCGCACCATCGAGGGCGGACTGCGCGCCGACACCCTGGGCACGGCCCTCAGCCCGCTGTTCAACGGCTTCGCCAACAGCGCCTTCGCCCAGAACATCGGCCTGGTCGCGATGACCAAGGTGCGCAGCCGCTACGTCGTGGCGACCGGCGGGCTGATCCTGATCGTGCTGGGCCTGTGTCCGGTGGCCGCCTCGGTGATCTCGCTGGTCCCGCTGCCGGTCCTCGGTGGGGCCGGCATCGTGCTGTTCGGCTCGGTGGCCGCCAGCGGCATCCAGACGCTGGCCTCCGCCGCCATGGAGAAGGACGACAACGCCCTGATCGTCGCGGCGGCCGTCGGCATCGGGCTGATCCCGATCGCCGCGCCGGACTTCTACCACGCCCTCCCCAAGAACCTGCTGGTCGTCCTGGACTCCGGCATCAGCACCGGCTGTCTGGTCGCCATCGTCCTCAACCTCGCCTTCAACCACTTCAGGAACAGGGACGCAGAAACGGCGCCGGACACCGGTGCCCCCGGCGATCCGGAGGCCGCGCAACCACCGCGCCTCGCCACCGACGGCGGCGCCGGCGAGCCCGCGGCGGCGCCCGCCCACTGACGCCGGAACAGGGCAACGGCCCGTACGGGAGCGCCAACTGCGGCTCTCCTGCGGGCCGTTGGGCTGTTCCGGCGGGGGAGCAGGGGCAGACGGCGTCAGTCGGCGCGGTGGCTCTCGCCGTACGTCTTCCGGTCCTGCGGCGCTCGGTCCAGCAGCCCGGACAACAGCTCGCGGACCCCTGGAACCGGGTCGAAGTCCTCGGCGGGGAAGGCGAGTTGCCGGAAGACCACCCCGTCCATGTAGTCGAGGAGGATCCCGCAGTGCCGCCGCGGTGCCGGCGAGCCGAAGCGCCGCAGCCACTCCGCGCCCCAGCCGACGACGGCCTCCCGTCCGCGAGTAAGCGCAGGGCGGAGCTCGGGCCGGGACGTGGACTCCAGGTAGAGCGCGAAGCGGGCGGCGGTCCTGGTGCGCTCGGGGCCGGTCACGTACCGCAGGAACCGGCCGACGGCATCGGCGAGTTCACCGGCATCGGCCGGGGCGGCCGCCGCGGCGAAGGCCTCCCAGTCGCGGTGCTCCCGCTCCTGGAGGTGGTCGACGATGCCGTCGATCAGGGCCGTCCGGTTGCGGAAGTAGTTGGAGGTGGTGCCCGACGGAACCCCTGCCGCGGCGTCCACGGCCTGATAGGTCAGGCGCCGCGCGCCGTCGCTGCCCAGTACCTGGATCCCCGCGTCCAGGACCTGCTCCCGCCGTCGTGCCACGCCGCGCGCCCTTCGTGCCGTGCTCGTTCGTCCTGCTGGTGCAGGGGCGAGTCACTATAAACGTAGTGACGTGGCGAGAGCACGCACGCACATATCAGCATTTACCGTCTCATGCCGGATATGCTGCATCGGCCCTGACAGGGAGTCAGGAGGTCGATGTGTGCGCGGCGACGGCGCCACGGAGAGGGGTTCCGCGGTGCACGAGAACGCCGGCGACCCGCCCTTCCGCCGCGCCGGCGCGGCCGGCGGCGCTCTGGAGACCACCGTCGACGCCCTGATGGACGGGGTGTGCGCCGACCTCAAGCGGCTGGCGGCCATCCCGTCGATCGCCTTCCCCGGCTTCTCCCCCGAACCGGTGCTCCAGGCCCGCGATCTGCTCGTCGCCCTGCTCCGGGACGCCGGTGTGGCCGATATCGGCGAGCTCAACCTCCCCGGTACCGCGCCCGTCATCACCGGCAGCCTCCCGCCGCCGTACTCGCCGCTGTGCACGGCGGCCCGGAGGGTGCGGACCTCGGCGAAGACCACGG
>NZ_SDIF01000276.1 GCF_004122735.1 Streptomyces sioyaensis | reverse complement strand
AGGGGTACGGGGCCGGGATCCGGGGCCGGGTGCAGGGCGGCCGGGCGATCGTCACGCGGAACGGGCAGCGGGGTGGTGGGCGGACGCACACGGTTTTCCGGACCCACGTAGGTTTTCTGTTATCAGGGTGCGCCCACCGGGTCACCTGAGTGCGGGGGCCATGGGTACGCACGGATGAACAGGAACGAAAAGGCGTGAAGCAGGACAACGGGACGGCGGCCGTCGAGGCCGCCCAGGCCGGGGACGAACAGGCCCGGGAGCAGCTGGTCGCCGCGCACCTGCCGCTGATCTACAACGTCGTGGGGCGGGCGTTGGACGGCCATGCGGACGTGGACGACGTGGTGCAGGAGACCATGCTGCGCGTCCTGGAGTCGCTGACGGATCTGAGGGAGCCGGCGTCGTTCCGTTCCTGGCTGGTGGCGATCGCCATGAACCAGGTCCGCCGCCGGTGGACCAGCGCCCAGAAGGCACCCGTCGTCGGCCTCGACCAGGCGCCGGAACGGGCCGACCGCTCCGCCGACTTCGTGGACCTGACGATTCTGCAACTGGGACTGTCCGGCCAGCGCCGCGAAGTGGCCGCGGCCACCCGGTGGCTGGACGAGGCGGACCGTTCGCTGCTCTCCCTGTGGTGGCTGGAGGCCGCCGGAGAGATCACCAGACCGGAGCTGGTCGCCGCCGTCGGGATCGACTCACGTCATGCGGCCGTCCGTGTGCAGCGCATGAAACAGCAGCTGGAGGCCGGACGCGTGGTGGTCCGCGCCCTCGCGGCGGATCCCCCCTGCCCCGACCTCGCCCAGCTGACGGCCACCTGGGACAACGAACCCTGCGCCCTGTGGCGCAAGCGCATAGCCCGCCATGCCCGCCAGTGCGCCGCCTGCTCCGGCCACTGGAGGGACCTGCTGCCCGCCGAGGGCCTGCTGGCCGGTCTCGCGATGCTGCCACTGCCCGCCCATCTCACCCCGCCCGCGGCCCTGTCGGCCCCCACCGCCGCGACGACGCAGGCGACCGCGGCGCCCGCGCACCATGGGTCCGGTGGCGGCGTGCCTCACGGGTCCCACGGGGCCGGTGGCGATGGCGTGCACCACGGGTCCGGAGGCGGCGGGGCGCACCACCACGGGTCCGGTGGCGGTGGCGCGCACTCTTCGGCCACGCGGCCGCCGGGCCTGCGCCGGGTGAGCAAGGGCACGGCCGTCACGGGCACCGCCACCCTCACCGCGGCCGTCCTCGCCGCCGTGTGGTGGTCCGGCGGTACGCCCCAGGACGCACGGAAGGACAAGCCGAAGGCGCAACGGACCGTGGCCGCCCACAGCCCGTCCCCGAGCCCCACGCCCACGCCCACCCCCACGCC
>NZ_SDIF01000275.1 GCF_004122735.1 Streptomyces sioyaensis | reverse complement strand
GGGGTTGTCCCACCGGCTCCCCCGTCCTCCCCGCCGCCCACGCAGCCGCGCCCACGGTGACCCGCACGCGCGCTCGGCATGGCGCAGCCAATCGCGTTCCGCCGCACGCCCGGTGGCCACCGCCCCCACCGCCTCGGCCAGCCGGTCGTCGAACTCCGCCCGGGCCTGTTCGGTCAGCCCGACCGGGCACTGTGCGACGTACACCGACCGCAGCCGTTCGGCGGCCGCGTCCACATCGGCCGCCAGCCGCCGGTCCGCCGCCCCCCGCTCCGCGACGAACTGGCCCAGCGCCTCCCGCAGTTCCCCTACGCCCTTGCCGGTCGCGGCGGAGAGCGCAAGCACCGCCGCCCCGGGCTCACCGTGCTCCCCCAGCGCCAGCCCGTCCTCGTCCAGCAACCGGCGCAGATCGTCCACCACCTGGTCGGCGGCGTCCCCCGGCAGCCGGTCCACCTGGTTGAGGACGACGAACATGACTTCCGCGTAGCCCGCCAGCGGCCGCAAATACCGCTCGTGCAGCACCGCATCGGCGTACTTCTCCGGGTCCACGACCCAGATCACCGCGTCCACCAGCTCCAGCATCCGGTCCACCTGGGCGCGGTGCTCGGTGGCCGAGGAGTCGTGGTCGGGCAGGTCGATCAGAATGAGTCCGCGCAGCTCGGCGTTGCCGTCCGCCGGGGCGTGCCGACGATGGGAGGGCACACCCAGCCGGTGCAACAGCCCCTCCGCGCCCGGCCGGCTGCCCGGCCAGACGCAGGCCACCGGCTCCGCGGTCGTCGGCCGTCGCGGCCCGACCTGCGAACGATTCGCCCCGGCCAGCGCGTTGAACAGCGACGACTTACCGCTGCCGGTCGCCCCCGCGAGAGCGACGACGGTGTGCTCACCGGACAGCCGGTACCGCTCGTCCGCCGTCTCCAGCACCCGCCCCGCACCCTCCAGCGCCCGCCCGTCCAGGCGGGTACGGGACAGCGCGATCAGCTCCCGCAACGCATCCAACCGACCGCGCAGCCCGCCCCGCACGGCCTGCCGCCCGCCGTCCTCGGCCCACCGGTACCCGCTCCCCTCCGCCATGCCTTCCCCGCCCCTCGACCGCCGCGGACGGGCCATGCCCTCCGCACGTGCCTCGGCACGCGACGCGGTAAACACCTCGCCGGAGCCCGCTTCCCCGTCCCGGGCCGCGGCCCCCGCCCGTCCGCCCGTCCTCCCCCGCGTCCCGTCGCCACGGTCCCCGGCGGACGAGGCCACCCCCGCCGCAACCGCCGACTCCACCCGCATCCCGCTCACTCCGTCCCGCACTCCCGACCGGGACACCCCCACATCCCGCGCCCGCCGCGCAATCAACCCGTCATCCCAGACCCCAC
>NZ_SDIF01000274.1 GCF_004122735.1 Streptomyces sioyaensis | reverse complement strand
GGTGTGGCGGGGGGCGGGACCGCGGGTTCGGGGATGCACACGGTGCGGATCGAGACGGACCCGGCGCTGCCCAGCGGTCTGGCACTGCTGGACGCCCCGGACATCGATTCGCTGGTCGCGCGGAACCGGGAGCTGGCCGCCGAGCTGATCTGTGCGGCGGACGTATGGGTGCTGGTCACCACGGCCGCCCGGTACGCGGATGCGGTCCCCTGGCACCTCCTGCGGACAGCCAAGGAGTACGACGTCACCTTGGTCACCGTGCTGGACCGGGTGCCGCACCAGATCGCCACCGACATCTCCGGGCGGTATGCGGAGCTTCTCCAGCGGGCCGGTCTCGGTCACGTCCCGCGGTTCACGATTCCCGAGCTGCCCGAGTCGGCCGGCGGCGGGCGCGGGCTGCTGCCCGCCACGGCCGTCGCGGCGCTGCGGGACTGGCTGGAGCGGCATGCCCAGGACCCCGTGGCCCGCGCGGCCGCCGCGGAACGTACGGCCACCGGGGCGATCGCCTCGCTGCGCAGCCGGCTGCCCGCGCTGGCCGGGGCCGCCGCCGCCCAGCACGCCGCGGCGCTGCGGCTGGCCGGCCGGGTCGAGGAGGCGTACGAGCGGGCCGCGGAGCGCGTACGGCAGGAGGTCGCGGCCGGGGAGGTGCTGTCCGGGGATGCCCGCGCCCACTGGCGTGACCATGGGCTCGACGGCCGGTCGGACGAGTTGCTCGATGCCCTGACCCATGGCCTCACCTCGCTGTTGACCTGCGCCGTGGAGGAGGCCGACGAGCGGTCCGCGGACGCCTGGCGGCGCGACCCCGCGGCGGCCGAGATCGCGTTGACGACGGCTGAGGGCGCGGCGGATGCGGGCGAACGGCTCGGTGTGATCGTCCGGCGCTGGCGGCGCTGCCTAGAGGAGCTCGCCGAGGAGGAGACGCGCGAGGCCCGGGCGGGGCAGGCAGGGGAGCGCGCGGGGTCGGTGGAGCCCGAGGAGTCGGCGGCGCTGTTGGCCACCGCCCTGCTCGGTGGCCGTCGCGCACGCACGGCGGGCGAGAACCTCGCCGACCTGCTGGGGGCCCAGAGTGCGCTGCGGCTCTGTGACCGGGGCAGCCGGCTGCTGGCCACGTATCTGGAGCGCGCGTTGCACGGTGAGCGGGAGCGGCGACTGGCTCCGCTGGACCAGCTGACCGTGCCCATGAACCAGCAGGCGGAGCTGATCGCCGCACTGTCCGTAGTGCAGCGGGAGAAACAGCGGGAGCAGCGGAAGGAAGAGGAGACGGCGATGGCGAGGGAGATGGCGATGGGTAAGGAGGGGGTGTCGGGGTGAAGGTGTCCGAGGTGACCGGTGCCGGGGAGGGCTCGGGGGACGGACGCGAGTCGGGGAAGGGGACGAGCGGACGGAAGGCGGCGGGTGACGTCGGTGAGGGACTCGCGAAGG
>NZ_SDIF01000273.1 GCF_004122735.1 Streptomyces sioyaensis | reverse complement strand
TGGCACACATTTGACACCTTCACCCTACCGGCCTTCCTGCCTGTTTGTTTTTTTTTTTTTTTACCAAGAAGAAGAGATAGTAGTGGTGAGCGAGAACTCGCGCTCCCCCTCGCCTCAGGAACAACCACCGCCGCCGCAGCAGCCGCCCAAAAAGAAACCCCGCAAAACGAAGCATGTGCCCCTGCAGGACGTCAGCCAGGACAGCGAGGACGAAAGAGAGGCCGAGGAGGAGCTGGCGGCCGTGGGCTTCAGCTACCCCCCCGTGCGGATCACCGAGAAGGACGGCAAGCGGAGCTTTGAGACTCTCAATGAGAACGACCCGCTGACGAAGGCTGCTAGCGCTAAGATGGCGGTGACGAACCCCCTGAGCCTGCCCATTGTATCGGCCTGGGAGAAGGGCATGGAAATCATGAATATGCTGATGGAGCGCTACCGTGTGGAAAGCGACCTAAAATCCAACTTCCAACTGATGCCCGAGCAGGGCGAGGTGTATCGCCGCATCTGCCACCTGTACATCAACGAGGAGCACCGCGGCATTCCGCTGACCTTTACCAGTAACAAGACCCTGACGACCATGATGGGCCGCTTCCTGCAGGGGTTCGTGCATGCGCATTCCCAGATCGCCCACAAGAACTGGGAGAGCACGGGGTGCGCGCTGTGGCTGCACGGCTGTACCGAAGTCGAGGGCAAGCTGCGGTGCCTGCACGGGACCACCATGATCCAGAAGGAGCACATGATCGAGATGGATGTGGCAAGCGAGAACGGGCAACGCGCGCTAAAGGAGAACCCCGACCGGGCCAAGATTACCCAGAACCGCTGGGGGCGCAGCGTGGTGCAGCTGGCCAACAACGACGCGCGCTGCTGCGTGCACGACGCCGGGTGCGCTACCAACCAGTTTTCTAGCAAGTCCTGCGGGGTCTTCTTCACCGAGGGAGCCAAGGCCCAGCAGGCGTTTAAGCAGCTGGAGGCTTTCATGAAGGCCATGTACCCGGGGATGAACGCCGACCAGGCCCAGATGATGCTGATCCCCCTGCACTGCGATTGCAACCACAAGCCCGGCTGCGTGCCCACCATGGGCCGGCAGACCTGCAAGATGACCCCCTTCGGGATGGCCAACGCCGAAGACCTCGACGTGGACGGGATCACCGACGCTACGGTGCTGGCGAGCGTGAAGCATCCGGCCCTGATGGTGTTCCAGTGCTGCAACCCTGTGTACCGCAACTCTCGCGCGCAAAACGCGGGTCCCAACTGCGATTTCAAGATCTCCGCGCCCGACCTGCTGGGCGCCCTGCAACTGACGCGGAAGCTGTGGACCGACTCGTTCCCCGACACCCTGCTGCCGAAACTGCTGATCCCCGAGTTCAAGTGGCTGGCCAAGTACCAGTTCCGCAACGTGTCCCT
>NZ_SDIF01000272.1 GCF_004122735.1 Streptomyces sioyaensis | reverse complement strand
CACCTCCACCCGCTCCCACGAGCCCCCCACCCCCCGGCCGGCTCGTAAGGTGACCGCATGAACATCTGCGTCTTCTGTTCCGCCGCCGACCTCGACGACCGCTATGTCCTCCCTGCCCGCCAGTTCGGCGAGTTGATAGGGATGGGCGGGCATGCGCTGGTATGGGGCGGTTCGGACGTCGGCCTGATGAAGGTCATCGCCGACGGGGTGCAGCAAGCCGGCGGGAAGCTGATCGGCGTCTCCGTGGAGTTCCTGGCGGACAAGGCCCGTGAGGGCACCGACGAGATGGTGATCACCAAGGATCTCGCTGAGCGGAAGGCGCAGATGCTGGCGCGCGCCGACGCCATCGTCGTCATGGTCGGCGGGACGGGCACCTTGGACGAGGCCACCGAGATGCTGGAACTGCGCAAGCACGGAATGCATACCAAGCCGGTCGTGCTGCTGAACACCGCTGGCTTCTATGACGGGTTGAAGGAGCAGTTCCAGCGGATGGAGTCGGAGGGATTCCTGCCGATTCCGCTCACCGACCTGGTCTTCTTCGCGGAGGACGGCGTCGGCGCGCTGGCCTACCTGGAGGAGCGCGCGGGCATCCAGGCCTGAGCGCCGCCCCGAGGACCCGCAGTTCCCCGCAGTTCCCTGTGGCTCCCCGCGGCTCCCGGCGTCCCGTCACCCGCTCGTTAGGATCAACCCCATGGGTACGCACTTGATCACGGGCGCAGGGTCGGGCATCGGAGCGGCGGTCGCACGGCGGCTGGCGGAGCGCGGGGAGAGCCTGTGGCTGCTGGCGCGCAACGCGGTCCGGGCGAAGGAGCTGGCCGAGCAGTTCCCCGGCGCCCGCACGCTCGTGGGTGACCTCGCCCATCCCGAGAAGCTGTCCTGGGCCTTCGGGCAGCAGCCGCTGCCGGACCGCATCGATTCCCTGGTGCACAGCGCGGGCGTGATCGAACTGGGTACGGTCGGCGATCTGCCGGCCAAGGCCTGGCAGCGGCAGCTGGCCGCCAACCTGGTCGCGCCCGCCGAGCTCACCCGGATGCTGCTGCCGCTGGTACGGGTCGCCAAGGGGCATGTCGTCTTCGTCAACTCCGGTGCCGGGCTGAGCGCGCGTGCCGAGTGGGGCGCCTACGCGGCGAGCAAGCACGGCCTGAAGGCGCTGGCCGACTCGCTGCGGGCGGAGGAGCACGACAACGGGGTCCGGGTCACGTCCGTCTATCCGGGGCGTACGGCCACGCCGATGCAGGAGAGCACCCACCGGCAGGAGGGCAAGGAGTACGACCCGTCCCGCTGGATCGATCCGGAGTCGGTGGCGACGGCCATCCTCACGGCCATCGATCTGCCGCGGGACGCGGAGATCAACGACGTGTCGGTGCGTCCGGGGCGCTGAGCCACCAGGGAGCCACCAGGGGCGGGGCCGGTCCCACCGCACCGGTCCCGCCGTACAGGTCCCACCGCCCCCGTCCCGCCGCACCGGCCCCGCCCCTGGTGGCTCCCTGGTGGCTCCGCGCACCGGACGCACCGACACGTCGTTGATCTCCGCGTC
>NZ_SDIF01000271.1 GCF_004122735.1 Streptomyces sioyaensis | reverse complement strand
GGCCAGGAGGCGGTGGGGGCCATGGCGGTGAGGACGGCGTCGGGGCCGATTTCGAGGTAGGTGGTGATGCCGTCGTCGGCGAGGGTGCGTATGCCGTCGGCGAAGCGGACCGCCTCGCGGGCGTGAGTGACCCAGTAGTCGGGGGTGGTCAGCTCGGCTGGTGTGGCGGTGCGGCCGGTGACGTTGGAGACCAGCGGGATACGGGGTTCGGAGTAGGTCAGGCCTGCCACGATCGTGCGGAAGTCGTCGAGCATGGGGTCCATGAGCGGGGAGTGGAAGGCGTGCGAGACCTTGAGGAAGGAGGTCTTGCGGCCCTGGGTCCGGAGGGTTTCGACGATGGTGTTGACGGTGTTCTGGGCGCCGGAGACGACGGTGGCCTGGGGGCCGTTGACGGCGCCGATCGTCGCGTCCTGGGCGCCGTCGAGCAGTGCCCGTACCTCTTCCTCGGTCGCCTCAACGGCTGCCATGACCCCACCGTCGGGCAGGGCCTGCATCAGCCGCCCACGGGCCGCCACCAGCGCACACGCATCCGCCAACGACAGCACCCCGGCCACATGAGCCGCCGTGATCTCACCGATCGAGTGCCCGGCAACCACATCCGGGCGCACACCCCACGACTCAACAAGCCGGAACAGTGCCGTCTCCACGGCAAACAGGGCAGGCTGCGCGTACTCGGTACGGTCCAGCAGAGCGCTCTCCGTCGACCCGCCGTCCTCCGCGAACAGCACGTCCTTCAAAGGTCGTTGGAGGTGGGCGTCGAGGTGGCCGCAAGCCTCGTCCAGCGCCCGCGCGAAGACCGGGAACGCGTCGTACAACTCACGTCCCATCCCGCCCCGCTGCGCGCCCTGTCCGGTGAACAGAAACGCCAACCGTCCCTCAGCCACCACACCCCGGGTGACGCCCGCCGTGTCGTCCCCGCCGGCGGCCAGCGCGGTCAACCCAGCCACCAACTCACCACGGCCGGCGCCTGCCACCACCGCGCGATGCTCCAACTGTGCCCGCGTCGTCGCCAGCGCATACCCCACATCCACCGGCTCCGGAGCACCCGCAACCGCATCCGTACGCTCCAACAGGTCCAACAGCCGGGCCGCCTGAGCGCTCAGTGCCTCAGATGACCGGGCACTGAGTACCAGCGGCGGCACCGGTCCCGTGGAGGCGGGACGTTCCGGCATCTCGTCCGTCGGCGGGGCTTCTTCGAGGATGATGTGGGCGTTGGTGCCGCTGATTCCGAATGAGGAGACGCCTGCCCGGCGCGGGGTCGTAGCGTCCCACTCCACTTGTTCGGTCAGGAGCCGGACCTGGCCGGCGGACCAGTCCACCTTCGAGGACGGCGCATCCACATGCAGGGTCCGGGGCAGCACACCATGGCGCATCGCCATGACCATTTTGATGATCCCGGCGACGCCTGCCGCGGCCTGCGTGTGTCCTAGGTTCGACTTCACCGAACCGAGCCACAGTGGACGTTCCTCCTCCCGGTCTTGGCCGTAGGTGGCGATCAGTGCTTGGGCTTCGATGGGGTCGCCGAGGACGGTGCCGGTGCCGTGTGCTTC
>NZ_SDIF01000028.1 GCF_004122735.1 Streptomyces sioyaensis | reverse complement strand
GGGCGGGGGAGAGCCCGCCGGGCCTTGATGGGGGGGCACCGCCTGGGAGATCACGAGCATGCCGCCCCGCGTGGTCGGCAGCCGCGCCGTGACCCTGGGCATGGGCCGAAAGGGTGCATCCTGAGCCCGTCTGCGGGGGTAGGTCGCTGTGATCGCGATCTTGCCTCGGCCGCCGGGCTATGGTCCCGCATGGAAACGCTCCCCTGGGGCAGTTCCTGCTGCTCCCGCTGGTGTTCTTGGAGGCTCGCCGGGTATGCCCCATTCGTACGGCGGGCCGGCGGACGGCCGACATGGCTTCCCGGCCGGGCTCCGGTCGCGAGCGGGCGCCCTGCTCGCAGCCGCCGCTGCGGTGCTGAGCACGCTGTTCATCGCCACGCCCGCCGCTGCGGCCGTGCCCAGTTGCACGGTCGGGGTTTACGTCACTGACCTCTACGAGGTGGATCCGGTCAGGCGCACCGTGGACGCGGACCTGTGGCTGTGGAGCCTGTGCCCACGCAAGGATCTCGCCGCTCTCCAGCGTCTCGAGTTCATCAACGCGACGAAGGTGTCGCTGACCGAGCCTTCCAGCGAGAAGGTGGGCAACGAGTACTGGACGCAGGTCAAAGTGTCCGGGACCTTCCGGCAGAACTTCGACCTGACGGACTTTCCGTTCGACAAACAGGTCGTCCGGATCCAGGTTGAGGAAAGCGCGCTGGACGAGTCTCGGTTCGTCTACCGGGCGGATGTGAAGAACTCCGAGTACAACCCCAGGATCCATCTCGACGACTTCAAGATCACTAAATTCCGGATCGGTGTCGTGTCCGCGCCCTACCGGACGAACTTCGGCGATCCCCGGCTCAAGCAAGGAGGCAGCAGCCGCTACTCCCAGCTGGTGATCGAGTTCCAGCTCACCCGAGAGGACCTCACTAGCTTCGGCAAGCATGTCCTGCCGGTGTATGTGGCTTTCCTGGTCGCCATGATCTCGTTTCTGATCTGGTCGAAGGACGACGAGGTCGCCATGATCACACGGCTCGGGATTCTCGGTACCGCGCTCTTCACGATCATGCTCAACTTGCGGGCGGTCGACGAGGCGCTGGGCACCCTCCTGAACGTGACGCTGGTCGAAGAGATCCACTTCATAAGCCTGCTCTACGTACTGATCGGTGTCGCCAACACCACCTACATCATGAGGCTGTTGACCGATCCCATGGGCCGACCGGCGGCGCGGCGCGTCAACAACCGCATTTTCGCCATCGCTACGGGCCTCTACCTCATCGCCAACATCGTCGCCATCTCCCTCACCGTGTCGTTCTGAGTCCGTACACTGCTCGGCGCCGACGCGGCCGCCGGCTCCGGCTGCCGCGCTCCTGACCCGAGCGATCTCCCTGTGACCTCAGGTTCCGGAATCCGCCGGGGATGCGGGCGGAACCCCCTCGGGTAGCGGTGAACTCCCACAGCCGAGGTGGGGGACCGCGACCGCACGGACCCCCGCCCCGTCAGTACCCCGTCAGCGCCGTCGGTCCGTACGCCGTGCCGATGGCGAGGTGTGGATGCCGGGACGGCCGTACCCAGGACAGGATCCGCGCCATCGCCCCGGCCGGTACGGACACACAGCCGGCCGTGGCGCCCTTCCCGTGGACGTGGAGGAAGATCCCGGCGCCGCGGCCGTGCACCGGACGGTGGTAGTTGAAGCCGCTGACCAGGGCCCGGCTGTATTGCGTGGGGTGGTCCGCCAGTCGCTCGGACTCGGCGGCCGCGCAGTCCGGTGGCAGGGGCGCCACCCAGCGGTTGTAGGAGGTCGAGTGGTTGTCCTCGCACCACCAGGAGTCCGCGCCGACCCGGCGGTAGGGGACGGTGGTGCCGGGCGGCGCCGGGGCGATGCCGAAGGCGAACGGCAGGTCGTACAGGCCGGTCGGGGTGGTCGAGGTGCCCTGCACCCGGGTGCGGCCCTCGGTCAGCCCGTGGGCACCGAACCGGGCCGGTGCCCAACCGGCCCGCCGCCAGCGGCCGTTGTGGCGCTGCCACCACGTCACCGTCCCCGTGGTGGCGCGTGGGGTGCGCGCACGGGCGGTGATGAGCTGGTCGCCGCCCCCGGTGTCCGCCATACGGGAGGGCAGCGGGACACGGGAGCCGGCGGGTGGCGCGGCGGCCGCCGGGGCGGGCGCGCAGAGCGCGAGGAGCAGCGCGGCAGCCGCCGGCAGTACCGCGGCCCGGACTCCGGCCGCCCGGCCCGCGTCTCCGGCTGCGTGCGTGGCCCCGGCCGCGGCCGGGTGCATCGTCCTGGTACGCGTCATGGGCATGACCGCACGGTAGAGCCCGGCGGGCCCGCCGGGCGCCGTCCGATCAGGTCACATACGCCGCCCCCGGCCCTGGCGCACTCCGTCCGCCGTAATCCGCCGTGCGCGGGGGCCATGGACGGGCGAAACTCGGGTACGGGGCCCATGTGCCACTAGACGTCTCATTCTGGAGGCCCACCGTGCAGCGGCAACCCCATACGCGCAGCGGTCGCACGCTCGACCTCGACCGCGAGCCGCAGCCCACCCCGGATCCGGGAGGCCCGCCGCCGAACCCCGTCCCGGACCCGCTGCCCGGCCCGCCGAGCCCGCCCGGCCAGCCGGACCCCATCCCGCCGGAACCGTCGCCGATCCCGCGGCCGCCCGGACCCGATCCCGACCCGGTCCCGGAGCCGTCCCCGGCCCCCTCGCCGCTCTCCTAGGAGCCGCCCGGACCGACGCCCCATATTCCGCGGGTGCCTCGCCCGCACCCTCAAGGAGGTGCTGATCATGGCCATCGCCACGGTCAACCCGGCCACCGGCGAGACCCTGAAGACCTTCGACGCGCTCAACGCCGGCGAGATCGAAGACCATCTGGTCCGGGCGGACCAGGCCTTCCAGGAGCACCGCCGCACCAGCTTCGCCCGCCGCAGGGAGCTGCTCCGCAAGGCCGCCGAGCTGCTCGACGCCGACCAGGACGGCATCGCCCGCACGATGACCACGGAGATGGGCAAACCGCTGGCCCAGGCGCGCGCGGAGGCCGCGAAGTGCGCCAAGACCATGCGCTGGTACGCCGACCACGCCGAGGAGCTGCTGGCCGACGAGCACCCCGACCCCGCCGACGTCAGCGACTCCGGCGCGGCCCGCGCCGTGGTGCGCTACCGCCCCCTCGGCACCGTCCTCGCGGTCATGCCCTGGAACTTCCCGCTCTGGCAGGTCGTCCGGTTCGCCGCACCCGCCCTGATGGCGGGCAACACCGGGCTGCTCAAGCACGCCTCGAACGTCCCGCAGACCGCGCTGTACATCGAGGAGCTCTTCCGCCGTGCCGGCTACCCCGAGGGCTGTTTCCAGACCCTGCTGATCGGGTCCGGCGCCGTCGAGGACATCCTGCGCGACCCGCGGATCGCCGCCGCGACGCTGACCGGCAGCGAGCCGGCCGGCCGCGCGGTCGCCTCGGTCGCCGGTGACGAGGTCAAGAAGACCGTCCTCGAACTCGGCGGCAGCGACCCGTTCATCGTGTTGCCCTCCGCCGACCTCGACAAGGCGGTCCGCGTCGCGGTCACGGCGCGCGTCCAGAACAACGGTCAGTCGTGCATCGCGGCCAAGCGGTTCCTCGTGCACGACGACATCTACGAGGCGTTCGCCGAGCGGTTCACCGACCGGATGGCGGCGCTGACCGTCGGCGATCCGATGGACGAACAGACCGATGTCGGGCCGCTCGTCAGCGAACAGGGCCGCTCCGACCTGGAGGAGCTCGTCGACGACGCGGTGCACAAGGGCGCCGCGGCGCTGTGCGGCGGACGGCGGCCGCCACAGCACCGCACGGGCTGGTTCTACGAGCCGACGGTGCTGTCCGGCATCACCCCCGGCATGCGCATCCACTACGAGGAGGCCTTCGGGCCGGTGGCCACGCTCTACCGCGTCGCCGACGTGGACGAGGCGGTGCGGATCGCCAACGACACGCCGTTCGGCCTCAGTTCCAACGCCTGGACCCGGGACCCGGACGAACAGGCCCGGCTCGCCCGCGATGTGCAGGCCGGCGGTGTCTTCTTCAACGGGATGACCGCCTCGCATCCGGGCCTCCCCTTCGGCGGCGCCAAGCGCTCCGGCTACGGGCGGGAGCTGTCCGGGCACGGCATCCGGGAGTTCTGCAACATGACGACGCTCTGGTACGGGCCGGAGGACTGAGCGGCACGGGGCGGGGCCCGTACGGGGCGCTCGACAGGACCAGCGGACGCCCGGTCACTTCGCTCCAACGCGCCCGCCCCGAAGCGGTTTTCGTCCTGGAGCTCAGGGTGTACGTTCCCGTCAGGCCGAGTCGGCCCACGGCCAGGTTGGCCGGCTCGGCCGCCCCGCTCCGATGGGCCAGGCTGATCAAGCGTCATCCGTACGTGGTGCAAGGGAAGTCGACGCAACCGTCAGGCCAGAGCAGCCGGGCCAGAACGGTCAGGCCGGATCGTCGGGCACCGCGAACTCGCACCACAGGGCCTTGCCCGCACCGCGCGGCTCCGCGCCCCAGCGGTCCGCGAAGGCCTCGACCAGCAGCAGCCCTCGGCCGGAGGTCGCGGTCTCCCCTGGGCTGCGCCGCCGCGGCCACCGGCTGGAGCGGTCCTCGACCTCCAGCCGGATCCGCCGGGGGGTGCCGGGCAGCAGCTCCACGGAGACCAGGGCGCCGCTCTCGGTGTGGGTCAGCGCATTGGCGATCAGCTCGGAGGCGGCGACCTCGATGTGGTGGCTGACCGAGCCCGCCCGCCACTGGTCCAGCGTGCGGCGCAGGGCCGCGCGGACCTCCGCGGTGCCCGAGGGGTCGGCCTGATGGACGTGCAGCCGCAGCCGGGGTGCGGTCGCGGGGCCGGGGCCGGGGAGCCGGTGCAGCAGCAGGAGGGCCATGTCGTCCTCCGACCCGGGGGCGGCCCACAGCTGGTCCGAGAGCCGGTCGGCCAGCGCTTCCAGCTCCGTGGGGCCCTCGCGGACCGCCTGGGACAGTGCGTCGATGCCGGAGGAGATGTCGTGGCCGGGCTGCTCGACCAGCCCGTCGGTGCACAGCAGCAGCGTCGACCCGGGCTCCAGGAACAGCTGGGTCTCCGGGAAGTGGTCGTGCCCGAAGGCGGTGGCCAGCCCCAGCGGCAGGCCGCCGCGGACCTCGGGCCAGTCGATGTGCCGGGAGGCGTTGCTGATCAGCGGGCCGAGATGGCCGGCCCGGGCGAGGTGCAGCGCCCCGGACTCCAGATCGGCCTGGATGTAGGTGCACGTGGCGAAGCGCTCGGTGTCCAGCTCGGACAGAAAGCGGGAGGCCCGGACCAGCACGGTCTCCGGCGAGTGCCCCTCGCTGGCGTAGGCCCGCAGCGCGATCCGCAGCTGGCCCATCACGGCGGCCGCATGGGTGTCATGGCCCTGGACGTCGCCGACCACCAGCCCGGTCCGCCCCTGGGGCAGCGCGATCACGTCGTACCAGTCGCCGCCGACGTCCCGTCCGACGCTCGCCGGGTGGTAGCGGACGGTGACCGCGCCGCCCGCGATGGGCGGCAGCCGGCGCGGCAGCATCGTCGCCTGCAGCCCCGTGGCGAACTCCCGCTCCTGGTCGAAGAGGGTCGCCCGCTGCACGGACTGGGCGACCACACCGGCCAGTGCCAGCGCCAGATTCCTGGCCTCCGGCGACGGCGCCGCGGGCTCCGCGTTGAACAGCCCCAGCGCCCCGATGACGGCGTCCTGCGCGACCAGCGGCAGGAACGCCGCGCTGCCCGTCGGCAGCACCTCGGTGTACGGACGCAGCCGCGGAAAGCGGGCGATCAGATCACTCCGGCTGCCGAGGAAGAGCGGGCGCCGCGAGCGCGCCGTGTCGGCCAGCGGCAGGGTGTCGTCCAGCCGCGAGGTCATCATGTCGTCGGGCACCTCGCCCTCCAGACCGGCGGCGGCGATCACCTCGAACCGGTCGTTCGTGACCAGTCCCAGCAGCAGCCCGTCCGCGCCGAACCGCCGGGCACCGCCGCTGTCGGTGAGCACCCGGGTCACGTCCTTGACGGACAGCGCGCGGGCCAGCGCCGCGGTGGTCTGCTGCACCATCACGGTCTGCCGCTGCCGCTCCTGATGAAGCGAGCGCAGCAGCGCGGAATCCGCCAGTTCGCTGGTCGCCTCCCGGACGATGCCGATGATCCGGTACGGCATGCCGTCCGCGTTGTGCAGGATCCGCCCCTGGGCGTGGGTCCAGCGCTGGGTCCCGTCGCGGCACTGGACCCGGAAGTACACGCCGTAGGACGAGTGGCCGTCCCGCAGGGCCTGGGTGAGCGCCTCGTCCAGCCGCAGGCCCTCCTCCGGAGGCACCCGGGTGACCAGGGACATCGGCGCCCCGTCGTATTCGCCCGGGCGCAGATCGAAGACGTCCATGGCATCGGGGTCCAGATCCATGAACCTGCGGTCCAGATCCCAGTCGAAGGTGCCCATCCGGTTGAGTGACAGCCGCTGGCGCAGGCCGATGGGCTCATGGTGGGACACCCCGGGCGCGGCCTCGGTGACCGGGCGCCAGTCCCGGACGGCCCGGGGGTCGTAGTCCTCGCCGGACGGTTCCACGATCCGGCCGGTCATGGCGCGTCACGCCTCGCGGCCCGGCGGTCCGGGGCGCGCCGCCCGACCCTCGCCGGGCAGCGGGGCATCAGGGCAGGCCGCGCCGCGCCGAGCACGTCTCGTGCCCTCGGTCGCGGGCCGTTGACCGGGGCCGATATCCACCGGAACGCGGCCATGCGAACACCCTAGGCGCGGGCCCGAAAACCCGCATTTCCGGCGCCGCGGCCTCCCCTTGGCTCGGTCTGCGGCGGCCCGGGGCGACACCGGCGCGGGGAGCCGTCCCCGGCCCGGTGCCGTTCCCGGGAACGGCACCGCCCCGTCACGCGTGCGCCGGCGCCGGCGCGGACACCGGCCGGGTCTGCCGCGTCCGGTGCGCCAGGGTGGCCTTCCGGGTCGCCACGTCCACCGTGTACGCCTCGATGGTCAGCCGCGCGCCGGACACCTTCAGCACCATGAACCCGTGATCGGAGAAGTTCTGCCAGGCCGCCGGGTGCGCGAAGTGCGCCTTCCCGTCCTCCGTCTTGGCTGACGCCCCGCACACCACCTGCCGGGTGCCGCCCGTACGGGCCGTCGGCTCCAGAATCTGCAGGGTGTGATCGTGACCGGACAGGATCAGATCGGCCCGGCCGGCCACCACGCTGTCGTACATGTCCTTGAGGTGGACGCCGCTGGTGTAGTTCCCGATCTCGAACCCGTCGTAGGAACCGGCGCTGCCGTGCTTGCCGTTGTTGAGGTACGGGTGGTGACCGAACACCACCTTCCAGCGGGCGCGCGAGGCGCGCAGCGCGCCGTCCAGCCAGTTCCGCTGCTCGCGCATGTACGGCCCGTCCCAGCGGTAGCGCGGGTCGATCTGGGCGACGTACGACGACCACGGAATCGTGTCGATCGCGAAGAACTCCACCAGCGGATCGGCGGCCGGCAGCGGCACGCTGTAATAGCGGCTCGGCATGTACCAGCGCCGCGAGGTGGCGGCGTAGGCGACCTCGCGGTCACCGCGGGACGGGTCGCCGCCGCTGCCCGGAATGAGCCCCGAGCAGTCGTGGTTGCCCAGCACCATCAGCCACGGCACATCGATACCGCTGTTCGGCTTCTCGAATTTGTCCTGGAATTCCGAGTCGTCGTCGGATTCCGGCCCGTTCTCGTAAATATTGTCGCCGAGGCCCACCGCCAGGCCGACCCGCTCGGCCTGGCAGACATCGCGCGCGGCGGCCGCCACCGCGTACTGCGCCTCGTCGCCCGTCCCCGCGTCTCCGGTGACCAGAATCGCGAACTCGCCCTTGCCATTGGGGTGTTCGGGGAACGGGAAGGCTCCCGGGGCCCCGCGGCGGGCGGCGGCGGAAGCGGGCGACTGCCCCGGCGACGGCAGTACCGCGAGCGCCGCACCGGCCATCGCGCCGCCGAGCAGCGTCCGCCGGTTCACGAAGGGCACCGTGCGCCCCGTCGTAGGCATCGACGGCTCCCCGGCCGTCGTCGCCGAGCCGGTGTGCAGCCACTCCTGCTCGGTCATGTCCGCCTGCGGCGGGATCAGTTCGTCCTCACACATGCCTGGATTTCTTTCACGGCCGGCCGAGGCGGTGGTGACGGAATGATGAAGCGGAAGTGGACGTCCGGAGACCGGGAGCTGTGAATCTACGGATCGGTAACAAAGCGTGTTCCGGGGGGTGTCAGGGCGTGAGCGGCACGCCCTGGAGGCCCGGTGCACGGCTCCCTGGGGGACCCGGTGCCCGGCACCTCTGAGTGGACCCGATGCCCGGCCCGGGACGACCTATTGATGGCTCGTCAGGCGGCTTAGGGTGCGGCCGAGATGACGGACGTAGCGGCGCTGGAAAACGGGGACCAGCGGGCCGGCGAGGCGGGTGACCGCGCGGGCGGGGCGGCTGAAGGCGGTCACCGTGAACCACACCGAGCCATCGGCGCGCAGTTCGGCGACGAACGCCTCCTCACCGCACTCGGGGTGCCCCGGCCGGGTCCCGTACGCGAAGCCGATCCGGTGCTCCTCGGCCACCGTCCACACCACGGTGCACGGCGCCCGCAGTCGCAGCGGGCCGATGCCCAGCGCGACCTCGACCCGTACGCCCGGCGCGGCCCGCGGGGCGTCGGCCCGGATGCCGGCGCCGGCCGCACGGTGCATCCGGAAGGTGGTGATCGCCTCGCCCGCCGCCGTCAGTACCGCCCGCCCGTGGCCGATCGGCAGCTCCTCGTGGAGGTGGTGGTAGCCGGGCGGCAGCGGGGTGCGCCGGGTGCCGCCCTCCTCGGGGTAGCTCAGGTCGTTCATGCGGCTGCTCCTGGCGGCGGGCGGTGGGCGAAGACGGCGTGACCGTACGCGGCGAACCGTCCGGCCGCAACGACGTCCGCCCTGCCGGTGGGCAGGGCGGACGCACGGACGGGCCGCCATCGCAGCCGGAGGATCCGGACGGGAGCCCCGGCTCACCCCTTCGCGTCCGCCGCCCCGTGTCGCCCCGCCCCCGCGGCGAACCGCGCCGCGCCCTCCCACGCCTCGGCCAGGACGGCCTGCCCGTAGGCGAGTTCCCCGGCCAGCGCCGATTCCTCGTCCCGGCCCTCCTGGTCCAGCAGGGAGGCGCGGTCGCTGCGCAGACACGCCTGCGGGAAGCGGGCGAGCTCCGCCGCCAGGAGCTCCGCCTCCGCGCGCGCCGAACCGGCCGGCACCACGCGGTGGACCAGCCCGATGTCCAGCGCCTCCGCGGCCGGGACCGGCCGCCCCGTCAGCACCAGGTCCATCGCCCGGCTCGCGCCGATCAGCCGCGGCAGCCGCACCGTGCCGCCGTCGATCAACGGCACGCCCCAGCGCCGGCAGAAAACGCCCAGGACCGCGTCCTCCTCCGCCACCCGCAGATCGCACCACAGCGCCAGCTCCAGACCGCCGGCCACCGCGTGCCCGGCGATCGCCGCGATCACCGGCTTGCCGAGCCGCATCCGGGTCGGCCCCATCGGTCCGTCCCCGTCCACGGCCACCCGGTTGCCGCGCTCGGTGCCGATCGCCTTGAGGTCGGCACCGGAGCAGAACGTCCCGCCCTCGCCCCACAGCACCGCGACCCGCGCCCCGTCATCGGCATCGAACGCCCGGAAGGCATCGGCCAGTTGAGCGGCCGTCGCGCCGTCCACGGCGTTGCGGGACGCCGGCCGGGAGAGCACCACCGTCGTCACCGGACCGGCGTGCTCCACCCGTACGGACATCAGGCCTCGCCCGCCGTCTGAGGCCGGACACGCTCCAGGACGGCCGTCAGATCGACACCGGCCGGCAGCGTGCCGAAGGCATTGCCCCACTCCCCGTCGAGCCGCGAGGCGCAGAACGCGTCGGCGAGGGCCGGGTGGCTGTACCGCACCAGCAGCGACCCCTGGAGGACCAGCGCCATCCGCTCCGCCAGCGACCGGGCCATCAGCTGCGCCCGCTCCGGACCGGCCGCCGAGCCGAGCATCTTGCGGAGCCCGGCCACCGCCGCGTCCAGCCGGCGGTCGGCGCCCGTCGCGGTCTCCACCTCGGCGAAGAACGCGTCCAGCGCGGCCGGTTCCTTGCCCAGCGCCCGCAGCACGTCGAGCGCCGCGACATTCCCCGAGCCCTCCCAGATGGACAGCAGCGGCGCCTCCCGGTAGAGCCGCGGCATGCCCGAGTCCTCGACGTAGCCGTTGCCGCCCAGGCACTCCAGCGCCTCCGCCGCATGGGCGCTGCCCCGCTTGCACACCCAGTATTTGCCGGCCGCCAGCGCCAGCCGGCGCAGCGCCGCCTCCCCGGCTTCCCCGGCCTGTGAGCGGTCCACCGCCGTCGCGAGCCGCATCCCCAGCAGCGTCGCGGCCTCCGACTCGATCGCCAGATCCGCGAGCACCGAGCGCATCAGCGGCTGCCGGTCCAGCTCCCGCCCGAACGCCCGCCGGTGCGCGGTGTGGTGCAGTGCCTGCCGGAGCCCGGCCCGCATCCCGGCCGCCGAGCCCAGCACACAGTCCAGCCGGGTCATGTTCACCATCTCGACGATGGTCCGCACCCCACGGCCCGGCTCGCCGACCGGCCAGGCCACCGCCCGGTCGTACTCGATCTCACTGGACGCGTTGGAACGGTTGCCCAGCTTGTTCTTGAGCCGCATCAGCCGCATGCCGTTGCGCGCGCCGTCCGGCAGCACCCGCGGCACCAGGAAGCAGCCGAGCCCCTCCGCGGTCTGCGCCAGTGCCAGGAACACATCGCTCATCGGCGCGGAGGTGAACCACTTGTGGCCGGTGATGCGGTAGGTCCCGTCGCCGGCCGGCACCGCCTGGGTGGTGTTGGCCCGTACGTCGGAGCCACCCTGCTTCTCCGTCATCGACATGCCCGCGATCAGGCCCGACTTGGTCAGCGGCGCCCGCAGCCCGAAGTCGTAGGTGCGGGCGCTGAGCAGCGGCTCGTACTGCGCGGCGAGATCCGGTGCGGCGCGCAGCGCGGGGACCGCGGCGTACGTCATCGAGATCGGGCAGCCGTGCCCCGGCTCGGCCTGCGACCAGACGTAGAACTTCGCGGCGCGCACCAGATGCGCGCCGGTGCGGTCGTCCGCCCACGGCGCGGCGTGCAGACCGTGCTCCACGGCGACGGTCATCAGCTGGTGCCAGGCCGGGTGGAACTCGACCTCGTCGATGCGGTGGCCGAACCGGTCGTGGGTGTGCAGCCGCGGCGGCTGCTCCTCCGCCCAGCGGGCCTGGTCCTGGACCGCCGCCGAACCCGCCAGCGCACCGAGCTCGGAGACCTCCCGCACGCCCCACTCGGCACCGTCCCGGCGCAGCGCCTCCAGCAGGGCCGGCTCGTCCGCCGTACTGAACCCGGTCAGCGGCGGAGCCTGATTCTCGACTTCATGGGTGACGGTCATACCGTTGACGTTACAGAAGTAGAACACCTGTGGGAAGACTGTAATGGAGCGACGGCTAGAGTTTCGGGCACATATGAACGACGACGACACCGGCACCAGCGGCGACCCGGAGGCCGCCGCGCTCGCCCTGCGGCCGCTGACTGCCCGCTCCATCGTGCTGAGCACCCTGCTGGGGCATCACCCGCCGCGGCTGCCGGCCCGTGCCCTGGTGCGCGTCGGCGAGCTCTTCGGCATCGCCGAGGGCACCGTCCGGGTCGCGCTCTCCCGCATGGTGGCCGCCGGCGACCTGGAGCAGAGCGACGGCTCGTACGCACTCACCCCCCGGCTGCTGGCCCGCCAGACCCGGCAGGACGAGAGCCGCTCCCCGCGGACCCGCCCCTGGAGCGGGGACTGGGAGATCGCCGTGATCACCAGCCCGGAGCGCCGGCCGGCCGCCGAGCGCACCGCGCTGCGCCAGGCCATGGCGGCGCTGCGGCTGGCCGAGCTGCGCGAGGGCAGCTGGCTGCGCCCCGCCAACCTCGACCGGCCGCGCCCCGCCGTCGTCACCGAGCAGTGCACCTGGCTCACCGGCACCCCGGACGGTGACCCCGTGGCGCTCGCCGGCCGGCTGTGGGACCTGCCCGGCTGGGCGCGACGGGCCCGTGACCTGAGCGCCGCACTGGACCGTGCCGCGACCCCCGCCGACCGCTTCACCGTCGCGGCCGCCGCGCTCCGTCATCTCCTCGCCGACCCCCTGCTGCCCGCCGGGCTGCTCCCCGAAAACTGGCCGGGCGGCCAGCTCCGCCTGGATTACGCCGAGTTCGAGGAAGAACTGGGCGATCTGCTGCGGCAGTACCTGGCCGGCTAGGGTCCGCCCCTTTCGACCTCTGGACGTTTAGTCCAGCCTGGACTTATAGTCCAGGCATGGAGAGCATGGACGAGAACTCCGACCCCCGGGTACGGACGTGGGCGCCGGCCTGCCGGGCCATTGCCCTGCTGCTCGGCCCGTACGCCGAGGTGGTCCTGCACGATCCGGTTACCGACCGGATCCTGGCCGTCTGGAATCCGATGACCTCCCGCGGGCCGGGGGATCCGTCGCTGCTCGGCGAGCTGGACACGCTCGATCCGACGGCCCAGGACGTGTTCGGGCCCTACGAGAAGCTGCTCGCGGACGGCCGGCGACTGTCTTCGGTCAGCGCGGTCCTGCGCGACGAGGACGACAAGGCGTCGGCGGTGCTGTGCGTGAACCTCGACCGCACGCCGCTGGAGCAGGCCGCGGCCGTGCTGTCCGCATTCGGCGCCCCGTCCGCCCCCCGCCCGGAGCCGCTGTTCGAACAGGACTGGAGCGAGCGTGTCCAGCACATCGTCGGTGCGTACGTGCGCGAGTGCGGCCGCCCGGTGGAGCGTCTGACCCGCCAGGACCGCCTGGCCGTCCTCGCCCGGCTGGAGGAGGCCAAGGTCTTCGCCGTCCGCCGCGCCGCTCCGGTCGTCGCCGGCACCCTGCGGGTCTCCCGATCCACCCTCTACGGCCTGCTGGCCGAACTCAGAGCATCCAGCGCAAAGGACCAGACGTCATGACCCGGCTGCCCGACTTCCGCCTCGAAACCTACTTCTCCCAGTGGGAGTTCACCGCGCGCCACCACATGACCGCCTCCGACGTCCAGACCATGACGCTCGGCGAGCTGCTCGCCCTGGCCGGCGACCAGGACCGCGCCGCGTTCGAGAACCTGTCCTTGGGCTACACCGAGACCTACGGCGATCCGGAGCTGCGCGAGGTGATCGCCCGGACGTATGAGCGGGTGGACGCCGCTGACGTCATCTGCTTCGCGGGCGCCGAGGAGGCCCTGTACCTGGCGATGAACGTCCTGCTGGACGCCGGGGACCACGCGGTGGTGGTGACCCCGAACTACCAGGCGGCCGAGACCGTGCCGATGGCCCTGTGCGAGGTCACCGGCGTCGCTCTCGATCCGGACCGGGACTGGGCCCTGGACCTCGACCGGGTGAAGGCGGCGATCCGGCCGCACACGCGGGTGGTGTCGGTGAACTTCCCCAACAACCCCACCGGCAAGGTCATCAGCGCCGCGGACTTCACCGAGCTGGCGCGGCTGTGCGACGAGCGCGGCATCCACCTGTTCAGCGACGAGGTCTACCGCGGCCTGGAACGCGATCCGGCCCGCACCCTTCCGCAGGCCGCGGACCTGTCCGAGCGCGCCCTCTCGCTGAACGTGACCTCGAAGTCGCTGGGCCTGCCCGGCCTGCGGATCGGCTGGATCACCTGCCGTGACCGGGACCTGCTCACCCGGCTGGAGCGGGCCAAGCACTACACCACCATCTGCAACTCCGCCCCCGGCGAGGTGCTGGCCCGCATCGCGCTCAAGGCCCGGCAGACGATCCTGGACCGCAACCGGGCCCTGATCGAGCGGAATCTGCCGGTCTTCGAAGCGTTCTTCGCCGAGTTCGCGGACGTCTTCGAGTGGCAGGCGCCGGACGGCGGCTGCGTCGCCTACCCCCGCTACCTCGGCCCGGAGGGCGTGGAGGAGTTCTGCACCCGCCTGGTGGAGCAGGCCGGCGTCCTGCTGCTGCCCGCGAGCATCTACCGCTCCGAACTCACCCCCACGCCGGCCGACCGGTTCCGCATCGGCATCGGCCGCCGCAACCCGGAGCAGGGCCTGGCCGCCTTCGCGCAGTGGATGCGGGCACACCGATGACACCGCCCGTCTTCGACGCCGCCGCCATCGAACGGGTTGCCACCACGGACCTGGTCCTCGACGCCGTCCGCGATGCGCTGATCGCCCACGCCAAGGGGCAGACCACGGTGCCGCCCCCGCTGCACCTGCAGTTCCCCGACGCGGACGGGGACTGCCACGTCAAGGCGGGCTTGGTCACCGGTGCCCACGACTTCACCGTCAAGATCGCCACCGGCTTCTACCGCAACCCCGCAGCCGGACTGTCCTGCCAGCACGGTCTGGTGTGCGTGGTCAGCGCCCGTACGGGCCAGGTGCGCGCGATCCTCGACGACAAGGGTCTGCTGACCTCGCGGCGCACCGCGGCCGCGGGCGCACTGATCACCCATGCCATGGCCCGTCCGAACGCCGCCACCCTGGCCGTCTTCGGCACCGGAGAACAGGCCCGCCTCCAGGTCGCATGGCTGGCCGGACTCCGTCCGATCAGCACGGTGCTCGTCCACGGGCGCCACCCCGGCAGGACCCGGGCGCTGTGCGAGGAGTTCACCGCGCAGGGCCACCGTGCCCGGCCCGCGTCCGCCGAAGAAGCCGCGGGTGCCGACATGGTCCTCACCACGACGCCGGCCACCTCCCCGGTCCTGCAGGCCGTCCATGTCCGACCGGGGACGCACGTGACGGGGATCGGCACCGACATGCCGCACAAGAACGAACTGCCCCCGGACCTCTTCGCCCGCGCGGCACTGATCGCGACGGACGACCACGAACAGTGCCTGGACCACGGTGACTTCGGCCATGCGGTCCGTGCCGGAGCCACGACCGCCACCGGTGACCTCCCCGCCGGTCTCCTGCTCGACGGGCCCTTCGCGCGGCCGGACGAGGCGGTCACGGTCGCCGACCTGACCGGCGTCGGCGCACTCGACGCAGCCGTTGCCTCAGCCGTCCTGCGGGAACTGGCCCGGTAGACCCGCCCTCACAGCGGCACCACACACACCGGGACCGGGGCCACGAACGGCGCGCCGGTGCTGCTCAGCGCCCCGGTCCGGGCATCCACCGAGAACACCGTCACCGACCCGGACTTCTGGTTCGCCGCGAACAGCCACCGCTGATCGGGCGAGAAGGCGATCTGCCGGGGGAAGTCCCCGCCCACCGGCACGGTGTCCAGCAGCCGCAGCCGTGCCCCTGCCGCCTCCACGGCATAGCGGGTGAGGCTGTTGTGACCGCGATTGGCGAGATAGGCGAAGCGGCCGTCCCGGGTGACCAGGAATTGCGCCGGAAAGCTGGTGCCCGGGCCGGTCCCCGTGGACTGTGGTGCACCGGGCGTCAGCCGCCCCGTCCGGCAGTCGTAGCGGCAGACCACGACCGTGTTGTCGACCTCGTTCGCCAGATAGGCGAAGGCTCCGGAGGGATGAAAGGTCAGATGCCGGGGGCCGGCGCCGGGCCGCAGCGCCGCCGCCGACACCTGGACGAGCCGTCCGGCCGGCTCCTCCAGCCGGTAGGTGTAAACGGTGTCGTTGCCGAGGTCGACCGCCAGCACGTACCGGCCGTCCGGGCTGGTGATGATCTGGTGGGCATGCGGCCCGTCCTGGCCGGGACCGGGCGGCGGGCTGGAGTGGGTGACCAGGTCCGTGCGCTCGCCCAGCGCGCCCGTGGCCGGGTCGATCGGGTGCACGGCCACGCTGCCGGAGAGGTAGTTGGCACTGAGCAGCCGGCGCCCGCCGGGATGCACCGACAGATGACACGGCCCGGCGCCGCCCGTGGACCGGCTCCCCAGCACCACGGGCGGGCTGTCCGGCCGCAGCGCCATGGCGGTCACCGCGCCCTGCTCCTGCTCATCGACCGCGTAGAGGGTGCGACCGGACGGCGCCATGGCGAGATACGAGGGATCGGCGACCCCCGCCACGACCCCGGTGGTGGTGATCCGCCCGGTCGTGGTGTCGTACGCGCCGACTCCGACGCCGGTCCCGCCGCCCGGCTGGGAGGTGTACGTCCCCAGGAAGAGCGGCCGGGTGCCGGCGGGCCGGCGGACGCGGCGGCGGGTGGCGGGTGCGGGCCGCGCGTCCTCTCGCGTCGGCAGCGCCGCACCCGCCCCGGCGGTCGCGGTCAGTCCTGCCGCGGCGCCCAGGAACCGCCTGCGGCCGATCCCTGCCCCGGCCGTCCCCGTACGTGCTGCTCTCATGCCACACCTCGGTGTTCGGCGGCGGTGGTCGGTGCTCGGGTGTCGTGGCAAGGGTGGCCCGTCCCGCCCTGCGGAGGCAAGCGGGGACGGTGCGCGGCCGCGGTGTGTCCCCAAGGCGGACGCCGGGCACGCCGGTTGACCCTGACCTGCCCCTACACCCTCATGATGATCCATCAGCCCATCCGTAGCACTTCAGTCGTACAGCACAACCCATACAGGGACGGACTCGCCGGCCCCCTCCCCGCTCATAGGTTTGTGATCAAGGCTCGGAAATGATCGGGAGGCCACGGATATATGTACGGCAAGGCATTCGCCCCGGAATATCAGGGCGAGTTGGGCGCAGCCCTGGGCGTGAACTCCTCCTACGAGGAGGTGCTGGCCACGGCGAGTCGTGTACAGGCCGACGCGGGCACCGCACTGGAGCGGGCCCGGGCCGCGCTCGCGGTCGCCGAGGCCAACCGGCGGCTCGGCCGGGTGAGCGAGGCGGGCCACGCCTGGCGGGAGAGCTACCGCAGCGCCCGCACCGCCGATGACCCCGGCGCCATGGCCTGGGCGCTGTGGAGCGGCGGCACCCTGGCCCGGCAGTGCGGCACCCTGCCGCTCGCCCGCCGGCTGCTCGCCCATGCCGTCGCCCTGGCCGAGGGCAGCGGCGACCGTCTCGCCCACGGCTATGCACTCGCCGGCCTGGCCGAGACCGGCCGTATTCAGGGCGACTACGCGGCGGTGGCCGAACTCCATGAGGAACTGCTCGCACAGGCCCAACAGCACGGCGAGGCCCGCCACACGGTCTGGGCGATGTCGGGCATCGCCCAGATGCACCGCAACACCGGCGACTACGACAAGGCCCTGGAGCTCTTCGAGGAGTCCGCCCGCATAGCCGCCGACGCCGATGACGCCCGCGGGCGCGCCTGGTCGCTGCGCGGCGTCGCCGATGTCCTGTCCGTCCAGGGTGAGACGGAACGGGCGCTGACGCTGCTGTCCGAGGCGGAGGCCATCTGCCGCACCATGGATCTGGCCAGCGCGCTCGCCTACAACCACAAGATGCGCGCCAACGTCTTCTTCCGCGCCGGACAGTACGTGTCCGCCCGCGAGACCTACTCCCTCGCGCTGCGGGAGTTCAGCGAGATGCAGGAGCCGCGCGGGGTGGCCCTCTCCCGCCTCGGCCTGGTCAAGTCCCGCGCCCGCCTGGGCCGCGACCGGGACGAGTCGCTGGCCGAACTCGACACGCTGGAGCGGGACTTCACGAGGATCGGGCTGCGTCACGCCCGCGAGATGGTCATCGCCTTCCGTGCAGAGCTGACCGCCCGACCGGCGCCAGGAACTCCCGCTCCTCGGTCCGGTGCCACCACGCTCCGGTCTCCCGCAGTTCCCGCCACGTCGTGAAGCGGTAGCGGAAGACCCGGGCCCTGATCCGGGCCGGCGGCAGATCGGGGAACGGATTGGTGCGCAGCAGCCGCAGGGTGTCCCGGTCGTTCTCCAGCAGCCGCGCCACGAACGGCACGAACCACGCCCGCGCATAGGCGGGCGACAGCGCGGCGAACCACATCAGCCAGTCCAGCCGCAGGTGGTACGGCGCGAACTGGCGGGGCAGCCGCCGCACGTCGCCCGGCTTGCCGTGGAACTCATACGCACGCCAGGTGGTCTGTGGCCCGGTCACCGCGTCCGCCGTCCCCTCCACCACGATCTCCCGGCGCACCCGGGTGATCGTGCCGAAGGCGCCGTACGAATTGACCAGATGCAGCGACTCGTAGGACGTGTTCATCATCTGCTGCCGGGTCAGGAGATTGCGCGCCGGCCGGTAGCTGAGCACGAGAACACCGGCGGTGGCGAGCAGGACCAGCACCTCGAACCACACGGGGGGCGCGGCGAGCGGCGCGGACGGCCGGCCCCACAGCGGGGCGGCGGCCGACATGGCGAGCGCGATGGTCACCCAGTTCAGCCAGGCGAAGTTGCCGGACAGCACCAGCCACAGCTGGGTGACGACCATCGCGGCCGCGGCCCAGCCGGCAATCGGCTGCGGAGTGAACAGCAGGACCGGAACGGCGAGTTGGGCGACGTGGTTGGCGGCCGTCTCGACCCGGTGGAGGGGCCGCGGCAGATGATGGAAGAACCAGCTCAGCGGGCCGGGCATCGGCTGGGTTTCGTGGTGGTAGTACAGGCAGGTCAGATCCCGCCAGCAGCTGTCGCCGCGCATCTTGATCAGCCCGGCCCCGAACTCCACCCGGAACAGCACCCAGCGCAGCAGCCACATGATCAGCACCGGGGGAGCGGTGTCGTCGTTGCCGAGGAACACCGCCAGCGAGCCCGCCTCCAGCAGCAGCGACTCCCAGCCGAAGCCGTACCAGGTCTGCCCGACGTTCACGATGGACAGGTACAGCCCCCACAGTGCGGCCCACATCAGCATCGCCGCCCACAGCGGGACGGCGTCCGCGGCCCCCGCCACCACGGCCGCGGACAGCGCGACCCCGCACCACGACCAGAGGGCGAAGAAGCGGTCCGAGTAGTGCCAGTGGAAGACCGAGGGCGCCGCACGGAACGGCACCCGCGCCACAAAATCGGGCACCGGCAACAGGCCGCGTGAACCGATGAGCGCGCGGAACTGGCGCACCGCCGCGAGGAACGCGACCAGATAGAGCGCGGCCAGCATCCGCTGGAAGACGAGCCGCCCGAGCCAGTAACCGGAATCCGAGAACCATGCCACCCGCCCATGGGTAGCACTGAGCCGCGCGCTCTGCGGCACGGCGCGCGGCCTCGGCGGACGGTATCCCCCGCTCACTCTCCAGCGTAGGGATCGGGGCGTATGCAGCAACCCGAGAGCCGTTGCGGTGAGTGCGGTGAGGGCCGTTCGGGTGAGTGATGTGCATCACAAATTCCGCCGGTTTTCCCGCCGCTTATGGGGGGTGGTTTTTCCGCCTTGCTCACGCATTCCCCTCTCGCTGGAAAACGTCGAGCGCGCCGCGTGCGGCGTAGTTACTCTGAGGGTCGACGGACGACCTTTCTGGGAGACGCCAACACCATTGGCCCGTCGCGGGAACGCCACAAACCTTGGCTGACCTCCCGGTTTGTGAATACGGCGCCACCGCGTCAGACCAATACCTCGATGAAGGAGTGCGTGGTGGCTTTGCGCAAGGCTCAACACAAGCAGCCCCGTTTGAAGCAGGGCGAGCGGCCAGGCCGGATCAAGGAAGTCCGCAACCTGGAAGCCTGGGATCGCTGTGCCCCGGTCCGTCTGGCCGGCTGCGAGGACGACCCCGCCGAGCCCAATATCTTCCGCGGCATCGACTGACCGGCTGATCCTTGCGCCGGCCCCGACCCCCGGGCCCGTTCCTTCGGGGGTCGGGGCCGGCGCCCGAGCTTGCGCGGCACCGGCCGTCGTCGTGCCCGTCCACCGCCGGGAGCGGTACGCCGTCCCTTACCAGTGGGGGGCCCGCCACCGCTCGGCCGCCTTGACCCGAACGGCCCAACCGGGGGCGCGGGGGTTCCGCCCACCGGCCGGAGCGTTCGTCGCCGTCGCCCGGCGCCCGTCGTGATCGGCCCGTACGCCCCGGTACGGTCGCGGTCAGTCGGCGTACAGCTGACGCTGCGGCACGATCTGCTGGGACTGGCTGGGGCTGGACCACAGGAGCTTCAGATAGGCCTCGCCGGTCTGTTCCGTGTGGTCGATCCGGATGCGGTGCCGGTGTCCGGCCTGCAGCGTGACCGTTCCCTTGTCGGCCTTCGGGCCGTGCGGGGTGCGGTTGTCGATCACCAAGGTGCCGTCGATCCACAACCGCACCGTGTCGTCGGAGACCGTGGTGAAGGTGTAGGTCTCGTCGAAGCGCGGCTGGATGCTGCCGGTCCAGCGGTTGCTGAAGTGATCGGCGGGGATCGTCGGGTCCGGTGAGCCGTCGAAGCGGTAGGACTTGTTCACCGTCGGGTCGACGGTGGTCACCGCGGGCGGACCGGTGAAGGAGTCGTTCGCCCAGCTCTGCGCCGTCAGTCCGGTGCCGGTGCCGGCGGGCGCGGCGGCCGGCGGCCGGATCGTGAGCCGGATGACGCTCGCGAGCGGATCGGGGGAGGGGCCGGACGGGGTGAGGTCGAAGCCGTCCCCGGCCGGGGTGACCTTCACCTGCTGCGAACTGCCCAGCACCCGGGCCGCGGTGATCGCGAACGGGCTCCTGGCGGCGAGGTGGAGAGCGGAGCCGGCGGCCGGCCAGGAGGTGACGGAGGCGTACAGCTCGTTGCCGCGGCGGGAGACCGCGCCCCAGGACGGGGCCGCCACCAGCCCGGTGTGCCCGGCGCCGTGGACCGCGGCGCCCTGGCCGTGCGCGTCCAGCCACCGGCCGGTCGCGCGCAGCCGGTCGACGGCCGGCTGCGGGAGCCGCCCGAGCCGGTCCGGGCCCACGTTGAGCAGGTAGTTGCCGCCGCGGCTCGCCACCTCCAGCAGATTGCGCACCACGGTGGCCGGAGACTTCCAATTGCTGTCGTACCTGGCGAAGCCCCAGTGGTCGTTGAGCGTCATACAGCTCTCCCACAGCTGCCCGTCGACCGGCTCCGCGGGGATCTCCTGCTCCGGCGTGCCGAAGTCACCGTCGACCAGCTCGCGTTTGCCGACGCGGTTGTTGACGATCAGGCGAGGGTTCAGGGCGTGCAGATACGCCTGGAGATCCGCACCGTCCCGGCGTGACCAGTGGTTGGCGGGGTTGTCCGTGTCCCACTCGCCGTCGAACCACAGCAGCGCCGGGTCGTAGTTGTCGATCAGCTCCTTGAGCTGGCCGTACATCCGTTTTTTGTAGCGCGGGAAGGTCTCGGGAGCGGCGAAGTCCGGGTCGTGCCAGTCCCAGATCGAGTAGTAGAAGCCCAGTTTGAGCCCGGCGGCGTCGGCGGCCTTCTTCAACTCGGCGAGGAGGTCGCGGTGCGGGTCGAAGGCGGAGTGGTCCCGCAGATTCCAGGTGTTCTGCTTCGTCGGCCACATCGCATAGCCGTCGTGGTGCTTGGCCGTGATGACGATATAGCGCTGCCCGGCATCCTTCGCTGCCCGCACGATCGCCTCGGCGTCGAAGGCGGACGGGTCGAAGGTGGCGGCCTGCCGCTCGTACGCCTCGTCGGGGATCCGGCACTCCCGCTTGATCCACTCCGCGTTGCGGCACACCGTGCCGTCGGGCCGGGTGTATTCGCCCTCCAGGTTCGAGTACGCGCCGAAGTGGAGGAACAGTCCGAAGCGGCCCTGCCGCCACCACGCGGTGCGCGGTGCGGTGAAGGGGTCGTCGGTCGCGTGGTTGGTGCCGGGGCCGGCGGCGGGCCGGGGCGGGGGCTGCGCCGCGGCCACGGGGCCGCCGGCGGGCAGCAGCAGGGCGCCCAGCACCCCCGCGATTCCCAGCAGCCGGAACGGTCTGGTGCGGCTGTGCATCGCTCGCTCCTCGGGTCAGTTGGTCACGTACGTGCCTCCTGTGCCACCCGCATGGTGCAGGCCCCGGCACCCGACCGGAAGACCTCGTACGCGACAAACATCGGAGCATCTTGCAGGAAAAGGGCGGGAGTTGGGGGAGTTGTTCGGGGAAGTGCCGTGAGACCTCGGATCTCAGGGGAAGGGTGGTGTGAGTGGCCGGGACAAGCGGGGCCGGTGGCCGCAGAGCTGACCGGAAGTCGGCGTTTGGGCCGTCGGCCCGCGCTCAACACCCTGGCGGACTACGGGACGTGACGGTTCAATGAGCGGCCAGGTCGCACTCACTGGAGGCACCATGGAAGCCGTCGTCCCGTCCGCCGCCGGCACCCCGGCCATCCGCTGTGCCGGCCACGAACGCGACTATCCGGCCTTCCTCGACCGTGCGGCGCGGATCGCCACCGGCCTGCGGGAAGCGGGCGTGGAGCCCGGCGACCGGATCGCCGTCGTGATGCGCAACGAGCCCGCCCACCTGGAGATCACCGCTGCTGCCGCCCTGCTCGGCGTTTCGGCGGTGCCCGTGAACTGGCACTTCCGGCAGCACGAACTGAGCCATGTGCTCAGCGACAGCGGCAGCAAGGTCGTCTTCGTGCACACCGACCTGCTGGCCGGCGTGCGAGCGGTGCTCCCCGAGGGCGTACGGATCGTCGAGGCCGCCGTCCCTGCCGGCGTCGCGGCCGCCTGCGGGTTCGAGGCACCCGCCCCCACCGGGGACCATCCACTGCTCGACCCCTGGCTGGCCGGCCATCCACCGCTCGAACGGACCGCCGGGGAGCACCCGCCCACCGTCATCTACAGCTCCGGAACCACCGGACGCCCCAAGGGGGTGCTGCGCGAACCGGTCGCCCAGGACCGGCTCGACGAAGCGGTGCAGCGGTTCCTGGAGTACTTCGCCGTCGCTCCCGGCGGCCGCACGCTCATCCCCGCCCCGCTCTACCACGCCTCGCCCAGTCAGCATGCCGTCCTCGCCCTCGCGGCCGGGCTGGACATCACCCTGATGCCGCGGTTCGACGCCGAGGAGTTCCTGCGGCTGATCGCCCGCCACCGCATCGAGCAGGTGCAGGTCGTCCCCACGATGTTCGTCCGGCTGCTGCGACTGCCCAAGGACGTCCGCGAGCGCTACGACCTGTCCTCGCTCACCTCCGTCGTCCACGCCGCGGCGCCCTGCCCGCCCCATGTCAAACACGCCATGATCGACTGGCTGGGACCGGTCCTTCGGGAGTACTACGGCGGCAGCGAGACCGGCGCCGTGACATGGTGCGACAGCGCGGAGTGGCTGGCCCATCCCGGCACCGTCGGACGGGCCACCGGCACCTGCGCCGTCGCGGTCCTCGGCCCCGACGGAACGCCGCTGCCGGCCGGCGCCACCGGCGACATCTACCTCAAACCGGGCGACGACTGGCCCCGGTTCACCTACCTCGGCGACCCGGACCGGCGCGCCGCCATGGAAGCGCCGGGCCTGCCCGGGTACGTCACCATCGGCGACATCGGCCAGCTCGACGCGGACGGCTATCTCTACCTCAGCGACCGCCGCCACGACATGGTCATCTCCGGCGGCGTCAACATCTACCCCGCCGAGATCGAGGGCTGCCTGCTGGCCCTCGACGGGGTCTGTGACGCGGCGGTCTTCGGCATCCCCGACGAGGAGTTCGGCGAAACCCTCGCCGCGCATCTGCAGACCGAACCCGGTGTGGTGCTCAGCGCCGAGGAGGTACGCGCGCATGTCGCCGCGCGCCTCGCCGGGTACAAGGTGCCCCGGGCCGTGGTCTTCGAGGAGCGGCTGCCGCGCGACGAGTCGGGAAAACTCTTCAAGCGGCAACTGCGGGATCCGTACTGGGCGGGCCACGACGGCGCGATCTGACCGCCGTGAGCCGCCCGGCGGAGCCCGGTCTCAGCAGGACGGCCCATCAAGGACGGGTATCAACTGCTCCTCCTCGTACGCCAGATGGTTCTCCACCTCCCCGGTCAGCCGCTCGACCTCGGCGAGCGCCCGCTGCGGATCCGCGTCCTTCGCGGAGATGACCCCCTGCAATTCATGGAGAAGCAGGGCGAGTTTCTCGTGTTCCTGCCGCATCCGTTCCAGGGCCGGCGCGAGCTCGGGATGGTGCCGGCCGAGCATCGGAAACATTCCGGCGTCCTCGCCGGTGTGGTGATTGTGCAGCCCCTGGCAGAGCGTCAGGCAATTCATCCGGAGCTGGGCGCCGAGGCCGGGACCCGATGCGGCGATTTCCTTGCGGATCAGGTCGAGTTCCCGCCGGAATCCGTCGTGCACGGCCTTGAGCGCGGCACCTGGCGACGCAGCGGCGATATTCGGCGGCCCCGCGGGGATTTCCTGCAGGGCCACCACGGGGAGCACCCGCTCGGTCCGGGCCTGATAGGCGGACCATCCGGGATCGGCCTCGGCCGCGCGGGCGAAGGCACGGTCGCGTTCGGCCCCCTCCAGGACGACAGCCCGCGCTTCGTAGGTGAAGACGCCGGCCTCGACCGTGACACGGGGGTTGGCCACCAGGTTGTGGAACCAGGCCGGGTGCCGGGGCGCCCCGGCGGCCGAGGCGATGACCAGGACGCGTCCGCCGCCGTCGGGAAGATAGCCGAGCGGGGTGGTGTGCGGGGCGCCGGACCGGGCACCGGTAGTGGTCAGCAACAGCAGGCGGCCGCCCTCGAAGGGCCCACCGACCCGTCCGCCGTGGGCACGGAACTCTTCGATGATCCGCCGGTTGAAATCGTTCGTCATGGTCGGTGTTTTCTCCAGTGGGTATTGGTGAGCGCGGAATGGGTCCCCGGAAGGGGTGTGGAAAGGGGCCATGGGTTGGACAGGGGTGGGTGGATAGGGTGCCGCGCCCCGGGGAGGGGTAGAGAATCTCCTGTAGGGCACGGCGGATCGGTATGGCGGTATGGCGAATTGTTGTGGTGAATCGCCAAGGGTGCGTCGGCGTGACGAATTGCCTCTGGAAACAGGCGCGACGCAGTGCACGGTGAATGAGCCGTAGAACGACGCCAGTTCGACCGTGAGATAGGTGTGTGGGAAAGAGAGAGGGAGGGAAAGGGGGAGGGAAAGATGGGGGGAATCAGAAAGCGCATGTACGCGATGCGCGTAGGCCTGCGGAGTGCGTACTCGTTTGGCGAACGGCAGGGCCCGCAGACGGAGTTCGTCTACAGGTGATAAGCGCGGAACGCGCGAACTGCGGAGGAGGGGAGGGGCGGGCCTCTGGGCGCCCGCCTGGCGGTCACGTGGTGACCGGGAACCTCACTCGCTCGTGGCACATGGCCGACCCGGTAGTCACCCGCGCAAGGTTAATGCCACAAGGGCGCCCGGGCAACGCCCGACGGGGGAGGGGGTCCGGTTCGGCCCCACCGTGAACTCCTCGGCGAGACACGGGTGGTGGGGGCTCACGCGTCAACTCCGACGAGCGGCCTGCGAGGCCAAGCGGAGCCCATTACCCACGAACTGCCATCCGATTACTCGCCCGTTGGGGTGGTTTGGCGCGGGCCTGTGCGGCTCCGAACAGGCCCGATGGATCCGTCCGCGCATCCACATCGGGCTCATACGGTGACGGCGCAGTCATTCACCGTGATACTCGCGATATCTGTCCGAACCACCCAAAAGGAGCAAGCCATGTCCTGTCCTCCCCCTCCGGTCGATGCCCGTAAGGCCCTCGATTTCCTGAGGACCAGCGGACTCGTCGACCTCAGCGTCCCGCTGGAGCGCGTCGTCGATCAGGTCAGCCAACTCGATGACGTGGCCGGCTATGTGCTCGCCTGGGAGCGCTACGTCCTGGTGGTAGCCAACCAGGTCGCGGACTGCGACGACGCCACCGCGGGCAACTGAGGCATTGACATCACCGATCGCCGGGAGGCATTCGATGGACACGACGCAGCCCGGTGACGGATCGGCACAGAGGCGCGCGGTGGAGTCACGGGCAGTCGCCTGGCTCGCTGCGCGCCGCGATCTCATCGACCCCGCCCACGCGGCCCCGGACCGGGTGCTGTTCGCCCGTAAGGCCCTCCTCGAAACGGCGTTCCTCGTGGGGCTGCGGGCGCGTCTCGACCCGGCACCCCTGGAGGACGACTATGCGGCCCTCCTCGACACGATCGAGGACATCGCGGCCCGGCCCTCCTACCGCGAGCTGATCGCCCGGGACGAGGCCGCGCTTCTGCTGTACGCGGGCACCTATGCGGCACTCCGTCTCTGCGGACGGGAGGACCCGGAGTTCCGGAGCGTCATCCAGCAGGCCGCGGAGGGCGGCTATGCGGCGGCCTTCGAGCGGATCCCCTACCGGCAACTCGACCTGCTGCACACCCTGGAGCTGTGCGGCATCCCGCACACCCTGCCGTCCATGGCCGACGTTCTGCCGTTCACCCTGCTGCGCCAGAACCCCAATGTCATCAAGCTCGCCGACCGCGACATCTACGCCCTCACCCACACGATCTTCTACGCCACGGACTTCGGTCTGCGGCGGCCACACGGGCCGCGGAGCTTCGATCCGGGCGCGGCGGTGGAACTGCTGGAGGCGCTCCTCGTCCTCACCCGGAGCCAGGGCAATGCCGACCTGGTGGGGGAGCTCCTGTGTTGTCTGCTGTGTTTGGGGGTGCGGGACTCCGAAGAGGCCGGCAGGGCATGGGAGTTCCTCCTTTCGGTGCAGGAGGACGAGGGGCGGGTGAACGGCCCGCAGGGCGTGGTCCACCCGGGGCTCACCGACGGCGACGACGCCTACCGGCATTGGGCCACCGGCTACCACACCACCATCGTCGCCGCCTTGGCTGCGCTCCTGGACCGCAGCCCGGAGGTGCTGCGGACGGCTCGGCCCGCCGCTCCGGAGTGCCGCCAGGAGCTGCGGCAACCACTGCGGCGGGCGGTGCAGTGGCTGGCCGGTACGGTCCGGCGCCACGATCCCGCGAGGTGGCTGCCGGCCGCCGCGGCTGCCGCCCATGCGGCGGAGGCCCTGGGCGAGCCCGAGCTCACCCGGCCGCTGCTCCTCGACTTCGCCGAACGCCTCGCGGACGCGGACGCCGCCGTGTGGCAGGCGCACGGGATGGAGGTCGTCGGCGCATTCGTGTCCGGGCTGCGGGCGCACGGCATCACCTGCGTCTCGCTCGACAGATTCCTGAAGTCCACCGCGGCCGCCGTCGAACTCCTGGACACCGTCCCGCCCCAAGCGGTGCCCAGTGTCCAGCGCCTCGCCGGGCTCGGGCTGTTGTCCCCTCGGCGGGCCGCCGCGCTGACCGGCGGGGCTGCGGCGCCGCCCGCGGCCCCGGAGCCGGCCGCCGGGGACCTGCCCGCGGCCTGGAAGGACTATCACCTGGGGCAGGTCGCCGGCATCGTCCGCGACTTGGCCCGCAGCGGAGCGGCGACGCACCGGCTCACCCGCGACGCCGTCGGGTTTCTCCTCGCCCAGCAGAGCCCCTGCGGCGCCTTCGGCCGCCCGGCCTGCGACGACCCGGAGGACCGGGAGCGGGCCATGCTGTCGTGGACGCAGAGCACCGTCACCGCCCTGGCCGCCGTGCACACTGCCCGGGGCCCGGCCACGACCCCCTGTGGTGCTGCCCCCGGAGGTCACAGGCCCGTGCGGCCGCTATGACCCCGGAGGCGATCGGCCCGTGCGGCCGCAGATGACCCAGGAGGCCATCGACCCGTGAGGCGGCCCATGGAAGCGTGGACCTTGACGACCATCCGCCCACGGGAAAGGCCACACCACACCATGACCGCATACGCCATCGCCCACCTGCGCCCCACCGACCCGCACCCGGAGATCTTCGAGTACATCGAGAAGATCCAGGCGACGCTGGACCCCTTCGGCGGCCGCTTCCTCGTCCACGGCGAGGAGGTGGAGGTCCAGGAAGGCAGCTGGCCCGGAACCGTCGTCGTCCTCGCCTTCCCGGACATGGCGCAGGCCCGGGGCTGGTACGCATCGCCCGCCTATCGAGAGATCCTGCCGTTGCGCACCAAGCACATCGAGGGCGATGTGGTGTTGGTGCCGGGCGTGCCGGACGGCTACGACCCGGCTCGGACGGCGGCGAAACTGCGGGCCGCGGCGGCCGAATGACCCCGGGTGCGCGCCGGCCGCGACGGCGGCCGGCGCGCGCCGTGCACCGTGCGCCGAATGTTGTCCACAAGCCGTGACCGGCTTCTTGCTCCCCCGCTAAAGTCGTATCAACAGCGCAGGTGAAGCCGCTTCCAAAGAGTTCCGGGGGCAGCTGCCCCGGGGGGAGGACGAAGACCAGCATGAGCCGCCGTTCCCATGGATTAATGGCTGTCTGGGCCGAGGCGCAGCGTCAGCAGCAGCGCCAGCAGGAAGCCCAGCGCCGCGCGCGGGCTCAGCAGCAGCGCGACCAGGAGCGGCAGGCACGGGACGCCGAGCGCGCCATGGCGCGGATGCACCGCGAGCGACAGACGGCCTACCGTCAGCAGCGCGAGGCCGACGCCCGCCGCCGCACCGAGGAACTGGAGAGCCGGGTCGCCGCGCTCTCCGGCCTGCTCACCGACGGCTGCCGCGCCCCCGCCTTCACCGCCGCCGCGCTGCTGCGCCCCGAGCATGTCGAGGAGTTCGCGCCCGGCGCCCTCGCCGCCCCGGTGCCGATGCCCGACCCGGCCCGCTATCGGACACCCACCGGCGGCTGGCAGCTCGGCGCCCGCCGCGACCGCGCCCAGGAAGAGGCCCGCGCCCGCTACGAACAGGACTGGTACGCCGCACAGGCCGCGGAGAGCCGGCGGCAGGCCCAACTCACCGCCTACCGCCGGCAGTACGACCAGTGGGCGGCCGGGGCGCTGCAAGAAATCCGGGCGCACAACTCCGGCATCGAGGAACTCCTCACCGGCCTGCGCGGCGGCGACGCGGATGCGGCCGTCGAGTACTTCTCGGCCGCGCTGTACTCCTCCACGGCCTGGCCGGAGGGCTTTCCCCGGCAGGTCGCCGCGGCTTACGACCCGAGCGCCCGCCAACTCGTCCTGGACTGGGAACTCCCCGGCTACGACATCGTTCCGCCGACCAGGTCCGTCCGGTACATGCCCAGCGCCGACCAGGAGAAGGAGACCGCCCGGCCGGCCGCGCAGTGCCGGGCGCTCTACCGCGATGTGCTGGCCCAGAGCGTGCTGCTGGTGCTGCGTGACCTCTTCGCCGCCGACACCTACGGGACGCTGGACTCGGTGGCGCTGAACGGCTTCGTGGACGACGTGGACCCGGCGACCGGCCGCCCGGCCCAGCTGTATCTGGCGACCGTCATGGCGCCCCGCAGCGCCTTCGACCTGCTCCACCTCGAACAGGTCAGTGCGGTGGAGTGCCTGACCGAGGGGCTGCGCGGCCAGCTCTCCGCCCGCCCCGACCAGCGGACCGCGGTGCGCCCTGGACGGCTGCCCAGCGATGTCGGCGGCGGCGAAGCGGTCGTCACGCACGGCACGGACGGCGAGCCCGATCTGTACGAGATGGACCCGATCGCCTTCGAGAATCTGATCGCCGAGCTGTTCCGGGCCATGGGCATGCAGGCCGTGACCACCCAGCGGTCCGGCGACGGCGGGGTCGATGTGGACGCGCTGGATCCTGACCCGGTCCGCGGCGGCAAGATCGTGGTGCAGGTCAAGCGCTACCGCCACACCGTCCCGCCCACCGCCGTCCGAGATCTCTACGGCACCGTCCAGTCGGCGGGCGCCAACAAGGGCGTGCTGGTGACGACCTCCCGGTTCGGTCCCGGCGCCCACACCTTCGCCAACGGCAAACCGCTCGGCCTCATCGCCGGCCCTGAACTCGTCGACCTGCTCGGGCGGTACGGGCTGCGCGGCCGGCTGGGCGCGGCCGCCCCGGCCGGCCCCGACTCCGCCGAGGAGCCAGCGGACCACAACATCCTCGGCATGAACTGGGCCGGAGAGGTCGCCCTCGATGTCTGTGCCCTGGTGTGCAAGGGGAGCAGTGTCCTCAGCGACGACCAGTTCGTCTTCTACAACAACCCGCGCAATCCCGATGGTTCGGTGCGGATGCTGCCCGGCTTCGCCCCCGACCGGGCCGCGATGCAGGTGCGGTTCGAGGGGCTGCCGGCGGACGCCGACCGGCTGGTCCTGGTCGCCGCGATCGACCCCCAGGTCAACCCCGACGCCGATCTCTCCGGTTTCACCGATGCACAGATACGTCTGCTGGACGCCTCGGGGGAGGAGCTGGGGCAACTGGAGGTCTCGGACGGGCGGCCCGGGGAGACCGCCCTGGTACTCGGCTCGTTCCGACAACGGGCGGGCGGTGACTGGGACTTCGTGATCGGCGGCAAGGGCTTCTCCGGAGGCCTGGAGGCGCTGGTGCAGGAGTACGGCATCGAGGTCGCCTAGTACGGCATCGAGGTCGCCTGAGGACCGGGGCGGGGCCGGGGCCCGAGCGACGCCCGTGCGCCGGGCGGTCGTAAGCTCTCGCCCCATGCGGGAGATCTTCGACGCGGCCGAAGTGGCCGGGCTCTGCGGAGGGGACGCGCTGATCCGCTGGGCCGCCCAGGGCCTGCCCGCGGGGCGGGGGATCCGTGCCTTCGCGGCGCCGGACGGTTCGGCGGTGGCGGTGGCCTCCCCGGCGCTCTCGGGCCACGACCGGCTCGCCGTGCACGGCGAGCCCCGGACCGCCGCGCCGCTGGTCCGTGACGTACTGCGGGCGGTGGGCCGCAGCTACCGGCCGATCGGCGGCCGGGAGCTGATCCACGCGGTGCACGCCGCGCTGCCGTGGCAGCTGCAACTGGCCGCGAATTTCGGCTGGATGGAGCGCTCACGGGGGCGCTCTGACGGCCTGGCGCCAACCGGTCCGGATGAGGCGGGCGGCTCGGGGGCGACCGGTCCGGATGAGGCGGGCGGCTCGGGGGCGACCGGTCCGGATGAGGCGGGCGGTTCGGCATGGACGGGGCTGGATGAGGCGGGCGGCTCGGCGGGAACCGGTCCGGACGAGGCAGGTGCTCCGGCGCCCGGTCGGCTGACCGCTGCCGACGGCGACGAGATCGCCGCACTGCTCGATGCCGCTTTCCCCGACTCCTACGCCCATCCGTCCCGACCCGGCGTCCAGCGGTGGTTCGGCGTACGGGAGCGGGCGTCCCGCGCGGACGACGGCCGGACTGCCGCCGGCGGGCCGCTGGTCAGCGTCGCCGCACACGCCTGGTGCGCGCCGGACCTCGGCTGTCTGGCGGGTGTGGCGACCGCCGCCGCTGCCCGAGGGCGGGGGCTGGGGCGTGCGGTGTGCAAGGTCGCGGTCGAGGACGCGTTGGCCCGCTACGGCACGGTGGCGCTGATGGTGGCCGATGCGAACCGGGCCGCCCTGGACCTGTACCGCTCGCTCGGCCTGGTCCACCGTCCGCTGGCGGCGGCCTTCTTCGGCGCTGCCACGGCCGGGTGAGCATCGCGTAAGGCAGGGGGAGGTTCCGGCAGCGGCAGGCCGTACGGCTCGGTGGACCGCCGCGGAGGGGGCCGCGGGCAGCTCCCCGTCGGGTCACGCGAGCGATGCCCGGAGCCGCTCCGCGGCGGCCGCCACGGTGGGAGGCCCGGCCGTGGGAGCCGTGGGAGCCGTGGGAGTCGTGGGAACCGTGGGTCCGTATGGGGGAGAGCGCCGGGCTCAGGGGGACGGGACCATTTTCCGCCATAAATCTGCTGATATGTGTCGAGCATGAGCGCGTACACCCGGTCTGCCGCCGTTGCCGCCCTTGTCGCGCTGGCCGCGGGGTGCGCAGGCCCGCCCCCCGTCCCGCACTCCGTCCCGCGGCCGGCGCCGCGGCCCACCCCGGAACCCTCGCCGCGCGCCCATGCCGGCGCCCCTGTCCTCGCCGGCCGGCGGCCCTTCACGCTGGTCGCCGCGGGAGCGGTCCTCCCCTCCCAGCCCGAGGTCCTCACCACGGCACGGAGCGACGCCGCGTACGACGGCTACGACTACCGGCCGATGCTCAGGGGCGTGCGGCCGGTCATCTCCTCCGCCGACCTGGCGCTGTGTCAGCTGGGCGCGCCGCTGGGACCGCTGAGCGGCCCCTTCGCCGGGTACCCCGTCCTCCAGGCGCCACCGCAGATCGCCACCGCCCTGAAGGCGACCGGCTACGACTCCTGCGCCACCGCCTCCCGCCATGCCCTCGATCACGGCGTCCCGGGCGTGCGGCGCACCCTGGAGGCGCTGGACACCGTCGGGCTGCGGCATGCCGGCTCGGCGCGCGACGCGGCCGAGCGCGGCAGCCCGGCGCTGTTGCGGGTCCCCGGCGGCGCACGGGTGGCTCAGCTGTCGTACACCGACGGTGCCGGGGGCGCCCGCCGACCGGCGTCCGCGCCCTGGGCGGTCGAACCGCTCGACGAGAGACGGATCATCGGCGATGCCCGGGCGGCCCGCCGGGCCGGCGCCGACGTCGTGGTCGTCAGCCCGTACTGGGGCGCGGCGCACCGAACGGCCCCCGACGGCCGGCAGCTCGCGCTCGCCCGTGCGCTCACCGCCTCGACGACCCACGGGCGGCCCGACATCGACCTGATCGTCGGCACCCGGGCGCACACCCCGCAGCCGTACGAGAAGGTCCATGGCACCTGGGTCGTCTACGGCCTCGGTGACCAGATCACCGGCGCACCGAAGAGGCCGCGCGGCACCCTGAGCAGCATCGCCCGCTTCCGGTTCGCCCCGCCGCACCGGGCCGGCGGGCGATGGCGAGTCGTCAGGGCGGAGTACGTCCCGCAGCTCGCCGAGCAGGGGGCACGGGTGCGGGTGCGCAATCTCGCCCGGACCAGCGGCCATGGCCAGGCCCGCAAGAAGATCGCCAAGGCCGTGCTGAGCCGCGGCGCGGCGGCCGACGGGCTGAGGAGTGGGAGCTGACCCGGACCCGGATGAGCGGGAAATGACCTGGTGCGGGAAGGGTGGGAGATGACCTGGTGCGGGATGAGGGGGAAATGACCTGGCGCCGATGAGCGGGACATGACGTGGATCCGGAAGAGCGGGAAGTGGCCCGGCACCGGATGAGTGGGAAAAGACCTGGTGACACCGGCCCCGCCGGCGGGTGATCGTGGTGGTGGACCGGTCCGCCCGGCCCCGCACACCCCGACAGCGCTATGGAGCCTTCCGTCATGAAGATAACCGTTGATGCCGACATGGGCCGCGCGGCCGTCGGCTGCCCCGTCGCCGTGGCCGAGGGCCGCGCATGACCGCCCGGCCGATCGCCGTCGTCGGCGCCTCGGCGGCCGGGCTCGCCGCGGCCGAGGCGCTGCGGCGCTTCGGCTGGCGCGGCCCGCTCACCCTCATCGGCGACGAACCCCACCTCCCGTACGACCGGCCGCCGTTGTCCAAGCAGCTGCTGCACGGCGCCTGGGAGCCGGAGAAGCTGCTGCTGCGGACCGCGGACCAGCTCGCCCCGCTCGACCTGGACCTGCGGCTCGGCACCCGGGCCACCGGCCTCGATGTGGCGACCCGCACCCTCACCCTCGACGGCGGCGTGGGGGTCCCTCCGCACGAGCGAGATCGAGAGGGGGAGACGCTCGGCTGTGCCGGCGTGATCATTGCGACCGGTGTCGCGGCCCGTTCGCTGCCCGGTGCCGAGGGCATCGCCGGTGTGCACACCCTGCGCACCCTGGACGACGCGCTGACCCTGCGCGGCCTGCTGGCCAATGGGGGTGCCCCCGGCAGTGGGGGCGTAGCCGCCGGGGGAGGCGGGCGGCGCGTGGTGATCGTCGGAAACGGCGTACTGGGGTGTGAAGCAGCCGCGGTGACAAGGGAGTTGGGACACGAGGTCACCCTCGTGGGCATCGCGGAGACACCGATGGCCGAGGCCGTCGGCGCGGAGGTCGGCGCGTTGCTCGCCGAGGAGCACCGCGCCCGCGGCGTCCAGCTGCGCACCGGGGAGGTGGACGGGTTCGAGACGGCCCCCGCGGGGCCGGCGGGAACGGGCCGCGGGCAGGTCACCGCCGTCCGCCTGGCCAATGGGAGTACCCCCGCCAGTGAGGGCGTAGCCAGTGGAGGTCCCCCCGGCAGTGAGGGCGTAGCCGCCGGGGGAGGGGGAGGGACCCTGCTGCCCGCCGACCTCGTGCTGCTGGCGATCGGCTCCCGGCCCGCCGTCGAGTGGCTGGCCGACCCGGCGCTGGACACCACCGACGGGCTGCGCTGCGACGCGTACTGCGCCGCCGCCCCCGGCATCTACGCGGCAGGTGACGTGGCGCGCTGGGACCATCCGCAGCACGGCCGTCCGCTGCGCTTCGAGCACCGGATGAACGCCACCGAACAGGGCATGGCCGCCGCCCGCAACCTCCTGGCCGAACTCGCCGCCGAGGCCCCCGCCGCCGCGGCCGGGGACGCCACCCCGGCGCAGGAACGCCGCCCGTTCGCCCCCGTGCCGTACTTCTGGTCCGACCAGTACGACCTCAAGATCCAGGCCTACGGTCTCACCGCGGGCGCCGACCGGGTCGAGACCACCGTCCTGGACCGGGCGCGGCGACGGGCCGTCGCGCTCTACGGCCGGGACGGCAGCGCCGTCGGCGTGCTCGCCGTCGGACTCCCGCCCCGCCTGCTCCGCGCCCTGCGTGCGGTCGTCGCCACACCGCTCGCCTGGGACGAGGCCCGCGAACGGGTCCGCGCCGCCCTCGCGTCCGGCCGGGACACGCCCTGACGGTGCCCGATCATGGAGGGATGACCGACTCGTACGTACGGGTGCGCGGCGCCCGCGAGCACAACCTCCGCAGCGTCGATGTGGACATCCCGAGGGACGCGCTGGTCGCGTTCACCGGGGTGTCCGGATCGGGCAAGTCCTCCCTCGCCTTCGGGACCCTCTACGCCGAGGCGCAGCGCCGCTACTTCGAGTCGGTGGCCCCCTACGCCCGGCGGCTGATCCACCAGGTCGGCGCGCCCAAGGTCGAGGACATCACCGGACTGCCGCCCGCCGTCGCGCTGGAACAGCGGCGCTCCGCGCCCACCTCCCGCTCCTCGGTCGGCACCGTCACCACCCTGTCCAACACCCTGCGCATGCTCTTCTCCCGCGCCGGCGACTACCCGCGGGGCGCACCACGGCTCGACTCCGACGCCTTCTCGCCCAACACCGCGGCCGGCGCCTGCCCGGAGTGCCACGGCCTGGGCACCGTCCACCGCGTCACCGAGGAGTCCCTGGTCCCCGACCCGTCGCTCTCCGTCCGTGAGGGTGCCATCGCCGCCTGGCCGGGCGCCTGGCAGGGCAAGAACCTCCGCGACATCCTCGCCGCGCTCGGGTACGACATCGAGCGGCCCTGGCGGGAGCTGCCGCAGGCGGACCGCGACTGGATCCTGTTCACCGACGAACAGCCCGTCGTCACCGTGCACCCGGTCCGCGACGTCGGCCGGATCCAACGCCCCTACAAGGGCCAGTACATGAGCGCCCGGCGCTATGTGCTGCACACCTTCGCCGACTCCAAGAGCGAGACGCTGCGCGGGCGCGTCCAGGGATTCATGGTCGCCGAGCCCTGCCCGGTGTGCCACGGGCGGCGGCTGCGCCCCGAGTCCCTGGCTGTGACCTTCGAGGGGCACGACATCGCCACCCTCGCCGGGCGGCCGCTGAGCGCGCTGGCCGCACTGCTGCGGCCCACCGCCGGGCGGGCGGACGACGAGGTGGCCCCGACCCTGGCCCGCGACCTGGTGGCCCGGATCGAGGTGCTCACCGAACTCGGCCTGGGCTACCTCAGCATGGACCGGCCCGCCCCCACCCTGTCCGCCGGTGAACTCCAGCGGCTGCGGCTGGCCACCCAGCTGCGCTCGGGCCTCTTCGGCGTGGTCTACGTCCTGGACGAACCCTCCGCCGGACTGCACCCCGCCGACACCGAGTCACTGCTCACGGTGCTGGGCCGGCTCAAGGAAGCGGGCAACTCCCTGTTCGTCGTCGAGCACGACATGGCGGTCGTGCGCCACGCCGACTGGATCGTGGACGTCGGGCCGCGCGCCGGGGAACACGGCGGACAGGTGCTGCACAGCGGCCCCGTCGCCGGGCTCGCCCACGCCGCCGCGTCCGCCACCCGCCGGTTCCTCTTCGCCACCGAACCGCCCCCCGCGCGCACGGTGCGCCGCCCCGCGGGCGCACTGGCGCTGCGCGGCATCACCCTGCACAATCTGCGCGGTCTGGACGCCACCTTCCCGCTCGGCGTCTTCACCGCCGTCACCGGCGTCTCCGGTTCGGGCAAGTCGACGCTGGTCACCCGCGTCCTCGCGGACGCCGTACGCGACCATCTCGGCACCGGAGAGGACCGGCAGACCGCGGCCGGCGGGGACGACACCGAGGCCGCCGGCGCCGGCACGGTGGTTCGCGCGGAACTCACCGGCGCCGAGGGCCTGGAGGCGATCGACCGGCTGGTGCGCGTCGACCAGAAGCCGATCGGCCGGACGCCGCGTTCCAACCTCGCCACCTACACCGGGCTGTTCGACGCGGTCCGCAAGGTCTTCGCCGCCACCGACGAGGCCCGCGCCCGCGGCTACACCGCCGGCCGGTTCTCCTTCAACGTCGCCGCCGGCCGCTGCGGCACCTGCCAGGGCGAGGGCTTCGTCGCCGTCGAACTGCTCTTCCTGCCCGGCACCTACGCGCCCTGCACCACCTGCCACGGCGCCCGCTACCAGCCCGAGACCCTCCAGATCACCTACCGCGACCGCACCATCGCCGACGTCCTGGAGATGACCGTGGACGACGCCGCCGGCTTCCTGGCCGACGTCCCCGCGGCCGCCCGCAGCCTGCGCACCCTCCAGGACGTGGGCCTGGGCTACCTGCGGCTCGGCCAGCCCGCGACGGAGCTGTCCGGCGGCGAGGCCCAGCGCATCAAGCTCGCCTCCGAACTCCAGCGGACCCGCCGTGGCCACACCCTCTACCTGCTCGACGAGCCCACCACCGGACTGCACCCGGCCGACACCGAGGTGCTGCTGCGCCAGCTGCACGGCCTGGTCGACGCCGGGCACACCGTCGTGGTCGTCGAGCACGACATGGGGGTGGTCGCCGGCGCCGACCACGTCATCGACCTCGGTCCCGGCGGCGGCGCGGAGGGCGGCCGGATCGTGGCCACGGGAACGCCGGCCGAGGTGGCGGCCGCGCCGGGCAGCCGTACCGCGCCCTATCTGGCCCGGCAGAGGGCGCGGCCGGACGCCTTGTGACGGTCGGCTAATGTACGCAGGTCAGATCACCAGGCAACAGCACCGCGCAGCACTGCGCAGCATCACGAAGGGGGCACCCTCTCATGGCAGACATCGAGCAGGCCCGGGCGGCGTTCGACCGGTTCGACGCGGACGGCGACGGCCAGGTCACACCGGACGAGTTCAAGCACGCGATGGCCGAGATGGGCGACCCGTACGTCACCGGCCCGATGGCCGAGGCCGTCATCAAGGCCAAGGACAGCGACCACGACGGCACGATGTCCTTCGACGAGTTCTGGCAGGCCCTGCAGGGCTGACGCCCGCCCCGTCCGCGCTCACACCCGCTTCACCTCCCGGTCGTCCGCGGCCGCGCGCAGCGCCGCCAGAGCGCGGGCGATCGGGGGCTGTTGTTCACGTCCGCGCCGGACGGCCGCCACGAACCGCCTTACGGGGAGCGGCTCCCCGCGCAGCGGCACCCGCACGACCGGGTACTGCTCCGGCACCGGCGCCAGCCGCGGCACCAGAGCGATCCCGAAGCCGTGCGCGATCAGGGCCGCGACCGCGTACCAGTCCAGCGCGTGGTGGCGCACTCGGGGGGGTGAAGCCCGCCCTGGCGCAGGCGGACAGCAGCAGTTGATGCTGATCGGCCGGGTCACCGGCGCGGATCCAGCTCTCCGTGCCTGCTTCTGCCAGCGCCACCCCCTGCCGCGCACACGGGGCGAACCGGTGCCCGGCCGGCACCAGCAGGTCCTGCGGCTCCTCCAGCACCGGCAGCTGGACGAAGCGCGCATCGTTCGGCGCAGGGCCGTCCGGCGCCGGAATGACCACGGCGAGGTCCGCCCGGCCGGACAGCAGCAGCTCGAAGCGGTTCTCGTCCGGATCCTCACCGATCTCCACCGCGAGCCGTGGCAGTTCGTCACGCAGCCGCGCGGCCGCCGGCGCGATCACCGCCGTGATCGCCGTCGCCACCCCCGTGATCCGCAACCGCCCCGCGACCCCGTCCGCGTACCCCGCGAGATCCGCGCGGGCCTCCTCCCAGCGCACGAACAGCGCATCGGCGTGCTCGACCAGCGCCAACGCCGCCGGCGTCAGGCGCACCTTGCGGCCCGCCGGCTCCAGGAGTCCGAGCCCGAGCCCGGCCGACAGCTGACGCAGCTGCTGGGAGACCGTCGACGGGGTCAGATGCAGGGCCTCGGCGGTCGCGGTGACGGTGCCCAGTTCGTGCAGGACACGAAGGGTCTGGAGCCGGGGATCGATCATGCGCGGAGCATAGGCGGTCCATCGTGCGGCGCTGTCACACGGTGTCGTGCGGAAATTTCCGATGGACCCGCACGGTGGTCCCGCCCGACGCTGAACGGCATGACCGAGATACTGACCGATGCCTTTCTGCCGGGGCTCTGGGCGGGTTATGCCCTGGCTGTTCCCGTCGGCGCGCTGGCCGTGCTGCTGGTGAGCCTGACCGCCCGGACGTCGTTTCGGACCGGCGCCGCGGCGGCCCTCGGGGTGGCGAGTGCCGATGGGCTCTATGCGCTCGCCGCGGTGGCCGGCGGCGCCGCGCTCTCCCGCGCCGTCGCCCCGGTCGCGGGGCCGCTGCGGTCGGTCGGCGCCGCCCTCCTGCTCGGCATGGCGGTACGGATCGCCGTGCGGGCACTGCGCCACCGCGGCACGCCGGACGGCCCGGAGCGGGACGTCCTGGGACACCCCGCCCGGGCCTACGCCGCCTTCCTGGGGCTGACGTTGATCAACCCGTGGACGGTGGTCTACTTCTCCGCGCTCGTGCTCGCGGGCGGCGCGGGCACCCTGCGCACCGGTGTCGCCGGACCGGCCGCCTTCGTGGCGGCCGTGCTCACCGCCTCCGCGAGTTGGCAGCTGTTCCTGGCCGCCGGAGGAGCCGTGCTCGGCAGGGCGCTGACCGGCCCACGGGGGCAGGTCGTCACCGCGCTGGTCTCGGCCGTGGTGATCTCAGCGCTGGCGACCGTGCTGCTGCTGGGCGGCTGAGCTGCCCACGGGCGGCGGCGCGGCATGATCGCCGGTGCCCCAGCCGGACGGCTTCGGCCCCACGGTGAAGGCCAGTTCACGGCCCGAGCGCAGCTCACCGGTGGTGAGGTAGGTCCGGTCGCGGTCGGCGCCGTCCAGCCGGACGGACTGCACATAGCGGTTGGTGGAGGACGTACCGGGAGCGGTGACGGTGAAGTGTCCGGAGGGGTAGTAGCGCCGGTCCAGCGTCAGGTCCACCCGGTCGAAGACCGGGGTGCTCAGCCCCCAGCTGTCGGTGCCGGGCTGGACCGGGAAGATCCCCATCGAGGAGAGCACCATCCACGCCGACATCGTCCCCAGGTCGTCGTTCCCGGTCATCCCGGTGGGGGCGTCGGCGAACAGGGTCAGCGCCGCATGCACCACATCCGTCGTCTTCCAGGGGCGGCCGGTGGCGAGATAGGTGTACGGCGCGATCAGATCGGGCTCGTTCTGCGGGTTGTACTTGTCCGCGTTGTAGTAGTCGTACGGGCCGTTGACCCACACCTCGCGCGCCGTCTTCTCCGGGTCCGCCAGCAGCTTCGGGTACGCGAAGAACGAGTCGAGGCGCGCATCGGCCTTGTCCTTGCCGCCGATCAGCTCCAGCATCCCCGGCAGGTCCTGCGGCACCAGCCACTGGTACTGCCAGGCCGTGCCCTCGTGGAAGCCCTCGCTCTTTGCCGGGTCGGCGGGGCCGGTGAAGGCGCCCTGCCCGTCGCGGGCCCGGAAGAAGCCGGTTGAGCTGTCGAAGAGGGTGCGGTAGTTCCGGCCGCGGGCCGCATAGCGGTCGGCGTCCGCGCCGTGTCCCAGATCGCGCGCCATCTGGGCCAGCATGGCGTCCGACAGGGCGTATTCGAGGGTCGCCGAGGCGCCCTGGGCGAAGTCGGAGTCGCCGGACTTGGGACGCGGTTGGTGGCCCTTGAGGTACGGCACGAAACCGTTCTTCAGATACTGCGCATTGGCCTCCCGCCCGACGGCCGGGGAGTCGGCCGGCGGCACCCCGTCGGCGTTCTTCTTCAGCGCCGCGTACGCCTCCTCCTCATGGCCCCGCAACAGCCCCTGCTGGTAGGCGTTGGCGAGGAACGGCGTGACCGGATCGCCGGTCATGATGTTGGTTTCGACCGTGCCGTAGCCCCACTTGGGCAGCCAGCCGCCCTCCTTGTCGATCCGCAGCACCGACAGCGCCATGTCGCGGGACTCACCCGGCGCCAGCAGCGCCAGCAGCTGTGCCTGGGTGCGATAGGTGTCCCACAGCGACCAGTTCTGGTAGTACGTGAAGCCGTCGGCCCGGTGGACGCGCTGGTCCCAGCCGGTGTAGCGGCCGTCCACGTCACTGCCGATGTTCGGCGCGAGGAAGGACCGGTAGAGCGAGGAGTAAAAGGTGCGGCGCAGTGCCGTGCCGCCGCCCCGCGCCTGCACCAGCGCCAGCCGCTGCTCCCATGCGGAGTCGGCCGCGGCCCTCGCCCGGTCGAAGGAAGGGCCGCCCTCGGCACGCAGATTGCGGGCCGCGCCCGCCGCGTCCACATAGCTGATCGCGGTGGTCGCCTCGACGGTCCGGTCCGTGCGGGTGTCGAAGCGGGCGTACGCCCCGTGCCGGCCGGTGGCGGTGGACCCCGTGGAGCCGGCCGTCACCTTGTCGCCGTCCCAGGTCCCGTACGACGCGAAGGGCCGGTCGAAGCGGGTGAGGGTGTAGACGGTGTACGGCTTGCTGTCCTGGCAGAAGCCGCGGCCCGTGAGGGTCGTGCGGATGGTGCGGGAGTCGAGCACCTCGACCCGCGTCGAGACCGTCCGGTGCAGCGACTGGCCCGCGTTGAGCAGCACATTGGCCCGGTCGGTGGCCGGGAAGGTGTAGCGCTGCTTGCCGGTGTGTGCGGTGGCCGTCAGTTCGGCGGTGATCCCGCCGTAGGACTTCAGGCCGACGCGGTAGTAGCCGGGGCGGGCCGACTCGTCGTCATGGCCGTAAGCGGCCGCGTACTTCGCATTGTCCGTTTCGGTGAGGTCGCCCGTGGTGGGCAGCACCGGCAGATCACCGCCGATCCCGCAGCCGACACCGGAGAGGTGCACCGCGCTGAAGCCGCGGATGTGGTCGTCGTCGTAGCCGTAGCCGGCGTAGTGCCCGGTGTCGGGGGAGAGTTGCACCATGCCCAAGGGGACGGCGGCACCCGGATAGGTGTTGCCGTCGTTCCGGGTGCCGATGAACGGGTTGACCAGGTCGGTGAGCGGGCCGGCGGCCGGCTCGGCCTGCGCGGCGGGGGCGGTGAGCGCACCCCCGAGGAGCGCGGCCGCCAGCACCGCGCCCGCGGTACGCAGCCGGGTACGACTGAGCCATGGCATGGATGGGGACCTCCGGGTCGGGTCGTCGCCGTACGGCGGCCGGGCGTGCGGGAAGGCCTCCGCATCGGGCATTCGACAACGTTGTCAGAGCGCGCTCATTCTTGGTGTCGGTCAGGTGCGCGTCAAGAGGTGGTGGCGGAGTAACTCCGGTGCGTCCAGGGCTCGTACGAGGTGTCGGCACAGTCCCGGGGGTGGCGCGGCGCGAGGGGTGAGGGGTGGCGTGCCGGCCGCGATGCGCAGGTCGCGCAGCCGAAAATCATGCGGTGCCTGCCTTGCTCTCTTCGGGGGCCCGTGCCTCAATGGGCAGCGAAATACGGGTTGCTGACTCAGCGTCAGATCATGGCGTCCGGTCGGCACCGGGGTCCGGCCGCGGCCCCCGCGTGGCTGCCAGCCGTTCCCTCGCGTACCCCTCGACGGCCGGTGCCATGGACCCGCACCCCCCTCACGAAGGCGGTACCCCCATGAGACACCTCAGACCCGGCAGACTCGGCTTCGGTACGGCGCTCGGCGTCGCGCTCGCCACCGCGGGCACGCTCGCGATGGCGCCCGCCGCCACCGCGGTGACACCCGGCACCGCGACCCTCTCGTTCGACTGCGGTTGGTACGGCTCCGGCACGGCGACGCTCACCGCGACCCAGAACGGCACGGCCGCGACCATCAGCCTGGCCACCAAGGCGATCAGCTCACCGATAAACATCGGCGCGAACTCGGTCACCTCCACCCTCACGCTCACCAAGAACGGCTCGGGGACCACGCAGTTCAAGGGCAGTTCCAACCCGGCGATCCCGGCCGGCAGCGAGGTCTCCACCGGCCCCCTCACCGGCACGGTCGCCCACGGGGACAGCCTGGAGGCCACCTCCCTGAAGGTCGTGGTGCTGGGCATCACGGCCACCTGCAAGGCCACCTCCCGGCAGTCGCCGGGGCCGTTCGTCTTCTGACCGTGCGCGGGGACCGGCGGCCGGTGTCCGCCGGTCCCCGTCGTGTGCCGGCGCCCGGTCAGCGGCGGTGGCTCACTGCGGTGTCCCGCCGTCGTCCGGACCGGAGGCGGTCTGCCCCTCGCTCCGCGCCAGGTTCGAACGGCGGTAGGAGTACGAGAAGTAGACGACCATGCCGACCAGGAACCACACCGCGAAGCGGACCCAGGTCTGCCATGCCAGGAACGTGATCAGCCAGATCGAGAAGCACACCCCGATCGCCGGCACCACCGGCATCCCGGGCGTACGGAACGTCCGGGGCAGTTCGGGGTGCCGGTAGCGGAGCACGATGACCGCGATGCAGACGACCACGAACGCGAGCAGAATGCCGATGTTCGTCAGCTCGGCGGCCTCCCCGATCGGCAGGAAGCCCGCGATGGCCGCGGAGGCGAAGCCGACGATCCAGGTCACCCGGGTCGGCACACGGTGCTTGGGGCTGGTCTTGGCGAACCACTTCGGCAGCAGCCCGTCCCGGCTCATCGAGAACCACACCCGGGTCACCCCGAGCATGAAGGTGAACATGACGGTCAGAATGCCGATGATCGCGCCGACCGCGATGACGTCCGCCAGGCCGCTCAGCCCCACCGCCTTGAAGGCCGAGGAGAACCCGCTCTCCGGGTCGATGTGCTGGTAGTTCTGCATCCCCGTCAGCACCAGGCAGGCCAGGACGTACAGCACCATCGAGATGGCCAGCGAGTACAGGATCGCCTTCGGCATGTGGCGCTGGGCGTCCTTGGACTCCTCGGCCGCCGTGCTCATCGCGTCATAACCGAAGACCGCGAAGAAGACGGTGGCCGCGCCGGTGAAGGCGCCGGTCACCCCGAACGGGAAGAACGGGGTGTAGTTCGCGGTGTTGATGTGGAAGAAGCCGACCACGATCACCACGATGACCACCAGGACCTTCAGGCCCACCACGATCGTCTCGAAGCGCGCGGCGTTCTTGATGCCCAGGGTCAGCAGATAGGCGATCAGCAGGCACAGCACCGCGGCGAAGAGGTCCACCCGGTGCCCCGGACCGGTGCCCGGCGCCCCCAGCATCCAGGAGGGCAGATCGAGGCCCAGCTCACCGAGCAGAAACCCGAAATAGCCGGAGATGCCGATCGCGACCACCGCCACGATCGCGGTGTACTCCAGCAGCAGGTCCCAGCCGATGAACCATCCGGCCACCTCGCCGAGGACCGCATAGCCGTAGGTGTAGGCCGAGCCCGCCTTAGGGATCAGCCCGGCGAACTCGGCGTAGGAGAAGGCCGCCGCGGCGCTCGCGACGCCCGCGATCAGGAAGGAGATCACCACGGCCGGTCCGGCCTTGCCGTTCGCGACGGTGCCGGCCAGGGTGAAGATGCCCGCGCCGATGATGCCGCCGACGCCGATGGCCGTCAGCTGCCACAGGCCGAGCGCCCGGGTGAGCTGCTGACTTGCGCTGCCTTCCGCCTCTTCGATGTGTTCAATCGGTTTACGGCGCAGTACGCCCTGTCCCGCGCGCAGGCCCATGCCTCATCCCTCCGTCGCTCCGTTGTGGTCCGACGGCGGCTCATGATGGACCCTCGGGGGCGTCTTAGGAAGGCGACTCCACCGGATGGGGCCCAGTGCTGCGGGACTCGCCGGGAGACGTACCCGGGAGGTGTGTCATTCGGCCTCCTCCAGGCGGAAGCCGACCTTCAGACCGACCTGGTAGTGATCGATCGCGCCGTCGACGATATGCCCGCGGACCTGGGTGACCTCGAACCAGTCGAGGTTGCGCAGGGTCTCCGAGGCGCGCTTGATGCCATTTTTGACCGCGGCGTCCATGCTCTGCTGGGACGTTCCGACGATCTCGGTCACGCGATACGTGCGGTCGGTCACGGTGGTCTCCCTCGCCGGGGCGGCGCTCCGCCCGTCCACTGTCCACCGTGCCTCAGGGCGCCCGGGCTCACCAGCGGAGCGGGTCTCCAGGGCACGCCCTAGGGAACGACGGTGACCGGCCAGCGTCCGGCCTTGACCAGGCGTACCGCGACCGAGCCCATGATGCGGTGCCCGGCCGACTCCGAGGCGCCGACCACCACCGCGTCGGCCGTGAGCTCGTCGGCCATCTGCACCATGCCGTTGTACGGGTCGCCACGCAGCGTGTGGAACTCCCAGCGCAGGTGGTACAGCCCCGCCAGCCGCTCGGTCGCCCGGCGGATCTCGGTCATCAGCTCCTCGGTCACCTCGTCCGTGGCATCGGCGACCGGCGCCCCCATCGCCGCCCCGACGGGCAGCACCGGCTGGACGTAGACCATGGCGAGCTTCGAGGACTGACGCCGGGCCAGTCCCGCCGCGTAGGCGGCGGCGCGCCACGACGAGTCGGAGCCGTCGATGCCCACGACGATGACCTTCGGGCCGTCCGTTCCGCGCTCGAACCGCGCGGCTGCGTTCTCGTCCACACGACGGAGGTTATCCGCACAGGTGTGCTGCCGGGGCGGCGGGCCGGGCCGTGGGCCCCGCGGGCCCGCCGCCCCGGCCGGTCAGGCGGGCGCCGGGGGCCAGCTGTCCGGCGACAGCACGCCCAGCACGTACGCCCTGGCGACCAGCGCGGTACGGCCCTGGACCCGCCAGCGGCGGGCCAGCCGGGTGAGGTGGTAGTTGACCCCGTCGACGGTCAGCCCCAGCGCCGTCCCGATCGACGCCGTGGTCGCGCCGCCCGCGGCCAGCGCCAGGATCTGCGTCTCCATCGGGCTGGCCGAGCCGCGCGGCGCGGGCGGCGGGGCGGTCTCGCGCACCCGCAGCAGCGCCAGCAGCGCGGGCGGGTTCACCGAGGGATCGCCGACCGGGTCCACCGTCAGTTCCCCTTCCCGCTCGGTGCCGTCGGGGCCGACGGACCAGCGCACCTCGATCGGATAGCGTGACCGGCGCCCCAGCCGCAGCGCCTCGGTGAGCCGGTCGAGCTGTGCCTTCGCACGGGGCTCGAAGAGGTCCAGCAGATTGCGGCCGCGCAGTTGTCCCGGGGCCGCGCCCCACTCGGTGGCCATGGCCGGATTGGCGATCAGCACCTCGCCGTGGGCCGTGCAGACCGCGATCGGCGTGGGGATGCGGTCCAGCAGGATCAGGAAGTAATTGCGCCAGGGGCCGGCCGCGTAGGGGCCGGCCGGATCGGGAGGGCTGGGCGCGCAGGGCGGTGTGCCGGTGCTCCCGGCGTCCGGCGTCCCGTCGGCAGTCCCGTTGTGCATTGCCTCTTCTCCGGTCCGTGCGCAAGAGCCAGCGGCGAAAAACCACTGCACAATCATGCAGTGGCCCGGGCCCGTCCGGAGCGCGGGGCCCTGCACGCTGGAGTCATGACCGACACCATCGCGCTCCACAGTGACCAACACGCCGCCGATGACGGCATTCCGGTGGCCGATCTCACCGAGGCCGGGCTCACGGATACGCCCCTCCAGCAGTCCATGGACCTCGCCCGGATCCACGGCCCGGCCTTCGCGCGCAAGTTCGGCGCCCATCGGACGCTGTTCGTCTCCTCGCTCGACCTGGTCACCGAGGTCGCCGACGAATCCCGCTTCCGCAAGGGGGTGTCGGTCGTGCTGGAGAACGTCCGGGAGTTCGCCGGTGACGGTCTGTTCACCGCGTACAACGACGAGCCGAACTGGGCCAAGGCGCACGAGGTCCTGATGCCGGCGTTCGCGCTCGGCTCGATGCGGACCTACCACCCGGCGATGCTCAAGGTGGCCCGCCGGGTCATGGCGTCCTGGGACCGCCGGGTGGCCGACGGCACGCCCGTCCAGGTCGCCGAGGACATGACCCGGATGACGCTGGACACCATCGGGCTGGCCGGCTTCGGCTTCGACTTCGAGTCGTTCTCCCGCGGCGACACCCCGCACCCGTTCGTCGAGGCGATGGTGCGCTGCCTGGAGTGGAGCATGACGAAGTTCTCCCGGGACCCCGCTGCCGACCACTCCGCGGCGGACGCCGCGTTCCAGGCCGACGCGGACTACCTCGCGTCCGTCGTCGACGAGGTCATCGCCGCCCGGACGGCCGGCGGCGAGTCCGGTGACGACGATCTGCTGGGCCTGATGCTCGGCGCCCGGGACCAGGGGGACGGGGCGGCGGCGGACGGCCCCACCCTCGATCTCGCCAATATCCGCAACCAGGTCATCACCTTCCTGATCGCGGGCCACGAGACGACCTCGGGCGCGCTCTCCTTCGCCCTCTACCACCTGCTCAAGGACCCGCTGGCGCTGCGCATGGTCCAGCGCGAGGCCGACGAACTGTGGGGCGACCAGGCCGATCCCGACCCGTCGTTCGAGGACATCGGCCGGCTGCCGTTCACCCGTCAGGTGCTCAACGAGGCGCTGCGGCTGTGGCCCACCGCCGCCGCCTTCACCCGCCAGGCCCGCGCGGACACCCTGCTCGGCGGCCGCTACCCGGTGCGGGCGGGGGAGCTGGTCACCGTGCTCACCCCGATGCTGCACCGCGACCCGGCCTGGGGCGACAACCCCGAGCTGTTCGACCCCTCCCGCTTCAGCCCGGAGGCCGAGGCGGCCCGCTCCCCGCATGCGTACAAGCCGTTCGGCACCGGTGAACGCGCCTGCATCGGGCGGCAGTTCGCGCTGCACGAGGCGACCATGCTGCTCGCCCTGCTCGCGCACCGCTACCGGCTGCTCGACCACGCCGGCTACCAGCTGCGCATCAAGGAGACGCTCACCCTCAAGCCGGACGGGTTCACGCTGACCCTGGCCGCCCGTACGCCGGCCGACCGGGCCGCGGTCCGCGCCGCGCTGGCCGTCCTCCCGGGCGGCGGCACCGGCACCGAGGACGGCGCCGCGACCGACGACGGGCTGCCGACCCGCGTCCCCCAGGGCACCGGCCTGCTGGTGCTGCACGGCAGCAACTACGGCACCTGCCGCGAATTCGCCGAGCGGCTCGCCGACGAGGCCACCGGACTGGGCTTCGCCCCCGACGTGGCGCCGCTGGACGCCGCCGCCGGTGCGCTGCCCGCCGACCGGCCCGTCGTCATCGTGGCCGCGTCCTACAACGGCCGGCCCACCGATGACGCGGCGGCCTTCGTGGAGTGGCTGAACACCGCGCGGGACGGCGCCGCGGCCGCCGTCCCGTTCGCCGTCCTCGGCGTCGGCGACCGCAACTGGGCCGCCACCTACCAGCACATACCGACCCTCATCGACGACCGGCTGGACGCCCTCGGCGCCCACCGGCTGCTGCCGCGCGTCGAGGCCGACGCCTCCGGCGACCTGGGCGGCGCCGTCAAGGAGTTCACCGCGGCGCTGCGCACCCAGCTGCTGGCCCGGTACGGCGACCCGGCCTCCGTCGGCGCCGCCCGGCCGGCGGCGGAGGACACCGGCTACACCGTCACCGAGATCACCGGCGGCCCGCTGGACGCGCTCGCCGCCCGCCACGACCTCGTCCCGATGACCGTCACCGAAGCCTACGACCTGACCGCCGAGGACTGGCCCCGGCCCAAGCGCTTCCTGCGGATCGCGCTGCCGGACGGCGTCGGCTACCGCACCGCGGACCACCTCGCCGTGCTGCCGGCCAACGCCCCGTCCGCCGTCGAGCGCGCCGCCCGGGCCCTCGGCGCCGACCCGGAGACCGTTCTCGCACTGCACCGGGCCGGCGGGCCCGCCCGGGACGCCCTGCCCGTCGACCGTCCTGTGACGGTGCGTCAACTTCTCACGTACCACCTGGAACTGGGTCTGCGGCCCACCCCCGCGCAGGTCGCCGTGCTCGCCGCGCACAACCCGTGCCCGCCCGAGCGGCTCGCCCTGGAGTCCCTCGCCGAGGACGACCCGCGCACCTTGATCGAGCTGATCGAGGCGCACCCCGCGCTGCGCGGGGCCCTGCCCTGGCCGACGGTGCTGGAGCTGCTGCCGCCGCTGCGCATCCGGCACTACTCGCTGTCGTCCTCGCCCGCCACCGACGCCCGGCACGCCGACCTGATGGTGTCGCTGCTGCCCGGCGGCACCGGCTCGACCCACCTGCACTCCCTGCGGCCGGGCGACACCGTCCTGGCCCGCGTCCAGCCCTGCCGCGAGGCCTTCCGCCTCGATCCGGCCGAGGACACCCCGGTGATTCTGGTCGCGGCGGGCACCGGCCTCGCGCCCTTCCGCGGCGCCGTCGCCGACCGGGTCGCCGCCGGTCAAACGGCGCCCGCCCGGCTCTACTTCGGCTGTGACGACCCGGACGGCGACTTCCTGCACGCCGCGGAGTTCGCCGCCGCCGAAGCCGCCGGGGTGATCTCCGTGCGGCCCGTCTTCAGCGCCCGCCCGGAGCACGGCCACCGGTTCGTCCAGCACCGGATCGCCGCCGAGGCCGCCGAGGTGTGGGAGCTGCTCCAGGCCGGCGCGCGGGTGTACGTCTGCGGCGACGGCAGCCGGATGGCGCCTGGTGTCCGGGCGGCCTTCCGCGAGCTGCACGGTGCGCAAACCGGCGCCTCCCCGCAGGAGTCCGAGGCCTGGCTGCGCGAACTGACCGCCTCCGGCCGCTACATCGAGGACGTGTACGCGGCGGGCTGACGCGGCGTCCCTCCCGGCGGGCTGGATCTCCGGGCCCGCCAGGGCCAAGGTGGGTGGGTGCGGCCAACCGGGGCCGCACCGCTCGCCGTCCGCGACCGGGGCGGCGACCCGACCCGGGGGGATGACGACATGACCAAAGCCCTGATCATCGGCGGTGGCATCGCGGGGGCGGTGACCGCGATGGCGCTGCGGAAGGCAGGCATCGACGCCGAGATCTTCGAGGCCTATCCGACCGGCGCCGACGACGTGGGCGCCTTCCTCGTGCTCTTCGCCAACGGCCTCGAAGCGCTCCGGGTGATCGACGCACACGGCCCCGTCGCCGCGCACTCCTTCCCGGCGCAGCGGGTGGAGTTCCTCGACGGGAGCGGGGAGCGGCTGGGGGAGCGGCCCATCGCCGGCGCCGCCCAGGGCACCGACCTCGGCCCGCGCACCCTGCGGCGGGCCACGCTCTATCAGGTGCTGCACGCCGAGGCGGCCCGCCGCCAGATCGCCGTACGGCACGGCAAGCGGCTGGTCGGCGCCGAGACCGTGCGCGCCGCGGACGGCACGCGGGTGATCGCCTCCTTCGCCGACGGCAGCCGCGCCGAGGGTGACCTCCTCATCGGCGCCGACGGCCTGCACTCCGTCACCCGCACCCTGATCGACCCGGCCGCGCCCCGCCCCCGCTACACCGGCCAGAACACCGTCTGCGGCTACGTCCGCGAGACGGAGGTGCCGCTCCCGCCGGACACCTACACCATGATCCGCGGCAAGCGGGCCTTCTTCGGCTGCACCCGCGCCCCCGACGGCGCCGTCTGGTGGTTCGCCAACATCCCCGGCACGGAACTGGACCGGACCGGCCCGCCGGACACCGCCCCCGGTGCCTGGCGCGAGCGGGTGGCCGAACTCTTCGCGGAGGACGACACCCCGGCCGCCGCCCTCGTCCGCGCCAGCGGCGACCGCCTCATCGCCTCCAGCGCCTACGACCTCGCCACCATTCCGACCTGGCACACCGACACCATGGTCGTGCTCGGCGACGCCGCACACGCCGCCGCCCCCAACGCCGCCCAGGGCGCCTCGATGGCCATCGAGGACGGCATCGTGCTCGCCAGGTGTCTGCGCGACCGGCCCGACCCGCACAGCGCCTTCGCCGCGTACGAAGAGCTGCGCAGGGAGCGGGTGGAGAAGGTCGTCGCCGCGAGCGCGGGGATGGCCAAGCTCACCGCGACGGGCGCCACCCGCGGTCCCGCGCCCCGGGGCGGCGCGGCGCGCGACAGCGCGGGCGCCGACGACTGGCTGACGGGGTACCGGATCGAGTGGTGAGGCGCCCGGGAGGTGCCGGCCGCGCGGAAGAGGGTGCCGGCAACCGGGGGGAATCCTCTCCCCGTTGACCGGCCGCTCCCGCTCCGCCGGCACCGACCGTTCCTCCGCTCTTCCCCCTTCTCCGGGGTCCCTTCCGTCCCCAACTCCCGTACGCTGCTGCCCGATCGTCCGGGTGACCGACCGGACGAGCGGCCTCCGGACCGGTGCCGGACGGCCGATGACCTCAGGAAAGCGGGGAACATGAACGGGAAGCGGCGTGTGGGAACGGTCGCCGTCGCGGCGGCGGCGGTGCTCACGATGACCGGTCCGGCCGGTGCCGAGCCGGCCGGTACGACCTACGGCACCAGCACGTCCGTGGGCGTGCACAACGCCTACGACAAGGAGAAGTACCCCTACTTCGCGGACGCCCTGGACTCCGGCGCGGCTCTGCTCGAACTCGACCTCTGGACGAACGGCCTGGGCAGGTCCTGGCGGGTCTCGCACACCAACCCGCTCGGGAACAACAACAACTGCGAGGGCGCCGCCAACGCCGCGCAGCTGCGCACCAAGGGCCGCAACCAGGACTTCGCCGGCTGCCTCGCCGACATGAAGGCCTGGCACGACGCCCACCCCGGCCACCGTCCGATCCTGCTCAAGGTCGAGATGAAGGACGGCTTCAACGCCAAGGGCGGCCGCGGCCCCGCCGAGTTCGACGCGCTGGTGCGGCAGAAGCTGGGCGATGCGGTCTACGGCCCCGGCGACCTCACCGCCGGGCACGCCACCCCGGACGAGGCGGTGCGGGCCGGCGGCTGGCCCGCCCGCGCCGACCTGGCCGGCAAGTTCCTGTTCGAGCTGATACCGGGCACGGTCGAGGAGAAGAACCCGTTCGACAAGCTGTGGACGGACGTGGAGTACGCCGGACACCTCAAGGACCTTGCGGCGCAGGGGAAGCTGGCGCAGTCCACGGCGTTCCCCGCCGTGCACGGCGCGGCCGCCGGCGACCCCCGCGAGCGCTACGCCGACCGGTCACTGCGCCCCTGGTTCGTGGCCTTCGACGGGGACGCCGCGACCTATCTGAACGGCAGTATCGACACCGCCTGGTACGACACCCGCCACTACCTGCTCATCATGACCGACGCCCACAACGTGCCGCCGGTCATCGACGGCACCCGCCCGACCGAGGCGCAGGCCCTGGCCCGGGTCCGTCAGCTCGCCTCGGCGCACGCGAGCATCGCCACCGACGACTGGTATCCGCTGCCGTCCGTCCTCAAGACCGTGGTGCCGCGCGGGGCGTGAGGCCGAGGGCCTCGGTCCCGGAGCCGGGCCGGGCCGCCTTCGTGGCCGGCCCGGCGGTCGCCCGCCGGTAGAGCGCGGCCACCTCCGCACCGAACCGGCTGCTGTACGAGACGAGGTCGTCACCGCCCTCGTCGAGACCGCCTATCACGCCGATCAGCGATCCGGTGCCGGTGGCCGGGTCGAGGTCGGTGAGCATCGGCCCGCCGCTCGTCCCGTTGGGGAACCCCGGGCAGGCGAACCGGAGTTGGGTGGCGCTCTGCAGGTCCGCCGTGTGCCGGCAGCTGACCGGTCTGTCCCGGTCCTCGGGATAGCCGGTCAGCTGCGCCGGGCGCCCGGGCGGTGCGTCGAAGCGGAGCCGTTCGGCACCCGTGACGTCCTCGATCCGGCCGCCGCCCCGGCCCGCCCTGCGCACCCGCAGGAACGCCACGTCGTGGTCCGGGTCCCGGCTGCTGATCCAGCGCGGGTCGACATCGATCCGGCTGGGCACCCACAGCCCGTACGGCGCCACCCCGTCGTGCAGACCGGGCGCGAACACCAGCCGGGTACGGAAGCCGTCGTCGTGCACACAGTGCGCCGCGGTGACGACCAGGTCACCCGCCGGGGAGTGCACCACGCTGGCCGTGCAGTGGTGGACCGGACTGCCGTCCTCGTCGGGGGAGAAGAGCGCGCCGACCGCCGGAGCGGGTTCCGTCGGGGCCGCCATCAGCGGCCGGGACACCGACGACGTGGCCGCCGTGGCACGGTTGCTCCGGGCCGGCACCAGCGGCCCCGGCCGCTCCACGTAGGGCCCGGCGAGCACGGCTGCGGCGGCCCGGTCCCCCTCGACCGAAGGGGCGAGGTAGGTACCGGTGGCGGGGTCCCCGGCGGCCAGGTACGGATCGCGCGACGAGGAGCTCAGCACCAGAGCGGTGCTGCCCACCACGATCGCCACCACCCCGAGCGCCAGGGTCGTCCGCAGCGGAACGCCGGGCCGGCCGCGCCCCGTGCACGGCAGCCCGCCGGGACCCGGGCAGTCGGGGGCCGCCGGTGCTCCGGCGCTCTCGTCCGCCCGCCCGGCGCTGTCCGCCGGCGCGGTCCCGCGTTCGCTCGTCGCCACCAGCCGCCGCCTCCCCACATCAGCCGGTGTCACCCCGTCGGACGCGGGGGCGGCACCGGAACCAGACATTTCACCCAGTCTGATGCAGGGCTGGGTGACACGGTTGGCTCACCTGGGCGAATCCCTGGTGCCATAGGGGGAAATCACGCGCACACCGCATCGGAACACCCGTCACCTCCGGTGCCCGGTGGGCCAGATGGCCGGTTCGTGCCACGGGGGAGGACGGCGCGCTACGGACCGGTCCCGTTAGGCCGGTCGGGTGAACTCGTGGCGGTGCCCCGCACCGATGCCCGGGGTCGCTCCTCGCGGGCCTACGCACCCCGCCCGGCAAGCGCGCCACGCGGCCCACGCGACCCGCTCAGCGGACGAGCCGTACCCCCTGCCCGGCGAGGTTGTGCGCGATCAGCGTCCCGGCCAGCCCGACCTCGTTCGGGAAGTCCATCGGGACGATGCCCAGGCCGGTCCAGCGGCTGCCCTCCGAGCCCGTCAGCAGCCGTTCGACCTGCGGGTTGAGGCGGTCCGCGTTGGAGCGGGGCGGGAGCCAGGCGGAGGTGCTGACGTAGTTGACGAAGAGCTTGCCCGGCTGGGTGACGGCCTTGCGGAACTGCGCCTCGATCTTCGGGTACTTCCCGAACGGCTCCGCCATGTAGTCGTCCTGGATGTCGAAGAGCGCCGGATCGGCGTACCGGACGCCGCCGAGGCCGTCGGAGTCCGCCAGCAGGACGACCCTGCCGCGGGCCCCGCCCAGCGTCGGCAGATCGCCGTCCAGCCGGAACAGCGGACGGTAGCCCTTGTCGTCCAGGTAGCTGACGAAGATCCGGCGGAACTCGTCGGCGGAGACCTCCGAGTACTCCTGCTTGACCCGCATCAGCACCGTCTCGGAGGGGTGCGCCCGGAGGAACGACCGGCAGGCGTTGAGCACATCGCCGAACATCAGCTGCTGGTAGAACGCGCCGTGATGAATGGCGAAGACGCCGTCGATGGCCCGGCAGCGGACGTCCAGAAAGCGGATTCCGGAGGCGAGTTGGGCATCAACGGGGGTGTTCTGGCAGGCGACCCAGGGGCCGCCGATCCGGGCACCGGAGTCATGGGTGCCGGGGATCGTCAGCCGCTGCACGGGGGTGCCGTCGCCGAGCGCCGACATCCAGTCCTGTGCGGACAGGGCACGGGCCCGCCGTGGGGCCGCGCCGGCCGTGAACTGCCCGCTGCCGATGCCCGTCAGCACCCCGGCGGCCGACAGCCCGGCCGCGCCCCTGAGGAAACCCCGCCGATCCAGTCCCAGCCCCATGCCGCGTCCCCTGTCCGTCGAGTCTGCGTGCCCCCGCACCGGACGCTCCGGTGCGAAGCGCGATCGGGGCATCGAACCACATCGACCGTGGACATGACACCCGGCCGGCGGACCCGTTCGGTCGCGCCGGCCGGGCAGGGACGGGGCTCAGACGCGGAAGGCCAGCGACAGCGCGAAGCGGTCCGCGCTGTCCGTCCACCAGCTGTTCAACTCCAGCCCGGCCGCGGCGAGTTCCTTGCGCACACCCTCCTGGCGGAACTTGGCCGAGACCTCGGTCCGCAGCTCCTCGCCCGCGGCGAAGGTCACCGCGAGGTCCACGCCGGGGATCTTCACGGTCAGGTCCTTGCGGGCCCGCAGCCGCATCTCGATCCACTCCTGCCGGGCGTCCCACACGGCGACATGGTCGAAGTCCGCCGGATCGAAGTCGCCGCCCAGCTCGCGGTTGATGACCTCCAGGACGTTCTTGTTGAACGCGGCCGTCACCCGCTGCGGATCGTCATAGGCGGCCACCAGGGTGGCCTCGTCCTTGACCAGGTCGGTGCCGAGCAGCAGGGCATCGCCCGGGGACAGCATGTCGTGCACCGAGCGCAGGAAGGCCGCGCGCTCGTCCGGCAGCAGATTCCCGAGGGTGCCGCCGAGGAAGGCGAGCAGCCGCGGGCCGGGAGTGGCGGGGAGCTCGATGCCCCGCTGGAAGTCGGCGACCAGCGCGTGCACGGTGAGCCCGGGATGCTCGGTCAGCAGCGCCTCGCCCGCCGCGGCCAGCGCGGATTCGCTGACGTCGATGGGCACATAGGTGTGCAGCGAGCCGAGCGCACCGATGAGATGGCGGGTCTTGTCGGACGAGCCGGAGCCCAGCTCGACCAGCGTGCGGGCCTGGGTGGCGGCGGCGATGTGGTCGGCGCGGGTGAGCAGGATCTCCCGCTCGGCCCGGGTCGGGTAGTAGTCGGGCAGCTTGGTGATGTCCTCGAACAGCTCGCTGCCGCGGGCGTCGTAGAACCACTTGGGCGGCAGCTGCTTGGGAGTGCGGGACAGCCCCTGCGTGACATCGGTGCGCAGCGCGGCCGCGGTGGCGTCGGCAGGGAGGGTGCGGGTGATGCTGAGCGGGCTCACGTCACGGGCTCCTTGAGCGGGGTGAGGTGGACCTCGGTCCGGGTGGCGCGCAGCAGGGTGCGGTCCGGGACCTCGGTCCAGTGGGGGGAATCGTCGTACGGTTCGGAGGCGACGGCCGTGCCGCCACCGGGGACGGCCAGGTGGTAGAGCGTGTCGCCCCAGGTGGTGGCGGCGATGGTGGTGCCGTCGGTGAGCAGCAGATTGAGCCGGGAGCCCGGGGCGGCCCCGGCGACGGCCGTGACGGTGCCGGCCAGCGCCTCGCCGAGCTCGTCACCGCGCTCCAGCCGGTGCCGGACCAGCGCCCAGAGGAACGCCGCGTCGCAGCGGGCCGGCAGCCGCAGCAGCTCCGCTGTCGGCAGCTCCGCGGCCAGCGGGGCGAGCGAGTCCGGCCAGCCGGTCACCGCGCCGTTGTGGCTGAACAGATGGCGCCCGGCGGCGTACGGCGCGGCCGCGGCCTCGGCGTCCGCACCGGCGACCGTGGCGTCCCGGACGGCGGCGAGCAGCGCGCCCGTGCGCACCACCCGGCCCAGGTCCGGCAGCAGCTCGTCGCCCCAGATCGGCCCGGCCCGCCGGTAGCGGGCGGGCACCGGGTCGTCCGGCGCGTACCAGCCGACGCCGAAGCCGTCCGCGTTGACCGTGCCGTGCCGCTGCTGGCGCGGTGCCCACGACTGCCGGAAGAGGCTGTGCGGCGGAGCCAGCACCAGCTGCCCGAAGGGTATCTCCGGTCCCAGGTACGCAAGATGACGGCACATCAGGCGATGACCTCCCGGGCCGGACGGGCCGCGGGCCTCATATGCCCGCCTCCGGGTCGGCGTCCCGGGCGGTACGGAACCCGGAGAAGATCTGCCGGCGGACCGGCAGGTCCCAGTTGCGGAAGGTGCCCCGGCAGGCCACCGGGTCGACCGCGAACGACCCGCCGCGCAGCACCTTGTACTCGTCGCCGAAGAACACCTCCGAGTACTCCCGGTAGGGGAACGCGGCGAAGCCCGGGTACGGCAGGAAGTCGCTCGCCGTCCACTCCCACACATCGCCGATCAGCTGCCGTACGCCCAGCGGTGACTGCCCGTCCGGGTAGCTGCCGATGGGGGCGGGCCGCAGATGCCGCTGGCCGAGGTTGGCGTGGGCCGGCGTGGGGTCCTCGTCGCCCCAGGGGTAGCGCATGGCCCGGCCGGTCGCCGGGTCGTACCGGGCGGCCTTCTCCCACTCGACCTCGGACGGCAGCCGCCGCCCCGCCCAGCGGGCGTAGGCATCCGCCTCGTACCAGCTCACGTGCAGCACCGGCTCGTCCGGCGGCACCGGCTCGGTCACCCCGAACCTCCGGCGCAGCCACTGGCCGCCGTCCCGCTGCCAGAACAGCGGGGCGTGCAGCGCGTGTTCCTGTACCTGCGCCCAGCCCGCGGGGTCCCACCAGCGCGGGTCCTCGTAGCCGCCGGCCTCGATGAAGCGCTGGTAGGCGCCGTTGCTGACCGGGGTGGTGTCGATGAGGAAGGCGGGGACCAGGCGGTGGTGGGCGGGCCGCTCGTTGTCCAGCGCCCAGGGCTCGGTGGAGGTGCCCATGGTGAACGGGCCGCCGGAGACCAGGACTTCGGCCGGAATGATCTCGTCGGTGGCGGGCGGCGGCTCGGGCGCGGTGAGCACGGCCGCACCGCGGCGGAGTTGGTGGGTGATGAGCATGGTCTCGTCGTGCTGCTGCTCGTGCTGGGCGATCATGCCGAAGGCGAAGCCGGAGTCCAGCAGCGGACCGCCGTGCAGCGGGGTGCGCTCCAGGATGTCCAGCACCCGGCCGCGGACCTCGGCGGCATAGCCGTGCGCTTCGTCCGGTGCCAGCAGCGGCAGCGAGGGACGGGTCGCCCGGGGGTGCTCGAAGGCGTCGTAGACGGCGTCGATGTCGGGGCGCAGCGCGTCACGGCCGCCGACGGTGCGCAGCAGCCACTGCTCCTCCTGGTTGCCTATGTGGGCCAGGTCCCACACCAGCGGGGACATCAGCGGGGAGTGCTGGGCGACGAGATCGGGGTGCTCGACGCAGGTGGTCAGCAGGCGGGTGCGGTCGCGGGCGGCCAGCAGCGCCGAGGCCGCCCGCTCACGAAGGAGCTCGGGGTCGATGGTCACTGGCTGTCCTTCCCAACGGTGAGGTCGCCCTCCATGGCGTACAGGGAGTCGAGATGGTCGTCCGCGGGGCAGCGGCCGCGCGCCACATAGCGCGCGGTGAACTCCGCGACCGCTGCGCACACCTCGGCCGAGGCGCCGAGCCGCGGCAGCGCCTCCTGCGCGGCGGCGAAACAGGCCACCGCCGCGGCGTGCAGCTCCGGATCGGTCAGCGCCCCGCGGGCGGCCCGCCGCCACAGCGGATTGCGCGGCGCCGGCCGTGAACCGGCGGTCTCCGCAAGGGGCTTGACGATGCGGTAGGCACTCTCCGTGGCCTCCGGGTCGTCGAACAGCGCGGCCGTGACGGCCAGCGGCACGATCCACCCGGCCTCGCCCGACTGCGCGTCGATCATGCGCAGCTCCAGATGGCCGCGCGGCCGTACGGGCGGGAAGAGCGTGGTGACGTGGTAATCGAGATCCTCCTGGGTGGGCGGCCGGGGCACGCCGGTCCGGACCCACTCCCGGAACGTGAGCCCTTCCGGTGCGTCCCACGGGCCGCCCTCGGAGCGCAGGCACATCACCGGGGCGTCCATGACGTAGCGCACCCAGGCGGCGCGCGGGTCCGGCCCCTGCGGCGGGGCGAGCGTACGGGCCGGGTCGAGCTGGGACCAGACGACCTGGCGGGTGGTGCGGTACCCGGTGGGGCAGCCCTCGCTGGTCGGTGAATTGGCGAAGGCCGCGGCCAGTACGGCACCCAGCAGATGCGCCAGCAGCCAGCGCCGGCCGTGCCCGAGCGGGCCGGGCTCCTCGTACCCGGCATCCACACACACCTGCACGGAGGCGGTGGCGCACATCATCGACCGCCCGGCGGAGCCCCAGCGGTCGAAGTACGCCTCCATGGCGTCGTAGCGCGGTTCGGTCAGCACCCGCTGCGGGCGGTGCCAGGGATTGTGGCCGTGGCCGGCCATGCCCAGCCCCATCGCCCGCATGGCGGGGCGGACCAGGGCGAGATCGGCGGTGACGGCCTCGATGCAGCCGGTGAGGGAGGTGGCGGCGGGTGAGCTGAGTTCCAGCTGGCCGCCCGGTTCGAAGGTCAGCAGGGAGCGGAGGGGGAGTGCGCGCAGGGTCGTGACCGCGCTGCGCAGCCGGGCCGGTTCGACCGGACATCGGGGGTTGCGCGCGTCGTGCACCAGCCACTCGATCTCGACTCCGATACGACGCGGCGGCCCCGTTTTGAAGCATATTCCGCGCAGGTGAGCTTCCAGCTCCGCTTCCGTGACAGCAGGCCGTACGGGCATGGAATCCCTCTCCCTTGTGGGGTGGCGGCAGGATTGCCGCCCTCCACCTAATCTGTTGCGGGCGATGCGCTCAAGGGCGCATCCGCCGCCGGAACGGCGACGGAGGGGCTCTCACCGGACCGACGGGCCGTCCGGACCGGGAGACTTCCGAAGGGTGCCGCGGCGCCTCCTCGGCGCCAGGACGGCCGCTCCGCCCGCCACGGGGCCCGCCGTGGGGCCCGGCGACCCGCCGGGCCGGCGGTGGACAGGGGCGAGCGGAACGTACGGCTGTTCGAGTGAGTGTGGGGCGGGGCGCGCTGTGACCGGGCGCTGCACGCGACTCCTGGCCCTGGCCGGCCCGCCCCGCACCGGCCAGGGCCCGGAGCGCTGCCCGCGACGCCGCCACGGCGCGCGGACCGGTGGGCCCTGCTATGTCGTGAAGTAGTCGTTCCAGGCGTCGATGAGCATTTGCCGGACCGACTGGTCGGCGTGTTGGGCCGCCTGATTGAACGTGCCGGTCACGCCGTAGTAGTAGAAGGCTCCGTCATTCGTCGCCATATGGTCTTCGGCGGGGTTGTCGACGTGCCGGCTGAAATGGAGATTCGCAAAGCTCGCCACGGCGGTGCAAATGTAGTACACCCAGTTTCCCGTCGCGTTCTCCATGGCGTTCGTGATACGCCAGTTGTCCATGGGCATGACGATCCGCGTCCCCCTCTTTCGCTGCTGATTTCGCGGATCAGACCGCGGACAGACTGATGTCACCCGTGCTGGCGACCGTCATGCGGTAATCCTGCGGGCTGCTCTCGACCTTGGCGAGGACGAACTCCCCCTTGCCGTCGTCCCACTGCCCTTTGACCTTCCAGTCGTCGTCCCAGATGATGCACCTGCCGCGACCGGTCTGTACGCTCAGTGGTTTGTCCTTGTGCTGCGAGATCCAGGCGTAGGCGTCGCTGTACGACCTCGGGTTCACGGACTCGCTGTCCCCGGCGTGCTCTTCGTTGACGAAGGACACGAACGAGTTCGACTGGTTGTCGCAGCCTCTGATTCCAGTGGTCATGCGGATCCCCTTTCCTTCACCGGGCCATGGCGCTTTCGGCTCGCCGGCAGTGGCCCGCACGCATCCGAATGCCGCGCTTCCGGGCCGGCCGGCTTCGTCGCGATGCAGCACAAAAGCTACCGATTCGACGGGTCCTTTGCGGACGAACGAGGGGAATCGGCTGGAAAATTGATCCTGGCCGGTTGGGTGCTCTTGCGGAGAATTGCCATGGACGAATGTGAGCTGCCGGGACTGCAGAGTTTTTTGTGCCGCAATTCGCCGTCCGGGGCGCCCTCTCAAGCGCCCCGGCCACGCCGCCCTGTGCCGATATCGCGTACGATCACCTCTCCCTCGCACAGGGAAGCGATACCGGCCGGATCGTGGTCACCCCGCCCGGGGCATCCGGCGATTTCGACGCCCGAAGACGACAGCAGACGACCAAGATGACCGACGACGGACGACAGAAGAGGACGACGACGGCATGACGGCACGCCCCTTGGCGGTCTTCGACCTGGACGGCACGCTCGCCGACACCGGCCACCGGCAGCATCTGCTGGAGCGCACCCCACGGGACTGGAAGGCCTTCTTCGCGGCGGCCACCGAGGACCCGCCGTTCGCCGAGGGGGTGGCCCTGGCCCTCCGCAGCACCGAGGACTGCGAGGTGGTCTACCTCACCGGCCGCCCGGAGCGCTGCCGCCGCGACACGCTGGCCTGGCTGGCCCGACACGGCCTTCCTGAGGGCCGGTTGTGGATGCGTCCCGACCACGACCGGCGCCCGGCCCGGCTCACCAAGCTGGAGATCCTGCGCCGGATCGCCCGCGACCGTCAGGTCCGTCATGTGGTCGATGACGACGAACTCGTCTGTGACGCCTGCGAGAAGGCCGGCTTCCCGGTGATCCGGGCCCGCTGGGCCACCCCGTCCGACACCCTGCGGGACGCCCAGCAGCGGGCCGGACGCACGTAGACATCGGGAGCGCCCGTGTCCGGCCGGGCCGGCGGCCCGGCCGGTGCCGCCGGGCCGTTCCGCAGCAGATCGGCCGGCGGGTGGCAGCGGGCGAGCAAAGGGATGCCGATTCTTGGGATCCCGTTGCCGCGCCCCACTGCCACCCGCCGGCCGGTACGCGTCGGACAGTCCGCCGAGGTCAGACCACCGGCGCCGGGTAGGTCGGGTACTCCACCCCGGAGACGTGCTGGACGACGCGGATGACCTGGCAGGAGTAGCCGAACTCGTTGTCGTACCAGAGGTAGAGGATCGCGTTGTCGCCCTCGACCTTGGTGGCGCCGGCGTCGACGATCGAGGCGTGGCGCGAGCCGATGAAGTCGTTCGAGACCGCGTCGGGGGCGCTGGTGAAGTCGATCTGGCGCATGAGCGGCGAGGTCAGCGACACATTGCGGAGGTAGTCGAGGACCTCCTCACGGCTGGTCTCGCGCGCGAGCTGAAGGTTGAGGATCGCGATCGAGACGTCCGGCACCGGGACGCGGATCGAGCTGCCGGTGATCTTCGCCTGGAGGTCCGGCAGCGCCTTGGCGACGGCGGAGGCGGCACCGGTCTCGGTGATGACCATGTTGAGCGGCGCCGAGCGGCCGCGGCGGTCGGAGTTGTGGTAGTTGTCCAGCAGGTTCTGGTCGTTGGTGAACGAGTGGACGGTCTCCACGTGACCGCGCAGGACGCCGTACTCGTCCGCCATCGCCTTCAGCGGCGGGACGATCGCGTTGGTGGTGCAGGACGCGCAGGACAGGATCTGCTCGTCCGGCTTGATGGTGTCGTGGTTGACGCCATGGACGACGTTGGGGACGTCGCCCTTGCCCGGCGCGGTCAGGACGACCTTGTCGATGCCGGGGCGCAGGTGCTTCGAGAGGCCCTCGCGGTCGCGCCACTTGCCGGTGTTGTCGATGAGGATGGCGTCCTTGATGCCGTACGCCGTGTAGTCGACCTCCGACGGGTCGTTCGCGTAGATCACCTTGATCTCGTTGCCGTTGGCGATGATCTTGCTGTTCGCCTCGTCAACGGTGATCGTGCCCTGGAACTGGCCGTGGATGGAGTCCCGGCGCAGCAGCGAGGCGCGCTTGACGATGTCCTGCTCGCCTCCCTGGCGGACGACGACGGCGCGCAGCCGCAGGCCGTTGCCGGAGCCGGCCTTCTCGATGAGCAGGCGGGCGACGAGGCGGCCGATGCGGCCGAACCCGTAGAGGACGACGTCGCGCGGCTCGCGGCGCTCGATCTTGTCGTCGCCCGTGGCCCCGGCGACGGCCTCGGCGGTGAACTCCTCCACCGACAGACCGCGGTCGTCGCTCCGGTACGTCTCGGCGAGCATGGCGATGTCGATCTGGGACGGGCCGAGATCGAGCGTGGTGAGCGCCTGCAGGAACGGCAGCGTCTCGGTGACCGAGAGTTCCTCGCCGGCGATCTGCCGGGCGAACCGGTGCGTCTTGAGGATGCTGACCACCGACTTGTTCACCAAGGAGCGGCTGTGCAGCAGGACCGTGACGTCCCGCTCGCGGTGCAGCTTCCCGATGATCGGGATCATCGACTCCGCGATCTCTTCGCGGTTTTTCCAGTTGGTGAACGAGTCGTCATTGACAGTCACAGGTTTATCTTTCGAGCTAGGCGGTGCTCATATGCTAACCCGCCCCTCATTTGGTCGGTTCAAGGGGTGCCCTCTGGGTGGGGTGCCGTGAGCGGGCTCACGGTCATGCCGGGGTGGGGGAGAGGTGCTCGGTGGGTGAACCGCGTTCTGGGATGTGGGGATCTGTGGCGGTATGGCGGGTTCATCGGCCCGTAGGCCGGGCCGGCCGGCGCCCCGTTCGGCGTATCTGACGGTGCGTCAGGGCAGCTGCCGGGTGACGCTCTGATCATGGAACAGGCATCAGGGTCCCGGCTGCGGGTCGGTCTTGCGCTCCTGCTGGCTCTCGCGGCGCTCCTCGCGCCCTGGTCCCCGGCGGCCGCGACGGCGCGGGAGCCGAGGGCCGGCGGGCGTACCGGCTCGGCCTGGCTGCCCTACTGGGGTGACACCGACGCCGCCTACCGCGACGCGCTGCGGCACGCCTCCCAGCTGCACACCGTCAGCCCTTTCTGGTATCAGGCGACGTCGGACAGCACCGTCACGGGACACGAAGGGGCCGGCCGGCGCAGCGTCGTCGACGGGCTGCACGGCGCCGGGATCGATGTCGTCCCGACCGTGACCGAGACCCTCGGCGCCGAGGAGATGGCCGGTCTGATGCATGATCGGCGGCGGCGCACGGACCACGTCGAGGCACTGCTGCGGATCATGGACAGCCGGCCCTACGACGGTCTCGACCTGGACTACGAGTCGATGGCGGTCACCCGCGACAAGGAGGTCCGCGCGCGGGTGCGCACGGGGTACAGCGCGCTCGTCGAGCAGCTGTGTGCGCGGCTGCACGCTCGTGAGGCGCAGTGCGTGGTCACGGTGCCCGCCCGGGTCCGCGGGGCGGGTGAGGCGTTCGACTACGAGGAGCTCGGCAGATACGCCGACCGGGTCCGGATCATGGGCTATGACCTGCACTGGTCGGGCGGCGACGCGGGGCCGCTGTCCGCCAGGGACTGGTACGGCGAATTCCTGCGGTACGCCACCTCCACCATCCCCCGGAACAAGATCGAGGTGGCCTTCCCGGGCTACGGCTGGGACTGGATCAGCGGGATCACCGGCCACGCCGCGCACCGGACCTGGAAGGAGGCCGAGGCGCTGCGCGAGCGGGAGGACGCGGAGTACCTCTTCGACGAGCGCTCCGGTACGCCGCACTTCACCTACCGCAAGGACGGCGAGGACCACGAGGTCTGGTACCAGGACGCGCGCGGCGTCCGGGAGCTGATGCCGCTGCTGAGGAAGTACGGGGTGCGCGGCACCGGGCTGTGGGCGCTCGGCTTCGAGGACCCGGAGACCTGGGCGGCGCTCCGCGGCGAATAGCCGCGCCGCCGCCCCGGACGGTGCGCCCGCTGCCCGTCGCGGGTGGCGCAGACTGTTCCCTCAGTGATACCGACCGCTTAGTATGTCGCTGGCGAGGGGGGCCGGTGTGCCCTTGGGGGCCGGTGTGCCCTTCGCCCCACCGCGTATCCGAGTCTGTGGAGGCACCAGGTGAAGGCATGGCGCGTACACGCGAACGGCGAGCCGCGTGAAGTGATGCGGCTGGAGGAGGTGCCGGATCCGCAGCCGGGCCCCGGGCAGCTGCTGCTGCGGGTGCGGGCCGCCAACGTCAACTTCCCGGACGCGCTGCTGTGCCGCGGGCTCTACCAGGTGCGGCCGCCGCTGCCGTTCACCCCGGGCGTGGAGATCTGCGGCGAGGTCCTCGCCGTGGGGGAGGGGGCGGCCGGGGACGTCGGCGCGCGGGTGCTCGCCCAGCCGCCGCTGCCCGACGGGGGCCTGGCCGAACTCGCGGTCGTCGACGCGGCGACCGTCCGTCCGGCGCCCGAGGCCCTGGACGACGCCGAGGCCGCGGCGCTGCACATCGGCTACCAGACCGGCTGGTTCGGACTGCACCGCCGGGCCCGCCTCCAGCCGGGCGAGACCCTGCTGGTGCACGCCGCAGCGGGGGGCGTCGGCAGCGCCGCGGTCCAGCTCGGCAAGGCCGCCGGGGCGCGGGTCATCGGCGTCGCGGGCGGCGCGGACAAGGCCCGTATCGCCCGCGAGCTGGGCTGTGACCTCGTCCTCGACCGGCGTCGTGACGACATCGTCGCCGGCGTCAAGGAAGCCACCGAAGGCCGCGGCGCCGACGTCGTCTACGACCCGGTGGGCGGCGACGCGTACGCCAAGTCCGTCAAGTGCATCGCCTTCGAGGGCCGGATCGTCGTCGTCGGCTTCGCCGGCGGAGCCATCCCCACCCCGGCTCTCAACCACGCCCTGGTGAAGAACTACGCGATCCTGGGCCTGCATTGGGGCCTGTACCAGACCAAGGACCCGGCCGCGATCGACGCCTGCCACGAGGAGCTGACCAAGCTCGCCGCGCAGGGCACCGTCAAGCCGCTCATCGGCGGGCGGGTCCCGTTGGCCGCGGCCGCCGACGCCGTACAGCGGGTCGCCGACGGGACGTCCGTCGGCCGGCTCGTGGTGCTGCCCGGAGCGGAGGAGGCGCGATGACCGACGCCGCGGACCTCCGCGGCGCACCGCCGCACTGCTCGCCGCCCATCCTCCCGCCGCGACCGGGCGGCTGGAGTTCCTGCGGGCCCGCTTCGACGCCGGGCTCGCCTGGGTCCACTTCCCCGAGGGCCTCGGCGGGCTGGACGCGCCCCGCTCCCTGCAGTCCGTCGTGGACGCCGAACTCACCGCCGCCGGCGCGCCCGACAACGACCCGGGACGGATCGGTATCGGCCTCGGCATGGCCGCGCCGACCATCCTGCGCTTCGGCTCCGACGAGCAGAAGCAGCGCTGGCTGCGTCCCCTGTGGACCGGCGAGGAAGTGTGGTGCCAGCTGTTCAGCGAGCCCGGAGCCGGCTCCGACCTGGCGGCGCTGGCGACCCGCGCGGTACCGGACGAGGAGGGCGGCTGGGTCGTGGACGGCCAGAAGGTCTGGACGTCCAGCGCGCACCTGGCCCGCTGGGCGATCCTGATCGCCCGCACCGACCCCGCGGTGCCCAAACACCGCGGCATCAGCTACTTCGTGTGCGACATGACCGACCCCGGTGTCGAGGTGCGGCCGCTGCGGCAGATCACCGGCGAGGCCGAGTTCAACGAGGTCTTCCTCACCGGTGTGCGGATCCCCGACGCCCATCGCCTCGGCGGGATCGGCGAGGGCTGGAAGGTCGCCCAGACCACGCTGATGAACGAGCGGGTCGCCATCGGCGGCGTCCGCATCCCCCGCGAGGGCGGCATGATCGGCGTCGCCGCCGAGGACTGGCGCGCCCGCCCCGACCTGCGCACCCACGAGCTGCACCAGCGGCTGCTGGCGCTGTGGGTGGAGTCGGAGGTCGCCCGGCTGACCGGGGAGCGGCTGCGCCAGCAGCTCTCCCAGGGCCAGCCCGGCCCCGAGGGCAGCGGGATGAAGCTGGCGTTCGCCCGGCTCGCCCAGGAGATCAGCGGCTGGGAGGTGGAGTTCCTCGCCGAGGACGGGCTGACCTACGACGACTGGACGATGCGCCGGCCCGACGGCGTCGACTTCACCGGCCGCGAGGCCGGCTACCGCTACCTGCGCGCCAAGGGGAACTCCATCGAAGGAGGCACCTCGGAAGTGCTGCTCAACATCGTCGCCGAACGTGTGCTGGGGCTGCCGCCCGAGCCGCGCACCGACAAGGACGTCGCGTGGAAGGACCTCCCCCGATGACCGACGGGACACCCCGCCCCGGCGCCCCGGCGCCCGACCCCGACCTCCTCTACTCCGCAGAGGAGGAGGCGCTGCGCGCCGCCGTACGGTCGCTGCTCGCCGACCGCAGCGATCCGGCCACCGTGCTCGCCGGCCTGGAGTCCGACGTCGCCTACGACACCGGCCTGTGGCGGGCGCTCGCCACGGAGATCGGCACCGCGGGGCTGCTGGTCCCCGAGAAGCTCGGCGGAGCGGGTGCGAGCGCCCGCGAGGCCGCCGTGGTCCTGGAGGAGCTGGGCCGCTCGGTCGCGCCCGTGCCCTACCTGACCAGCGCCGTCATCGCGGTGACCGCACTGCTCGGCTGCGGTGCCGACAGCGCCGAGAGTGCGGAAGCTGCCGCGCCGCTCGCCGCCGGCCGCACCGTCGCCGTGCTGGCCCTCCCGCTGCCCACCGCTCCGGGCGCGGTGCCGGACCCGGCCGTACGGGCCGCGGCGGACGGCACCCTCACCGGCCGGGTGACCTCCGTCGCCGACGCCGCGTCCGCCGAGCTGCTGCTCGTCCCGGCGCGGCGCCCCGACGGACCGGCGCTGTACGCGGTCGCGGCCGCGGCGGACGGCGTCCGCACCGAGACCGTCACGCCCCTCGACCTCACCCGCCCCCTCGGCCATCTCACCTTCGACGGCGCCCGCGGCCGCCTCCTGGCCACTGGGGACCGCGCCCGCGCCGCCGTGGACCGCGCCCTGCTCACCGGCGCCGGGCTGCTCGCCTCGGAACAGCTGGGCGTCGCCGAGTGGTGCCTGGCCGAGACCGTGCGCCACACCGCCGAGCGCACCCAGTTCGGCCGCCCCGTCGGCTCGTTCCAGGCGCTCAAGCACCGGATGGCCGCGCTCTGGCTGGAGGTCGCCTCGGCCCGCGCCGCCGCCCGTTACGCCGCCGACGCCCTGGCCGCCGACAGCCCCGATGCCCCGGTGGCGGTGGCCGTCGCCCAGGCGTACTGCGCGCCGGTGGCGGTCCGCGCCGCCGAGGAGTGCGTCCAGCTGCACGGCGGCATCGGCATGACCTGGGAGCACCCGGCCCATCTGTTCCTCAAGCGGGCCAAGAGCGATGAGCTCGCCCTCGGCTCGCCGGGGCGGCACCGGGACGCCCTGGCCGGGCTGGTCGGGATCGACGCGCCGTAGAGCGGTCCGTCGCGGCCGGCGGTGGCGGTCACGCGGTGATGGCGAAGGTCCGGCTGACACCGCGGACCGCGCCGTCACCGGCGGTGGCCACCTCCAGGAAGTAGTGGCGGCCCGGCGGCACGTTGGGCAGCGTCACCAGCACTTCGCCGGTCGGCCCGTCGCCGGCCCGGGACGCCACCACCGCCACCCGCTGCGCATCGCCCTGGCCGGTCTCCGCGTACAGCCAGACGTCCACCTGCTCACCCGTGGTGTTCGTCCAGGCCACCGTGAAGCTGCCGTTGGCCTTGTAGTCGACGCCGGGCGCGGGGGCGGTCACCACGATCCGCCCCGTCGGGGGCCTGGCGAACCGCTCCTCCTCCGGGCCGGCGGCGGTCGCGCCCAGGGCCGAGGTGGCGGCCCGGGCGGCCGAGCCCGCGTGGCCGGACGTGGCGGCCACCGCATTGCGGTCCGGCGGCCAGCTCTTCCCGGACTCGGGGTGCGACGGCGCGAGCGAGATCACCAGCATGCAGCCGACGGCGGTGGTGGCGACGGCGACGGCCAGATTGGTGGCCATCGAGGTGGCCCTAGACATCGTCTCCTCGTTTCCTGGGGGGAGGCACGAGCGGGTACATCCCCGGCACTTCGATCATCAAAAACGACGCGCTGAGCGATCACCTGGATGGACATCTCCGGCGCGACAGCCTCCCGGGGGTGCGGGAAAATCCCCCGATGTGCATGGCGTCGATGGCTACATCGGTGATGTCTGGAAAGTGCGGTTCGGGTAGCGTCGAACACATGAAGACCGCAACTCGTCGTGCGCTGATCGGACCCGTTCTCCTGCTGGTGGCCGCCTTGCTGGCGGTGGCCGCCGCGATGGCCCCGGGAGCCCGTGCCGCCGGCGGTCTCGACGATGCCGCGGCCACCCTGAAGAAGGGCCCGGTCTACGTCGATCCGCGCGCCTCCGGCCAGTTCACCTCCGCCCAGGCGGACGCACTGGCCAAGAAGATCAAGGACGCGGACAAGCCGATCTTCGTCGCCGTGCTGCCGCGGACCGCCGACTACCCGCCCAGCACGCTGCTGCGTGACCTGCGCACCAAGGTCGGCATCAGCGGCGTCTACGCCGTCGAACTCGGCGACGGCTTCAACGCCGGCGCCGACCCGCGGGTGATGTCGCACAGCTCGGTGCAGAACCTCGTCGGATCGGTCAAGCGCTCCCACTACCCGACGGTCAGCGCCCGGCTGAACAGCTTCGTCGACACCGCGAACCAGTCGGCCAACGGCCAGGCCCCGTCCTCCTGGGGCGGCTCCGCGGGCTCCGGCTTCGACACCGGCACGGCGATCGGGCTCGGTGTGCTGGTGGTCGTCGGCGGTGGTGGCGCGTACGCCATCGCCCGCCGCAACCGCAAGCGGCGGGCCGAGGAGGAGCGGGCCGCGCTGGAGGAGCTGCGGGTCGTCGTCGACGAGGACATCACCGCCTTCGGCGAGGAGCTGGACCGGCTCGACTTCCACCCCGGTGAGGCCGGCGCCGACGACGCGATGCGCGCGGACTACAGCCGTGCGCTGGACTCGTACGAGAACGCCAAGTCGTCGATGGCGGCGGTCCAGCACCCCGGCGAGGTGCAGGCCGTGACCCAGGCCCTGGAGGACGGCCGGTTCTCGCTGGCCACCCTCGCCGCGCGACGGGAGGGCAAGCCGCTGCCCGAGCGCCGGCTGCCCTGCTTTTTCGACCCGCGCCACGGCCCGTCCGTCACCGACGCGACCTGGGCGCCGGCGGGCGGTGCCGAGCGCACCGTACCGGTCTGCGCCGCGGACAAGAGCCGCCTGGACGACGGCCGGGAACCGCTGGCCCGCACGGTCCGCACGGCGAGCGGCGACCGCCCCTACTGGGACGCGGGACCGGCCTACGCCCCCTGGGCCGGCGGCTACTTCGGCGGCGGTCTGCTGCCCGGGCTCCTGGTGGGCACGCTGCTCGGCAACATGATGATGTCGTCGAACGCCTACGGCGCCGACTTCGGCGGCACGGGTGCCGACGGCGGTGACTTCTCCGGATCCGACTTCAACCCGGACGACTTCGGCGGCGGCTTCGGTGACGGCGGCGGGTTCGGGGACGGCGGCGGTTTCGGCGGTGACGGCGGCGGCTTCTGAGCCGTCAGCGGCCGGTCGCGCGCACCACCCGCTTGGCACCGAGGAACCGCCGGTAACGCGGCCGCGCCGCGAAGTCCGCATAGCGCCAGACGGCGGGCCGGCCGGCCTCCCGGCACAGGTGCAGCACCTGGTCGGGCCCCAGATGGACGCCCACGTGCGCGCCGTACCCCGGTGGCCGGTCGGCGGCCGGGCCGGCGTCGAACAGCACCAGGTCCAGCGGTTGCGGACGGGCGGCCCGCCGGGTCGCCCGGTCGTCCGCCCACAGCTCCGCCGAGCGCAACGGCGGTACCAGCAGCCCGAAGTGGCGCAGCACGGCATAGGCGTAGCGCTGGCAGTTGGCGCCGTCGGCCAGGTCGGCGAAGGCGTCGGGGGCGGCCGGGACGGTGGCACCGGCGGCCTTCCGCGGCAGGAATGACGGGCATTCAGGTGCCCCGGCTCCCGGATGGCGGGCACCCGAGTAGGTCACCTTGCGCAGCACCTCCGGCAACCGCGCGAACGCCACCGCGCCGCCGGCGGCGGGAATTTGGTGCCGGTGCTCGTCGGTCATCCGGACATGGTGCACCCGGTCTCCCTCGTGCCGCACCTCGCGGGGTCGCGCAGGCTCGCTCCATCGGATCCGACGTGCACTCGACACCGCGAGGAGACCCCGATGGAACGCCGCTCTCGCAAGGCAGCTCTCTGGGGCGCGGCCGTGGCCGCCGTCCTGGCGGCAGCCGGCCCGCTCAGCCCGGCACACGCCGGGATCCGGCCCGACCCGTCGCCCTCGCCGGCGCCGCGCGGCATGCTCGATGCGATGCGGCGGGACCTCGGGCTGACGGCGGCGCAGGTGCGGACCCGGCTCGCGCAGGAGGCCGACGCCCACCGTTCGGTGGCCGCCGTGCGCCGGGCGCTGAGCGCGCCGCCCGCCGGCATGTGGTTCGACAAGTCGACCGGCCGGCTCGTCGTCGCGGTCACCGGCGCCGCCGACGCACAGCGGGTACGGGACGTCGGGGCGGTGCCCAGGACGGTGCCGCACAGCCGTGCCGCGCTCACCGGCCTGATGCGCCGGATCAGCGGCCGGGCCGGTGGCGGGGTGCCGGGCGTCACCGGCTGGGGGGTGGACGAGCGCGCCAACGGCGTCGTGCTCCGGGTCGCCCGCACCCGGCGCGGCCCGCGGACCGACGCCTTCGAGCGCACCGTCCGCGGCCTCGGGGCGCGCGCGAGGATCCCGGTCACCGTCGAGCGCAGCGACCAGACGCCACGGCAGCAGGGCGGATCGGTGGTGGGCGGGGAGCGGTGGCTGCCCGGCAGCGAGGGCATCTGCTCCATCGGCTTCACGGTGACCGGACCCGGCGATTTCCAGGGCTTTCTGACGGCCGGTCACTGCACCCTCACCGCCGATCAGGCCGCCTACGGCAAGGACGGCAGCCGCATGGGGACCTCCAACCAGGGCGGCGGGCACAGCATCAACGGACGCGAGGGCGACTTCGGACTGGTCCGGGTCGACCAGCCGGGCTGGACCGTCAGCTCGAACGTGGCGGGCCAGGGCGGTACGCCGGTCGCCGTCACCGGCTCCCAGGAGGGGCTGGTCGGGATGTCGATGTGCCGCTCCGGCCAGAGCAGTGGCTGGCACTGCGGGGAGATCACCCGGGTCGACCAGACCGTGGACTACGGAAACACGGTCATCGAGGGCCTGTCGTTCACCAACGCCTGCTCGGCGCCCGGCGATTCGGGCGGCTCGTACGTCACCCAGCCCAACGCCCCGATGGCGCTCGGCATGCACTCCGGAGGAGGCCCCGCGACCTGCGGCAACTTCGGCGGCCCCACCCTGACCATCTTCCAGCCGGTCGGCGAGGCCCTGGCCAGGTGGAATCTGAAGCTGAAGACGGGCAGCCCCTGACGCACGCCGCCGCCCGTCGCGGCTCTCACGGGCCGGCGTCCGATTGCCGGGGGACGCTCCGCCCCCGGTGACCCGTCGCGTACGGTGTGAAGCCAGTGGCTGATGAGGCCTGATGTGCCCCTGTGGCGCGTGGGTCCGAGGGGAGCGGAGCGCTCGTGACGGAACTGGCGGACACGGCAGTGGGCACCCACGACGCGGCGGAGCCGTTCGCCGTCGGGATCACGGTGCGCGGCTACGAGACGGACACCCAGGGGCATCTCAATCAGAGCGTCTATCTCCAGTACGCCGAGCACGCCCGCTGGTCGCTGTTGCAGGCGAGCGGGATCCGCCAGAGCACCATGGTGGACCGGCGCATCGGCCCGGTGACGGTCGAGACCACCATCCGCTACCGGCGGGAGCTGCGCGCGGGTGACGAGGTCGAGGTGAGCTGTGCGTTCGTCTGGGGCGAGGGCAAGACCTTCCGGATCGAGCAGACCGTCCGCACGACGGACGGGACGGTGGCGGCCGAGGTGAGCGCCGTCTGCGGACTGCTCGACCTCACCGCACGCAAGCTGCTGGCCGACCCGCGGGCGGCCTTCCGCGAACTGGCCCACGACCCCTCGCTGCTGGGCCTCACGGCGGGCTGACGGGCGCGCAGTGCGGCGCCGCCCAGGGACCGCGGACCGGGCCTGCCGCTGGGGCACCGCCCCGCCGGCCCGGTGGTCACCGTCACGGCCCGTGAGCGGGCTCCGGGCGGATCCGCGCGCGGGCCGTCCCGAAGGGGTGAATCCGTGCACCCATTGCGACGCCTCGATGTCCTCCCCTGAGCGGCGCCGATCCTACGTTTGAAGCCTTCGGGGGCATCCACGCCCGCCCAGTGAGAGGCCTTCGATGGACACCCAGATCGCACAGGTGAAGATCCACCCCGCCATCGGCATAGCCCGGGTGGGCAACAGTGGTCAGCAGCCCTTCCTCGGCCCGGAGTCACCGGACCAGCCGCCGCCGCCCGCCGGCTCGTACAAGGACAGCTCGGGGAAGATCGTCCGGCAGGCCGCCCGCTTCCGGATCTACGGCTACAACCAGGCGGGCGAGGTCGTCCGGGAGCTCAAGCTGGGCGACGAGGAGGTCACCGAGATCACGTGGTCGGTGCACCTGGCCAACAAGAAGGCCGCCTGGTACCAGTTCCACCTCCCGCTCGACATCCCCGAGGCCACCGCCCTGCCGGACGCCCAGCGGCGCCGGCGGAACTTCGGCGTCCGGGGAGCGGAGCGCAAGAAGCTCGTCAACGATCCCGGCCGGCAGACCATCCGCGCCTCCGTGCACGAGACCGCCACCTTCGCCGGGAAGATCATGAACCGGCCGGCTCCCCTCGGCTCGATCTCCACCCAGACCGACGGCCGCCTGCTGGTCGTCGGCGGTGCCGGCACGTCGGCGTCCTACACCACGCCCGAGACGCCGATCTCCGGCGTCGCCAACAACGACACCTGGTACGACGATGTCTCCGACGGCCCGGTCACCGCGGAGGTCACCCTCAGGGGCGGCACGAAGACCGCGACCCCCGCCTGGGTCGTGGTCGGCCCGCCGCACTTCGCACCCGGCGTGAAGACCGTCCGCACCCTCTACGACCTGCTCTACGACGTGTTCGTCACCGAGCACACGCTGCCCGCCGTGCAGCAGGTCTCGTACCCGGACCACATCGAACCGCTCTTGCGGAGGTTCTGCGATCTGCAGTGGGTCAACCACGGCTTCGCCACCCAGTTCGGCTGGGGCGGCCCGCATGACTTCCGAGAACCGGCCCTGCGCAAGCGGCTCGCCGACCCGGGCGAGGCCAGCCGGGAACTCCGCCTCCAGATCTACGTGCAGATGCGCGACTTCGAGCGGGACGGGACGTCCCCACTGCCCTGGCCCTGGCTCTACGGCGACGCCATGGCCAGCGGCAAGCCCACGTCCGTACGGCAGCACATCACGCTCTCCGCGACCCAGGACCGGATGCTGGCCCAGTGGGCCGACGGCCACTTCACCACCGGCCCGCCCCGCACGGGCTACCCGGTCGTGGACGAGGCGCCGCCCGCCGAACAGCCGCACCTGCTGGACCGGGCCGCACTGGAGAACTGCGCCGCCGACGCCTTCCACCCCGGCATCGAGGTCACCTGGCCGATGCGGCACAAGACCCTGTACGCCGAGCCCTTCCGCATCCTGCACCGCACGCCGGAGAACCCGGAACGCGACTACGGCGACGTCCTCACGGTCCAGGACGCCCTGGGAAAGAACGGCCCGCTGTACGCCCAGGGCCCGGGCGACCTCACCCGCTGGATGGCCGCCCCCTGGCAGTGCGATGCGGCGAGCTGCCGCTCCGGCTACCAGGTGCGGTCCGGGCTCGGCCCCCGCTACAGCCCCTATCTGCCCACCTTCTGGCCCGCCCAGATCCCCAACCACGTGCTCACGCAGTCGGACTTCGCCGCCGTCAACACCCCGCCGGCCGGCTCCGACGACAGCGCCAGGGAGCAGGCCTTCGAGAAGCGGGCGGTGTGGCTGCGGGGTCTGCGGGGCGCCGACTTCAACAAGCAGCGCCGGCAGATGATCGACGACTGGTTCAGGTTCGGCATCGTCGAGACCCGCGAATACACCGTGGGTGACGCGAAGTTCCCCCGCTACCTGCACGTGGAGTCCGAGCCCGGCTATCCGCCGGCTCCCGACCACGCCAACCTCATCAACATCCAGGTACCCGAGGCGGGCGTGCCCCAACTGGCAGGGGTGGCCGGTACCTGGACCGGGGAGGTCCCGGCCGAGACCGTGGAGTCCATGCTCGTGCAGCAGGCGGTCCTGGAGGTCAAGGAGGCGACCGGTCAGGACGAGTCGGCGATCGCCGCCGGATACCTGGAGAAGCTCGACCCCTTCCACGGCGCCCCGTGACCCCCGCACCCGGCTACGACGTCGTGGTCGCGGGCGGTGGGCCGGCCGGCTGCGCCGCCGCGCTCGCCCTCGTACGGGCCGGGCGCAGCGTCCTGCTCGCCGACGCCGGCACCGGCCCGCCCAAGACCGGCGAGGCGCTGGTGTCCGTGGGGCGGCTGCTCCTGGCCGACCTCGGCGTGGCGGGACCGGTCCTGGGCAGCGGCCATCTGCCCTGCCACGGCACCCTGTCGGCCTGGGGCTCGGCCGCACTGCACGCCGTGGACTCCCTCCACGACCCGTACGGTCACGGCTGGCACCTCGACCGTCCGCTCTTCGACCGGCGGCTGCGCGCCGCCGCCCGTGCGGCGGGCGCCGACGTCGCCGAGCACACCGGCGTACGGCGCCCCGCCCGGCAGCCGGACGGCACCTGGCGGCTCACCCTGGGCGACCGCACCGGCGGCGGGGAACGGACGGTCCGCTGCCGCTGGGTGGTGGACGCCACCGGACGGCGCGCCGCGCTCGCCGTCCGCTCCGGTGCCCGGCGGTGCACGGGAGACCGGCTCACCGCCCTCCACCTCCTCCTCGACCCGGCCCCGCAGACCCCCACCGACGGCCGTTCGCTGGTCGAGTCCGACGAGGACGGCTGGTGGTACAGCGCGCTGCTGCCCTCCCGGCACCGCCTGGTCGCCTACTTCACCGACCCCGACCTCCTTGCCGCCGTCCGCGGGCCCGAGCGGTTCCGCGACCGGCTGCTGGCCACCCGGCACCTCTCCGGCCGGGCCCTTCCGCACGGCCTGGGCACCTTGCGGCCACCCCGCCGGGCCCCCGCGCACAGCGCACATCTGGACCGGGTGCACGGCGCCGGCTGGACGGCCGCCGGAGACGCGGCGGCCGCCTTCGACCCGCTCAGCTCCCAGGGCATCCTCACCGCCCTCTACACCGGGCTGAGCGCGGGCCAGGCGGTCGACGCCCGGCTGCACGGCGACCGGACGGCCCTGGCCGACTACGCCGCGAAGGTCGCCGCGGCCCGGGGCGCCTACCACCACGGCCACCGTGCCGTGCACGCCCAGGAAACCCGCTGGGCCGACCGCCCCTTCTGGGCCCGGCGGCAGCGGACCACCGGACCGGGATGCGGGGCATGCCGGGGCAAGCAGTTATCGGCCACCCCTGGGGCCGGTGGGCGATAACGGGCCGGTGGGGAGTGAGGGGCCCGGGGCCGCCGGTGTGACGGCGCGTGGACAGCGGGCTTGTGCCGCACGGTGGCGGGAGCGGAACGGGACGCGCGGGGACCGCCCCCGCGCCGCCGGACGGTGCACCCGGCCCGGTCCCGCCGGGCGGCCGGTGCGGCACTGCACCTCGGAGCGGGGAGGGCGGCCGAAAAGGCCGGCCGCACGGCGGCGCGCGTGACCTTGGCGGAATCAACTACCGCCTGGCGCAGATGCGTTGACAGTGCAAGGGGTCGGCCCCACGATGCAACGCGGCAATCAGCGGGCTACCACTGGGTAGCGCAGGTGGCAGTGGTCAGCGTGTTCGCCCCCCTCCGGCAGAAGGAGCGCCCGTGGTCCCCCCGCCCC
>NZ_SDIF01000270.1 GCF_004122735.1 Streptomyces sioyaensis | reverse complement strand
AACCCGGAAGCTAAGCCTTTCAGCGCCGATGGTACTGCAGGGGGGACCCTGTGGGAGAGTAGGACGCCGCCGAACAATCATTGTGGGAAAGCCCCGCACCGTATGGTGCGGGGCTTTTCTGCGTTCCGGGGCGTTCTCGGACCCGGGGCGGAATGCTGTGGCCAGTGGGGTGGGGGTGCTGGGATCCTGTGCCGCATGGCGTATGTGATCAGGCCTGTGAAGGCTCAGGAATGGCAGCGGCTCAGGGAGTTGAGGCTGGCGGCTCTGGCGGATCCGGTCGCTCGGGTGGCGTTCAACGAGACCCTGGAGGAGGCCGCCGTCCAGCCGGACGCGCTCTGGCAGCGTCGTGCGGCGCGCAGCGAAGAGGGCGTGGCGCCGCTGACGTTCATCGGCGAAGCCTCGGACGGTGGGTGGGGCGGCATGGTGGTGGTCCTCGTCGAAGCGGACGAGGAGGCGCCGCAGACGCATCTCGTGGGGGTGTATGTGCGGCCCGGGCATCGGGGGACCGGGCTGGCGTGGGAGTTGATCCGGGCGGCGGTCGGATGGTCCTGGGAGCTCGCCGAGCCGGCGGTCGAGCGGGTGCGGCTGTGGGTGCATGAGGAGAATGGGCGGGCCCAGGCGTTCTATCGGGCGCTGGGGTTCGTGGAGACGGGGCGGACCTGTGCCGATCCGAAGGATCCAGCGGCGCTGGAGCGGGAGTTGGTGCTCAAGCGGGGGTAGCGCGCGGTGGTCTCCGCGGCGGCTGGTGTCAGGCCGAGAGGGAGTGGTGGGGCCAGCGGGCGCGGGCCTGTTCCTGGGAGCGCATGGTCGCCAGCGTCAACAGGCCCTGCTTGGGGCCCGTTTCGAGGAGACCGGGCAGCGCGGGCAGCGGGGCGAGGGCCGCGATGTCGTCCAGGACGAGGGTGAGTGGTGGGTCGAGACGACCGTCAGATGACCGTTCGGCCATGCGGCGGCCGTGCTCGACCACGTTCGAGAGGAGTGCGGTGAGCAGTGGCATCGCACCCGGGTCGGTACGCGGATCCTCGATGGGATCGCCTACCACGTAAAGCGTTCCCCCTTCGTCGATAAATGATTCGAGGAGGGCCGAATCCGCTCGGAGTGGATTGCAGGCGTCCCGGATGTGGATCGAGGAGAGCGCGGAGAGGGCGCGGCCGGCCAACTGCTGGGCGGCTTCGCGGCGTTCGGCGTATGCGGTGAGGACGGACTCCAGCTCGCCGGCCTGGCCGCCGGAGGCCTTGGGGCTGGTGCGCAGGATGCGTACGGGTTCCTGTGCGGCGCCGGCGGTATGGGCCCAGCGGTGCAGCTGGCGGAACGGGCGGCCGTCCACGGCGGCGGCGTGCAGCCAGCAGCGCAGCAGGGTCTGGGCGGCGTCCGCGACGGCCGAGTCCGAGGCGCCGGAGGGGCGTACGGGGGCCAGCAGGGCGGTGGCGCGGGCGGCGGCGGTGGCGAGGTCCGTACAGCCGGAGGTCGGCGACCAGCGCAGGCGGGCCGGGGTGTCGAGGCGGTGCGTCGGATCGTAGGTCAGCAGGGGGCCGAGTTTGGCGCGGGCGTCCTTGGTCTCGGACCAGAGGGCGGGGTCCGTGGTGGCGACGATCAGGGGGCCCGGGGCGGCGTTGGCGGCGGCGACGGTCGCGGGGAGGGTGGCGCCAACGCCGCCCCGGGCCCCCTGATCGTCGCC
>NZ_SDIF01000269.1 GCF_004122735.1 Streptomyces sioyaensis | reverse complement strand
GTGGCCCATGGACTCGGCGTGGAGTCGACCTCGACGATGCTGATGGGCACCGGCGAGACCAACGCCGAGCGGATCGAACACATCCGCATGATCCGCGACGTCCAGGACCGCTCGCACGGCTTCCGGGCGTTCATCCCCTACACCTACCAGCCGGAGAACAACCGCCTGAAGGGCCAGACCCAGGCGACGGTCTTTGAATACCTGCGCATGCTGGCCATCGCGCGGATCTTCCTGGACAACGTCCCGCACATCCAGGGGTCCTGGCTGACCGTCGGCAAGGAAGCCGGGCAGCTCGCCCTGCACTACGGCGCGGACGACCTCGGCTCGGTGATGCTGGAGGAGAACGTGGTCTCCTCGGCCGGCGCCAAGCACCGCTCCAACCGCATGGAACTGCTGCAGCTGATCCGGGCGGCCGACCGGGTCCCGGCCCAGCGCGCGACGACCTACGAGCACCTGCTCGTGCACGACGACCCGGCCAACGACCCGGTCGACGACCACGTCGTCTCCCACCTGTCCTCCACCGCCCTCGACGGCCCGGACGCGGCCCGGAGCCACCCCGAACTGAAGGTGATCGGGGCGAGCTGACCGGCTCCTCCTCATTGCCGCACGGCGCGACGGCACCTCCCACACGGTGACCGGATCACTCGGCTGATCCGGTCACCGTTGTGCTGTGTGCTGTGTGCTGTGTGCTGTGTGCTGTGTGCGGGACGCGGCCGCCGGACGTCAGGCCGACCGGCGGACGCGAAAACAGCCGGACCGCCGCACGCCGACAGGCCGGCTCCCGAAGACACCTCTTCGGGTCTTCGGGAGCCGGCCGGTTCGCCGCGTGTGCTGCGTGTTCTGGGGCCTACCGGCCCCGGGTCAGGCCGAGTCGGCCTCCGGTCCGTAGACCTCCACCGCGTCCTTGACGCGCCGTACGTGGATGCACTCGCCCGGGCACTCCTTCGCCGAGTCCGCGACATCCCGGATCAGATCCAGCGGCAGCGGCACGGTCGCCCGGGGCGCCTGGCGCAGCTCGTCGTCCTCACCCTTCACATAGGCGAGGCCGTCGATGTCCAGCTCGAAGACCTCCGGCGCGTACTCCACGCAGATGCCGTCTCCGGTGCACAGGTCCTGGTCGATCCAGACCTCGAGTTCGTCGTTGTTCACGTTCGCGTTGGTGGACATACCGCCTGCCTGCCGATCGTGGTCTTGGTCTGTGGTTTCGGTCGCTCGGGCCGACGGGCTTCAGACCCGCATGGGCTGGGGCGACTCACGCCGCTCGGGGTCCGGCCCCGGGTACTCGCGGATGGTTTCGTAGCGGGTGTTGCGCTCGACGGGGCGGAAGCCGGCGTCGCGGATCAGGTCGAGAATGTCCTCGCGGGTCAGCTTGTCCGGCGTACCGAAGTCATCCGCGTCATGCGTGATCTTGTACTCGACCACCGAACCGTCCATGTCGTCCGCACCGTGGTTCAGGGCCAGTTGCGCCGTCGACACCCCGTGCATGACCCAGAAGACCTTGACGTGCGGGACGTTGTCGAAGAGGAGGCGGGAGACCGCGAAGGTCTTCAGGGCCTCCGCGCCCGAGGCCATGGTGGTCCGGGCCTGGAGCTTGTTGCGGACCTTGCCGTCCTTCATGTCGACGAAGTCGTGCTGGTAGCGCAGCGGGATGAAGACCTGGAAGCCGCCGGTCTCGTCCTGGAGCTCACGCA
>NZ_SDIF01000268.1 GCF_004122735.1 Streptomyces sioyaensis | reverse complement strand
GGGCCGGGGTGGTCAGTGTCGGCCGGGGGTGGAAAGTGGCGGATGGGGATTGTTCCGGGGCCCGGTGGGGAGTGTCCTGTCCGGCTGAGGGGGCTGCCCGTGGGCTGCCCGTGGGCTGTCTGTGGCGTGGTCGGGAGCCGCGTCGGGCGGGAGTCCGTAGGGGCGGCAAGCGTAAGGGGAGGAGACCGGCGTGGCGGACGGTGATGAGCGGGTCGGCGCCTTCTGGCGGGAGTTGGGGCTGCCGGGGCTGATCGATGTGCATACGCACTTCATGCCCGAGCGGGTGATGGCGAAGGTCTGGGCGTACTTCGACGCGGCCGGGCCGCTGGTGGGCAGGGCATGGCCGATCGCCTACCGCTTCGAGGAGGACGAGCGCCTGGCGGTGCTGCGCGGCTTCGGGGTGCGGGCCTTCACCTCGATGATCTATCCGCACAAGCCGGGGATGGCGCAGTGGCTCAACGGCTGGGCGGCCGACTTCGCGGCCCGTACGCCCGGCTGTCTGCGGACCGCGACGTTCTTTCCGGAGGACGGTGCAGCCCGGTACGTGGGCGCCGAACTCGCGGGCGGGGCACGGGTCTTCAAGGCGCACGTGCAGGTGGGCGGGTACGACCCGGCCGACGCGCGGCTCGAACCGGTGTGGGGTGCGCTCGCGGAGGCAGGTGTGCCGGTGGTCATCCACTGCGGCTCGGGGCCGGCTCCCGGCAAGCACACCGGGCCCGACCCGATCGCGCGGCTGCTGGCCCGCCATCCCCGGCTGCGGTTGATCATCGCCCATATGGGGATGCCGGAGTACGCCGACTTCCTGGACCTTGCACAGCGCTATCCCGGTGTGCACCTCGATACGACGATGGCCTTCACCGACTTCTCCGAGCGGGCCGCGCCGTTCCCACGGGACGAGCGCGGCCGGCTGAAGGACCTCGGCGAACGGGTGCTGTTCGGCAGCGACTTCCCCAACATCCCCTATGGGTACGCGCATGCGCTGGAGGCACTCACCCGGCTGGAGCTGGGCGAGGAGTGGCTGCGGGGGGTCTGTTACGGGAACGCGGCGCGGTTGTTCGGCGTGTGAGCGGGGCGGGTCGGCGAGCGCTGCGGTGCGGTGCGTGCGGGGGCTGCCGGGCGTTCCGGGGCGGGGTCAGGGAGCGAGCGGGGCGGTGACGGCCGCGGCCAGGTGGGTCATGGCCGCGCCCAGATCGGCGAGGGTCTCCTCGTCCGCCACGCGTTCGGTGGCCGGGTCGATCTTCGGGCCGATGGCCGGGAGTTCACGGCACGCCGCCGTCACGACCTCGCCGGTCATCATGTGCAGGGTCTCGCGGAGCTGGGCGTTGGCGTGGTCGCCGCCGGTGGGGGACGGGGAGGCGGTGACCACCGCGGTGGGCTTGTTGACGCATTCGCCGCTGCTGACCAGCCAGTCGAGGGCGTTCTTGAGGACGCCGGGGACGCCGTGTGCGTACTCGGGGCTGACGAGGAGCAGGGCGTCGGCGGCGGCGACCGCGGCGCGGAGGGCGGCGACGGGGGCGGGGGGTGTGGCGTCCTCGCCGTCCAGGTCGGGATTGAAGTGCGGGAGCGCGCCGATGTCCGCGAGGGCGGTCGGGCCGTCCCAGAGGGCGAGAGCGGAGCGCAGCACCGCGCCGTTGGAGGAGCGTGCCCGCAGACTGCCGGAGAGGGCGAGGAGTCTCATGGTGCGACGGTACGCGGCGCGGGGAGGGGAGCGGGCCGGGGA
>NZ_SDIF01000267.1 GCF_004122735.1 Streptomyces sioyaensis | reverse complement strand
GCCCCCCGGGGGGAGGGCGAGGGGAACGCCGCCAGGTGAGGCCGGGCCGCCCGAGCACTCGGCGCGCTGGACATGCACGCCCTAGACATGCAACAGACGCACCAGGCGCCGCGCCCCGCCCACCACCGCACGTCCCCTGCGCCCCGCCCGCCGCGCGAAGCGCCTCACCCGGCCGGGAACCCGGTCACCGGGATCGGTGACGACGGCCTGGAAGCGGAACCACTCCCGGATCTCCCGTGCGGTACGGACGGTGTGCGTGCCCGGGGCGGGCGGGGCGGCCTCGGCTCGTCGGGCGGCGCGATAGGTGTCGAGGAGGTGCTGCTGGGCGGCGTTCATGTCCCTCACTGTGCGGCGGTTCCCCGGCGCGCCGCGCGTCGATTGACCAGGGCCGTCAATCGACGTCCGGGCAGGTGGCGGGCGTGCGCATGATGTCCGTATGTCCAACGTCATCGACATCACCGGGCTGCCGCCGGAGCACATCGTCTTCTCCCCGTCCCCGTTGGCGGAGCTGGGCGCCGCGCTGCATGCGCTGTCCGAGCCGGGGCACCACCCCGGGCTGCACGTCTGGGTCACCGCCACCCACGCGGCGCTGCACACCGACCTCGCCGACCGGCTGTGCGAGGCGGACTTCCTGTGGCGCTCCTCCCGTTCCGACATCCTGCTGCCGGCTCACCCCGGGGCGACGCTGGCCGAGGAACTGGATGAGTTGGACACCATCGACGACGAGCGGTTCGTGGCCGCGGCGTTCGAGATCACCTGCTCGGCGTCCTACACCCGCCCCACGCCCTCCCCCCTGGTCGACCCGCACGAGCGGGCGCGGGTACGGGAGATGGTCGCCGCGCGCGGCCCGCGGCAGGCGGCCTTCACCGACCGGATGCTCACCGACCCCGACGGCCTGCGGCAGTGGCTGCGCCGGCTGTTCGAGGACTGCGAGGAGGCGTTCTTCGGGGACATCTGGCGACGGGTGGGCATCCAGCTGGCGGCCGACGCCCGGCACAAGACCGAACTGCTGCGCCGCAAGGGCCTGTCCGAGACGCTGCCCGCGACCTCGCGGGCGCTGTCCCTGGAGGACGCGCAGGACGGCAGCGGCGGCACCCGCATCCTGGTCGACAAGCTCGCCCAGGGACGTACGACGGCGTTCGCGAACCCCGCGGATCCGGGCGTCACCTTCCTGCCGACGTCGTTCGGCTGGCCGCATCTGGTGTTCGGCCATGCCCCGGGATGGCGCCCGGTGCTCCAGTACCCGGTCGCCGGCCCGGAGTTGCCGACGCCGGCCGCGCTGGAACTCGTGCAGCAGCGGCTGGAGGCCCTGGCCCATCCGAGGCGTATGCAGCTGTGCCGCTCGCTTTCGCGAGGGCCGCATACGACGGGGGAGCTGGCGCACGCGTTCGGGATCACCTCGCCCGAGGTGTCGCGGCACATCGCCACGCTGAAGAAGGCCGGGCTGATCCAGACCCGGCGCCGTGGGCGCTATGTGCTGCATCAGCTGGACCTCCAGACGGTGGCCCGGCTGGGCAGCGACTTCCTTGAGGGCGTGCTCCGTTGACGGCACGTTCCGGTGCGGGCGTGCTCCGCTGCGGGCGTACTTCGTGGAAAACAAGCTGCGTTGAAGACAAGCTGCCCTGAGACCAAGCTGCCCTGAGACCAAGCCGCGTTGCGGTTGAGGCCTGAGATGCTCCCGAGCCGAGGCCGCCCCCGCTCTCCGCTACGCCCCAGCCCTCCGCTAAGCCCC
>NZ_SDIF01000266.1 GCF_004122735.1 Streptomyces sioyaensis | reverse complement strand
ATCGCCTACACCCTCGGCCTCGAAGGCCCCGCAGTCAGCATCGACACCGCATGCTCCTCCTCACTCGTCGCCCTGCATCTGGCGGTGCAGGCGCTGCGCAATGGCGAGTGCTCACTCGCCCTCGCGGGCGGAGTGTCGGTGATGTTCACGCCCGAGACGTTCATCGACTTCAGCAGGCAGCGCAATCTGGCCCCGGACGGCAGGACGAAGGCCTTCGCCGGGTCGGCGAACGGCACCAGCCTCTCCGAGGGGGTGGGCGTGCTGCTGGTGGAGCGGTTGTCGGATGCCCGGCGCCACGGCCACCGGGTGCTGGCTGTCGTACGGGGCAGCGCGGTCAACCAGGACGGCGCGAGCAACGGCCTCACCGCACCCAACGGCCCCTCCCAACAACGCGTCATCCGCCAGGCCCTCCACAACGCCGGCCTCCAACCGGCTGAGGTGGACGCCGTCGAAGCACACGGCACCGGCACGAAACTGGGTGACCCGATCGAGGCGCAGGCACTGCTGGCGACGTACGGACGGGACCGGGAGGAGGAGCGTCCGCTGTGGCTCGGTTCGGTGAAGTCGAACCTGGGACACACGCAGGCCGCGGCGGGCGTCGCCGGAGTCATCAAGATGGTCATGGCGATGCGCCACGGCGTGCTGCCCCGGACCCTGCACGTGGACGAACCCACCCCGCACGTCGACTGGTCGGCCGGGCATGTGGAGCTCCTGACCGAAGCGACTCCTTGGGCAAGCGAGGAGCGCCGCCGGGCGGGAGTGTCGTCCTTCGGAATCAGCGGCACCAACGCCCACGTGATCCTGGAGGAAGCTCCGGACGACCACACGGCTCAAGACGACCAGGCCGCCGCAGAACCTCGCGCTTCTACGGGACCGGTGCTGTGGCCGGTGTCCGGCGCGAGCGCGGAGGGCCTGCGGGCCCAGGCGGCCAGCCTGCTGGGCTTGTTGGAACGTGCGGATGCTCCGGATCCGGTGGATGTGGGTCAAGCACTGGCGACGACGCGGGCGCAGCTGGAGCACCGCGCGGTGATCACGGGCAGCGACCGTACGGAGCTGGCGGCCGGGCTGCGCGCCCTGACCAACGACACTTCAACCGGAGGGCTGGTCCGGGCAGTGGCCCGCACCGGTGGCAAGACCGCCTTCCTCTTCACCGGACAGGGCGCACAGCGGGCGGGGATGGGACGTGAGTTGTACCAAGCCTTTCCGGTGTTCGCGGAGGCGCTTGATGAGGCTTGCGGCCACCTCGACGCCCACCTCCAACGGCCTTTGAAGGACGTGCTGTTCGCGGAGGACGGCGGGTCGGCGGAGAACACTCTGCTCGACCGTACGGAGTATGCGCAGCCTGCCCTGTTCGCGGTCGAGACGGCGTTGTTCCGGCTTGTGGAGTCGTGGGGTGTGCACCCGGATGTGGTTGCCGGGCATTCCATCGGTGAGATCACGGCGGCCCACGTGGCCGGGGTGCTGTCGCTGGCGGATGCGTGTGCGCTGGTGGCGGCCCGTGGGCGGCTGATGCAGGCCCTGCCCGACGGCGGCGTCATGGCAGCCGTTCAAGCGACCGAGGAAGAGGTACGGGCGCTGCTCGACGGTGCTGGGGACGTGGCGATCGGCGCTGTCAACGGCCCCCAGGCGGTGGTCGTCTCCGGCGCCCAGGACACCGTCAACTCCGTGGTTCAGGAGCTACGGGCCCAGGGCCGTAAGACGTCCTTCCTGAAGGTCTCGCACGCCTTCCACTCCCCGTTGATGGACCCCATGCTCGACGAGTTCCGACAGCTCGCCGAGATCCTCGACTATTCCGAGCCCGACATCCCGGTGGTCTCCAACGTCACCGGCCGCACCGCCACACCAGCCGAGCTGACCACCCCCGACTACTGGGTGACCCA
>NZ_SDIF01000265.1 GCF_004122735.1 Streptomyces sioyaensis | reverse complement strand
CGGGTCCGGGGACGCGGGCCGGTGACGGGTCGGGGCTGCGGGATGCGGAGTGGCTGGCCGTCGCGGTGGCGGACCGGCCGGTGGCGGCGGTGTCGGCGCGGATCCGGCTGGCGGCGGTGATCGATGAGGAGACGGCGGGTGCGGCGGCGCGGGCGCTGTACTCCTCGGGCGAGGAGGTGGGGTGGTCGGGCGGTGATGTGGTGGCCCGGCGGGTGACCCGGCTGGGGGCGATCGAGCTGGCGTCCCGGCCGCTGACCTCGCCCGACGCGGGGCTGCTGCGGGACGCGGTGGTGTCGGGCCTGCGGCGGGAGGGGCCCGGACTGCTGCGGTGGCCGGCCGCCGCGGTGTCCTTGCGGCAGCGGATGGCGTTCCTGCACCGGGCGTGGGGTGCGCCGTGGCCGGAGGTGTCGGACGAGGCACTGCTGGCACGCGTCGACGAGTGGCTGGGTGTGGAGCTCGCCGGGGCACGGCGGCGGGCCGATCTGGAGCGGATCGACGCGGGGCAGGCGCTGGCCCGGCTGCTGCCGTGGGCGACCGGGGAGGCGGCGCGCTTCGACGAGCTGGCGCCGGAGCGTGTCGAGGTGCCGAGCGGTTCGCGGGTGCGGGTGGATTACGGCGGTGAGCAGCCCGTACTGGCCGTGAAACTGCAGGAGTTGTTCGGCTGGCAGGAGTCGCCGCGCGTGTCGGGCGTGCCCCTGCTCATTCATCTGCTGTCCCCCGCCGGACGCCCGGCAGCGGTCACCGCCGATCTCGCCTCCTTCTGGAAGGACGGATACCGGTCCGTACGCGCGGAGTTGCGCGGCCGCTACCCCAAGCACCCCTGGCCGGAGGACCCTTCGACGGCCGCGCCGACGCGGCACACGACGGCACGGCTCAAGCGGGGCTGAGCCGGAGGGAGCCGGGGCGCTGCGGCGTCAGAGGGGGCGTGCCGGGCCGCCGCCGCCGGCATCGCCGCCGGGCTCGGGCGCGGGCCGGCGGGCGGGGGCGGCGCGGGGCCGGCGGCTGCGGGCTTCGAGGTGCAGGCTCAGGGCGAGCAGGGCGGCGCCGAGGGTCAGGAATCCCCAGGGGAGGTAGCGGGTGAGCAGCAACACGAGGGTGCGCTGCGCTTTCACCAGCGAGACGGTGGCGTCGACGTAGTCGGCGCGCATCTTCACATGGCCGGCGAACGCGGTGACCGTGCGGCCGCCGGGCAGCAGATCGCCGCCGCGCAGCTCCTCCTTGTGGATCTCCTGGCCGTTGACCGGCGCTCCGGTGACCGGCTCCACCCAGAACATCCGCTTGGTGGTGTACCAGCGGGTGGTGCCCATCTTCGCGACGGCCTGCGGGGTGACGCCCTTGACCGGCATCTTCTTGGGGAGTGCGACCTTGGTCCAGGGGACGGTCTGCTCGAAGTAGTAGACCTCCAGGCCGCGGAAGGTGCGGGTCCCCCTGTAGTGGATGGGGGCGGAGGTGCGGGTCTGGGCGTCGAAGTAGGCGTAATCGCGTTTCTCGGTGAGGAACGGCCACTTGTATTCGATGCCCTCGCGGCGGACCGGGTCGCCGTCGACCGACTCTCCGGTGGCGTGCACGGGTTCTTGGGAGTGCGCGTCGAAGATGTAGCGCTCGGGGATCTCGGAGACCATCTTTCCGTCGGGGCCGGCGACGTAGGACAGCGTGTCCCAGACGACGACATCGCGGCCGGCGGACTGCTCGATCCGGTCGGATGCGGCGACGTTGCCCTTGAGGGTCTGCACGATGGTGACCTCGGGGACCTGCTCGGCCTTCATCGTCCCGTAGTTGAGGAGCGTGGCGGGCTTCGCCTCCATGACCATGTCCTGGTACTGGCCGGGCGGGATCTTGGCGAGCCGGGGGAAGGCGTACCACCGCATCAGCGGGGACAGTGCGGTGAAGAAGACGGCGACGGCCAGCAGCACCAGGCTCGCCGTGCGGCGCATGCCGCGGGCCGCTCGTCGCCGGCCGGGGGCGGCGACGAGCGGCCCGCGGCATGCGCCGCAC
>NZ_SDIF01000027.1 GCF_004122735.1 Streptomyces sioyaensis | reverse complement strand
CCTCCCACCCCGCACCGCCGCCCGTCGGCCCGACCGTCAGCACAGGCGAACGGCCGGATGTGCAAGGTCGGCCACTCTCCCCCACCCAACTCCCCCCGCTCAGCGCGAAGAAGCCACCCACGTCTTCGACCGCGGCGACGAAACCGAAGTCCCCGAAGAAGGCCGAGTGCAGCCCTGGCGACTTCGGGAGCCGGACCGGTCCCGAACTGGTCAAGGCCGTCCAGGACGCCTCCGTGGAGTGCGTGAACACCCTCTTCTCGATCACCGGCACGGATGCCCATGACGTGTTCCGCGAGGAGCAGATGGTCACCATAGCCGGGGCCTTCAAGGACGCGGCGGGGGCCTACTCCGGCGACAACTCGAAGAACACGTTGCAGCTCGTGATGTTCCTGCGGGCCGGCTACTACGTGCAGGACAACCACCCTGACGACGTCGGCGACTACGGTCAGAACCTGGCGACGCCCGTGGAGGGCGCCCTCGACGCCTTCTTCGCCAACCCCAGCTCCAAGAAGGTCACTGCGGAGAACGGGGATGTCCTCGGCGAGGTCATGACCCTCTCCGACAGCTCCAACGAGCAGGGCCGCTATCTGAAGGTCTACAAGGAGGTGCTGAGCGGGTACAACAGCTCCTACGACGACATCCCCAGCATGCTGGCGGCCGTCAACAACGTCTACACCCCGCTCTGGCGCGGGAACTGGAACCCGGAGTACGTGAAGGCGGTGGCGGCCGACCCGAGCATCATCGACACGCTCGACAAGTTCGCGCACGACCACCTGGACATGCTGGGCACCGAGAACTCGTACCTGGACTCCAACGCCGGGATGAACGTGGCGCGTTACGTCGAGCACCAGCCCCTCCAGGAGAAGGTCCGGCCGCTGATGAGGGGCCTGCTGGACGCCTCGAAGATCACCGGCAAGACCGCACCGATGTGGGTCACGGTCGCCGCCCAGGCCGACTCCTACGACAAGGACAAGTGCTCGTACTACGGCGTCTGCGACCTGGCCGAGCAGCTCACCAAGGCAGCCCTCCCGGTCAGCCACAACTGCGACGAGAAGCACGTCATCAAGGCGCAGAAGCTGACCGAAGCCGAACTCGGTGCCGCCTGCGACAGCATCCTGAAGCAGGACGCGTACTTCCACGACAAGGTGAAGGACAACGGCCCGATTCCGGACCAGTACCTGTCGACCATCCAGCTCTCCGTGTTCGGCAGTCGCACCGACTACCAGACCTACGCCGGGGCGATCTACGGCGTGGACACCAACAACGGCGGCATCACCATGATCGGGGACCCGACCAAGCCCGACAACAAGCCGATGTCCATCATGTACCAGAGGGACGACGACAACGGCTTCCCGGCCCGGATCTGGAACCTCAACCACGAGTACACGCACTACCTCGACGCCCGTGACGACATGAAGGGCGACTTCACCCAGCAGACATCGGTCGCGGACGTCTGGTGGATCGAGGGGCTCGGCGAGTACATCTCGTACGGCTACCGCAAGATCACCGACGACGAGGCGGTCAGCGAGGCCGGCAAGCACACCTACAAGCTGAGCACGCTGTTCCAGACCACCTACGAGAACAGCAACACCACCCGCACCTACCCGTGGGGCTACCTCGCGGTCCGCTACATGTTCGAGAAGCACCCGGAGGACATCGCCACCATGCTCGGCCACTTCCGGACGGGCGACTACCAGGGCGGCTACGCCGTTTACCACAACGTCGGTACGAACTACGACGCCGACTTCGACGCCTGGCTCACCGAGTGCGCGGCCGGCGCCTGCAAGGCCCGGTGACGTACGGAGTACCGCACAAGGCACGAAGCAAAAGTCATGAAGCGCAAGACATGAAGCACGAGGCATGCAGCGCACACGCATGAAGCGCAAGACATGAGGCATGAGGCTCCTGACGCGGATCCGCTCGGCGGCGGCCGAGCGGATCCGGCAGGGGCCTCATGCCGGTGCCCGGGACTCAGGACTTGGTCAGCCGCACCACTTCCCCGGAGCCACCGCCCGACAGGACGTCGATCCGCGCCCCGGTGGTGGGATCGGTGAAGCTCTGACCGGGTGCGTACGCCGCCATATCGAGGGTGGTGCACCCGGCCGGCGGGGTGCTGGACGGATGGGCGTTCATGATTCTGACGGGGCCCTTGCCGGTGACGGTGGCCGAGTCGACCTTGTATATGAGGACGCCGGTGGAGCAGGCGTCCCTGTCGTTGCCCGTGGCGCGCCGGGACTCCGCCGCGTACGCCGTCGTCCCGCTCGTGCGCAGTACGGCGATCTTGGTGCCGCCGGGGCGCTCCACGGAGGTCAGCCGTACGGTGCGCGACCCCCTCGCGGGCAGGCAGGCGACCTGGGCGTCACGGGTCCAGCCGAGCTTCCAGGAGTGCCAGCCCAGGTACTGCGGGGCGGGGCCGGCGATGTTGCCCATGACGTCCCAGCCGCCGACGTACTGGTGGGTGGCGCCGGTGAAGGAGTACAGGTCGGGCAGCCCGAAGGTGTGTCCGGTCTCGTGGTCGGCCACCTTGTATCCCCAGCGCCACATGTCCTGGCCGAAGGTCACTGCCCACTTGAGGCGGGTGCCGTCGGCGAACACGCCGGGCGTGGCCGGGTCGTACAGATAGGTCGGGGAGAAGGAGATCGCGGCCGCTGCCTTGGTGGGGACGATGTACACCATGTCGTAGCGGGAGAAGTCCGCGTACGGATCGGCGGCCGTGATCGCGTCGCGCACGTACTTCTCGTGGGCCTCGAAGGTGAGATCGCGGGTGAAGCCGTACGACGTGGAGTCCGCCGGCATGCGGATCCAGCGCTTGAGCGAGCTGAGGGCGAGGCGGGAACGGCCGTAGCTGGCCGTGCGCATCCAGTCGGCGGCGGGGGCGAGTTCGGCCGCGTACGGGGCGGTGGAGTCCGTGGCCGGGGCGTCCGGGAAGTCCACGAACAGGGTCAGCACCCGGTGTGTACCGGTGGACCGCTGGAACCGGACGCGGTCGGTGGTGTGGCCCTCGTCGGTCCAGCCGGTCCTGCCGGGGAGCGCGCAGCTTCCGGCCGGGGCCGGGGAAGCCGCGGGTTCGGTGGCGGTGGCGGTGGCGGGGACGGCAAGACAGGGGCCGGCCACGAGGGCGACGGCCACGGCGAGGGGGCGCAGTCGGGTGGGCAGGGCAGACATGACTCTCCCGTCGGAAGCGAGTGGCAGAGGTGCCAGGGATGCCAGGAGCGGCAGGGGTGGGGAGCGGGCGCGAGGGGGTCAGGCGCGGCCCGCGGCCAGGTCCATGAGACGGGCCAGTACGCGACCGCCGGAGGCCGAAATCCCGTCGTGTTCCCACTCGTTGGTGACCCAGGTGCGGGTGGCGCCGACCTCGCGCGCGGTGCGCAGGGAAAGACCCGCGTCCACGTACATGTCGTCGTGGTAGACGGCCGCGGCGAGGGGCACCTCGTTGGCGGCGAGGCGCCGGGGGTCGTACAGGGGCGGCCAGTCGGTGCGCGCGGCCAGGAGTTCGGCGGCCGCCGCGAAGGGGCGCAGGGCCGCGATGTCGCGGAACATCCAGGGGTAGATCATCTCGCCGGTGAGCAGGAAGGGATCGGCCTCCTCGGCGAATTCGGGGAAACCGGCGAGGGCTCGTGCGGCCGCCCAGCCGGTCGGGCCGGCCCCCTGCCCGTACAGCGTCTCCTGGAGGACGGCGAAGAGCGGGTTGTCGGTGAAGGCGGTGAGGGCCATCGTCTGGTGGAGGAAGGTGTCGGTCAACTCCCCGTTGTGGTCGAGGGATTCATCGAGGAGCCAGTGGATCCGCTCGAAGCCGTCGCCCATGCCGAGGGCGAGGCCGAGGGTGCGCAGACGGCGGACGGTGAGCCGGTCGCCGTCGGGCAGCCGGACGTCGGTTCCGGCCAGCAGGTCCGCGATCTTGCACAGGCGGGGTGCGTCACCGGGGTAGCGCGCGTAGAAGTCGAGGACGCGGTCGCGCACGCGCGGGTAGGTGCGGGCGTACACGTCGTCGGCGGTGGCGGCGAGGCCGGGCAGGCCGCCGGTGACGTAACAGGCCCGCAGGCCCTCGGGGGCCCGGGAGAGGTAGGTGAGCGTGAGGAAGCCGCCGTAACTCTGGCCGAGCGTCTCCCACGGCGTACCGTCACCGCACAGTTGACGGCGTATCAGTTCGGCGTCGGCGACGATCGAGTCGGCGCGGAAGTGGCCGAGATACGCGGCGAGCCGCTCCGGAGAGGCGGCGCGGGCGGCGGTCCGCGCGGTGACCGGGGTGGAGCGTCCGGTGCCCCGCTGGTCGAGCAGGAGCACCCGGTGGGTCGTGAGCGCCTGGGGCAGCCATCCGGGCGAACCGGCTGACGGGCGGGGCGACTTGCCGCCCGGGCCGCCCTGGAGGTAGAGCAGCCAAGGGAGCTCTTCCCCGGTGCGGGACGGGTCGACGACCTCGCGTGCGAACACCTCGATGGTCGGGCCGTGCGGGGAGGAGTGGTCCAGGGGGACGGGGAATACGTGGTCGGTGGTGGCGTACGCGGGGTTCATGGATTCCTTCCGGGGCCGCGGCGAGGACTGTGTGCGGTGTGACATTGCATAGCCAGCGTGAACCAACCGCTCCCGTCCGGGAAGCCCTCGGGTCAGAACCGGCCCGGGAATTGACGACGGCCTCAAGCAGCCCGGCCGAGCGCGACCGTCAGCGACGCCGGCGGGCGTTGAGCCGGGCGGCCTGGCGCGTCAGGTGATCGCGCTCGGCGAGGTTGGATGCCTTGTGGGCCGCCTCGGCGTACAACCGTGCCGCCGTCGCCAGGTCGCCGTCGCGCTCGTGGAGGTACGCCGCCACCGCGGTGTGGCGGGGCAGTTCGTCGTTCAGTGCCGCGAGCGCCGCCAGACCGGCGCGCGGTCCGTCGGCCTCGCCGACAGCGACTGCGCGGTTGAGCCGGACGACCGGGCTGTCGGTCAGGCGCACGAGCTCGTCGTACCACTCGACGATCTGCACCCAGTCGGTCTCCTCGGCAGTGGGCGCGTCGGCGTGGAGTGCCGCGATGGCGGCCTGGGCCTGGAACTCGCCCAGCCGGTCGCGGGCGAGTGCCGCCTGAAGGATCTCGACGCCCTCGGCGATCGACGCGGTGTCCCACCGGCCGCGGTCCTGCTCGGCGAGCGGCACCAGGCTGCCGTCGGGCGCGGTCCGGGCGGCGCGCCGGGCATGGTGGAGCAGCATGAGGGCGAGCAGCCCGGCCACCTCGGGGTGGTCGATCTGGGCTGCGAGCTGCCGGGTGAGCCGGATGGCCTCGGCGGCCAGGTCGACGTCACCGGAGTAGCCCTCGTTGAAGACCAGGTAGAGGACGCGCAGCACGGTGGCGACGTCGCCGGCCCTGCCGAACTGCACTCCTGAGACGGTGCGCTTGGCCCGGCTGATGCGCTGCGCCATGGTCGCCTCGGGCACCAGGTAGGCCTGGGCGATCTGACGAGTGGTCAGCCCGCCGACGGCGCGCAGCGTGAGCGCGACCGCGGACGACGGCGTCAGCGACGGATGGGCGCACAGGAAGTAGAGCTGGAGCGTGTCGTCCACCGCGGGCGCGGGCCCGGGCGCCGGCTCCTCGTCGAGGCGGTCCTCCCGCCGGCGGCGGGCGTCGTCGGCTCGCCTCGCGTCGAGGAACTTGCGCCAGGCCACGGTGACCAGCCAGCCCTTCGGGTCCCGCGGAGGGTCGGCCGTCCAGACGCTGATCGCCTGGACGAGGGCGTCCTGCACGGCGTCCTCGGCCGCCGCGAAGTCGGCTCCGCGGCGGACGAGGACGGTGAGCACGCTGGGCGTGAGGCTGCGGAGCAGGGCCTCGTCCATCGATGAGGTCACCGGTGAGGGCACTCCGTGGTGGTGGGCGACTCGGCCAGGAACGGGCGCAGCTCCAGCCACTCGTGGATCGGCTTGCCACCCGCCCCGGGGGCGGCCGACAGCTCCCCGGCCAGCGCGACGGCCCGCTCGTAGCTGTCGACATCGATGATCATCCAGCCGGCGATCACGTCCTTGGTTTCCGCGAACGGGCCGTCAGTGACCGGCGGGCGCCCCTCGCCGTCGTAGCGGACCCATACTCCCTCGGGGGCGAGCGCCTGACCGCTGACGAACTCACCGGTCTTCTCCAGCCGGGCCGCGAAATCGTTCATGTACTGCACATGCGCCGAGATCTCCTCCGGCGTCCACTGGTCCATCGGCACGTCGTTCACCGCTGCCGGGGCCCCGCGGTAGTGCTTCAGAAGCAGGTACTTGGCCATCGTGGTTCTCCTCAGTGCTGGTGCGACCCATTGTGGTCGCGTTCATTCCGGGGACGGAGCCGGCCACGGGTTCTCGACATCGGCGCCCGAAATTTTTTGCTCGCGTTCCGCGGCAGGGGCATTCCGCCAGGTCCCTGCTCGCAGGCAGGTCCTTGGGCTCAGGTCGGTCCTTGGTCGCAGGTAGGCCCCCGGTCGCAGGTAGGTCCCTGGTCGCAGGCAGGTCGGGCCGTCCGAGCCACCGGGACCGTGCGGACCGTCCGGGCCTGCCGGCGGGCTGATGGGGCCGAGTGGCTCATGCCGTACGGCGGCCGCTCCGATCATCCTGGAGAGGTGGGGCAGAGCGCCGGCCGCCACGGCGAACGAGCCGGACGGGGCGCCTCGGCCGCCGAGGGTCTGATGTCGGCCAGCACCGCCCGACCTGCCGCATCCGTCGGAGGAGGCTGAGCACGTCATGGCGAACAACCTCATCACCGTCGGTCTGGACGGCACCCCGCAGTCGGTCTCCGCGGCCGTGTGGGCCGCGCGGGAGGCGACGCTGCGCCAGGCCCGGCTGCGGCTGCTGCACGCCTGGGTCCTGCTCGCTCTGGAGCCGGACGGCACTCCGTCACGGAAGGCGGAGCAGAACTACTGGCCACGCCGGATCGTCGAGGAGGCAGAGGCGGCGGTCCGGTCGTCCTGCCCGGACCTCCCCGTGGAAGTGAGTCTGGTGCGCAAGGACCCGTTCGAGGCCCTGACCGATGCCGTCGGGCAGTCGGATCTGCTGGTCCTGGGCTCGCGGGGGCTGGGGGCCGCGGCGCGCTTCACCCTGGGGGAAACCGGCCTGGAGCTGGTGACCCACACCGAGACCCCGACGGTTCTGGTACGCGCCCAGCAGGAGCAGGAGGCGCCCGCCGGCGGCGCGAACGGACGAAAGGTGACCGTTGGTGTCGGTCTGCATGCTGCCTGCGAAGAGGTGCTCACGTTCGCCTTCGAAACGGCGGCACGGCGGGACGTCCCGCTGCATGCCGTGCACGGCAGGCACCTGCCCTCGTACGCCTACAACCGCGGTGGCGGGGTGGAGCGGAGCGCCGCGGAGGAAGCGGTGCACGATGCACAGGGCGAGCTGGCCGCCTCGCTGCGTCCATGGCGGGAGAAGTTCCCGGCCGTTCCGGTGGACGAGGAGGTGGTGATGGAGAATCCGGTGTCTGCCCTCCTGCACCGCAGCGCGCACGCGGACCTCCTGGTCGTCGGCCGTCGGCACCGGGGGCGTCTGCTGCCCCCTCGGATCGGCCACGTCGTACAGGCAGCGGTCCACCATGCCCCGTGTCCCGTGGCGATCGTCCCGCACTCATGAATTCCGGACGGCGAAGAACGGCGAGGGACGGCGAGGGACGGCGAAAGGATGTGGACGTGATGACGCAACGCGAGCAGGACTCCGGGTCAGGGGCCGACCGGTCCGGCAGTGACCTGGGGCGGCGTGCCGCGCTCCGCAGGGAGCAGCTGGGGCTGACCCGTGCGCATGTCGCGGCCCGGGTCGCCGCCTCGCCGGGGTATCTCCGGTACGTGGAGGAAGGCGCTGCCGAACCGGGCATCGGGTTCCTGCTGCGCCTGGCCGGTGCGCTCGACACCACGGTGGACGAACTGGTGGGAGGGACGACGGAGCTGCCGGCGGGCTTCGGTGCGGCCGCGGCGCATCCCGAGGTGCTGGTGCTCAGCCCCGCCGAGTGCCGCGAGAAGCTCTCCACCCACGGCGTCGGCCGCGTGGCGGTGACCGTCGATGACGCACCCGCCGTCTTCCCCGTGAACTACACCGTCGCCGGCGAGCTGGTCGCCTACCGCACCGATCCCGAAGCCGGACCGGCCGCGGCGGCCGGCCATGAGGTCGCGCTGGAGGTCGACCACCTCGATGACGCCTTCAGCCAGGGCTGGAGCGTCCTGGTCGTAGGGCCGGCCAACGCCGTCACCGATTCGCACGAGGCCCGCCGGCTGGCGGATCACGCGCACACCGGCCCCTGGGTCGGAGACGGGCGCGAGCTGTGGATCGCGATCCGTCCGACCCGGATCACCGGGCGCCGGATCCGGGTCATGGGCACCCACGCCTCGCCCGAAGCGAGGACGTGAAGAGGACGGGTCGAGGGCCCAGGGCCCGCAGCCCCGACGGCGTGGAGGAATGTCATGGGCGGCTCGGTAGTCGTAGGTCTGGACGGGCTCGGGAACAGCGTGCCGGCGGTGCGCTGGGGCGCCGAGGAAGCCGCGGCCCGGGGCCTCCCGCTGCACCTCCTGCATGCCTGGACCTCCCAGCCCCTGAACCTCCCGCTCGCCCCGGAGGCCACGAACAAGCGGCGTTTCGGGGCCGAGGTGCTGGGCACGGCCGAAGCGATGGCGCTTGAGGCACATCCCGACCTGTCGGTGACCACCGAACAGGTCGCGGAACAGGCGGTGGACGCCCTGGTGGAGCGCGGTGGGCAGGCCATGATGATGGTGCTCGGATCGCGCGGGCACGGCGCCATCGCCGGCTTCCTGCTCGGCTCGGTCAGCCTGCACGTCCTGGGGCGCGCGCAGTGTCCGGTGGTCCTCGTGCGGGAGGAGGAGACCGCCGTCTACGGGCGACCGGAGATCGTGGTCGGTGTCCAGGAGCCCGGGACGAAGGGCGAGGGCGTGCTGGACTTCGCGTTCGCCGCTGCCGAGGCCCATCATGTGGCGCTGCGCGCCGTGCGGGCGTGGCAGCCGCCCGCGGGCGTGGAGCCGGTCCCCGCCGCACCCGCCTACGCGCCGGACGACGGCGGGCCCGCGGCCGCGGAGGAGGAGCTGCTCGCCGGCATCCTGGCGCCGTGGCAGGCGAAGTTCCCCGGCATCGGCGTCATCCCGCACATCCGGCGGGGCAGAGTGGCCGCGGTGCTGCTGGAGGCCTGTGCGCAGGCCGGTCTCCTGGTCGTCGGCCGTCGGGTGCAGCGCACCCCGATGCCTCTCGGCCCCCTCGTCCTCGCCGTTCTGCATCATTCCCCGTGCCCCGTCGCGGTCGTACCGCGGCTCTGAGTGCCGTCGGGAGGAGGCGAGCACGGCGGACTGCGGGCGGCAGGCACGGCCGGATGCGAACGGCGCGATGCGGACGGTTTCCCTTGCCCACGCGGTGTTGAGCAACGGTGTGGGCATGGCGCCGGCAGGCGCAGCGGGCTGAGCAATCTGGCCAAGCGGGCGGAGGGTCTGGGCGGCACGATGACCGTCGAGGCCCCGCCCGACGGCGGCACCCGCCTGGTGTGGCGGGTACCTCTGCCCCGTTAGGGCGTGGTGGCGAACCGCAGGCTCCGAGGCCGGAGATGCCGAAAACGGGAGGACCAGGTGCGGGAACCTTGGCACGATGCTCAGATGAGTGATCAGCAGCGGACGGAACCCCCGCGGACGGCCGACGAGCGTGCCTCGTTGACCGGCTTCCTCCAGTATCAGCGCGAGACTCTCGCCATGAAGTGTGCCGGGCTGACCGCCGAGCACTTGAGGGAGAGGGCTGTTCCACCGTCCGACCTGTCTTTGCTGGGGCTGGTCCGGCACATGGCCGAGGTCGAGCGGAGCTGGTTTCAGTGGTGGTGAACGGCGAGCATGTCCGGGCCTATTGGCCGGGAACCGTGCACGGCACGTTCGCCGAATTCGATGTCGACTCGGCTGATCCTGACGACGCCTTCACGACCTGGCAGACGGCGTGCGCGCGGTCCCGCGCAGTCGTGGACGCCACCGAATCCCTCGACAGCACCGTGCAGTGGGGCGAAGAAATTTTCACTCTCCGCTATGTCCTCACCCACCTGATCGAGGAATACGCGCGGCACAACGGCCACGCCGACCTGCTCCGCGAGCGGATCGACGGTGCCACCGGAGAGTAGTCGACTGCTGCGAAGTGACCCTGGTCAGCCGGCTGACTTCGGCTTGCGCGTCCCTCCGCGCCGGCCTGTCCGGCGGATCGGGGCCGGGTGCCGCGGCCCTCGGGTCAGTGCGGCCCGGCGGTCGGATCCGGTGGCGCGGCGGCCTGGGTGGCGAGGACGGCTGCCTGGATACGCCGCTCCACGCCGAGTTTGGCGAGCAGACGGGAGATGTGGTTCTTGACGGTCTTCTCGGACAGGTAGAGCCGCTTGCCGATCTGACGGTTCGTCAATCCTTCGCCGATCAGGCCGAGGATCTCCCGCTCCCGCGGGGAGAGCCCGGACAGCGCGTCCTCCTCGGGCGCCGCCTCGGGGTCCGCGCCCCGCAGACTGCTCATCAGCCGTGTCGTGGTCGCCGGATCCAGCATCGAACGACCGGAGGCGATCGTCCGCACCGCGGTGACGAGGTCCGCCCCCTTGATCTCCTTCAGCACATAGCCGGCCGCACCGGCCATGATCGCGTCGAGCAGCGCCTCGTCGTCGTCGAACGAGGTGAGCATCAGACAGCCCAGCCCCGGCATGCGCGAGCGCAGCTCCCGGCACACGGAGACGCCGTCCCCGTCCGGCAGCCGCACGTCCAGCACCGCCACGTCCGGCCGCAGCGCCGGGCCGCGGGCCAGCGCGTGGTCGGCCGTGCCGGCGTCCCCCACCACGTCGATGTCGGGTTCGGCATCGAGCAGGTCCTGCACACCGCGCCGGACGACCTCGTGATCGTCGACGAGGAACACCCGGATCGGCCGCTCCGGTGAGAAGGTGTCCGGCTTGCAGGTGTCCGGCTTGCCCATCACGCCCTCCGGCGGGTACGTCCGCTTCCACCCCGCTTTCCCATCGTGGCCCCTGGCGCATCGGCGTGCCATGGCTGAGCGGTCCGGCCACCTGCTGTGCGGGCCCCGCACCCACCTACCGGCGCCCGGAACCGCGGCCCGCCACCGGCGGCTCCCCCTGTTCGGGAGCCGGTCCTTCGAGGTCGAACGTCACGTCCACGACGCCCTCGACCGCCCGCACCAGCCGTGCCGCGACGGGGAGCAGCGCGGCGTTGCGGATCCGGCCGCTGAGGGTGACCACCCCATCCGTGACACCGACCGACAGCTCCGGTGCGGAGGCGCCGAACAGCCGGCCCACGACCTCCGTACGCACCTCCGCCGCCAGGTCCTCATCGGAGCGGAGGAAGACCTTCAGCAGGTCCGAGCGGCTGACGATGCCCTGGAGCATCCCTCCGCTGTCGACCACGGGCAACCGCTTCACGGACTTGTACGCCATCGTCCGCGCCGCCTGCGCGAGGGTGTCACCGGCGTGCACCGTGAGGGCCGGCGAGCTCATCAGCTCCCCCGCCGTCACGCCGCCGGCCTTGCGCACCGCGTCCGACCGCCGCAGCTGCTCCAGCCGGTCGGGGTCCGTTTCCCTGAACTCTTCCTTGAGCAGCAGATCGGCCTCGGAGACCACCCCGACCACCCGCCCCTCCCCCGCGAGTACGGGCAGTGCGCTGACCTTCCACTGCTGCATCGTCTCGACGATCTCCTTGAAGCCCGCCTCCTGCCCGATGGCCACCACCGCCTGTGTCATGACATCGCGGACGGTGCGCGGAGTGTGCGCCATGGCTCCTCCTCGGTACGGGTCCTCGGCACGGGTCCTCGGTACGGGCTGCCGTCGCACGGGGCACGCGACACCTACCATCGTGCGCTTGCCGGCCGGCCCGCGGGCAGGGGCCGTCCGGGCCCGGAGTCCGCCGTTCGGCAGGACGCCCGCTGCGGAGCCACCCATCGGCCGGTGGCGCTCCGCCCACCTCAGAGCACTTCGCCCGGCCCGCCCGTCGCCGAGGGCCCCGTACGGGCGGCGTCCGGTCCGGTCACGTCGAACTCCACGTCCACCACACCCTCGACCGCGCGGACCAGGCGGGCGGCCACCGGGATGAGCGAGGTGTCCCGGACGCGTCCGCGCAGCGTGACGACCCCGTCGGCGACGGTGACCTGCAAGTCCTTGGCCGGCGTCGGGAACAGTGCGCCGACGATGTCCCGGCGGACCTCCTCGGCCAGGTCGTCGTCCGAGCGCAGAAAGACCTTCAGCAGGTCGGCCCGGCTGACGATGCCGTACAGCACCCCGTGCGCGTCCACCACCGGAAGCCGCTTGACGGACTCCCGCGCCATCACCCGGGCCGCCTGGGAGAGCGTGGCATCGGCGCGTACGGTCAGCGCGGGACTGGTCATCAGCTCCCCCGCCGTCACCGCTTCCGCCCGGCGGACGTCGTCGACCCGCCGCAGCTGCTCCAGCCGGTCGGGGTCCGACTCCCGGAACTCCTCCTTGGGCAGCAGATCGGCCTCGGAGACCACCCCGACCACCCGGCCCTCCGCCGCCAGCACCGGCAGCGCACTGACCTGCCAGCGTTCCATGGTCTCGATGATCTCCTTGAACCGCGCCGCACGATCGACCGCGGCCACGGTCGTGGTCATCACGTCGCTGACGATGTGCGGGGTGTTCAGCATGGCGCCACGCCTCCTCGGTGCCGGCCGTCGCGAAACGGCTTGACACTTCCAGGGTGAGTGGGGCGGCCGGGGCCGGACAGGGCCGTCCGGTCCCTTCCCCCGTCGTCCGGTCGGCCCCCTCAGCTCCCGGATTCGTCGGCTGCGGCCGGAGGGAACGTCACAGTGAACGCCGTGTGCCCGGGGCGGCTGGTCATCGCGACCGAGCCGCCGTGCGCGGTCACCACCGCGTGCACGATGGCGAGCCCGAGCCCGGTGCCACCGGCGGCACGCGAGCGGCTGTGGTCCGCCCGGACGAAGCGGCCGAAGATCTCGGAGCGGACCTCGTCCGGGATTCCCGGGCCGTCGTCCGCCACGGTCAGCCGCGTGCCGTGCGCATCGGCCAGGAGCCGCACCGTGACGGCGGTCCCTGCGGGCGTGTGGCTGCGGGCGTTGGCGAGCAGATTGCCGATCACCTGTTGCAGCCGGTGTTCGTCACCGGTGACGGTCACCACCGTCTCCGGCAGCTCCAGCAGCCACCGGTGGTCCGGGCCGGCCGCCCGCGCGTCGTCCGTCGCATCGAGCACCAGGCGGGTCAGGTCCACCGGGGCGCGTTCCAGCGCGCGGCCCGCGTCGAGCCTGGCGAGCAGCAGCAGGTCGTCCACCAGGCGGCTCATCCGCTCCGACTCCGACTGGATGCGGTCCAGAGCGCGCCGCACCTCGGCGGGGACGGGCCCGTGGTGCCGCAGGGCGAGTTCGGCGTGGCCGCGGACGTGGGCCACGGGGGTGCGCAGCTCGTGGCTGGCGTCGGCGGCGAAGTGGCGCAGCCGCTCCTCGCCGGCCTGACGGCGTTCCAGGGCGTTGCCGACGTGGCCGAGCATCCGGTTCAGGGCGGTGCCCACCTGCCCGACCTCGGTGTGCGGGTCCGCCACCGGAACCGGGGCGGGCATCGCCACCTCGCCGCTGGCCAGGGGGAGCTCGGCCACACTCGCGGCCGTGGCGGTCACCCGTCGCAGCGGGCGCAGGGACAGCCGTACCCACATCGCCCCCATGACGCCGGTCACCAGCAGGGCCCCGCCGAAGACCGCCGCCTCCACCGCCTCCAGCCGGTGCACGGTCTCCTCGACGGGGTGCAGCGGCAGGCCCGTGACGAGGACGTCGCCGTCGTCTCCGGGCACGGCGTTGACGCGGTAGCGCCCCAGTGCGGACAGCCGGATGCCGTGCCCGGTGCCGTCCGGGGGAAGAGCGGCCAGCGCCCGGCGGTCGTCGCCGGTGAGCGGCACCTGTGCGTCTGCCGCCGCACGGACCACGGCCGCCTGTGTCGTGGTCCCGCGCAGCAGCCGGGCACCGAACGTGCCCTCCGACTGGCCGCGGGTGTCGGGCCGGTTGTCGGCGTCCGGACGCGCCTCGTGTTCCAGGCTCGCCGCGAACCGGCCGCCCGACGCGGACAGCTGCTGGTCCACGCGGCGCACGAGAAAGCCTTCGAGGGCGAAGACCGTGGTCACGCCGACGGCCAGGCAGGCCAGGGCGAGGAGGGCGACCAGACCCGCGGTGAGCTGGCTGCGCAGGGTGCGCGGAAACAGCCGTCTCATGCCGCCTCCGGCTTGAGGACGTAGCCGACGCCCCGGACCGTGTGGATCATCGGCGCCCGGCCGGCGTCGATCTTCTTCCGCAGATAGCTGATGTAGAGCTCGACGACGTGCGACCTGCCGCCGAAGTCGTAGGACCAGACCCGGTCGAGGATCTGCGTCTTGGACAGCACCCGCCGCGGGTTGCGCATCAAGAAGCGCAGCAGCTCGAATTCGGTGCGGGACAGTTCGACGAGGTCGCCACCTCGGACGACCTCCCTCGCCTCCTCGTCCATCACCAGGTCGCCGACCACGAGCCGGTCGCCCTCCGGCGCGTGCGCCATGCCGGCCCGGCGCAGCAGCCCGCGCAGCCGCGCCAGCACCTCTTCGAGGCTGAACGGCTTGGTCACGTAGTCGTCACCGCCCGCGGTGATCCCCGCGATGCGGTCCTCGACGGAGTCACGTGCGGTCAGGAAGAGGACACAGACGGTTTCCAGCTCCTGGCGCAGCAGGTGGAGCACCCGCAGGCCGTCGATGTCGGGGAGCATCCAGTCCAGGACGACGGCGTGCGGACGGAACGTCCGTGCCACCGTGAGCGCCCCGGCGCCGTCGGCCGCGGTGCGGACCGCCCAGCCCTCGCCGGCCAGCGCTCCGGACAGCACTTCGGTCAGGTCCGGTTCGTCGTCGATCACGAGGACGCGGACCGCTGATCCCTCGTCGCCGTGCGGGTGGCCGGAGGTGAGGTGGTTGTCCATGGTCACTCCAGGATCCCCCGCCCCAGGGGGTGCCCGGGCACGTCCCTGCTCTGAGTTTCCTCTGAATCCGGCCTGCCCCGGTCTCGCGGCGGGCCGCTCAGAGGGTCTTCAAAGGTTCCGCTGCCACGGTAGCCCTCCCCACGGAAACGGAGCCCCATGACCGCCCTCTCGCACCCCCGCCGCGGTGCGGCCCGGAGCCTGCGCCCGGGCCGGCCGCCCTCCTTCGTGCCGCTCCTGGCACAGGCCGCCGTCTGGGCGGGAGCCGCCGGTGTGCTCGGCCTGTGGTGGACCGGCACCCCGTCCGTCGTGAGCCCGGCGGACTGGCTGACCGGCGCCGGCCGGATCACCGGGCTGCTGGCCGGATACGGCTGCGCGGTACTGGTGGCGCTGATGGCCCGGGTTCCGCTGCTGGACCACCGCGTGGGCACGGACCGGCTGGCCCGCTGGCATGCCATGGGCGGCCGCTACACCCTCTCCCTCGCCCTCGCCCACACCCTGCTGATCATCTGGGGGTATGCGCTCACCTCGCACAGCGGCGTGGTGCACCAGACGACCACGCTCGTCCTTGACTATCCCGACATGCTCAAGGCCACCGCGGCCTTCCTGCTCCTGATGGCCACCGCCGTCGTCTCGGCGCGGGCCGCCCGCCGCAGGATGAGCTACGAAACCTGGCACTACCTCCACTTCGCCACCTATCTGGCCCTCTTCCTCGCCTTCGGCCACCAGCTCTCCAACGGCGCGGACTTCGTCGGCCACCGGCCCGCCCAACTCGCCTGGTACGCCCTCTACTTCACCGTTGCGGCACTCCTCGCCTGGTACCGCTTCCTGCTCCCCGTACGCCGGGCGCTGCGCCACCGCCTCCGCGTCGCCGACGTCCGCCGGGAGGCACCGGGGGTGGTCTCGGTCCACCTCACCGGCCGGCACCTGACCGAACTGGGCGCGCAGTCCGGCCAGTTCTTCCGCTGGCGCTTCCTGACACCCGGGCTGTGGTGGACCGCCAACCCGTACTCCCTCTCCGCACCGCCGCTCCCCCACCACCTGCGCATCACGGTGAAGGATGCCGGCGGGCACAGCGCGGCCCTGGCGGGCCTGCGGCCCGGAACCCGGGTCTGGGCCGAAGGCCCGTACGGCGCCTTCACCGCACGGCGCCGCAGGGCCGACAAGGTGCTGCTGCTTGCGGGAGGCGTCGGCATCACCCCCCTGCGCGCCCTGTTCGAGACGCTCCCCGGCGAGGTCACCCTCCTCTACCGGGCGCGGCGGCCCGAGGACCTCGCGCTGCGCTGCGAACTCGACGCCATCGCCGCGGCCCGCGGCGCGACCGTGCACTACGTCGTCGACGAACCGGCCGTCCTTTCCTCCCCGTTGACGGCCCGCGCCCTGCACCGCCTGATACCGGACCTGGCCGCGCACGAGGTGTACCTGTGCGGTCCGCCCGGCATGGCCGAGGCCGCCCGGCGCGCCCTGCGGGGCGCCGGGATACCGCGCCGTCACATCCACCACGAGTCGTTCGAGTTCTGAAGGAGCCACCGCGTGCGCCGAGCCGTCCTCACCACCGCGTCGACCAGCGCCCTGGTCGTCCTCCTGCTCACCCTCAAGCCCCACCACAGCCCCGGCCCGACCGCAGGGAGCCCGCAGACGGGCGCCGCCGCGTCACCGACGACGACCGGCAGCACGCATCGGGACGCCGGACACGGCAACGGGACGTACACCGGCGACCCGGTCACCACCAAGTACGGCACGGTACAGGTCGCCATCAGCGTCAAGGCCGGGCAGCTGTCGGCCGTCAAGGTGCTCAAGTCGCCCTCCGGGAACGGCCACGACCGCGAGATCGCCGCCTATGCCCTGCCGCGCCTGACCCAGGAGGCCCTGAACGTCCACAGCGCCCGTATCGACGCGGTGTCCGGTGCCAGCTACACCAGCGCGGGATACATCCGGTCCCTGCAGAGCGCACTGGACGAAGCCGGTGTCTGAGCAACGGCGCGGCCTGCGCCATGTCGAGCAGGCGATGGGCACCGTGTTCTCGTTCGACATCCGCGACACACCCACCGCCGCCATCGCCTCCGCCCTGCGTACTGCCGTCGCCTGGCTCCACCACGTCGACGAGGTCTTCTCCCCCTACCGTCCCGGCAGCGCCGTCAGCCGCCTAGCGCGGGGCGAGATCTCCCGTGCCGACTGCTCGCCCGAGGTACGGGAGGTCCTCGACCTCTGCGCGCGGGTACGCCGTGCCACCGACGGCTGGTTCAGCCACACACCGGACGGCACCCTCGACCCCTCCGGCCTGGTCAAGGGGTGGGCCGTGGAACGTGCCTGGCGGATCCTGGACACGGCGGGCGCAGGCAACGCCTGCGTGAACGGCGGTGGCGACCTCCAGCTCGGCGGGGAGTCCGCCCCCGGCGTCCCCTGGCGCATCGGCATCGCCCACCCCCTGCGCCCCGGGACCCTGTGCACCGTCGTCACGGGTCGCGACCTGGCCATCGCCACCTCGGGCACCGCGGAACGCGGCGCGCACATCCTCGATCCGCACACCGGCGCGCCCGCCGACGGCCCCGCGTCCGTGACCGTGGTCGGCCGCCGGCTGACCCTGACCGACGCCTACGCGACGGCGGCCTTCGCCATGGGAGGGCGGGCCGCCGAGTGGCTGGAACACCTCGACGGCTATGAGGGGTTCGCCGTTCTTCGGGACGGCCGGTCCTGGCGGACCACCGGGTTTCCCGACGCGGAGCGCCGGCCTTCCCCCGGCGGGCGAACCGCCGGCCCTCTCGCACGGTAGAACTCGCACGGTAGAAGGGGGCAGCCCGTCCGGCACGCGCCACGCGCCACGCCCGGTGAGGAACGAGGACTCCGTCAGACGCGACGGACGTCGGCGGTGACGATCACACCGTCCTGAACGGTGTAGGTACCGGTGAACCGTTGGTGGGAGCCGTCGATCAGCGTCACGTCGAAGGTCACCGTGACCTTGTTGCCGACCACGGAGCCGACGGAGACGACGTTCTGGTCGGTGCCCTGGGTGGCCGTCACGAAGGAGTCGTACGGCCGCCCGGAGATGTTCTTCCCGCCCAGCGCCCAAGCCGCCTCGGATTCGTCGTTGTTGATGGCCGCGAAGTACGCCTTGACCACATCGACGGGAGCGGGCTGTGGTTGCTGGGCCGGCGCCGCCGCGGGGTGGGCGACCGCGGCCGGTGCCGTGGCGGTGACCGCCGGCGCGGCGGCGCCGGCGGGCTGGACGACGCCGAACAATGCGCCGGCACCGGTGAGGGCCACGACGACCGCCGCCCGCACGAGCCTCCTCCGCACGGTCTGCACCACGGAGGTGTCACATCCTGGAAGCTCCGTCATCATCGGACATCCCGGTATTCGAGTGTGTGGGCCACCTGGTCACCTGGGTGCCTGAGTGCCTCACCTCGGTGGATGACGTAGGTGGGGCACGTAGGCAGGTGAAGGTGGGTTCGTGATTCCATCGTGCGGTACTTGTCCCGTGGCTGCACCTGCGGCCGGCTGTGGGTGGTGCTCGGGCGACACCGTTCACAGGGTGACGCCTTGCGCACACGGGGTCACCGGACGTCGTGCGTCATGCGCCCAGTGGGCGCTGCATCCGTCGAAAGCCGTCGAGTCCCGTTCCGCGGCGGTCGTGCCGCTCGCCCCGCGAGACGAAGCCGAGGCGCTGGTACAGCGCCCAGGCCCGGGTGTTGGAGCAGGAGACGTCTCCTTCGAGATGGGTCAGGCCGGCGGCCTGGGCGACACGTTCCGCCTGCTGCACCATCAACGAGCCGTAGCCCTGGGAGCGGTGGGCCGGCCGTACCGAAAGGTTCGCCATGAAGAGGGCGTTCGGGCTCGGCGGGGCGAACAGCCGGGACACGGCCGCCGTCCGGCGCAGCACCGACAGCAGGCAGCTCGGCCCGAACCGGGCGGCGGACAGCAGCGTCTGGAGGCTCAGCGCCCGGTAGCGCTTTCCCGGGTACAGCGTCATGGTCGCCAGCACCTCGCCGTGGGGTGCGACCGCGAGGATCTGCTGGGCGTGCCCGAAGATGCCCCGTCCGCGGAGGAAGTCCCGCCGCAGCAGAGCCGCCGGTCCGCCCGGGACGCCGCCCATCGTGCTGTCGAGGAGGCTGCGGGAGGACTCCCACATCAGGGGCACGACTTGGTCGGCGTCCGTCGGGCGGGCGGTGCGGAACTCGACGGGCAAGGGGGTGTTCATGGGTGCTCCATGGGTCGGGTGGCGAGTGCCTGGCGCGCTGCGGCGCAGACGTTCTCCAGGGTGGGTTGGCGGATCAGGTCGCGCAGCCGGGCGTCGAAGGCGGGCTCGCCGGCCGCGCCGACCACTTCGGTGGCGACCGCGGCGAGCATGCGCAGCAGCGTCAGGGAGTCGCCGCCGAGCCGGTGGAAGTCGTCCTGCGGTCCGGGGTGCAGGCCCGGGTCGCCCAGGACGCGCGACCAGATCGCGGCGACGGCCGGTACCACCGGATCGCCCCCGGGCGGCCGGTGCCCGTCCACCGCGTCGTCGGCCCGGGTGGCCGCCGCTGGTGCGCCGGCGGCCGGGCGCGCGCGGGCGAACGGGTCCGGGAGCGCCCGGACATCGACCTTGCCGTTGACCGTCCACGGGAAGGCGTCAAGCACGCACACGGCCGCCGGGACCAGGTAGGCCGGCAGTCGTTCGGCCGCGTGCGTCCGCAGGGCGTCCGGTGCGGCGGTGCCGGTGACGTAGGCGCACAGCACGGGTTCGGCGCCGGGGCGTGGCGGGCGGGCGGTGACCACCGCGTGGCGCACGTCCGGATGCCGTTCCAGTGCGGCCGCCACCTCGCCCGGCTCGATCCGGTGCCCCCGTACCGACAACTGGTCGTCGGTACGGCCGAGGTAGCGCAGCACCCCGTCGTCCGTCAGCCGCGCCAGGTCGCCGGTGCGGTAGACCCGGGTGCCGTCGGCGAGGTGCACGAAGCGTTCCCGGTCGAGGTCCGGCCGGCCGAGGTAGCCACGCGCGAGCTGCGCGCCGGCCAGATGGATCTCCCCCACCTCACCCGGCCCGGTGAACCTCCCGTCGGCGTCCAGCAGGTACGCCTCGGTGTTGTCCACCGGGAGGCCGATCGGCACGGCCGGGAGGTCCCCGTCGCGCTCGGGGTCGAAGGTGTGCACGATGCAGCCGATGGTCGCCTCGGTGGGGCCGTACTCGTTGACGATCCGGCAGTCCGGGCCGAACATCCGCTGCGCCCGCGCGGCCACCGGGCCGCGCAGCTGCTCGCCGCCCACCACGAGCACCCGGAAGGACCGCGGCTCGATGTCGAGTGTGGTGATCAAGTCGAGGTGGGCGGGGGTGAGTTTGAGGGCGTTGGCGCCCGAGCGGGTCAGCAGGTCGCGCAGCGTGCGGTGGTCCGGCTCGTCCGGGACCAGGGCGATGCTGCCCCCGGCGGCCAGCGGCGCGAAGAGCGTGGTGCCGGTGAGGTCGAAGGCCAAGGACGTGAACAACGCGAAGCGGGTGGCGGCATCGATCCGGTACCGGTCGGTGGCCCAGTGCGTGTAGTTGACCAGCGCCCGGTGCTCGACCACGACGCCTTTCGGGCGGCCCGTCGAGCCGGAGGTGTAGATGACGTACGCGGCGTCGTCCGGTCCCGCGGTCCCGGGGTGCGGCGGCGCACCGCTCACCGGCAGCTCGTCGAGGACGATCGCGGGGCAGTCCGGTCCCGGCAGCGCCCGGTACGCGCCGCCGGTCAGGCAGTGGGAGGCGCCGGAGTCGGCCAGGACCGCGGCGATCCGGGCCGGCGGATGCGCCGGGTCGAGCGGCAGGTACGCGGCGCCTGCCTTGAGTACGCCCCACAGGCCCGCCACGGCCTGTGCGCTGCGGTCGGCGAGCAGCCCCACGACCGCGCCGCGCCCCACGCCCCGGTCGCGTAACTCCGCGGCCACCACGTCGGAGTGGCGGTCCAACTCCCCGTACGTCACCGTGCCGTGCGGCCCGGTGAGCGCCACCGCGTCAGGGGCTCGGTCCACCTGCTGCCGCAGCAGCGCGGTCAGCGTCAGCGGAGGAACGGAACGCCGCGGGCCCACGGCCACCGGGCGGCGCCGTGCGCGGGGGGACAGTGCTTCGCACACCGCGTCCAGCAGCGCCGCCGCCCGGGCGTCCGCGCGGGGGCCGCCGGGGTGGGACATGGCCAGTTCGGTACGGCCCGCGCACTCCACGGCGGTGAACGACAGCGGGACGAACGGCGCCTGGACCGGCAGCGAGTACACGGTGCGGGCCGCGAAGCCCGGGGCGGACACCTCTTCCGGGCCGATGCGTCCGAGGGTGGTGACCAGGGCCGAGCAGGGGTAGCGGCCGGCCGCCGCGGTCGCCGTGTGCGCGGCCGCCAGCAGTGCGGCGAGCGGACCGAGCGGCAGCCGGGCCGCCGACTCCTCCTCACCGCCGGCCAGTTCGCGCCGCTCGGCCAGGGCCCGCAGCAGCTGCGCGTGCCACTGTTCCCAGGGGTCGCCCGCCCTGCCGTCGAGGAAGACGGGGAGGCTGAGATTGGCGGTGGAGCGCAACTGCGGGCGGTGCCGCCGGAGGTCCACCGGCACCATCACCCGGGTGGGACCCGGGGCGAGGTCCGCGAGGGCGGCGGCGGTCTTCGCGACCAGGCCGGGGTGGCTGCCGTGCAGGGTCCGCCGCTGCCAGCGCGGGGCCCGGCCGTGGCGGACGCCCGCGAGCGGGGACCGCCACCGCGGGGCGACCGGCTCACGGTGGGCGCCGCCGAGGGCGTCGAGCAGGGCGAGGTCGTACAGCGGGGACGGGGCCCCGACGGGTGCCTCGCCGCGCAGCGCCCGGAACACGTCCGCCGTCCAGGCGAGCGCGCCCCTCGCGTCCATGACCGCGTGGTGCACGCGGAAGACCAGCGTGGTGGTGGCGCCCTCGGTGCGGACGGCCACTTCACAGCCGCGGCCCTCGCCGGGGGCGAGCGGGGCCCGCAGCGCCGCACCGAGCCGGTCCACGGTCCGTACCGCGGGGGGCCGCCCGGTGTCCGTCCAGAGGCGGCCGCGGCGGCGCAGGCGTGCCCCGGGGCAGGCGTCGGACGCCACGTCGACCGCCCGGCGCAGCGCGTCGGGAGCGATCGTTCCGGTGCCCTCGACCACGATCTGGACGGCGAACGGCGGGGCGAGCCGGCCGCCGGCCAGGTAGAGCCATTCGGTGGGTGAGACGGGCCGCTCGAAGCGGCGGCTTTCGGGCCGGCGGCCCGGTGCGGGCACGGGCTGCCGGCCGGTGCGGGCCTGCTGGACGTGGGTCATGACGTTCCGTTTCGTTGTGCTCGGCTGCCGCGGACGGGCCGGGCGGCGGTCCGTACGCGGGAACCGGGAGCCGGGGAGCCGGGTACGGTGCCGCTCCCGGCTCACCGGACGGCGCGTACGAAGGCCTCGACGCCGCCGGCCGACTCGACCCAGGCGGTCAGCTGCCGCAGCCCCGTATCCTGGTCCGTGTCCGCGGTGTAGCCGAAGTCCCGTGCCGCGGCGCTCGTGTCATAGGTCGTGGAGCGGGTGAGCAGGGCGACGGTGTACCGGCTCAGCGGTGGGGCCACCCGTGCCCGCAGCGGGGGGAGTTGCCAGAGGCGGTCGACGGCCCCCGCCAGGGCGTCCCTGACCAGCGGTGGGAGCGGGCGGGTGGGCGGCGACGCGCCGAACAGCCCCGCCAGACGGGCCAGGAAGGCCCACAGGTCCGTCCGCTCCCGGTCCGCGATGAAGTAGGCCTTGCCGCCGACCCGTTCTGCCGGGGCGGCGGCCGCCCGCAGGCACGCGGTCACCGCGTTGTCGCAGTGGCACAGGGACACCTCGACGCGCTTGCCCGCGGCGAGGTCGGGCAGCCGGCCCGCCCGCATCGCGCCGACCAGGCGGGGCAGGAAGCCGGAGTGGTCGCGCGGCCCCCAGATGCCGCGCGGACGCAGCGCGACCGTGGAGAAGTCCGGCCCGTCCGCGGCCAGTACCCGCCGTTCCGCCGCGGCCTTGGTCTCGGAGTACAGATTGAGGAACCGGTCGGGGTACGGAACGCTCTCGTCGATGTCGAACCGGTCGCCGTCCCTGACCGGCATCAGCGCGCTGGGACTGCTGACGAACACGAAGCGGCGGGCACCGGCCCGGCGCGCGGCGTCCAGCAGCTGCTCGGTACCGGTCACATTGGCCTGCCAGAACTGGGCGCGGGTGCCGAAGTCCACCACCCGCGCCGCGCTGTGGTGCACGACGTCCACGCCCGCCACGGCGCGGCGCAGGGACTCGGCGTCCTCCAACGCGCCGTGGACCAGCTCGACGCCCTCCAGGGCCCGCAGCCGGGTGAGGTCGCTGGTGCCGCGGACGAGGGCCCGTACGTGATGGCCCTCGGCCAGGCAGCGGTCCACGAGGTGTCCGCCGAGGAATCCGGACGCACCGGTCACCAGGACCTTCATGCCGTCCCCTCCCCCGTGACCGTGCCCGTTTCCGTGTCCGTGCTCCGGTGTGCGGGGGCGCCCGGGGGCAGCGTCCGCCACCAGGTCGCCCCGTAGAGCATGGTGAGGCCCACCGTCGCCGCGGTGCCCCGGCCGGCGGCCCGTCCGCGCGGCAGCGCCGTCGGAATCTGGGCGGCGTGCACCACGACGCTCAGAAAGACATCGGTCCACCACAGGGCCGTCAACACCGGGGAGTGGAACGGCCGTACGGCGCCGAGCAGCAGGTACGCCCACCCCGCCAGCGGGATCGCACGCAGGGCCGTCCGCCGCCGCCGTGCCCCGCGGCCCAGCCGCCGGCCGGCCCAGCGGGCCAGCCGTTCGCGGCCGATCTTCGCGTTGTGCCGGGGGTCGACGGGGAAGGCCGGGTGCCGGAGGAAGTCCTGCACGTGCCGGGTCTGCGGGTGTCCGGCGGCCAGCTGCCGCAGTTCGGTGACGAGGGTGCGCCACTGCGCGCGGCCGGTCCCCGGCTCGGTCTCCACGCAGAGCACCGGCCGTTGTACGCCCGCCGCTCCGACGCCGACCAGCGCGGTGCGCCGGACGAGCGGGTGGGCGTTGAACACGCCCTCGCAGCGGACGGTGTGCAGGTCGCCCTCGGCGGTGGTGACCCGCTGGGTGCGACGCCCGGCGAACCACAGCCGGCCCGCGCCGTCCAGGCTGCCCAGGTCACCGGTGCGGTGCCAGAGCCGGTCCGGGCCGCCGTCCGCCGGGTGTTCCTGGATCTTGTGCTGGGCGTCCGCCGCCGGGGCCGCGTGGTAGCGGCGGCTGACCGTGTCCCCGGCCACGGCGATCTCGCCGACCTCGCCCGGCGGGACGGTGAGCGCGGGCTCCCAGTACGGCAACGGCCCGTCGGTGGTCCGCACGATCCGGACGTCGACCCCGGGCACCGGCCGGCCCACACAGGTGCCTTCGCCCCGTGCCGCGCGCGCCGCCGTTTCCCCCAGGACCTCGGCGGACTCCAGGGAGGAGATCGGCAGGGCCTCGGTGGCGCCGTACGTCGTATGGATCTCGGCCGCCTCGTCCAGCACGTCGCGCAGCACGGCGACGACGTCCGCCGGCACCGGAGCACCACCGGAGACGACGCAGCGCAGCGCCGGGAGTGCGGTGGGCTGCCGGCGGAGGTGCTCGCCGAGCACCCGCAGCAACGCCGGGGAGGCGAACATCGTGTTCACCTCGAACCGGGCCAACGCCGCCACCACCGGGCCGGGTTCGGCGCCGGCCACCCTGGCGGGGGCCACCGGGGCCACCACCAGGGTGGAGCCGAAGACCAGATCGAGGATGCCGTAGAGCGGCAGGGTGACCAGCGAGACCTCCTCGCGGCTGCGCCGGTGTGCGGATGCGATGCCGCGGGCCGTCGCGGCGGCCATCCGGTGTGTGTACTCCACGCCCTTGGCCGGACCGGTGCTGCCGGTGGTGAACCCGATCATCAGCAGGTCGTCGCCGCCGGCCGGCCGGCTCTCCGGGGCCCCCGCGGTGGCCGCGTCGTCCGCCGAAGGGGCCGGGCGGCGCAGCCCGTCGAGGGTGTGGCCGCCCCAGAACCACCGGCGGCCCACGGTCACCCGGATCCGGGCGCTCGCGAAGGTGCGGCGGCTGAGCACGCGGACGGCGTGCGCGGCCGGCGGCCCGATGAACGCCTCGGCGCCCACGGCGCGGTAGCAGTGCAGCATCCGCCGCACGCCCATGCCGGGGTCGACCACGACGGGCACGGCACCGACCCGGAACAGCGCGAACGCGAGCGCGAACAGGTCCGGCCCCGGAGGCGCCATCAGGACGGTTTTGGTGCCCCGCCCGATACCGCTGCGCAGGAAGCCGGCCGCCAGGGCCTCGACCTGCTCCTGGAGTGCGCCGTAGGTGAGCGTGCGGTACCGGATTCCGCCGCCGGCCTCCGTGCCGTCCGGGTGGATGATCGCGGGCTTGTCGGGAAAGGCCCGGGCGTGGTGTTCCAGGTGCCCGGCGAGGTTCGGCTGCACGCCTTCCTGACGCTCCGTCAGAGCAGTACGCATGGCGCCGCCCTCACCTTCCCGTCAGGCGGTAGCTCGCGCACGCGGCGCTCGGCCCGGCGCCCACGGTGACGAAGAGCAACTCTTCATAGGCGTGCGGCAGTCCGCCGTCGAGGGCCGTCAGATAGCCGAGGACCGGGGCGGCAGTGTGCGGTTCGCCGGACCGCTCCGGGTCGCTTCCCGGAAGGCCGGCGGCCAGGACGGAGGCGGGGTCGAGGCCCAGCCGCCCGGCGAGCAGCGTCGCGAAGTCGGGGGTGGGGCGGGAGCAGACGACCATCGTGCGCTCCGGGTCCAGGCCGTGCTCCTCGGTGTACTCCGCCACGGTGGCGGCGGCGAGGTCGAGCAGCTTCCCGGCCCGGTCCGCGTCCTGCTCGACGGTGATCAGCTGCCGGCCCCCGGCCCCCATCGCGGCCGTGTCCAGGTAGCCGGAGGTGCCGGTCGGCCCCGGGCCGCTCCGTAGGTGCACCGGCCCGAATCCGGCACCGGGGTCGGTGGAGCGCTCCAGCAACAGCGCCCCGCCCAGGTCCTCGTACGGGTACGCCGGGTCGTCGGCGGCCCGCCCGCCGGGGTGGACGTCCGCCGCGGTCACCAGCACCCGGTCGGTGCTGCCGGTGTCCAGCAGGGCCTGCGCCACCTGTACGGCGTTCAGCACGCCGCAGGCGCCGTTCATCAGGTCGAAGGAGAAGCCGGCGCTCGGCACGGCGTCGGCGAGATAGTCCAGGTTGATGCCCGCTTCCTTCTGCACCATGGCCGCGAGGGCGGGTTCGAAGGTGTTGGACTCGCGGTAGACGCCGACGTTGATGAGCACCCCGACGGAGTCCGGTGACAGCCCGGTCCCGGTCAGACAGTCATGGGCGGCCCGCCCGGCGAGCTGCACCGTGGTGGCAATGGCGTCGGCGGGACGCGGCAGGGCGAGGGAAGCAGCGGCGATCACGGCACCCATGGCTCACACCCCCATCGTGGAGATCGTTGCGGACAGGGCCCCGGCGACCACGCCCGAGGCGGCGGGCACCAGCAGGAATTTGCCGCCCGGCCGGGCCGTCCCGGCCTTCAAGTGCTCGCGCAACACCAGGAAGTGGGAGGTGGTGGCGGTATTGCCGAACCGCTCGACCACCGACAGCGACCGCGGCATCCCGGTACCGAACACCTCCTCCCCGGTCCGGTTCACGAACTCGACGAAGCGGGTGCCCACCTGGTGCTGCACGATGTAGTCGAACTCCTCGTCGGCGAAGGTGCGGCCCTGTTTCGCCAGTACATCCCCGTGAAAGGTGGGCCAGAGCCGGAGCCGGTCCCTCTTGTGCATCTGCTTGTTGTCCGTGTAGAGGGCGATGCCCTCGGTCCGGTCGCTGGGCATGCCCAGGCACAGGTGCGAGTACTCCGCGCAGGTCATCATCTCCACGTAGTGGATGCGGTCGGCCTCGTCCACGGACTCGTCGAGGATGACGGCCGCCGCCGAGTCGCCCACCGAGAGCGAGGCGAACTGCGGATCGTAGGAGTCGGTGATCTCGGCGGCCGCGGTCCGGGCCACCTTGGTGGCCTGCTCGCCGCTGACCACCAGGCCGTTCCTCGCCACGCCGGCCCGGATGAGCCGGTCCAGCAGATACACACCGGTGAGCATCCCGGCGCAGGCGTTGGACACATCGAAGTGGATCGCGCTCCGCGCACCCAGCTCGGCGGCCAGCTGCCGGGCGAAGGAGGGCTCGAAGGCGAAGCGGTCGCCGTCCTGGAAGCGGGTGATGGACGCGGAGATCACCACGTCCAGATCGGCCGCCTCGTAACGGGAATTGCCCAGGCAGTCCCGGGCCGCCCGCAGCGCCAGACCGTAGGAGTCCTCGCCCGCCTCCGGCCGGGGGTCATGGACCCTCCGCTCCGCCACCCCCGTGATCCGTTGCAGGTCGAATTCCTGCGTTCCGGACACCTGGGCCACCAACTCCGCAGTCGTCTGCACGGTGGGCGGCAGATAGGCGCCGAGCGCCTCTAAGCGACTGCTCCTGCTGGTCATCGTCCTCACTCCTTTTCCTTGCCCCGCTCGTGGGTACCGACGGCAGAGCCGGCACGCCCCACCCGAGGCCGCACGGCGGGATGTTCGTCCCGCGCCTCCACCGGGGCAGCGCGCAGCAGGGTGCGGACCGTCGAACGGCCCGCACCGGCCGGTGGCGCGGCGATTCCCCATGGAGGCCCCTGCCAGGGGTCATGACCCCGTTCACGGCAGGAAGACTGCTGATTTCCTACGGAGGCGGCGACAGCGGCGCACCCCGCGATGCCGCGTCCGGAGGCGGACCGTCCGGTCCTGCCTCTCTGGAGCGGCGTTGATACTTACCGTATCCCGTGATCTGACCGCATGACCTGACATGGCGCATGATGATGATCACTGAGGGCAGTGGGAGATCCTCCGGAACCAAAACCCCGCGGCGAACGACGTGCGTGCGTCGCCGCTCGCCGCGGGCCGTTTCACGGGCTCCGGGTACGTGGTCAGCGCGGTGGTGACAGGAAGGCCGAGACGAGCTCGGTCACGGCGGCGGCCTGGGCGTCCACGAAGAAGTGGCCGCCGTGGACCGGGTGAAGGGCGAACGACGCGGTCGTCCGGTCGGCCCAGCCTGCCATGTGGTCCGCGGAGGCGCGGTCGTCCTCGGTGCCCGCGAGCGCGAGGATCGGCACGTCGAGCGGCGGCTCACCGCGGTGGCGGTACGACTCCACGATCGCGAAGTCCGCACGGAGGGCCGGCATCAGCAGGCTCATCAGTTCCGGCTGGGCGAGCACCGCTTCGGGCGTACCGCCCAGGTCGCGCAGGGCCTCGGTGAACTCGTCCGCGGGCAGCTCGCTGACCTGCCGGAACCGCCACGGCAGGTCCGGTGCCTGGCGGCCGGACACCACGAGGCCCTGCGGCATGGGCAGTCCGCGTCGCCGGATCTCCAGACACAGTTCGTAGGCGACCGTCGCCCCGAGGCTGTGACCGAAGAGCACGTACGGCCGGTGAAGTAACCCGGGGAGCGCGTCCGTGAGCGGATGCAGCAGTGACGGCAGATCTCGGCAGGGTTCCTCGCCGTAGCGGCGGCCGCGGCCCGGCGGCGTCATGGCGAGCACCTCGACCGACGGTCCGAGCAACTCCCCCCAGCGACGGTAGGTCTGGGGTCCCCCGCCGGCATACGGGAGGCAGAGCAACGTCCGCTCGGCGAGCGGCGCGGGCTCCCCGGTCCACCAGGGAGCGGCCAGGGAACGGGTGATGCCGAACATCGCGTGTCCTCGTTTCCACGACGGCAGGCCGGTCAGCCGCACAGACTCAGCGGCCGCATGTCGGTCCATACCCTTCCACGTGCGCCACACAGTCGTCCTTGGCCCCCTGGAACCCGGGGTCGGTCCATCTTCCCCGGGGGGCCTCTCCGCCGACCTGACGAACCGTCAGCTGCACGTCGCAGGCCCACGGAGATCGGAGAGACACCCCGCAGGACTCCGGGAGCTGAGCCGCCCGAAGAGCGCTACCTTACGGGCCCTTGGCCAGTCCCAGCCCCACTCCAACGGCCGGCATCCAGCGGTCGGATCACGGAACATCCGGTGTCGACGTGTGGCTCTCACGAAGGCCGGCGTCCAGTATGCGGATCAACTCCCCCACACGTCCGCCGCCGGCCGGTGCCGGCGGGAAGCGTTCGAGCACGTCAATGACGATCGGTGTCGCACGATGCGCGGCCCGCTCAAGATGTTCGGCACCCACGTTCCGGTCGTCGCCCGCGACGAGTTCGGCCGCTCTGGCCGCGTACGCGCCTGCTCCGAGAATGTGCTTGACCTGGGTGGCCTTGGCCAGCGGATGCAGGTACGCGGCGCCTGCAGCGGACATCGCCGCCAAGGCTGCCTCGCGCGCAGCCGCGGTTTCCGGACCCTTGGCTGCCTTGAGTGCCGCCCACGCTGTGTCGCGCAGAGATTTGCCGCGCTCACCACCCCGGGCGAACTCCCACGCGGCACCGATAGCATCCCGAGGTCGCGAGTCGTCCGGCTGATCGGCCTCGAATACCGCGAGCACCACCTCCGCGCACGCCGCAGCGAACGCGGTGACCTCACGAAGGTCCTGCTTGCTCAGAACGATCTCGCGCGCTGTCTCTGTCATGGCTCCATCTTCGACCACCGCGCGGGACAGGTCCTGGCTTTCCGGCTACCGCAGACTCGGCCCCCGCTACGCACGCCGACCCAGCAACTACCTGGCACTTCTCGGCCACGCCGCCGCACTCTGCCGCTACCAGCGACTCGACCGCCTCACCACATAGGACACCGTCTCAGTGAGGCCGGCCGACCGGCCCTGTCCGGCTCGTGGTCCGCCCAGCCCAGTCTCGTGGTCAGCACGGTCCATATCGTGGAAATCCGTAGTGTTTACCGCTTTCCGTAGCGATGAGCGTCCTTGTATGGCATAAATTGCCGAACCCCGATGCGTTGACTCTTTCGGCGGGGTCATCAGTTCAGCAAGGAGTCCGAATAAGACTCCCCGCACGGGCTGATTCCACAGATCGGCATCAGGGGGGGGCGATGAGCGCGAAATCGCAGGGCCGCTGCGACTCCATGACATTCCCCAGGGTGCCAGGCAAAGGCATGAGGAATGACGAAAGGAACACGCATGCGCCCATTCAAGAGACGCATCAGGAGCATAATGCTCGTGCTTGCCGCTCTTCCGATCGCTGCCGGCTCAATAGTGGGAACAGCAGGCACTGCCGTTTCGGTCAATGGTTTCCAGCCTGCTCATACGCTCACAAGTGAGGAGGTAAGTGAGATGGCCGACCTGGCGGCCGGCCACTCATACCCCAAGCACGTCCACGATCAGAATGAGTGCCAGAACTTCCTCGGGCGCCAGTGCAACTTCGCCGAGTGGCGGGACATGATACGAGACACCATCACACATCCCACCGACTCCTACGCTCGCCGCTACGGCGGAGACGTCTACTGGCGCACCACCGGCGACAGCCAGCTCCAAGGCATGATCGTGATCCTCAACCCCGCCAATCCGGACAGATCCACCGCATTCCTGACGACGTATGCCTACTACCAAAACGACGCCACCCGAAGCGGATTGGCCACAGGCGCGGCGGCAGTATGCGGCATATCCGGCCCGGGAGGCAAAAAGCGCAGCACGGACCAGTCCCCGGCCAGTTCTGCCAGTTCCTGCCCGGGGATCGACGCCTCGTTCCGGTCGAGCCGAAAGGACGAGGTATACCTCTTCAGGGGTAACCAGTATGCCCTGGTGAAGTCCGCTCCGGGCACCACCGACGACAAAATCATCAACGGCCCCAAGGCCATCGCAGAAGGCTGGCCGTCCCTCAAGGGAACCGTATTCGAGAACGGAATCGACGCCGCGGTCCAGTCACCCGCCAACACGGAAGAGGTATATCTCTTCAAGGGCGACCAGTACGCCCTGGTGAACTATACTCCGGGTACCACTGGTGACAAGATCATCAACGGCCCCAAGGCGATCACAGAAGGCTGGCCCTCTCTTAAGGGGACTGTATTCGAGAAGGGCATCGACGCCGCGTTGCGGTCGAGTCGAAAGGACGAGGTATATCTCTTCAAGGGCGACCAGTACGCCCTGGTGAAGTCCGCCCCGGGCACCACCGACGACAAAATCATCAACGGCCCCAAGGCCATCACGGAAGGCTGGCCGTCCCTCAAGGGAACCGTATTCGAGAACGGAATCGACGCCGCAGTCCAGTCACCCGCCAACACGGAAGAGGTATACCTCTTCACGGAGGACCAGTATGTACTGGTGAACTATGCGCCCGGTACCACCGATGACAAGATCATCAACGGTCCGAAACTCATCGCGGAAGGCTGGCCATCCCTGAAGGGAACCGTATTCGCAAGCTAACCGGGAAACGATGACAAGAGCTCATGACGTGATCACGTGGTTGGGTTCTTCAGTCGTCGTCAGCAGATGAGTCCGCAGCGATTCGCCGGCCGGGCCCCCTTTTTGCGGGCCCCGGCCGGCGAATCCACTTCCTGGCCTGACCAGCATCATCTGCACCCTCACCTGCCACCGCGGGCCGGCCACGCGGACAAGGCTTGTGACATCCCCCTGCGGCGATGGCTCTGGGTCCGGCGCATCGGGGTCCGCCTCGCTCGCAAGGGTGTCGAGTCCAGCGAACGGCACCGCCTTAATTCATTGGTTTCTCTTCATGTGGCTGTGCTTTCTTGGCTGCGTGCCGGACCGGTTCGGCAACTCATCCATCCAGCTTCCGAGAGACAGCTTCATGCACTCCACTCACCACCCCCGCATCGCCGTCGTCGGCGCCGGCCTCGGGGGCCTTGTCTGCGCCCGCGTCCTGCAACTCCACGGCCGGCCGGTCACTGTCTTCGAACGTGAGGCGTCCACCGGTGCGCGCCCCCAGGGCGGCAGCCTCGACATCCACGCCGGCACCGGTCAGGTGGCGCTGCGTGCGGCGGAGTTACTCGACCGGTTCCGCGCCTTGGCCCGTCCTGAGGGCCAGGAGTGGCGCCTGCTCGACCCTGCCACCGCCGCCGTTCTGCCCTTCGAGGGACCCGGCCACGATACCGACAGCCCCGAAATCGACCGCGGTCAACTGCGTGGCCTGCTCCTGGATTCCCTTGCCGAGGGCACCGTCCGGTGGGACCACGCCGTGACCGGTGTCGAGCCGCTCGGCGACGGCACCTGGCGGCTCCTTTTCGACGACGGCAGCACCGAGGAGGCCGACCTCGTGGTCGGTGCCGACGGTGCCTGGTCGCGCCTCCGCTCAACCCTGTCGGACGCCAGGCCCGGCTACAACGGTGTCACCTTCGTCGAAGCCGGTTTCGACGACTGCGACGCCCGCCATCCAGCCCTTGCCGGCCTCGTCGGTCACGGCACCATGCTGGCGAGCGCCGGTAGCAGGGCACTGCTGGCCCAGCGCAACAGCAATGGCCACATCCGCGTCTACCTCGCCTTTCGCGCCCCGCAGGATTGGCACGTGGCCGCCGAGGTGGCGCTCGATGACACGGCGGCCGTCCGCGCACACCTGCTGACGATGTTCGAGGGATGGGACGAGCGGCTGCTCGCTCTCGTACGAGACCACGACGGCGGATTCGTCAACCGGCCCGTGTTCGTGCTGCCGGCCCCCCACGCCTGGGAACACGTCCCTGGCATCACGCTGCTGGGCGACGCCGCGCATCTGATGCCCCCCGTAGGGCTCGGTGCGAACCTCGCCATGCTCGATGGCGCGGACCTCGCCCACGCCCTCATCACCGAATCCACCCTCGACGACGCCGTACGCGCCTATGAAAGCCTCATGCTGCCCCGCTCCGCCCAGGCCGCCCGGGAATGCGCCGAAGCGCTCGACGGCCTCCTCCCCCCGGAAGGTTCCTGAGCAAGCGCCAAGGCCACTGCCACTGCCACTGCCAACGCCTGCGTCGGGTGGCTCAGCTCGTGTCGGACGCCGGCTCACAACTCACCGAACAGATTGGCTCTTAGAAGCCAACCACATTCCGGTCAGTGGAGTTGTCAGTCGAGCAGAGTATCTATTCGGGCAATCGCGAGGGCGGTGCATGATGGCAGGACCTCCTGGTAGCTCGGTGATGCGAGTGCGAGCAGGCGTCAGGCGTGTATCGAAAGTCCCGTCCGGCACGCCCGCCGCTGCGTGTCGGGTTGAGTGAGACGCCCCAGTACGAGGGCCGGTCCTCCGTCTTGCGACCTAGTTCCGCGGCGGGATGTGACTGAGTGACTCGCGCCGTAGCCTCCCCACATGACGGCAGTTGACTCTCAGCCCAGCGGACCCCGTAGCCCGGAGCAGCGCAAGCGCGAGGCGCTGGAACGGCTCGTGCGGGACAACGACGTATGGGTCGCCACGGCCGACGCCACCGGCGAGCCGTGCCTCGTTCCGCTGGCCTTCTGGTGGGATGGCGAGGCGGTGTGGCTCTCCACCCGCGACACCAACCCGACCGGGCGCAACCTGTGCGCCTCGGGTCGGGCCCGGCTCAGCTTCGGCCACACCCGGGACGTGGTCCTGGTCCACGGCACCGCACGCATGCTGACCCGCGAGGAGCTTCCGACCGAGGTGGGCGACGCCTTCGCCGCCAAGGACGGCTGGGACCCTCGCGAGGACCACCCCTCGTACGTCTTCTTCCATGTCACCCCGCAGATCCTGCAGGCGTGGGGAACGGTTCCCGAGATGCCCGGGCGGACCCTGATGCGCGATGGGAAGTGGCTGGTCTAACAAGGCTTCGCAGATCGGTCACCGGGGTTGTCAGTTCGAACGAGGTTCCTGACCGGGTGATCGCGGCAGCTTCGACGCGGTCCGCGACGTGGTCGACAACGGGGTGAAGTGGGCGAACCTGCCCAGGGACTTCCCACCGTTTCGGCGTGGAAGCCTTCTCAGAGTCGCGCCAGAGCCGGCATGAGGTGCAGCGCGTTGTCCCGGTTGATGCCGCGCCGCTGGCTGTCGGAGAGGGCCGGGTCCCGGTCGAGGGCCGGAGCCACGACATCGGTGATGATCTCGGCCGATGTGGGGGGCCAGTCGGTCCCGTAGAGGATCCGGCCGGGATCGACGGTGGAGATCAGCGTGGGGGTGGCGGAGGGGGACATCGGCGCCGCGGTGTCGTAGTAGAAGCGATGCAGGTAATCGCGGACGCGCGCGGGCTCGATTTTCGGGGTGAGCATGTGCGTGAAGAGTTCCAGGCGCGTGGCCATGTAGGGCAGGAATCCACCGCCGTGGGGGAGGATGAACGAGAGATTCGGGTACCGGTCCAGGGTCCCCTGGAGAATCAGGTTGATGGCAGCGCGCGTGGTGTCCAGCAGGAAGTCGCACATGAAGGGCGGCAGCCCCGGCATGACCGGGCCTGAGGGGATCTCCATGGGATGGGTGCTGACGACTGCTGATCGTTCGTTGAGTTCCGCGAGCAGCGATTCATGTGCCGCGTCACCGAGATATTCGCCGCCCATGCTGGTGCGGGTGCTCACGCCGACGGCACCGTAATCGTCAAGTCCCTTGCGCATGGACCAACGTGACGTCTCCAGGTCGTCAAGGAAGACCGGAGTGAAGAAGGCGAAGCGCCGGGGGTGGGCTTGTGCGAGATCGGACATCGCCTGCAGAGAGATGTGCAGGCCTTCCTTACGCTGCTGGGGGTCCTGAGCGGGGCTGCCCGGCATGGCAGCGGTCAGAATGCTGGTGCTGATCCCCGCCTTGCTCATGACGTCAAGCGTGGTGTCCTCGTCCCAACGAGTCCACCAGGGCAGCTTTTCACGCCGCGTCAGGCCTTTGCTTTCGGCCCAGTCGATCCAGGCCGGGGCGGTGAAGTGATGGTGTACGTCCACGCGACCGTTCTCGGTGGTCTGGTCCCCCCGGGCGGTCTTCGCTGCCCGTCGCTTGTCAGTGCCGGGAGACTTGCTGGGGTGCTGCTCGGGTGATGTCACGTGGATCTCCCTGCTTGCTCTGACGGCGGGCTGTCGGCGGAGGGGGCTATTTCTTGGGAAGAGGCCTTCTCTTGGGGAGGGGTCTTCTCTTGGGGCGGGGCTTTTTTCTCTGGGCGAGGCTTGCTGGAGCGATGGGTTACGGGCGGTGCAAGAGCTTTCTGAGCACGTCCGTCAAGACCTTGTGCGGGTCCCCGGCGTCTCCGTTGCCCGACTTCCATGCCACGAAGCCGTCGGGGCGTACCAATACCGCACCGTCGTCCTGCGTTCCGTGCAGTTGCGCCCAGTCCACTCCGGGTTCCGGGAGCAGGTCACACTCGGGCGTATTGCCGATGAGGTAGGCGGCGAGAGGTACGTCCAACTCTTCTGCTACGGCGCGAGCCGCCTCCCGCCAGGCTTTGCCCGCGGGACCGCTGAGGACGGTGCAGGACGTCTCGTACAGATCCAGGGTGGACATCCTCTTGCCGTCTCGCTCGACCCACAGGTGGGGAGCCCGGCTGCCGGGTGCGCCGCCCAATTCGAATTGGCGGGGAACGACGTCACCGTCCGGATCGCCGCCCAGGATTGCGTCCGAGGCATAGCGGTAGCACAACGCGACGGTGAGCAGGTCGGCCGGATCGTTGTTGCGGGAAGCGGCGGCGGTGTATCCGGGGTGCTGTTCCTCCACCGCCTGCTGTGAGGCGCGGAGGGTGGTTGCCAGGGCGACCGACCTCCGTTCCTCCTGATACGTGTCCAGCAGCGGGCGGCCGGCCCAGCCGCGCAGAACGGCGGTGATTTTCCAGGCCAGGTTGTGCGCGTCCTGGATCCCGGTGTTCGAGCCGAAGGCACCCGTCGGCGGCATTTCGTGTGCCGAGTCGCCGGCCAGGAAGACCCGGTCCCGGCCGTAACTGTCGGCGACTCTGTTGGCCGCGTGCCAAGGGGCCTTGCCCGTGATCTCCACATCGATGTCGGGGTCACCGGCTGCCGCGCGGATGTGCGCGGTGAGGCGCATGTCGGTGAAGGCGTCCAGCGTCTCGCCGCGGTCGTATGCCCAGGGGACGTGGAAGACCCACTGCTCATCGTTGTCCACCGGCAGCAAGGCTCCCTCGCCGTCGGGATTGGTGATGTAGCAGACGACGAACCGGCGGTCACCCACGACGTTCTTGAGGTTTTTGCTGCGGAACGTGACGCTGACGTTGTGGAACAGGGTTCCCGGGCCGGAGTGCCCGATGTCCATGCTCTTGCGGACCGGGCTCCTGGGGCCGTCGGCGGCGATGAGGTATTCCGCATGCACCGCTCGTGATTCGCCGGTTTCCCGGTTGCGCAATTCGGCATGGACGCCACGGTCATCCTGTGTGTACGAGATGAGTTCCGTACCGAAACGCACATCGCCGCCCAGCTCGCGGGCGTACTTCAACAGCACCGGCTCCAGGTCGTTCTGGCTGCACAAACACCAACCGGACGGGGTGATGCTGGACAGTGAGGAATCCGGATCGATACGCGGGATGATCCATCGCTGCTCGTCGCTGGAGAGCCTTTCCGTCTGCAGCACCCCGTCGTTCCCCGAGAGCGCGGAGGCCGCCTCGCGAATGGCCGGCTCGACACCTGCGGTGCGGAACAGCTCCATGGTGCGGATATTGTTTCCGCGGCCCCGCGGGTGCATGGACGTCTCGGCGTGCCGCTCCACCAGGAGGTGTTTCACCCCCAGGCGACCGAGGAACACCGAGGCGGATAGACCGACCAAGGATCCACCTGCAATGAGTACCGGCACGGATTCTGCAGCGCTGTCACTCATGTCTGTTCCTCTTGTCGGCGTCCTGAAGGCCAGGGCTGATGGGTGCGGAAAGGCAGGGCTGATGGGTGCGGATCCTGGGAACAACTCTCGACCGTGAGCCTTCCGATGCGCGAGTCCTGTTGCTCCGATCGGGAGGCGGGAGTGGCGGGGCCGGTTTCTTCCCGCGCGAGGCCGGATATGACGCCCTTCCGGAGGCAATAGCGGCCCCCGAATGGGCTAGTGCGGAAGTTTCGCGCTTACCGGCCCCGGGAAGTTTTCGATCGGCCCTCCGCATTCATTTCAGCCCCGAAGGCAGGGCTCCCCCTTGCAGCATTCATCTCGGCTGCACTTCCAGCGGCAGCCCTCACTTCAGGATGTGCCGTGACAGACGTATATGAGTCTTCAGACCCCGCAGCTGCCGCCTCCGCATGCACCCCGGAATTCCGCACGAACCCGCACCCCGTCTATGCCCAGTTGCGGAAAGACTCTCCGGTCTGCCCCCTGCTCCCGCCGCACGGCGTGGAGACGTACCTGATCACCCGGTACGACGACGCGCGGACCGCGCTGGCCGATCCCCGGTTCAGCAAGGACATGTACGGGGCCATGGACGCCTACCAGCGGATCTTCGGCGACTCCTCGGTGGCGCTGGACGACAACATGCTGTTCTCCGATCCGCCCAAGCACACGCGGCTCCGCCGGGTCGTCAACGGCGCTCTCACCCCGCGCCGTGTGGAGGCCCTTCGCCCGCGGGTCCAGGAGGTCGCGGACGGACTGCTCGACCGGTGCTCGACCCGCGAACCGGTGGACCTGCTGCCCTCCTTCGCCTTCCCGCTTCCGCTCAATGTGATCTGTGAGCTGCTCGGCGTCCCGGAGGACGAACGCGAGCAGGCCCACACGTGGTCCGTCACGGTGGCCAAAACGGGATTCGGGCCCGAGGCGAAAAAGGCGCTCGAAGAAGCCGAGGGGAATCTGCGCAACTATCTGGTGGATCTCATCGCGCGCAAGCGGCGCAACCCGGGCGAGGACCTGATGAGTGCGCTGATCACGGCTCAGGACCAGGACGGCGCGCTGACCGACAGCGAATTGGTCTCGACCGCCTGGGTCCTGCTCTTCGCCGGCCACAAGACCACGGCCTATCTGATCGGGAACGCCGTCTACCATCTGCTCACCCATCAAGACCAGCTCCGCACGGTGAAGCAGGATCCGGCCCTTTTCCCGCAGGCCATCGAGGAATTGCTGCGGTACGAAGGGTCCGTCGAGAACTCGACGTTCCGCTATGCCACCGAAGACGTCAAGATCCGCGACGTCCTCATCCCGAAGGGCGCGCTCGTACAGATCGCCATCGCGTCCGCGAACCGGGATCCGGAGGCATTCGATGATCCGGACCGGCTCAATCTGATGCGCGAAGGCGTCCAGAGCACCCACATCGCGTTCGGACACGGTCCGCACTATTGCGTCGGGGCCCCGTTGGCCCGGCTTGAGATGCAGATCGCTCTCACCACGCTGTTCCGCAGGTATCCCGACGTCGCCATGGCCGTACCGCCGGAGGACGTGCGTTGGCTCACCGTGCCCTTCCCGGCGTTCCGTGGCCTGGTCGAACTGCCGGTGTCCCTGGAGCCCGGCGGGACGCGCTGACGTCCGCGCGGCGCCGGGAGCTGGGTGGGCGGGCTGCTCGCAACGGCCGTGCAGCCCGCCGAAGCGGCCGGTGGGCGCTCGCAGCAGCCCGGCCGGGTGGTCCAGCGGACCGGGCGTCAGGCGCGGACCCCGATCGGTACCACGACCATCTTCGTCACCGTGCCGTCGTCCCCCACGACATCGCGGATGTGCTGGGAGCCCAATTTGCCGGCCATGCCCAGGCAGGGAGTGTTTTCGGCGCCCACCATGCCGTAGACCTCGGTGAGCTTCAACGTGTCGGCGGCGTAGTGCAGCAGTCCTTGCACGAGTTCGGTTCCCAGGCCCTTGCCCCAGTGTTCCCGGACGAGCGCGGCGACGACCTCGTAGCCGTCGACGTTGCCCGTCTTCTTGAGCTCCGCGTGGCCCACGTACGCGCCGCCTGACCACACGGCCCATATGTCGAACAGGTTCTTCGGGTAGACGTCGGTGAGGATGGACCGGAATATCGCTCGGATGTCTTTCTCCGGTGATCTTTCCTGGCCCATCCAGCGGCAGACGACTTCATCTCTGAGCAGGGCCACGAAGGCGTCCTCGTCCTCGGGACGGTAGGGCGAGAACACCAGTCGGTCGGTGTGCAGGGTAGGGGTCATTTCAGCGTCCTTCTCGTTCGTGAGAACCGGAGATCTCGGTGGCGTGAGAAACGATGCCGGGCCGAGGGAAGCCGGCAGAAGATCAGGGACGTGCACCGTTCCCGGGCGGCCACACGAGCCGTTCACCAGGGACGAACGTGGCTGTGCGAATCCTTCGCCGGCCGGCGGGAGAATTGCTCCGCGCGATCACCGCGGCCCCCTCACCCCGTCAACGTCCTGAATTCAGCACTCAGGCACGTGCCCTGCGCGTGATGCACCCCCTGGTATAGCGCAAGGAGCCATCTTTCGTCACTACTTGGCACCTAAGCGGAATGACCGTCAATTTGGACGTACGTCAGCATCAGTAGCGGATGCCTGAAGGGGGAGGTATTCCGCGGAACGTGCCGCTCATTTTTTGGCAACGAGAAGTGTGTGGGAGGGGAGATGTGATACGGGGAACGGGGCGCCGCGCTGCGTCCTCGTGCGGGGGGGGAGGGGACGCGGCGAGCGGGAAGTGAAGTCCGCGGCGGTTGTGGGGACTTCGGGAGGGGCGCTGCCGGGCGAGCGGCGGTCGCCGGTGGGTCGGCGTGCGGCCGCGGGCGCGATGCGGTGCTCGGCGCGTACTCGACGAGGCACGCGGCGCGTACTCGACGAGGCTCTCGACGCGGACTCGATGCGCCGCGCGGCGCGGGGCCCGGCGCGGCAGCGGTCGGCGTCGCGGGGCAGGGGCGCGGGGCGCATGGAGGGCCAAGGGAACGCGCGGGGCGCGGCGGGCTGCCGCGCCCCGCGGGGCGGTTCAGGAGCCGGCGTTCTCCATGCGCTCGCGCAGGCTGCGCGGCCGCATGTCGGTCCAGACCTCGTCGACGTACGCGGCGCACTCGTCCTGCGTGCCCTCCTTGCCCACGGCCTGCCATCCGGCGGGGATCTCCAGGTCGGCCAGCCACAGCGAGTACTGGTCCTCGTCGTTGCGCAGCACCTGGTAGCGGGCGTTCTCGTCCATGTCGTGCTCTCCCATTGTTGGTTGCTTCACTGAATCGTTGGTTGCATCACTGGGCGGTGCATCGTGCGGCTGCGCGGGCCGGGGCGGCCGGGAGGTCCGGTCCGGTTCGCCGGGCGGGCAGTCGACGACGTTCAGGGGGTCTCCGGCAGCCGGTGCGCGGAGGTGGGGGCGGTGGACCGCCGTGGTGGGCGTGGTGCGTACCGTCGAGGCCCGCCGCGCGAGGGGTGACCCGGCCGGTCTCCCCCGGCTCACACGCTGTCCCGGGCGTGCTGGGCGATCCGGCGCAGCGCTTCGACGAAGTCCTCGGCGACCGCCCGTACCGTCGCTTCCTCGTGTACGTCGGGGCGGTAGTGCCAGGTGAAGGCGAGCCGGCCGGCCTGCACCGCGCCGACCGCCTCCAGCAGATGGGAGCCGCCGTCGCGCGGGTCGTGGTCCTGACCGAAGGAGCCGTGCTCGGCGCGGACGAGTCCACCGCCGGATCCGCCCGGCCGGGCGTCCCACTGGCCCAGGTAGTTGAACACGACCTGCCCGCGGCCGGTGCGCTCCAGACGCGCGCGCACCTCGGCGGGGCCGTGGGTGCGCAGGGCGCCGAAGCCGAGGCCGTTGCCGGGCACGGCGCGCAGCTGCCGCCGGACGGATTTGACCAGGGCGCGCCAGTCCCGCGACGGGCCGAGGTCCGCGGGGTCGGGCACCTGGAGGCCGACCGGGTAGACGGTGGTGAACCAGCCGACCGTACGGGAGAGGTCGACGCCGTCCAGGATGTCCTCGCGGCCGTGTCCTTCCAGGTCCACGCAGACCCGGTCGCGGCCGGTCCAGCGCGCCAGCGCCAGGGCGAGCGCGGCCAGCAGGACGTCGTTGATGCGGGTGCGGTAGGCGGTGGGGGCCGCGCGCAGCAGCGCCGTGGTGTCCGTCTCGTCCAGCGTCACGGTCACCGTGCGGGCCGGCCGGGCGGACGCGGCACCGTCGTGGTCGACCGGTAGCGGGGCGGGGGCCACGGCGTCCTCCCAGTAGGGGAGTTCGTGGTCCAGCCCCCCTTCGGCGACGTGCGCGGCCAGTCCGCGTGCCCAGTCCCGGAAGGCGGTGGTCCGCTCGCTCAGGGTCACCGGCCCTCCCTGTGCGGCCTGCTGGTAGGCGGTCTCCAGGTCGTCCAGGATGATGCGCCAGGACACGCCGTCGATGACCAGGTGGTGGGCCACCAGGAAGAGGAAGGCGGGGCGGTCCGTGCCACCGGTGAACAGCGCGGCCTTCAGCAGCGGGCCCTGGCCGATGTCGAAGCCCGAGTGGAGGTCGTCGGCGGCCTTCTCCATGGCCGCGTCGGCCTCGTCGGGCGGCAGACCGGTCAGGTCGTGCCGGGTCAGCACGTGCGGGTCGGGGGACGGCGGCGGGTTGTGCTGGCGCCGGCGGCCGCCGTCCTCGGTGAACCGCATGCGCAGCGCGTCGTGGTGGGTCAGGAGCGCGGCCAGGGCGGTCTCCAGAGCCGTGGGGTCGGGCTCGCCGGCCAGTTCGAGCAGCGCCGACTGGTTGAAGTGGTGCGGGTTGGCCCGGGGGGTGGCGAAGAACCAGTCCTGGATGGGGGTGAGCGGCAGGTCGCCGGTCACCGGGCCGCTGTCGGACCGGTCCGGTCCGGTGGTGACGACGCCGGCCAGTGCGGCCACCGTCTGGTGGGTGAACAGGTCCTTGGTGGCGAGGTGCAGTCCGGCCTGGCGCAGGCGGGAGACCACCTGCATGCTGAGGATCGAATCGCCGCCGAGGTCGAAGAAGTTGTCCTCGGCCCCCACCGTGTCGAGCCCGAGGACGTCGGCCCAGATCCGGGCGATCCGGCGTTCGGTGTCGGTGCGCGGCGCGACATGGATGGCGGGGGCGGCGGACGCCGGTTCGGGGTCGGGGAGGGCGCGACGGTCGGTCTTGCCGTTGGGGGTCAGCGGCAGTTCGGCCAGCGGGACGAACACCGACGGCACCATGTGCGGCGGGAGGCTGGCGGCCAGGAAGTCGCGCAGTGCCGGGACGGGCAGCGGCTCCGCGGCCCCGCCGGCCGGGACGACGTAGGCGACCAGGCGGCCGGGGCCGGCGTCCGCGCGGCCGGCCGGGCCGGTGGCGCGGACGGCGACCACGGCGTCGCGTACCTGCGGGCTGCGCCGCAGCGCGCTCTCGATCTCGCCGGGCTCGATGCGGAAGCCGCGCACCTTGACCTGGTCGTCGGCGCGTCCGGCGTAGTGCAGTTCGCCGTCGGCGCCCCACCGCACCAGGTCGCCGGTGCGGTACATCCGGCTGCCCGGGGCGGCGAACGGGTCGGCGACGAAGCGGGCCGCGGTCAGTCCCGGGCGGGCCAGGTAGCCGCGGGCGAGCCCGGCACCGGCCACGTACAGCTCGCCGGTGACACCGACCGGTACGGGTCGCAGGGCGGCATCCAGGACGTAGGCCCGGGTGTTGTCGACGGGGCGGCCGATGGGCGGCGCGCCCGCCTCCGGGACCAGCGGATCGGTCCAGGTGGCGACCACGGTGGCCTCGGTGGGGCCATAGGAGTTGATCATGCGGCGGCCCGGCGCCCAGCGCGCCACAAGATCGGCGGGGCACGCCTCGGCGCCGACGATCAGGGTGCGCAGGTCCGGCAGGGCGTCCGCCGCCTCGGGCGGCACGGTGGCCAGCGCCGCGGGCGGGATCAGGGTGTGGGTGATCCGCCGCTCGGCGAGCACCTGGGCGAGGCGTTCGCCGAGCAGCGGCCCCTCCTCCCCCGCGATCAGTGTCGCCCCCGCGAGCAGGGAGATGCTCAGCTCCAGGAAGGAGGCGTCGAAGCTGGGCGAGGCGAACTGGAGGACCCGGTCGCCGGGTTGGACGCCGTAGCGGGCCGCGGCGGCCGCGGCGAAACCGGCCAGTCCGGCGTGCGTGACGACCACCGCCTTGGGGGTGCCGGTCGAGCCGGAGGTGTAGATGACGTAGGCGGGGTGGCCGGTCCGCAACGGGGCGAGGCGGTCCTGGTCGGTGGGTGCGGAGGCCGGACCGTCCGCGCACCAGATGGCCTCCGGGTCGTCGAGGATCACGGTTGCCGCGGAGTCGCGCACCATGAACTCCCGCCGCTCGGCCGGGTAAGCCGGGTCGACGGGCAGGAACGCGCCGCCGGCCTTCGCCACGGCCAGTTGTGCCACGGCCATCTCCGCCGAGCGGGGCAGTGCCAGGGCCACCAGGCGCTCGGGGCCGACGCCTTGGGCAATGAGCTGGTGTGCCAGCCGGTTGGCCGCGCTCTCCAGCCCGGCGAAGGTCAGCACGCGTGCGCCCTGCACGAGCGCCACCGCGCCGGGTGTCCGGTCCGCCTGCCGCTGGAAGAGCTCGGGCAGGGTGGCCGGGGGTACCGGGCGGACGGCGCCCTGCCGGTCGGTGAGCATCCGTCGCAGTGCGTCGGCGGGTGCCAGGGGCAGGGCGCCGAGCGGGCGGTGCGGGTCGTCGGCGATGCCGGTCAGCAGGGTGGTGAGCTGGTCGGCCATCCTGCGGGCGGTGGCGGTGTCGAAGAGGTCGGTGTTGTAGGTCAGCAGGCCGTGCAGGGCGCCGGAGTCCGTCTCGGCGAACTCCAGGGTGAGGTCGAAGGCGGCGTCGTCGCGGTCCGCTTCGATGTCGCTCACCTGGAGGCCGGGCAGGTCCATCGCCTCGCCGGGCGCGTTCTGGAGCACCACCATGGCCTGGAAGAGCGGGGTGCGGCTGGTGTCCCGGGCCGGCTGGACCTCGTCCACCACCTGCTCGAACGGCACGTCCTGGTGCGCGAAGGCGTCCAGCACGGTGTCGCGGACGCCCGCCAGGAACGCGGGGAAGTCCTGTGCCGGGTCGACCGTCGACCGCAGGACCAGGGTGTTGACGAAGAAGCCGATCAGCCGCTGGGTCTCGGCGCGGTCGCGGCCCGAGGTCACGGTGCCGACCGCGATGTCCTGCTGGCCGGACAGCCGCGCGAAGAGGGCCTGGGCCGCGGCGACCAGCGTCATGAACAGGGTGGTCCGCCGGGTCCGGCCGAACTCCTTCAGGCGGTGGGCCGTCTCCGGCGGCAGGACGATCCCCTCGGTCGCGCCGCTCCTGGTCTGCACGGGCGGGCGCGGCCGGTCGGCGGGCAGCTGGAGCGGCTCGACTCCGGTCAACCGCTCCTTCCAGTAACGGAGTTGGTCTTCGGCGGCCCGGCCGGTGCGTGCCGTCCGCTGCCGGTGCGCGACATCGGCGTACTGCACCGGCAGCGGAGGCAGCTCGGGCGTCGTGTCGTGCAGCGCGGCCCGGTAGAGGTGCGAGAGGTCGCCGGTGAGCACCCCCGTGGACCAGCCGTCCGTGATGATGTGATGGAGCGTCAGGGTCAGTACGTGGTGGTCGTCCGCGAGCCGGACCAGTCCGGCGCGCAGCAAGGGGCCGCTGCGCAGGTCGAAGGGGCGGGTGCGCTCCTCGGCCAGCAGCCGGTCCAGCGCGGCCGTGCGGTCGGCGGCGGGCAGGGACGACAGGTCGCGCAGCGGCAGCAGGACCTCCCGGGGCTCGTGGACGATCTGGACGCCCTGGCCGTCCACGCTGTCGAAGGTGGTCCGCAGCGTCTCGTGCCGGGCCGCCAGCGCCGTCAGGGCCGCGGCGAGCGCGGCGGTGTCGAGCCGGCCGCGCAGCCGCAGGGCGAGCGGGGTGATGTACTCGGTGCTCTCCGGCGTGAACGCGTCGAGGAACCAGAGGCGTTGCTGGGCGAAGGACAGTGGCAGCGGGGCGTCCCGGTCCACCGGGGTACGGGCGCCGTCCTCCTCGGCGGGCTCCTCCCCCGCCGTGAGCAGCGCGGCGAGGGCGGCCGGGGTCGGGTGGGTGAACACGGCCCGCGGGGTCAGCTCGGTGCCGAACGCCTCGGCCAGCCGGGAGGCGAGCCGGATGCTGAGGATCGAGTCGCCGCCCAGCGCGAAGAAGTCGTCCGCGACCCCGACCCGTGCCACGCCGAGCACCTCGGCCCAGACCTGAACCGTGCGGTGTTCGGCCTCGGTGCGCGGGGCGACCGGCTCCGGCCGGTCCGTCCCGGCGGCCGGCTCGGGCAGCGCCGCGCGGTCCACCTTGCCGTTGCCGCTCAGCGGCAGCGCGGCCAGCGGCACGAACGCCGCCGGGACGAGGTAGTCGGGCAGGGTGCCGCGGGCGTACCCGCGCAGCTCCTCGGTGTCGAGCCCGTCGTGGCCGACCACATAGGCGACCAGGTGCTTGGTTCCGGGCCGGTGCTCGCGGGCCACGACGGCCACGTCCACGACGCCCGGGTGGGCGGCCAGTGCCGCCTCCACCTCGCCGGGCTCGACGCGGAAGCCCCGGATCTTGACCTGGTCGTCGGCGCGGCCGAGGAACTCCACGGTGCCGTCGGGCCGCCGGCGGGCGAGGTCCCCGGTGCGGTACATCCGTGCGCCGGGCGGCCCGGACGGATCCGCGACGAAGCGCTCCGCGGTGGCTCCGGGGCGGCCGAGGTAGCCGCGGGCCACCCCCTCGCCGGCCAGGCAGAGTTCACCCGCGGTGCCCGGCGGCACCGGGCGCATCCGGGCGTCGAGGACGTGGACGCGCATGTCGTCCAGCGGGTGGCCGATCGGCACCGTGGCGGGGACCGCGGCGGCGTCGGTCATCGCGAAGGACGTCGCGAAGGTCGTGGTCTCGGTCGGGCCGTAGCCGTCCACGACGGTCAGGTCCGGGCAGGCGGACAGCGCACGGCGCACGGCGGCGGCCGGCACCACGTCGCCGCCGGTCCACACCTGGCGCAGCCCCGCGAAGCAGTCCGGCGCGTCCTGGGACAGCAGCCGGAACAGCCCGGCCGTCAGCCACAGCGCCGTCAGCTCTCCTCCGGCGGCCAGTCGCCGCAGCAGGGCCACGTCCACCGGGCCGGGCGGTGCGACCACGATCCGGCCGCCGTTCAGCAGCGGCGCCCAGACCTCGAAGGTGGCGGCGTCGAACGCCACCGGCGAGTGCAGCAGCACCCGGGCGACGTCGGGGCCGGCGAACCGGCTGTCGGTGGCGAGCGCCGCCACGTCCCGGTGGCGCACCCCGACGGCCTTCGGGATGCCGGTCGACCCGGAGGTGAACATCACGTACGCCAGCCGGTCCGGGTCGGCGGGCGGCAGCGTCCGCTCCCCGGCCGGGGTGGCGGTCCGCGCGGCGGTGACCTCCCCGGCGGTCAGCCGGGTTGTCACTCCCGCCTGGTCGAGCAGCATCCGGCGGCGTTCCTCGGGGGCCCGGCCGTCCACGGGCAGATAGGCGCCGCCCGCCTTGAGCACCGCCAGCTGGGCGACCACGAGCGCGGCCGAGCGTTCCATGAGCAGGGCGACCCGGTCCTCGGGGGCCAGGCCGTCGGCCAGCAGCCGGTGGGCCACCCGGTTCGACCAGTCGGCAAGTTGACGGTAGGTCAGCTCGGTGCCGTCGGCGTCGGTGAGCGCGGGCGCGTCCGGGGTGCGGCGCACCTGTGCGGCGAACCGGTCCACCGGCGAGCCGGCCGGGACGTGCCGCGCGGGGGTGTTCCACCGGCGCAGTACCGCGCGGTCGGCGTCGGTGAGCAGGCCGAGGTCGTCCAGGCGCCGGTCGGCGCCGTCGGCGACCGCGGTCAGCAGGGTCTCCAGGCGGTCCGCGGCCCGCTCCACCGTCTCCCGGTCGAACAGCGTCCCGTCGTAGGCGAGGTCGAAGCCGAGACGGTCGTCGAGGTAGGCGCGCAGGCACAGCGGGAAGGTGGTGGCGTCCTCGGCGCGCACGTCCTGGATGCGGATGCCCGCACCGGTGGCGGCGGCCTCGTCGAACGGGTAGTTCTCGAAGACCACCATGCTGTCGAACAGCGCCTCGCCCGCGGGGAGTTCGCTGAGGGACTGGATGCGGGCGAGCGAGACGAAGTCGAAGCGCCGGGAGTCGCTCTGCTGCTCCTGGAGGCCGCGCAGCCAGGGCAGCACGCCCTGGGTCCCGTCGACCACGGCACGCGTCGGGACGGTGTTGATGAACATGCCGACCATGGCCTCCACCCCCGGCAGTTCGGCCGGGCGGCCGGAGACCGTGGTGCCGAACACCACGTCCTGGCGGCCGCTGTAGCGGGCCAGCAGCAGCGCCCAGGCGCCCTGGACCACGGTGTTGACGGTCAGTCCGCTCCGCCGGGCCGTGCTGCGCAGCCGCTCGGAGACCTCGGGGGTGAGGTCCAGGTGCACCAGGGCGCCCGAGCGGGCACGGTGCGCCTCGACGGGCTGCCGGTCGTAGGGCAGCGGGGTGCGGGCGGTGAACCCGGCGAGGGTGTCCGTCCAGTGCCGCTCGGCCTCCTCCTCGTCCTGCTCGGCCAGCCAGTGCAGGAAGTCCCGGAACGGGCGGCGGGCCGGGGGCCGGACGGTACGGCCCTCGACGGTCGCCGCGTACTGCGCGCACACGTCGGCGAAGAGCGCGCCGGTGCTCCAGCCGTCGAGCATCAGGTGGTGCGAGGACCACACCAGCACGATCTCGTCGCCGGGCAGCGCCGCCACCGCGATCCGGCTCAGCGGTGCCCGGGTCACGTCCAGGCCGGCCGCCCGGTCCGCGGCGAGCAGCTCCGTCAGCGCGCGCTCGCGTGCGTCGGGAGCCAGGGTCCGCCAGTCGTGGTGGACGACGGGCAGGACGGCGTGGCGGTGCACGACCTGCACCGGGTGGGGCAGGCCCTGCCAGTGGACGCTGCTGCGCAGCGCCGGGGTGCGGTCGGCGACGGTCTGCCAGGCCGCGGCGAACGCCTGCGGGTCGGCGACCCCGGCGATCCGCAGGGTCATCTGGTCGAAGTAGGCGCCCGCCTCGTCGACCAGCCCGTGGAAGAGCATGCCGGCCTGCAGCGGGGTGAGCCGGTGGATGTCGGCGACATGGTGTCCGTCGCCCGCGACCAGGTCCACCTGGTGCTGGTCGAGCCCGGCGAGCGGGAAGTCGGACGGCGTGCGGCCGCCGGTGTCCGGCCGGGCGCAGTGCGCGACGATCTCGCCCAGCGCCGCGGCGGTGTCCTCGGCGAGGCGGCGCACGGTGGACTCGTCGTAGCGCGCGGGCGAGTAGGTCCAGCCGAGTTCGAGCCTGCCGTCCTGGACGACGCCCGTCACGTCGAGCAGGTAGGTGCGCTCCTCGTCGGGGTCGGTGTCCGCGCCGGCCGGCGGCAGGGCGGCGCGGTAGAGTCCGCCGCCGCCGTCCGGCTCGGTACCGGACGCAACGTCCCACTGGCCGTGGTAGTTGAAGCCGATCCGCGGCGCCGGCGCGTCGTGCAGCGGGCCCGGCCCGGCGAGGTGGCGCAGCGCGCAGTAGCTCAGACCGCGCAGCGGGACGGCGCGCAGCTGCTCCTTGACGGACCGTACGGTCTCGCGCCAGTCCGCGTCGGGGGCGACGGTCAGGGCGAGCGGGAATTCGGCGGTGAACCAGCCGACGGTGCGCGACAGGTCCAGGTCGTCGAAGAGGTCCTCGCGGCCGTGTCCCTCGACGCCGAGGAGCACGGTGTCCTGTCCGCTCCAGCGGGCCAGGGTACGGCCGAGGGCGCTGAGCAGGACGTCGTTGACCTGGGTGCGGTAGACGTCGGGGACCTGGCGCAGCAGGGCCTCGGTCTCGGCGCGGCCCAGGCGGACGGTGAGGGTGGCGGCCTCGCCGTGGGTGTTGCTGCCCTCCCGGTCGGTGGGGAGGCCGGCGGGGGCCGCACAGGTGCGGGTCCAGTACGCCAGGTCGCCGTCGAGGGCGCCGGAGCGGGTGTGCTGCTCCAGGCGGGCCGCCCAGTGACCGTAGCCGCTGCTCGCCGGGGGCAGACCGGCCGGCCGGCCGGCGGCGGCGTTGCGGCAGGCGGTCTCCAGGTCGCCGAGCAGGATGCGCCAGGACACCCCGTCGATCACCAAGTGGTGGACGGTGAGCAGGAGTTGGGCGGGGCGGTCGGGTCCGCGGTCGAAGTACAGGACCCGTACGACCCGGCCCTCGGTGGGGTCGAGGGCGGTCTGCGCGGCGGTGGCCGCGCGCTGGACGGCTGCCTCCTGGGCCGGCTCGTCGAGTCCGGTCAGGTCGTGGCGGGTGAAGACCTCGCCGGGGGCGGTGGGCAGCACGTCCTGGTGCCAGGCGCCGTCGGTGCGGCGGAAGCGGGTGCGCAGCGCCTCGTGGTGGGCGACCAGGGCATCGGCCGCCTGCCGCAGCGCCTCTTCCGTGCCGTCCGGGGCCAGTTCCAGCCGGTGGGTCATGGAAAAGCGCAGCGCGTCGCCGGGCCGTCGCCCGTCGAGGTACCAGTGCTGGATGGGGGTGAGCGGGGCCGGTCCGGCCGGGGCCGGGCCGGCGTCGGCGGGCGGCGGGGTCACGGCGTCGGTGCACAGGGCGAGTTCCGCGATCGTCTGGTGGCGGAAGACGTCCTTGGAGGTGAGGGCGAGCCCGGCGCGGCGGGCCCGGGAGACGATCTGGATGCTGAGGATCGAGTCGCCGCCGAGGGCGAAGAAGTTGTCCTCGACGCCGACGCGGGGGACGCCGAGCACCTCCGCCCAGATGCCCGCGAGGCAGGTCTCGGTGTCGTTGCGCGGGGCCACGTGGCGCGTCGCGGTGTCCGGCTGGGCCGGGGGCGCGGGCAGGGCGCGCCGGTCGGTCTTGCCGCTGCTGGTCCGCGGCACCCGCTCCAGCGCGACGAACGCCGCGGGGACCATGTAGTCCGGCAGCGTGCGGCGCAGTCGGACCCGCAGTTCCTCGGCCGGGGGTGTCCGCTCCCCGGCGGGGACCACGTAGGCCACCAGCCGCGCCCGGCCGTCGTGTTCCCGCGCCACCACCACGGTGTCCGCGACCTCGGGGTGGTCCAGGAGGGCCGCCTCGATCTCACCGGGCTCGATGCGGTGGCCGCGGATCTTGACCTGTTCGTCGGTGCGCCCCAGGAACTCCAGCAACCCCTGCGCGTCGTGGCGGGCGCGGTCGCCGGTGCGGTACATGCGGGTGCCGGGCGGGCCGAACGGGTCGGCGACGAAGCGCCCGGCGGTGAGCCCGGGCCGCCCCCGGTAGCCGCGGGCGACCTGGGCACCGGCCAGATACAGCTCGCCCGGTACCCCGGCCGGCACCGGCTGCAGCCGCCCGTCGAGCACATAGGCGCGCAGGTTGCGGCCCGGCCGGCCGATGACGGGCCGCTCGGCGTGGTCGGTGAAGCGGCCGTAGACGGCGTCGACGGTGCACTCGGTGGGGCCGTAGACGTTGTACGCGGTGAGGCCGTCGGTCTCCCGCAGCTCCCGCCACAGCGGCGTGCCGATGGCCTCGCCGCCCACCATGACGAGGCGCGGACGGTGGCCCTCGCCGGTGAACAGTCCGGCGGCCATCAGCTCGTGCAGGAAGGTCGGTGTCACATCGATGCCGTCCAGGCGGTGTGCGGCGATCTGCGCGACGAACGCGGCCGGGTCCAGGCGTACCTCGTCGTCGACGAGGTGGACCTGCTGGCCCAGCGCCAGCAGCAGCGGGCCTTCCCACGAGGTGTCGAAGGAGAAGGCGGCGCTGAGCGCGAAGCGCAGCTGGCTTCCTTCGGTGGCGTGCGGTGCGACGAGCCCGGCCAGATGGTCGTGGCAGAGGTTGACCAGCTGGCGGTGTTCGACGGCGACGCCCTTGGGCCTGCCGGTGGAGCCGGAGGTGTAGTTGACGTAGGCGGTGTGGGCGCCGCACAGCGGCGCGATCCGGTCGGCGTCGGTGGGGTTGTGGGTGGGCAGCCCGTCCAGCGGGGCGTCGCGCAGCGTGCCGGGGGTCACGACGGTCTGCGGCGCGGCGTCCGCGAGCAGGAACGCGAGGCGGTCCTCGGGCAGTTCGGGGTCGAGGGAGAGCTGGGTGCCGCCCGCCTTGAGGACGGCGAGGAGCGCCACCACCATGTCCGAGGTGCGCGGCAGCCGGACGGCGATCACACGCTCCGGGCCGGCGCCGAGGCCGATGAGGTGGTGGGCCAGCCGGTTGGCTCGGGTGTTCAGGGTGGCGAAGTCGAGGGTGGCGTCCCGGGCCACCAGGGCGGTGGCGTGCGGGGTGCGGGCGGCCTGGGCCTCGAACAGCTCGGTGAAGGTGGTGTCCGGTACGGGCAGCACCTCGCCCTGCCACTCCTCCAGTACCTGCCGGCGCTCCGGGGCGGACAGCAGCGGCAGTTCGCCCACCGTCCGTCCGGGGTCGTCCGCGACCGCCTCCAGCAGCAGCCGCAGCCGGCCGGTCATCCGCTGGACGGTGTCCGCGTCGAAGAGGTCGGTGTCGTACTCCACGAACGCGGTGAGGCCGCCGTCCCGCTCGACGAAGTCGAAGCCGAGGTCGAAGGAGGCGTGGCGGACCGGCGGCTGGACGGCCTCGACGTCGAGGCCGTCCAGCCGCGGGGCCTCGCCGCCCAGGTTGTGCAGCGCGACCATGACCTGGAACAGGGGGGTGCGGCTGGTGTCCCGCTCCGGCTGGAGGACGTCCACGAGCCGTTCGAAGGGCACGTCCTGGTGGGCGAAGGCGTCCAGCACGGTGCTGCGCACGTCCTTCAGCAGGGCGCTGAACGGGCGGTCCGCGGGTACCCGGCCGCGCAGCACCAGGGTGTTCACGAACATCCCGACCAGGTGCTCCAGTTCGGGGCGTTCGCGTCCGGAGGCCACGGTGCCGACCGCGATGTCCTCCTGGCCGGCCCAGCGGGCGAGGAGGACCTGGCAGGCCGCGAGCAGCGTCATGTAGAGGGTGGCGTCGGCGCGGCGGCCGGTCTCCCGCAGCCGCTCGGTCAACTCGGCGGGCAGCGCGAACTCCAGCAGCGCGCCGTTCTTGGTGCGGACGGCGGGCCGCGGCCGGTCGGTCGGCAGCTCCAGCGGGGCAACACCGTCCAACTGGGTTTTCCAGTAGGCGAGTTGCTCCTCCGCTTGGTCGGTCCGGGCGCGCTGCCAGACCGCGTAGTCGGCGTACTGGACGGGCAGCGGGGGCAGGTCCGGGCGGCGGTCGTGCCGGGCCGCCGCGTACAGCTCGCCCAGGTCCCGGCCGAGCACCGCGGTGGACCAGCCGTCGGTGACGATGTGGTGCATGGCCAGGGTCAGTACGTGCTCGTCGGCGGCGAGGCGGATCAGCCGGGTGCGCAGCAGCGGCCCGGTGGCCAGGTCGAAGGGGGTGCTGCCGTCGCGTGCCAGCAGGTCGTCGAGCGCGCGGTCGCGAGCCTGCGGCGGGAGGGCCGACAGGTCGTGCAGCGGCAGGTCCACCGGAGCGGGGGCGTGTACCTGCTGGTGGGCGTGGCCGTCCTGTTCGGCGAAGGTGGTGCGCAGCGATTCGTGCCGGGCCACCAGGGCGTCCAGGGCGGTGCGCAGCGCGGCCTCGTCGAGGTGGCCGCCCAGGCGCAGTACGAAGAAGGTCAGGTACTCGGTGCTGTCCGGCTCGAAGCGGTCCAGGAACCACAGGCGCTGCTGGGCGAAGGACAGCGGCACCGCGGCGGCGCGGTCGGCCGCCGGTATCGCGTCGGCCGGCACCGGGCGGTCCGCGGTACTCGCGGACGCCGCCGGGCCGGGCAGGGCGGCGGCCAGCGCGGACACCGTCGGCCGGGTGAACAGCAGCCGGGGCGAGACCTCGGCGCCGAGGGCGGCGCGCAGCCGGGAGGTGACGCGGATGGCGAGGATCGAGTCGCCGCCCAGCGCGAAGAAGTTGTCCTCCGCGCCCACGTCCCCGGCGTCCAGCACCTCGGCCCACACCCGGGCGACGAGGCGCTCGGCCTCGGTGCGCGGGGCGGTGCGGTCCGCGCCGGCGGCGTAGCCGTCCGGGCCGGGGGCGGGCAGCGCCCGGCGGTCGAGCTTGCCGTTGACGGTCAGCGGCAGCGCGTCCAGGGCGACATAGGCGGCGGGCACCATGTGCGCGGGCAGGGTGTGCGCCAGGTGGGCACGGAGTGCGGCCGCGGGCGGCGGGGCGTCCTGGCCCGCGCCCACGACGTGGGCGACCAGCCGCCGCACGCCGGGAGTGTCCTCGCGGACGTCCACCACGGCCGCACCGATGCCGGGGTGGGAGTGCAACGCGGCCTCGATCTCGCCGAGTTCGATGCGGAACCCGCGGATCTTGACCTGCTGGTCGGCGCGGCCGAGGTACTCCAGGGTGCCGTCGGGCCGCCACCGGGCCCGGTCGCCGGTGCGGTACATCCGGGTGCCGGGCGGGCCGAAGGGGTTGGCGACGAACCGCGCGGCGGTCAGGCCGGGGCGGTGCAGATAGCCGCGGGCCAGGCCCTCCCCCGCGACGTACAGCTCGCCGACGGCGCCGTGCGGCACCGGGGCGAGGTCGCCGTCGAGGACATGGACGCGCAGGTCGGGCAGGCCGGAGCCGATGGCGCTGGCGGTGGCGCCGGTCACGGTGGCGCGGTCGAGCGGGGCGTAGGAGACGTGCACGGTGGTCTCGGTGATCCCGTACATGTTGACCAGGGCGGGTGCGGTGTCGGGGTGCCGCTCGTACCAGTCGGTCAGCCGTGCCAGGTCCAGTGCCTCGCCGCCGAAGATCACCTTTCGCAGGCGCAGGCGGGCGCCGAGGTCGGGGTGTTCGGCGTCCGCGCGCATCAGGGGGTAGAACGCGGACGGCGTCTGATTGAGCACCGTGACCCGTTCGTCCGCCAGCAGGCGCAGGAACTCCTCGGGGGCCCGGGCGGTGTCGTGCGGGACGACGACGAGGCGGCCGCCGTGCAGCAGCGCGCCCCAGATCTCCCAGACGGAGAAGTCGAAGGCGTAGGAGTGGAAGAGCGTCCACACGTCGTGCTCGTCGAAGCCGAACCAGTGGCGGGTGCGGGAGAACAGCCGCACCACGTTGGCGTGCGGGACGACCACGCCCTTGGGCAGGCCGGTGGAGCCCGAGGTGTAGATGACGTAGGCGGGCGACTCCGGGAGCGGGCGGCGGGTCTTTTCCGGGCCGGTGGCGGGGCGTGCGGCCAGGTCGTCGCGGACCGCGGGCTCGTCGAGCAGCAGCCGGGGGACGTCCGTACCGGGGAGCCGACCGGCGACGGCGGCGGTGGTCACCAGCAGGGCCGGGGTGGCGTCGGTGAGCAGCCGGTCGACGCGGCCGCCGGGCAGCTCGGGGTCGACGGGGAGGTAGGCGGCGCCGGTCTTCAGCACCGCCACGATCGCCACGATCAGATCCGCCGAGCGGGGCAGGGCGAGCGCCACGAAGCGCTCGGGGCCAGCACCGTACTCGGCCAGCCGGTGGGCCAGCCGGCCCGCCCGCGCGTCGAGTTCGGCGTACGAGAGAGTGACGCCGGCGCAGGTCACGGCGGCGGCGTCGGGGGTACGGGCGGCCTGCGACGCGAAGAGGTCCACCAGGGTCGCCTCGGGGCGGCCGTGCTCGGTGCCGTTCCAGTCGACCAGCATCCGGCGGCGTTCCTCGGCCGTCGTCCACGCCAGCTCGCGCAGCGGGCGGTCCACGTCGGTGGCGATCTCCGCGAGCAGCAGGCACAGCCGGTCGGCGAGCGCGCGGACGGTGGCGGGGTCGAAGAGGTCGGGGTCGTAGGCGAGGTCGAAGCCGAGGCGGTCGCTGTGGTGGGCGCGCAGCACCAGGGGGAAGTTGGTCGCGTCCCGGGAGGTGACCTGCGCGAGGCGCACCCCGGCGCCGGAGGTCCGGGCCTCGTCGAAGGGGTAGTTCTCGAAGGCGACCATGCTGTCGAACAGCGCGGTGCCGGCCGGTACGTCGCTGAACGAGGCGAGCTGCGCCAGCGAGACGGCCTCGAAGCGGCGGGACTCGGACTGGGCGTCCTGGAGCTCTTGCAGCCAGCCGGCGGCGGTGCGGTGCCCGTCGACCCGTACCCGGGTGGGCAGCGTGTTGATGAACATCCCCACCATCGACTCGACGCCGTGCAGGGTGTCCGGCCGGCCGGACACGGTGGTGCCGAACACCACGTCCGGCTCGCCGCTGTAGCGGGCCAGCAGCAGTGCCCAGGCGCCCTGCACCACGGTGTTGAGGGTCAGTCCGCCGCGCCGGGCGGTGCGCAGCAGTTCCGCGGAGCGCTCGACGGGCAGGCTCACCGTCAGCACCTCGGCGGAGCGGGCCCGGTGGGCCTCGCGGGGCGGGCGGTCGCAGGGCAGCGGGGTCGGGGTGGCGAAGCCGGCGAGGACGGCGCGCCAGTGTTCCTCGGCCGCGCGGTCGTCCCGGCCGGACAGCCAGCGGACGTAGTCGCCGAAGGGACGGCGGGCGGGCGGCGCCGGTTCGCGGCCGGCGACGAGCCCGGCGTACTCCTCGCAGACCTCGGTCAGCACCTGGGCCAGGCTCCAGCCGTCCAGGATCAGGTGGTGCGAGGTCCACAGCAGCCGCAGCGCTCCGCCGGGCAGCTGGATCAGGGTGAGCCGCATCAGCGGTGGGGTGCCGAGGTCCAGGCCGCGCGCCAGGTCCTCGGCCTGGAGCCGGGCGAGTCGGTCCGTGCGCCACTCCTCGTCCCGTGCGCGCCAGTCGAGGTGTGCGACGGGCACGGTCGCCCGGCGGTGCACGAGTTGGAGCGGTACGGGCACGCCCTCCCAGACGACCGAGGTGCGCAGCACCGGCGTCCGGTCGGTCACCCGCTGCCAGGCCCGGGCGAACGCCCGCGGGTCGGCCACCCCGTCCAGCAGCAGGGTGGCCTGGTCGAGGTACACGTCGTCCGCGCCGCCCACCAGGCGGTGGAAGAGCATGCCTTCCTGGAGCGGGGTCAGCGGATAGATGTCCTCGACGGCGCGCCCGTCCCCGGCCAGCCGGTCCACGCCGGCCTGATCGAGGCGGGCCAGCGGGAAGTCGGAGGGGGTGCGGCCGCCGGCGTCCGGCCGGGCGCAGTGGGCGACGAGGGCGGTCAGCGCCTGGACCGTGCCGTCCGCCAGGTTCCGGACGGTGCGCTCGTCGTGCACCTGGTCGCTGTAGTGCCAGGTGATCTCCAGGACGCCGTCGGCCACCACGGCCGAGATGTCCAGCAGGTGGTCGAGGACCTCCCCGGCGGCCAGGTCGCGGCCGGGAGCCTCGCCGGCGGGGGTGAAGTCGCCGTCGTGCGCGCTCTCCCACTGGCCGTGGTAGTTGAAGCAGACCTGGGGCAGCGGCAGTGCGCGCAGGGCGCCGGCGGCCGGGTCGGGTGAGCCCAGGCGGGCGAGCGCCTCGTAGCCGAGGCCGCGCCTTGGGACGGCACGCAGCCGTTCCTTGACCGCCTTGAGCGTGGCGCCCCAGTCCGGCGCGTGCGGCGAACCGGCCAGGGTGAGCGTCACGGGGTACTGGGTGGTGAACCAGCCGACCGTACGGGACAGGTCGGCACCGTCGCCGGCCACCTCGGCAGGGTCGCCGACGGCCGCACCGCTGTCGTGGAGGTCCTCGCGGCCGTGCCCCTCCAGGGCCACCGTCACCCGGTCCGTGCCCGCCCAGTCGGCGAGCACCCGGCCGACCGCGCTGAGCAGCACGTCGTTGACCTGGGTCCGGTACACGCCGGGCACCCGGCGCAGCAGGGCCTCGGTGGTGTCGCGGTCGAGGCGCGCGCGGACGGTGCGGGCGGACCCGGCGAGCGGGGTGCCGGGGCGGTCGACCGGCAGCGGGGTGCGCGCCGCACCGCTCTCGGTGCGCCAGTACGCCAGGTCCTCGTCCAGGCCGCCGTCCCGTACGTGGCGGGACAGTGCGGTGGCCCAGGTGGTGAACGGCGTGGTGGCGGGCTCCAGTTGGACCGGCTCGCCGGCGGCGGCCTGGTGGTAGGCGCGCTCCAGGTCGGCGAGGAGGATGCGCCAGGAGACGCTGTCCACGGCGAGGTGATGGGCCGTCAGGAAGAGTTGTGACCGGTCGCCGGGGTCCGGCGGGAACAGGACGGCGCGCAGCAGCGTCCCGGTGGCCGGGTCGAGGGCCGCGCGGGCGGCGTCGGCCGCCTCGGTCCGCGCGGCCTCCCGTGCGGTGGCGGTGGTCCCGGACGGGGTGTGCCGGGTCAGCAGGCCGGGGGCGACAGGGGCCCCGGGGTGCTGGCGCCAGGTGTCGCCGGTGCGGACGAAGCGGGTGCGCAGCGCCGGATGGTGGGCGGCCACGGCGTGCAGGGCCCGCTCCAGGGCGTCCTGGTCGAGGTCGCGGGGCAGGTCCAGCAGCATCGACATGGTGAAGTGCCGCAGCGGTCCGTGGGTCGCGAAGAACCACTCCTGGATGGGGGTGAGCGGGGCCGGGCCGGCCTCGTCCGGCTGCCGGGGCGCGGGGGCCGGGGCGCCGCGCAGGTCCACGGCGGCGGCCAGTTCGGCGACGGTCTGGTGCTGGAAGACGTCCCGGGAGGTGAGGTGCAGGCCGGCGGCGCGGGCCCGGGAGACCGCCTGGATGCTGAGGATCGAGTCGCCGCCCAGCTCGAAGAAGTTGTCGTCGGCGCCCACCTGCGCGACGCCGAGCACCGCGGACCAGATCCCGGCCAGCGTCCGCTCGGCAGGGGTGCGCGGCGCCACGAACTCCCGCTCGCGCGCGGCCGCGTCGAGGTCGGGGGCGGGCAGCGCGCGGCGGTCCAGCTTGCCGCTGCTGTTCAGCGGCAGGACGTCGAGGACGACGAAGGCGGCGGGCACCAGGGGGCCGGGCAGGGTGCGCTGGAGAGCGGCTCGCAGCTCGGCGGCGGCGGGCGGCCCGGCCTCGGCGGCGGGGGTCACGTAGGCGGCGATCCGGGCGTGGCCGCGCACGTCGTCGACGGCGACGACGGCCGCCTCGGCGACTGCCGGCAGCGCCCGCAGGGCCGCCTCGATCTCGCCGGGTTCGATGCGGTGGCCGCGGATCTTGACCTGGTCGTCGGCGCGGCCGAGGTAGTCGAGCCGTCCGTCGGCCGTCCAGCGGGCGAGGTCGCCGGTGCGGTACATCCGGCTGCCGGGGGGACCGAACGGGTCCGCCACGAACCGGGCGGCGGTCAGTCCGGGGCGGTGCAGATAGCCGCGCGCGACCTGGTCCCCCGCCAGGTAGAGCTCGCCGCCGACGCCGGGCGGCACCGGCTGGAGCCGGTGGTCGAGGACATGGGCGCGGACGTTGGCCAGCGGCCGCCCCACCACGGGCCGCCCGGTGCCGTCGATGCGGCAGGCCAGCGCGTCGACGGTGCACTCGGTGGGGCCGTAGAAGTTGTACGCGGCGACGTCGGGCAGCGCGGACAGCTCCCGCCACAGGTCCGGGCCGACCGCCTCGCCGCCCAGCATCAGCAGCCGGGGGTGGTGGCGGGGGTCGGTGAGCAGTCCGGCGGGCAGCAGCTGGCGCAGGTAGGAGGGGGTCAGGTCGAGGAAGTCGATGCGGTGGGCGACGGCGTACTCGACCAGCGCGGCCGGGTCGAGCCGGGTCGCCTCGTCGACCAGGTGCAGCGGGTGGCCGTCGGCCATCAGCAGCACGCCCTCCAGCGAGGTGTCGAAGGAGAACGACGCGGTCAGGGCCACCCGCAGCGGGCCGGCGCCGGCCGCGGCGACGAAGCCGTCGCGGTGGCCGGCGAGCAGGTTCATCAGGGACCGGTGGGCCACGGCCACCCCCTTGGGGCGGCCGGTGGAGCCGGAGGTGTAGATCACGTAGGCGGTGTGGCCGGGCAGCAGCGGGGCGCGGCGGTCGGCGTCGGTGGGGTCGGTCGCGGGCGCCGACGCGGGCACCTCGCCCAGCGCCGCCTCGTCGAGCACCAGCATCGGCCGCGCGTCCGCCAGCAGGAAGCGCAACCGCTCCGCGGGCAGTTCGGGGTCGACCGGCAGGTATCCGGCGCCGGACTTGAGGACGGCGAGGATCGCCACGACCATGTCGGCGGTGCGCGGCAGCCGCAGCGCGACGAGCTGTTCGGGGCCCGCACCGCGGTCGATGAGGTGGTGGGCCAGCCGGTTGGCGCGGGCGTTGAGCGCGGCGTAGTCGAGCGTGGTGTCCCCGGCGACCAGGGCCGTGGCGTGCGGGGTGCGGACCGTCTGCGCCTCGAACACCTCGGGGTAGGTGGCGGGGGTGACGGGCAGCGCGGTGTCGTTCCACTCGGTGGTCAGCCGCTTCCGCTCGCGCGCCGAGAGCAGGGACAGCTCGCCCAGCGGGCGGTCCGGTTCGGTGGCCACGCCGTCGAGCAGGAGCAGCAGTTGCTCCGCCATCCGCGCCGCCGTCGAGGCGTCGAACAGATCGGTGCGGTACTCCAGCAGGCCGGTCAGCCCTTCGCCGTCGGGGACGAACTCGACGCTCAGGTCGAAGGTGGCGGCCCGGCGGGGCACGGTGACGTTCCGGGCGGTCAGCCCGCGCAGGCCGGGGGCCTCGGGCGGGGCGGGGTGCAGCAGCACCATGACGTCGAAGAGCGGGTTGCGGCCCGCCTGGCGTACCGCCCCCACGGCCTCCACCAGCCGTTCGAAGGGGGTGTCGTCGTGGGCGAAGGCGTCGAGGACGGTGCCGGCCGCGGTGTCCAGCAGGTCGCGGTAGGGGCGTGCGATGTCGACCGGGCAGCGCAGCACGACGGTGTTGACGAAGAAGCCGACCGCGCGCTCCAGTTCGGTGCGGCCGCGTCCGGGGGTCAGCGATCCGACGGTGATGTCGTCCTGCCCCGACCAGCGGGCGAAGAGCGCCTGGCAGGCCGCGATCAGCGCGGTGAACAGGGTGGTGTGCTGCTCGGCCGCCAGCTGGCGCAGCCGGGCCGTGGTCCGCGACGGGACGTGGAACTCGTGGACCGCGCCGCTTCCGGACTCCGCGCCGCTGCGTGGGCGGTCGAGCGGCAGCTCCGGCGGCGAGGCCCGGTCCAGCTGCTTGGTCCAGTAGGACAGTTGCTCCGCCAGCAGGGCGCCGGTCAGCCGGCCGCGCTGCCAGACGGCGTAGTCCGGGTACTGGGTCGCCACCGGTGCGAGCTCCGGCGTCTCGCCGTGGGCCAGGGCGTCGTAGAGCGTGCACAGTTCGTCCAGCAGGACGCCCATGGACCAGCCGTCGGTGACGATGTGGTGCGCGGTGAGCAGGAGGACGTGCTCGTCGGCGGCCAGGCGCACCAGCAGGGCCCGCAGCAGCGGTCCGGTGCGCAGGTCGAACGGGCGGGAGTACTCCGTCAGCAGCAGCTCGTCCAGCGCCGCGTGGCGCCGGGAGGGTTCGTCCGGGCCCACATCACCTTCGGGAGCATTCTCTTGATGTCCCGTCAGGTAGTGGACCGGCAGCGGCACCGGGGCGGCCGGGTGCACGGTCTGCACCGGCCGGCCGTCGATGTCGTCGAACGTGGTCCGCAGCGCCTCGTGGCGCTCCAGCGCGGCGTCCAGTGCTCCGGACAGCGCGACCCGGTCCAGGCTGCCGGTCAGCCGCAGCGCGACCGCGCTGTTGTAGCGGCAGTCGCCGGGGCGGAGCTGGTCGAGGAACCACAGGCGCTGCTGGGCGAAGGAGAGCGGCAGCGGCGCGGACCGGTCGGCCCGGGGGATGGTCTCCCGGGCCTTCGCGGCGGCTCCGCCGGTCTGCCCTGCCAGGCGGCGGCGCAGCGCTTCCTGGAGCTCCTGCGGCAGGGCCGCGGCGCGGCCCTTCTTCGAAGACGTCATGGGGTCGTTCCTCACCGTTCGTCGTGGTCGCTGTCGCCGCTTACGGCGTCTTCGAGTTCGCGCAGGATGTGCTCCTCCACCAGGTCCGCCAGGGCGGCGACGGTGCGGGAGACCAGCACGTCGCGGGGTGTGAGAGCCACCCCGAAGGTCTCGTTGGCCCGGGAGGCGATGAGCAGGCTGCGCAGCGAGTCGCCGCCCCGTGCGAAGAAGTCGTCCTCGACGCCCACGGTCGTCTCCAGGGCGGTGGACCAGATGTCCGCGAGGACTTCCTCGGTGGGGGTGCGCGGGGCGACGTGCCGGGCCGGCTCCCCCGCGTCCCGCCCGGGTGCGGGCAGGGCGGCGCGGTCGGTCTTGCCGTTCTCGGTGAGCGGGAAGCGCTCCAGGACGACGAAGGCCGAGGGCACCATGTGGCCGGGCAGGGTGCGGGCGGCGAAGGCGCGCAGCTCCGGGCCGGCCGGAGCGGCGGCGCCGGGTGCCGCGAGCAGATGGGCCACCAGCCGCGGCAGCCCGGGCTCGTCCTCCCGTACGGTCACCACCGCGTCCAGGACGGCCGGGTGCCCGGTCAGGACGGCCTCGACCTCGCCCGCCTCGATGCGGTGGCCGCGCAGCTTGATCTGGTGGTCGGTCCGGCCGAGGTGGTGGAGCTCGCCGCGGGCGTCGCGCCGGACCCGGTCGCCGGTGCGGTACATCCGGGTGCCCGGCGGGCCGTACGGGTCGGCGGTGAAGCGGGTGGCGGTCAGGCCCGGCCGGTTCAGATAGCCGCGGGCCAGCGAGGCGCCGCTGATCCACAGTTCACCCGGGACGCCGTCGGCGACCGGCCGCAGCCGCTCGTCGAGCACGTACACCCCGGTGGCGGGCAGCGGGCGGCCGATGGGGGGCGCGCTGCCGTCGGGGCGGAGCGGACCGGACCAGGTGGCGACCACCGTGGTCTCGGTGGGCCCGTAGGAGTTGATCATCCGGTGGTGCGGGGCCCAGCGGCCGACGAGTTCGGCGCCGCAGGAGTCCGCGCCGACGATCAGCGTGCGCAGGTCCGGCAGGGTGCCCGCGGTGTCGGGCGGCACCGTGCCGAGCGCGGCGGGCGGCAGCAGGGTGTGGGTGATGCGCTCCTCGCGCAGCACCGCGGCCAGCTGCGCACCGAGCAGCGGGCCGGGCGGGGGCACCACCAGGCAGGCGCCGGCCGGCAGGGACATGCACAGCTCCAGTACCGAGGCGTCGAAGCTGGGGGTGGCGAAGGCCAGGACCCGGTCTCCCGGGCGGACCTGGTAGTGGTCGGCCTCGGCGGCGGCGAAGCCCGCGAGGCCGCGGTGGGTGACGACCACGCCCTTGGGGGTGCCGGTGGAACCGGAGGTGTAGATCACGTACGCCGGGTCGTCGAGGTCGAGCGGGCGGCCGCGGTCCCGGTCGGTGGGCCGGTGGCCGGGCGTGGAGTCCTCCCCGGCGTCCAGGAGGTCCCTGATCTCCTCGGCGTCCAGGGTGACGGCCGGGTCCGCGTCGCGCAGCATCAGCGCGATCCGCTCCGGCGGGTAGCCGGGGTCCACCGGCAGATACGCGGCGCCCGCCTTGGCGGTCGCGAGCTGGGCGACGACCATGTCGGACGATCTCGGCAGGACCAGGGCGACGAGGTCACCGGGGCCCGTCCCGCGGGCGAGGAGACGGTGCGCGAGGCGGTTGGCCCGCGCCTCCAACCGGGCGAAGGACAGCGTCCCTTCCGGCCCGCACACGGCGGGCTCCTCGGGCCACCGGTCCACCGCCGCCTCGACGAGTGCGGCGAGGGTGGCCGGCGCGGCCGTGTCGGCGTCCACCGGCGCCGGGCGGCCGGTGAGCCGTGCGCGCTCGTCCGGCGGCAGCACGTCGATCCCGTCCACGGACGCGGCCGCACCGGGCGCCGCCAGGGCGGCGAGGGTGTGCAGCAGCTGACCGGCCAGGGACCGCGCGGTGGACTCCTCGAAGTACCGCGGGTCGTAGCCGAGTTCGACGCACAGTTCGCTGCCGGGCGAGATCACCACGGTGAGCGGGTAGTTGGTGGCCTCCAGCGCGTGCAGATCGCGTACCTGCAGGCCGTGCGCGGTCGCCGCCGTGTTGTTGATCGGGTAGTTCTCGAAGACCACCAGGCTCTCGAACAGCGGCTCCCCGGCGTCGAGTTCGGTCCAGTCGCGCAGGTCCGACAGCGGGACGTGGGCGAACCCACGGGCGTCGGCCTGCGCGGACTGCAGCCCCCGCAGCCAGTCCGCCGGGGCGGCGGTGCCGTCCACGTCGACCCGCACCGGCAGCGTGCTGATGAACAGGCCGGTGATGGAGTCGGCGCCGGGCAGGTCCGCGGGGCGCCCGGAGACCGTCGTGCCGAAGCACACCTCGCGCTCCCCGCTCCAGCGCGACAGCAGCAGGCCCCAGACCCCCTGGACGACGGTGTTGAGGGTGAGGTGGTGGCGCCGGGCGAAGTCCGTCAGCGCGGTGGTCCGTTCCGCGTCGAGCCGCTGCTGGTGCCAGGTGCCGGCGCGGGTGGCGGCACCCTGGGCGGGGCGCCGGTCGTAGGGCAGCGGGGTGGCGGCGGACAGCCCCGCCAGCTCCCGGCGCCAGTGCGCTTCGGCCGGGGCGTTGTCGTGGGCGGCGAGCCAGGCGGCGTAGTCCGCGAACGGCCGGCGGTCCGGCAGGTGGGGCTCGGTGCCCGCGGCGAGCGCCGCGTTGCAGGCGAAGACGTCCGAGAGGACCTGGAAGACGCTCCACCCGTCCAGCAGCACATGGTGGAAGGTCCATACGACCCGCACCTCGGTCGGGGAGAGCCGGATGAGGGCGACCCGCAGCAACGGCGCCCGGTCCAGGGCGATGCCGCGGGCCCGGTCCTCGGCGAGCAGCCGCTCCAGGGCGGCGTCCCGCTCGTCCGGCGTCAGGTCGCTCCAGTCGCACTCGGTCACGGGCAGGGTGACGGAGTGGTGCACGGTCTGGAGCGGCACCGGCACCTCACGCAGCACCACCGCGCTGCGCAGCACGGGGGTGCGGTCCACGACCTGCTGCCAGGCGTCGGCCAGCAGCCGCGGATCGCGCACGCCGTCCACGACGAAGGTGGCCTGCTCCACGTAGAGCCCCTGATCGGGCTCGTCCAGGCCGTGGAAGACCAGGCCCGTCTGGGTGGGGGTCAGCGGATAGATGTCCGTGACGTCCCGGCCGTTGCCGGCGAGCCGGTCGACGGCCTCCTGGTCCAGGCGAGCCAGCGGGAAGTCCGAGGGGGTGCGGCCGCCGGCGTCCGGCTGCGCGCAGTGCCGCACGATCTCGCGCAGTTCGGCGGCCATCTCCTCGGCCAGCCGGGCCACGGTGGCCCGCCGGTGCAGGTGCGTCGAGAACGACCAGGTGAACTCCAGCCGCTTGTCCGCGACCTGGCCGACCACATCGATCAGATGCGGCCGGTCGGCCGCCGGGTCCATGCCGCCCTCCAGTGCGCCGTACGGTGCGTGCAGCAGTCCGCCGCCGGCCGACGCGCTCCAGTCCTGCTGGCCGAGGTAGTTGAAGCCGATCTGCGGGGCGGGCGGGAGCCCGTCGGCCGCCGGGGTACGCAGCCGGCGCAGCGCGCCGTGTCCCAGGCCGTGCCGGGGCAGTGTCCGCAGCCCCTCCTTCGCGGACTTCAGCGCCGCCGCGAGGTCCGCCCGCGGCGGCAGGTCCAGGGCGAGGGGGAACATGGTGGTGAACCAGCCGACGGTACGGGAGAGATCGACGTCGTCGAAGATCTCCTCGCGGCCGTGGCCCTCCAGCCCGATCAGCACCCGGTCGTGCCCGGTCCAGCGGGCCAGCACCCGGCCCAGAGCACACAGCAGGACGTCGTTGATGCGGGTGCGGTAGGTGTCCGGCACGTCCTGGAGCAGCCGGCGGGTCTCCTCCGCCTCCAGGCGGACGGTCACGGTGTCCTCGGAGTCCGCGGTGTTGCGGCCCGCGCCGTCGGTGGGCAGCTCGGCGTGGCCCTGCGGCCCGCTCCAGTAGGGGAGTTCGTCGTCGAAGCCGCCGGCGGCGGCGTGCGCGGACAGCCGCTGCGCCCAGGTGCGGAAGGAGGTGGTCTTGGGCCCGAGCTCGGCCCGGTCCCCGGCGCGCACCGCGCGGTAGGCCGTGTCCAGATCCTCCAGGAGGATGCGCCAGGACACCGCGTCCACGACCAGGTGGTGGGCCGCCAGCAGCAGGACCGGACGCTCCTCGGCACCGAGCCGGCACAGCACGGACCGCAGCAGCGGCCCGCCGGCCAGGTCGAAGCCGGCGCTCAGATCGTTGGCCAGCGCGCGCAGCGCCGCGGGGCGGTCGCCCGATGCCCAGTGGGACAGGTCGCGCACCTCCAGTGCCGGCGCCGCGCCGGGTGCCACGCCGAACTGGCGCCACCGGCCGTCGCCGGTGCGCTCGTACCGCATCCGCAGGGCGTCGTGGTGCTCCAGCACCGCGGCCAGGGCGGCGCGCAGCGCGTCCTCGTCGGTCTCGGCGGCCAGCTGGAAGGACACCGACTGGGTGAAGTGCCAGGGGCTGTCGGGGACGGTGTCGAACAGCCAGTGCTGGACGGGGGTGAGCGGGACCTCGCCCACGACCGGGCCCTGTTCGGCGCGGGTGACCGCGGCGGGCAGTCCTTCGGCGGCCGCGGCCAGGGCGGCGACGGTCTGGTGGACGAACAGCTGCCGCGGCGTCAGCTCGATGCCGGCGCGGCGGGCCGCGGAGACGATCTGGATGCTGAGGATCGAATCGCCGCCCAGGGCGAAGTAGTTGTCCTCGGCTCCCACCCGCTGCACGCCCAGCACCTGGGCCCAGATGGCGGCGAGCGTCTTCTCGGTGTCCGTGCGGGGCGGGCGGTGGCCGCCGGCCGGCGCCGCCCAGTCGGGCGCCGGCAGGGCGCGCCGGTCGAGTTTCCCGGTCGCTCCCAGCGGCAGCCGCGCCAGCGGGACGACGACCGCGGGCACCAGATGGTCGGGCAGGCTCTGCGCGAGGAAGGCACGCAGCGCGGCGGGGTCGGGGCTCGCCGCGCCCCGCCCGACCGCATAGCCCACCAGACGCTTGTGGCCGTCGGTCTCGACCACCCGGGCGGCGGCCTCGGCCACCTCCGGGTGGCGGGCCAGCGCGGCCTCCACCTCACCCAGTTCGATCCGGAAGCCACGCACCTTGACCTGGTCGTCGGTGCGGCCGAGGTACTCCAGCCGGCCCTCGGCGTCCCAGCGCACGAGGTCGCCGGTGCGGTACATCCGCTCTCCCTCGGGGCCGAACGGGTCGGCGAGGAAGCGCCGGGCGGTCAGTCCGGGCCGGGCGAAGTACCCGCGCGCCACGCCCGTACCGGCGAGGTAGAGCTCGCCGGGCACTCCGACGGGCACCGGCTTCAGCCGCGGATCGAGGACGTAGGCGCGGGCGCCGGTGACGGGGCTGCCGATCGGCGGGGTGCGGTCGGGGTCGTCGGGGTCGCAGTGCCAGGCGGTGGCGTACACGGTGGCCTCGGTGGGGCCGTAGATGTTCACGACCCGGCAGCCGGGGACGGCGGCGCGGACCTCCGCCACGGTGCGGGCGGCGAGCCCCTCACCGGCCAGCACCACGGTGTCGGCGGTGACCTGGACGGTGTCCTCGGCGAGGAGCCGGCCCAGGGCGGAGGGGACGGCGCTGAGCAGGCCCGCGGTCCAGGGGCCGCGGCGTTCGGCCAGCGCGAGCAGGTCACCGACCAGCTCCACGCAACCGCCGGACAGCAGCGGGCAGATCATCTCGAAGACCGAGACGTCGAAGTTGAGCGAGGTGGACGCCACGACGTGGGACAGGCCGCGGTCACCGAACTCGGCGGCCGCCCAGTCGGCCAGTGCCACCACCGAATCGTGGGTGACCACCACGCCCTTGGGCAGGCCGGTCGACCCCGAGGTGTGGATGACGTACGCGGGGTGGGCGGGCAGCAGCGCGCCGGCCCGCTCGGCGTCGCCGAGGTCGGCCGCGGACCGCTCCGCGAGCCGCCGCGCGGTCCCGGCGTCGTCCAGCACGAACCGGGTGGCGGGCCCCTCGGGCAGCCGGCCGGCCAGGTCGGTGGTGGTGAGCACGATGTCCGGCCCGACGTCGGCGAAGAGGAAGGCGATCCGCTCGGCGGGGTACGTGGGGTCGATCGGCAGGTAGGCGGCGCCGCTCTTGAGCACTGCCAGCAGCGCCACCATCAGGTCGGCGGTGCGCGGCAGCGCGAGCGCCACGAACCGCTCCGGGCCGGCGCCGGCGGCGATCAGCAGCCGGGCCAGCCGGTTGGCGCGCTCGTTCAGCTCCCGGTAGGTCAGCCGGTCGGCGCCGGCCACGACGGCCGGGGCGCCGGGGGTGCGGGCCGCCTGCTCCTCGAAGACCGCGGGCAGCACCCGCCGCGGCCGGCGGACGGCCGGTCCACCGAACTGTTCCAGGAGGCGCCCGCGTTCCGCCCCGGTGAACAGGGGCAGATCGGCCAGCCGGCGGTCCGGGTCCGCCGCCATCTCCGTCAGCAGGACGCGCAGGCACTCCCCCAGCCGCTCGACGGTGGCGGCGTCGAAGGCCGCCGGGTCGTAGTCCAGGGTGATGGTGAGGCGCTCGCCGGGGGCGACGACCACGCTGAGCGCGTAGTTGGTCGGCTCCAGGTCGCGTTCGTGCTGGATGCCCAGGCCGTGCCGGGCGAGGGCCGCGCTGTCGAAGGGGTAGTTCTCGAAGACCACGATGCTGTCGAACAGGCCCGTCCCACCCGGGAGTTCACTCCAGCTCTGGAGCTGGGCCAGGGAGACGAAGTCGAACCGGCGGGACTCCGACTGGGACGTCTGGAGTTCGCGCAGCCAGTCCAGCAGCGCACGCTGCCCGTCGACCCGCACCCGGGTGGGCAGGGTGTTGATGAACACGCCGACCATGGACTCGACGCCCGGCAGTGCGGCGGGCCGGCCCGAGACGGTGGTGCCGAAGACCACGTCGTCGCTGTGGCCGTAGCGCGAGAGCAGCAGGCCCCAGGCGCCCTGGAGGACGGTGTTCATGGTCAGACCGGCCCGCTGCGCCGTCTCCCGCAGCCGGGCGGACTCCTCGGCGCCGAGCGTGACGCCGACCGAGCCCGACGAGGCGGTGCGGTGGGCCTCCAGGGGCCGCCGGTCCCGCGGCAGTTCGGTCGGGGAGGTGAATCCGGCCAGGGCGGTGCGCCAGTGCCGCTCGGCCTGCGTGCTGTCCTGCTCCGCCAGCCAGCGCAGATAGCTGCCGAACGGGGCACGCGAGGGGACCTCGGGGCGGCGGCCCGCGGTGAGCGCCGCGTACCGCTCGCAGATCTCGTCGAAGACCTGCGCCGCGCTCCAGCCGTCGAGCAGGACGTGGTGGAAGGTCCAGACGAGCCGGACCCGGTCGGCGGAGAGTCTGATCAGGGCGAGCCGCATCAGCGGGGCACAGGTCAGGTCGAGACCGGCCGCCCGGTCCTCGGCGAGCAGGGCCTCCAGGGCGCGCTCGCACCGCTCGGGCTCCCATCCCGACCAGTCGTGGTGGGTGATCGGAACGGTGGCGCGGGTCCGGACGATCTGCAGCGGCTCGGCGGTCTCCTCCCACACCAGTCGGGTGCGGAGCATCGGGTTGGCGTCGGACGCCTGCTGCCAGGCCTCGGCGAGGGCGGCGGGGTCGGTGACGCCGGAGAGCACCAGCTGGACCTGGTTGAAGTAGGCGCCGGACGACGGATCCATCAGGCCGTGGAACAGCATGCCGGCCTGCATCGGGGTCAGCGGGTAGATGTCCTCGACCGCGTGCCCGTCCGGCGCGATCCGGTCCACGGCCGCCTGGTCGAGGCGGGCCAGCGGGAAGTCGGAGGGGGTGCGGCCGCCGGCGTCCGGGCCGGCGCAGTGGGCGACGATGTCCTCCAGCGCCGTGCGCATGCCCGTGGCCAGCGCGGTGACCGTCTCCTCGCGGTGCACCCCGCCGCTGTAGTACCAGGTGAGTTCCAGCCGGCGGTCCTCGACCCGGCCCACCACGTCCAGCAGGTGCGGGCGGACCGACTCGGGCGCCGCGGCGCCGTCCAGTCCGCCGCGCACGCCACGGATCAGGCCGCCGCCCTCGGCGGACCAGTCGAAGCGGCCCAGGTAGTTGAAGCTGATCCGGGGCTGTGGTGCGCCGGCCAGCTCCGGGGCTCCGGCGAGGTGGCGCAGTGCCCCGTGTCCGAGCCCCCGGCCGGGCACCGCGCGCAGCTGCTCCTTGACGGAGGTGAGCGCCGTGGCCCAGTCGCCGGCCGGCACGTCGAGGGCGACGGGGAACAGCGTGGTGAACCAGCCGACCGTGCGGGACAGGTCGACGTCGTCGAAGAGGTGGTCCTCGCGGCCGTGTCCCTCCAGGCCGACGGCGACGGTGCGCTGCCCGGTCCAGTCGGCCAGCACCCGGCCGAGCGCCGTGAGCAGTACGTCGTTGATCTGCGTGCGGTAGACGCCGGGCACCTTCTGCAGGAGGTCGTCGGTGCGTCGCCGGTCCAGGCGGACGGTGACCGAGCGGAGGTCGGCGATCGTGTTGGTCCCGGCGGAGTCGACGGGCAGCGCGGCATCGCAGCGCGCGGCCGTCTCGCGCCAGTGGGCGAGCTCCCCGTCGAAGCCGCCGGCCTCGGTGTGGGCGCGCAGCCGCCGGGCCCATTCCTGGACGGAGGTGGTCCGGGCGGGCGGGCGCACCCGCTCCCCGGCGCGTGCCTGCCGGTAGGCGCTCTCCAGGTCCTCCAGCAGCACCCGCCAGGAGACGCCGTCGACGACCAGGTGATGCACCGTCAGGAACAGCCGTGGCGGCCGGTCCTGGGCGCCGGTGAAGAGCCGGGCGGCGAGCAGCGGGCCGGACTCCAGCCGGAAGCCGGCGTGCGCCTCGGCGACGGCGGCGTCCAACGCGGCGTCGCACTCCTTGCCGGTCAGCCCGGTCAGGTCGTGCGCCCGCAGCAGCCGCGGGTCCGTCGCGTCCGGGGCCGGGCAGTGCTGGTGCCAGGTCCCGTCGGCCCGCTCGGTGAAGCGGGCGCGCAGGGCGTCGTGGTGGGACCACAGGGCGCGCAGGGCCGCCTCCAGGGCCCGCGGGTCGGGGTCCTCGGCCAGCTCGATGACGACGGACTGGTTGAAGTAGCCGGGGCGCTCGGGCCGGGCGTCGAGGAACCAGTGCTGGATCGGGGTGAGGGCGACGTCCCCGGTCACCGGGCCGGTGCCGGTGACCTGTGCGGTGGCGCCGGTGGCGGCGGCCAGCGCGGCGATGGTGGGGTGGCGGAACAGGTCCCTGGGAGTGAGGGACAGGCCCGCCCGGCGGGCGCGCGAGACGACCTGGATGCTGAGGATCGAATCGCCGCCCAGCATGAAGAAGTTGTCGTCCACGCCCACCCGGTCGATGCCCAGCAGGGCACACCAGATCTCCGCGAGGATCCGCTCGGCCTCGGTGCCCGGGGCTCGGTGCTCACCCGCGGTGGCGGCCGACCGGTCGGGGGCGGGCAGCCGTCGCCGGTCGACCTTTCCGTTGCCGGTCAGCGGCAGCGCCTCCAGGGTGACGAACGCGGCCGGGAGCATGTAGTCGGGCAGCACCTCGGCCAGGAAGGCGCGCAGCTCGGCCGCCGGCGGCACGGTCGCTCCCGGGGCGGCCACGAGGTGGGCGACCAGGCGCTTGCGGCCGCCGTCGGCGAAGACGGTCACCACCGCTTCGGCGACGGTGCCGTGGCGGGTGAGCGCGGCCTCGATCTCGGCCGGTTCGACGCGGAAGCCCCGGATCTTGATCTGGTCGTCGGCGCGCCCCACGAAGTGGAGTTCCCCGTCCGCGCTCCAGCGCACGATGTCGCCGGTGCGGTACATCCGGGTGCCGGCCGGGCCGAACGGGTCGGCGAGGTAGCGTTCGGCGGTCGCGCCGGGGCGGCCGCCGTAGCCGCGGGCCAGTCCGGCCCCGGCGAGGTAGAGCTCTCCCGGGATGCCCGGCGGCTGCGGCTGGAGCGCGTCGTCCAGTACGTAGACCCGGGTGTTGTCCAGGGGACGCCCGATGGGCAGGGCGGCGGGCAGCGGGTCGCCGGCGCGGAATACCCGCCGGGTCGCGAAGGTGGTCGTCTCGGTGGGGCCGTACCCGTCGACCACGATGAGGTCCGGGCAGGCGTCGAGCAGACGGCGGACCGCGGCACCCGGTACGGCCTCGCCGCCGGTCCACACTTCCCGGGCACCGCGCAGGCACCCGGGGTCCTCCTGGGCCAGCAGGCGGAACAGTCCGGCGGTCAGCCACAGGCAGCTGACGCCCTGTTCGGTGATCGCCCGGCGCACCGTGGCGGCGTCGACGTCCGCCGGCGGGGCCAGCACCGCGGTACCGCCGCGCAGCAGCGGTACCCACAGTTCGTAGGTGGCGGCGTCGAAGGCCTGCGGGGAGTGCACCAGGACCCGGTCGTGTGCGGCGAAGGCGCGGTCGAAGGCGAGCGCGACGACGTCCCGGTGGCGCACCGCGACGCCCTTGGGACGCCCGGTGGAGCCGGAGGTGAACATCAAGTACAGCACGTTGTCGGGGTGGACGGCGGGCAGCGCAGCGCCGGCCGGGGCGGGGGTGTCCGCGGCCCCGGGCGGCACCGCGGCCGCGCCGTCACCGGTGAGCGGCAGGGTGCGCCCGCCGGGTGCCGCCTCCCGGGCGGTCTCCTCCCAGGAGGCATCGGTGAGGACGAGCTCCGCCGCGCTCTCCGCCAGCACCTGCCGCAGCCGCTCCCGCGGGGCGCGGCCGTCCAGCGGGACGTACACGCCGCCCGCCTTGGCGAGCGCCAGCTGGGCGACGACCAGCGCGGCCGAGCGGTCCATGAGGGCCCCGACCGGACGCTCCGGCCCGACCCCGAGCCCGGTCAGCCGATGGGCCAATTGCTCGGCTCTCAGATCGAGTTGACGGTACGTCAATCTCAGTTCCCCGGCGTCCAGGGCGATGGCGTCGGGCGTGCGCCGGGCCTGGGCGGCGAACAGCTCGGCCACCGTGCCCTCGGGCAGTGCGGTGGCGGTGTCGTTCCACTCCTCGACGACCTGGCGGCGATGTGCGGCATCCAGCACCGGCAGCCGCGCGGGCGGGCCCCCGGCGTCGGCGGCCATGCCCGCCAGCAGCACCGTGAGGTACTCCCCCATCCGCTCGACGGTCGCGGCGTCGAACAGCTGCGGGTCGTAGCCGAGCCGCAGCGCCAGTTCCGCGCCCGGGTAGGCGACCAGGCTCAGGGGGTAGTTGGTGGTCTCGATGCCGTCGAGGCCGCTCAGCCGGAGGCCGTGCGCGGCGGCGAGGTCGTCACCGACCGGGTAGTTCTCGAAGACCACGATGCTGTCGAACAGCGCGACCCGCTCGGGCAGGTCGCTGAAGGCCGTCAGCCGGGTGAGCGGGACGAAGTCGAAGCGCCGGTCGTCGGTCTGGATCTCCTGCACCCGGCGCAGCCAGTCCCGCAGGGTGCCGTCGGCGGGGACGGTCAGCCGGGTCGGCACGGTGGCGATGAACAGCCCGTTCATCGCCTCGACGCCGGGCAGCTCGGGCGGCCGTCCGGAGACGGTGGTGCCGAAGACGACCTCGCGGCGGCCGGTCTGGCGGGCCAGCAGCAGCGCCCACGCACTCTGCACCAGGGTGTTCACGGTCACCCCGGTGCGCTTCGCCAGCTCGTCCAGGGCGCGGGTGGTGTCGGCGGTCAGGGTGCGGCGCACCGCTTCGGTGGACTCGGCGCGATGGCTCTCCCGGGGCTCGCGGTCGTAGGGCAGTGCGGTGGGCTCGGCCAGGCCGTCGAGGCGGGCCCGCCAGTGCCGTTCGGCCTGTGCCCAGTCGCGGTCGCGCAGCCAGGCCACGTAGTCGCGGAAGGGCCGGCGGACCGGCAGGCCGCTCTCCGCCGGCGCGCTCGCCCCGCCGGACAGCAGCGCATGGCACCGGAAGACGTCGGACAGCACCTGGAACAGGCTCCAGCCGTCGAGCACCAGATGGTGGAAGGACCACACCACCTGTACCTCGGTGTCCGACAGCCGGGCGAGGATCAGCCGCTGGAGCGGGGCACATTCGAGGTCGATGCCGCGCCGCCGGTCGTCGTCGAGCAGCTCCCGCAACCGCGCCCGGCGCTCCTCGGCCGACAGAGCGCGCCAGTCGAGCCGGGTCACCGGCACCGCGGCGTCGCGCTCGACCACGAGCAGCGGATCGGGTACGTCCTGCCACACCACCCGGCCCCGCAGCACCGGCGTGCGGTCGCTCACCCGCTGCCAGGCCGCGGCGAGGGCCCCGGAGTCGGGCACACCGTCCAGCACGAAGGTGAGCTGCTGGAAGTAGACGCTCTGGTCGTCCTGGGACAGCCGGTGGAAGAGCATGCCGGCCTGGGTGGGGGTGAGCGGGTGGATGTCCTCGACGGCGGCGGCGTCCGCGCCCACCAGCCGGTCCACGGCCGCCTGGTCGAGCGCGGCCAGCGGGAAGTCGGACGGGGTGCGCCCGCCCGCGCCGGGCCGGGCGCCGTGCCGGGCGATCTCGCCCAGCGCCCGGGCGAAGGCCCCGGCCAGCGCGGTGACGGTCTCCTCGTGGTGGAGGTTGGCCGAGTAGAACCAGGTGAATTCCAGGGCGTCGCCGTCGAGCCGGCCGACGACCTCCAGCGCGTGCGGCCGCGCCGCGGCCGGGTCGGCATCCAGCGACAGCGCGCGGTGCGGGCCGCGGTAGAGACAGCCGTCGCCGCCGGGCAGGCCGAACTGGCCGAGGTAGTTGAAGCTGATGCCGGCGGTCGGCGTGGTGGGCAGGCCCTCCGGCCGGAGCAGATGGCGCTGGACGCCGTAGCCCAGACCGCGCCCGGGCACGGCGCGCAGCTGCTCCTTGACCGACTTCAGCACGGTGCCCCAGTCCGCGTCCGGTGCCACGGTGAGGGCGACCGGGTAGCGGGTGGTGAACCAGCCGACCGTGCGGCTCAGGTCCAGGTCACCGAAGAGCTCCTCCCGGCCGTGGCCTTCCAGGTCCACCGGGACCCGGTCCCGGCCGGTCCAGTCGTGCAGCGCCCGGCCCAGCGCGCTCAGCAGCACGTCGTTGACCTGGGTGCGGTAGGCGCCGGGCAGGGTGTGCAGCAGGACGGAGGTGTCCTGCGGGGTGAGGCGCACGGTCACCGAGCGGGCCGACGCATAGGTGTTGGCGCCGTCGAGGTCGGTCGGCAGCTCCGGGTCGCAGGAGCGGGCCAGTGCGGTCCAGTACGCCGTCTCGTCCTGGAAGCCGCCGTCGCCGGCGTGTTCGGTGAGCCGGCGTGCCCAGTGGCGCAGCGGGGTGGACTTCGCCGGCAGAGAGGCGGCCGCCTGCTCGCCGCGCTGCCGTGCGCGGTAGGCCCGGTCCAGGTCCTCCAGCAGGATGCGCCAGGAGACGCCGTCGACCACCAGGTGGTGGACGGTCAGATGCAGCACGCGGGGCAGCCCGGCACCCCGGTCGTGGAGTACGGCGCGCAGCAGGGGGCCACGGCGCAGGTCGAACGGGCCGAGGTGCGGCGCGTCGTCGTCGGGGCCCGAGTGGTGGTGCAGCACGGCCGCGGGCGCGTCACCGTCGATGTGCTGGAGCCGGTCGCCGTCGCCGTCGCGCGTGAAGCGTGAGCGCAGCGCGTCGTGGTGGGCGACCACCTCGGTCAGGGCGGCGTCCAGCGCCGCGGTGTCCAGGTCGTCGGACAGCTCGACGGACAGGGTCTGGCCGAAGTGGCCGGCCCGGTCGGCGTCGCTCTCGAACAGCCAGTGCTGAATGGGCGTCAGGGGCGCGGTGCCGGTGGCCGCCGCCTCGGGCGCCGGGCCGGCGGCCGACCGCTCGGCGGCGTCCACGCACTGGGCGAGGGCGCCGACCGTCTGGTGCCGGTAGACGTCGCGCGAGGTGACGGCCAGGCCCGCCTGCCGTGCCTGGGCGACCACCTGGATGCTGAGGATCGAGTCGCCGCCCAGCGTGAAGAAGTTGTCCTCCACGCCGACCCGTTCCACCCGCAGGACGTCGGCCCACACGGCGGCCAGCGCCCGTTCGGTGGCGGTGCGCGGCGCCACGTACTCCGCCGTCCCCGCGGCCGTCCGGTCGGGGGCGGGCAGCCGGTCCCGGTCGAGTTTGCCGTTGGGGTTGAGCGGCAGCGCCGGCAGGACGACGACCGAGGCGGGCACCATGTAGTCGGGCACGCCGCGGCCGAGCTCGCGGCGCAGCGCCTCCGGGTCGAGCTCCGCCCCGGGAGCCGGCACGACATAGCCGATCAGGCGCTTGTGGCCGTCGCTCTCCCGGGTGGCGGCGGCCGCCTGGGCCACCCCCGCACAGCGCAGCAGCGCCGCCTCGACCTCTCCCAGCTCGATGCGGAAGCCCCGCACCTTGACCTGCTGGTCGGCTCGGCCGACGTACTCCAGCTCACCCTCGGCGGTCCACCGCACCAGGTCGCCGGTGCGGTACATCCGGCTGCCCGGTCCGGCGAAGGGGTCGGCCACGAACCGGGTGGCGGTCAGACCGGACCGCCTGAGGTACCCGCGGGCCAGGCCCCCGCCGCCGAGGTACAACTCCCCCGTCACGCCCGGCGGTTGGGGCCGCAGCATGCCGTCCAGGACGTAGGCGCGGGTCCGTGCGACGGGCCGGCCGATCGGCGGGGCCTGCTCGGGGGTGTCGTCGCCGCCGAACCACGCGGTGGCGTACACGGTGGCCTCGGTCGGCCCGTAGATGTTGGCGACCTGGGCGGACGGCATGGTCCGGCGGATGTCGCGCACGGTCTGCGCGGGCAGGGCCTCGCCCGCCAGCACCACCGTGTCGGCCTGGACGGTAGCGGCGTCCCGGGTGAGCATCCGGGAGACCACCGACGGCACCCCGCTGATCAGACCGGCCTGCCAACCGGCTTCGCCCGCCCGGTCGGCGAGGGCCGGCAGGTCGGCCACCACCTCGATGCTGCCGCCGGACAGCAGGGGGCACAGCAGCTCGAAGACGGACACGTCGAAGTTGAGCGAGGTGGCGGCCACGACATGGGCCAGCCGCCGCGGCCCGAACGTCTCCCCCGCCCAGCGGGCCAGGTCGGCCACGCTGCGGTGGGAGACCACCACCCCCTTGGGCCGTCCCGTCGAGCCGGAGGTGTAGATGACGTAGGCGGGGTGGCGGGGGTCCAGCGGCCGGGCACGGTCGGCGTCGGTGAGGTCGTCCTCCGGGTACCCGGCCAGCGCGGCCAGGGTCGCAGGGTCGTCCAGCACCAGCGGCTCGGTGCCCTCGGGCAGGCAGCCGGCCGTGTCCCGCGTGGTCAGGACGGTGGCCGGGGCGGCGTCGGCGAGCATGAACCGGATGCGCTCGGCCGGATAGCCGGGGTCCACCGGCAGGTATCCGGCGCCCGCCTTGAGCACCGCCCACAGGACGACGACCAGGTCGGCCGAGCGCGGCAGCGCCAGCGCCACCAGGGACTCCGGGCCCGCCCCCCGGCCGACCAGCAGCCGGGCGAGGCGGTTGGCGCGCCGGTTCACCTCGTCGTAGGTGAGCCGCGTGCCGTCGCAGACCACGGCCGTGCGGTCGGGCGTACGGGCGGTCTGCGCCTCGAAGAGTGCGGGCAGCGGCGTCTCCGGGCCCTCCTCCTGCGGCGCGTTCCAGGCGTCGAGCATGGTGCGCCGCTCGTCGTCCGTGAGCAGCGGGAGTTCGGCCACGGTCCGGTGCGGGCCGTCCGCCATGCCCTCCAGCAGGAGGTGCAGATGACGGCTCATCCGGGCCACGGTCCGGGCGTCGAACAGGTCGGTGTTGTACTCGACGGTCAGCCCGAAGGACCCGTCGGCGCGCGGCAGGAACTCCAGCACCAGGTCGAACCGTGCGGCCGGGCGCGGCAGCGGATGCTCGTCGATCCGTACGCCGCCGGCCTCCTGGGGGTGCACCATGGCGGTCTGCTGGACGACCAGGACCTGCACCAGCGGCGTGCGGCTGGGGTCCCGCGGCGGGGCCAGCTCCTCGACGACCCGGTCGAACGGCACGCCGTCGTGGCTGAAGGCGTCCATCAGCGTGGCCCGCATCGTGTCCAGGAACCGGTCGACGGTGTCCGTGCCGTCGACGTCGCTCCGCAGGACCACGGTGTTGACGAAGAAGCCCGTCACGTCCTCCAGTTCGCGGCGGTGGCGTCCGTTGGTGACGGTGCCGAACGCGATGTCCCGCTGGCCGGTGTAGCGGGAGAACAGCACCGCGGCCGCGCCGGAGAACAGGGTGAAGGGGGTCGTGCCCTTGGCCCGGGCGAGTCTGCCGAGCCGGGCGACCAGGTCCGCGGGCAGCTCGTGGCGGTGTGCCGCGCCGGCCGTGGTGCGCACCGGCGGCCGGGGCCGGTCCGTGGGCAGGTCCAGCTGCGGCGTCCCGGACAGCTGCCGCTTCCAGTACGCGAGGTCGGCCGCGTCCCGGGAAGGCGCCGGGCGCCCGTGCTCCCACACGGCGAAGTCCGGGTACTGGAGGGCCGGTTGCAGCAGGTCGTCCGGTGTCCCATCGGCCTCGGCGGCGTACAGCGCGGCCAGTTCCCGGACCAGGATGCCGACCGACCAGCCGTCGGTGACGAGGTGGTGCTGGGCCAGCAGCAGCAGGTGTTCCTCGTCGGCGAGCCGGATCAGCAGCGCGCGGGTCAGCGGCCCCTCGCCCAGGTCGTAGCGGCGCTCCAGCTCCTCGGTCAGCAGCCGCTCGGCCTGCGCACCCTGCCGGCCGGCCGGCAGGGTGCGCAGGTCGGCGGTGCGCAGCGGCAGCCGGGCGGTGTCGTCGACCCGTTGCACACCGCGTCCGTCCACCGTGGTGAAGGTGGTGCGCAGCGACTCGTGGCGGGCGGCGAGCCGGTCCAGGGCGCGGCCGAGCGCGGCCTGGTCCAGCCGGCCGCGCAGCCGCACCCCGACCCCGGTGTTGTACTCGGTGCCGCCGGCGGTGAGGTCGTCGAGGAACCACAGTCGTTGCTGGGCGGCGGAGAGCAGCAGCGGGTGCGCGCGCGGGGCCGGCGGGATCGGTGTCGCGGGGTCCGTGCCGTCGGCCCCGTCGAGGAGGGCGGCCACGTCGGCGACCGTCCGGGCGGTGAACAGGTCCCGGACGGTCAGCCGGACCCCCCGCTCTTCCCTGATCCGGGACAGCACCCGCACGGCGAGCACGGAGTCGCCGCCGAGGGCGAAGAAGTCGTCGTCGGCGCCGACGGGGCGCACGTCCAGGACGTCCGACCAGATGCCGGCCACGGTCCGCTCGGCGGGTGTCCGGGGCGCGAGGTGGCGCGCGGTGTGGGCCGGGCCGGGCTCGGGCAGGGCCGCCCGGTCGATCTTGTGGTGTGCGGTGAGCGGGAACGCCTCCAGGACCACGACGGCGGACGGCACCATGTGCGCCGGCAGGCTGCGGGCGACCGCTGCCCGCAGCACCGCGGGCTGCGGCGGCCGGCCGGCCTCCCCCGGCGTCACATAGGCGACCAGCCGCTGCCGTCCGGGCTCGTCCTCGCGCACCAGGACCACCGCTTCACCGACGTCGGCGTGGCCCGCCAACACCGCCTCGATCTCGCCGGGTTCGACCCGGAAGCCGCGTATCTTGACCTGCCGGTCGAGCCGCCCGAGGTACTCCAGCGCGCCGTCCGCGTTCCAGCGCGCCCGGTCCCCGGTGCGGTAGAGCCTGGTGCCGGGCGGTCCGTACGGGTCGGCCACGAAGCGCGCCGCGGTCAGGCCCGGACGGTTGAGGTACCCGCGGGCCACCCCCTCGCCCCCCACGTACAGCTC
>NZ_SDIF01000264.1 GCF_004122735.1 Streptomyces sioyaensis | reverse complement strand
TCGACTGGGCGAGCAGCTGTGCGCTGCGGCCCGATCCGACGACCGCGACGGGCAGGTGGCGCGGCGCCGGCGGGGCGGCTGGCTCGGCGGGGGCGACGGTGCTGGAGGCGGATCCGGCACCGTTGCTGGAGCGGAGAGGCGGGGCGGCCGGGGCGAGGCCGGGTGACCGGCGGGCTGCGGTTGCGGCTGCGGAGAGGGCGGTGGAGTAGGAGATGGAAGAAGAGGTTGTGGGGGTGTGGGGAGGGGGCGGTTGGTTGGCAGTGGCAGTGGCAGTGGGGCTGTGTGCTGGTGTGGTCTTGTGCCTTCTGCGGTTTGTGGAGCGGTCCCCTCTGGGTGTGGTGGGGCTGGGTTCGATGGTTCTGAAGGAGGGGGCAGAACCGGGGGCGGCGTTTTTGACGAGGTGACAGGGGAGTCGGCCCGATGGGCCTGACGAAGCGTCAGGGATGGGTCCGGCGGTTCCCCTGGGGCGTCAGGGCCGGGTCGGTGGTTCCGAAGAGTTATCCACAGGCTCTGCTGGCTGCGCGGGGATCTCGGTAACGTCATTGCCGTCGGCGCGCCGGGACCGCCCGTCGCTGGTCGGGCCGGTGATGCGGAAAACAGGGACACAAGAACGCAGTTCATGAAGGGGGAGGTGGCCGCCGTGTCGCGTGTGCCGTACGTACCGGGGTTCGCGAAGGCCGATATGCAGGGACCGTCGCCCAAGGCAGTCGGGAAGGCGCTGCGGGAGCGCCTTCCCCGTGCCGAGCAGGCCGCACTGTCGACCGCGGCCGGGCGACCGGATGCGGTGGCAGCGGTCGAGGCGTCCAACGCCGGCCGGCTGCCCGAGCTGACGCCGATACGGGTCGGCCGGATGGTCGCGAGCCCCTTCGCCTTTCTCCGCGGCTCGGCAGGGCTGATGGCGTACGACCTGACGGCCGATCCCGTCACCGGCATAGGTGCACAGATCTGCGGAGATGCGCACGCCGCCAACTTCGGGCTCTACGGCGACGCCAGGGGCGGCCTGGTCATCGACCTCAACGACTTCGACGAGACCCTGTACGGCCCGTGGGAGTGGGATGTGAAACGGCTCGCCACCTCGATGGTGCTGGCGGGCCGGGAGACGGGCGCAAGCGAGGAGGACTGCCGCAAGGCCGCGCAGGACGCCGCGGGCGCGTACCGGCGCACGATGCGGCTGCTGGCGAAGCTGCCGGTGACCGAGGCGTGGAACGCGATCGCCGACGAGGAGCTGGTCTCGCACACCGATGCCAGGGATCTGCTGGGGACGTTGGAGCGGGTCGCGGAGAAGGCGCGCAAAAACACCAGCGCGCGGTTCGCGGCGAAGGCGACCGAGCAGACGGCGGACGGTGGCCGTCGGTTCGTGGACGCGCAGCCGGTGCTGCGTCGGGTGCCGGATGAGGAAGCGGCAGCCGTGGCCTCGTCTCTCTCCGGCTATCTCGACACCCTTCCCGAGGACCGGCTGCCCTTGCTGGCCCGGTACGCGGTGCACGACGTGGCCTTCCGCGTGGTCGGCACGGGCAGCGTGGGCTTGCGGTCGTATGTGGTGCTGCTGCTGGACCACCGGGGCGAGCCGCTGGTCCTGCAGGTGAAGGAGGCACGTGGTTCGGTGCTGGCGCCTTATGTGGAAAAGGCCGGCTTCCCGGTGCCGCCGGTGATACATGAGGGGCGCCGGGTGGTGCTCGGGCAGCGCCGGATGCAGGTGGTCAGCGACATCCTGCTGGGCTGGACGACGGTGCAGGACATAGCGTCGCCCGGTGCGGGAGGCGAGATATCGGGTACCGCCCGACGGGACGGACTGCCTTTCCAGGTCCGCCAGTTCAGAAACCGTAAGGGCAGTGTGGACCCGGCGCAGCTGTCCAACGACCAGCTGGACGACTACGCCCGGATGACCGGCGCCCTGCTGGCCCGGGCCCACGCGCACAGCGCCGACCCGCGCCTGGTGGCCGGCTACTGCGGCAAGAACGAGGAACTCGACGAGGCCATGGCGAACTTCGCGGTGGCTTACGCGGATCGCACGGAAGCCGACCACGCGGCGCTGGCCGCGGCGGTGAAGAGCGGCCGGATCGAGGCGGAGATGGGGGTGTGAGAGCGGAGGGCTCGGGCGCTCGGGTTGGTCGGGAGGCTGGGCTGTGCGCCGGAGGCCGGGGGCTGGGGCCGGGGG
>NZ_SDIF01000263.1 GCF_004122735.1 Streptomyces sioyaensis | reverse complement strand
GGGGCGCTGCCCCCGGGGCGGGCATGTGGAGCGGTCTGCGAGGGGGTTCCGCGAAGACGGTGGCGGTGGCGGGGCCGGATGGCTGCGCGGGGGCGTGGAGGCCGTGTCCGGGCTGGGCTGCGCGGGGGTGCGGGGGTCGTGTCCGGCAGCCCCGCCCGGTCCCGCCCGGTCTCGCCGGTCCCGCGGGTCGGGCCGTCCTCAGGCGGCGAGGCGCTCGGCGAGGGCCTTGGCCTTGGTCTTCGCGTCCTCGTGAGCCTTGTCGCGGGAGGTCTCGTACAGCGGGATCAGCTCGGCCATCGCCGGGTTGTTGGGGGCCATGGTCAGCTCGGGGACGATGAAGTCGACATCGAGGCCCAGCCCGCCGCTCAGCACGGCCTCCAGGTAGTTCTGGACGTACTCGAAGGGCTCACGGGGCGTGCCCGGCGCGTAGGAACCGCCGCGGCTGGCGACGACGGTGACCGGGGTGCCCTTGGCGGACGGCTGCTCGCCCGAGGTGCGGCCCATGAGGATCACCTGGTCGAGCCACGCCTTGAGCGTGGAGGGGATCGTGAAGTTGTACATCGGTGCGCCGATGACGATCGCGTCGGCCTGCTCCAGCTCCTCGGCGAGCTCGACGCGCAGCGCGAAGGCGGCCCGCTGCTCGGGGGAGTGGGTGGCCGGGTCGGAGAAGCCGGCGGAGGCGCCGACCGCGTCGAGGTGCGGCAGCGGGTCGGCAGCCAGATCGCGGTGGATCACGGTGCCGTCGGGGTGCTGCGCCTCCCATGCCTTGCGGAAGGCCGCGGTGACCGAGCGGGAGGCGGAGCCGCCCTCGGGGAAGACGGAGGAGTCGATGAGCAGAAGCGTGGCCATGGGGATCGGTCCTTCGGTTCGCGGCCGGCGGTGCGCGACCATTGGTTGAATTCCGTACGTCCCTATTAATAGCACAGTAGCTTACTTTTCTGCAGTAGCCAACCGGAGGGCGGTACTCTGGGTGTATGGCGGACCACGGCGAGGCGATGTGCAGGCAGGTCGACGGCGGTACGACGCGCGTCTTCGAGCTGTTCGGGAAGCGCTGGACGGGGCTGATCGTCGCCACTCTCATGCCGGGTCCGGTGCACTTCGCCGATCTGCGGCGGGCCATTCCCGGGATCAGTGAGCGGATGCTCTCCGACCGTCTGATGGAGCTGTCGGCGACCGGCCTGGTCGTGCGCGAGGTGGATGCGGGGCCGCCGCTGCGGGTCTCCTACCGGCTGACGGAGGCCGGGCTGGCGTTGGAGCCCTCGCTCAAGGAACTGGCGCGGTGGGCGGAGACGTATCTCACCGACGGCGGGCAGTGCCCGGAACGGTTCCGGCAGTAGGGGGCGGGTGCCTCGTGCGGGGGTGCCCTCTCTGTCGTGATCCCTCTGCCGTGATCCCTGTCGTTATCCGTGGCGTTCCTGGGCGGCGTTGTAGCGCTGCAGGTACGTCGCGAAGCGGTCGAGGTCGTCCTCGTTCCAGTCCGCCAGCCGCTCGCGGAATGCCTGGCGGCGGCTGGCGGTGACGTTGGCGAGTACCTGGGCGCCCTTGTCGGTGGGGTGCAGTACCTGGACGCGGTGGTCGTCCGGGTCGATCCGGCGCTCGACGAAGCCGAGGTTCTCCAGCGCGGCGATCTGCCGGCTGACGGTGGACTTGTCCAGGAGGTAGTGCGCGGCGAGGTCCGTGGCGCGGCATCCCTGCTGGTCATCGAGGTGCGCCAGCAGGGTGTAGGAGACCAGTGACAGCTCGGGATGCATCCGGGCGGCGCTCGCGCGGGCCCGGCGGGCGAACGCGGTCATCTCCAGCTGGATGGTCTCGACGGAGTCGTCGCGGTGGGCCACGGGTCGCTTTTCGTAGATCTAGTAGATCTAGTTGTGTAGTGCGACGTTGATGTATCCGGGCGCCTTCGCCAACCCGGCGCCGCGCCACCTGCCCGTCGCGGTCGTCGGATCGGGCCGCAGCGCACAGCTGCTCGCCCAGTCGATCAACGACAAGGCGGGCGGTGCCCTGGAGGTCCGGACCGTCGGAGACCGGTCTGCGGCGGTTGACCGGCTCAAGCGTCAGGAGATCTTCGGCGCGTATGTGAGCAACGCCCATGGGACGAAAGGCGCTTCCGGTGGGGCAGGCGCGGCAGCGGGCTCGGGTGCGCAGGGGGCTGCGCGCGGGGTGCGTACAGCGGGTG
>NZ_SDIF01000262.1 GCF_004122735.1 Streptomyces sioyaensis | reverse complement strand
GTCGGTGGGGGCGGGCAGGGGAGGTCGACGTGGACTTCGGTTTCGGGCGTGCGGACGAGCGGTTCCGGGCGGAGGCCCGTGACTGGCTCGGGTGTCATCTCGTGGGGCCGTACGCCGAGTGGGCGGGGCGCGGCGGCCCCGGCAGCGAGCACGAAGGGGCCGCGGTGCGCCGGGCCTGGGAGCGGGAGCTGGGGGCCGGCGGCTGGATCGGGCTCGGGTGGGACTGCCCGGCGGGCCGTTACGGGAACCGGCCGGTGAGCCTGACCCGGCAGGTCGTCTGGGCCGAGGAGTACGCGCGGGCCAGGGCGCCGGGGCGGGTCGGACACATCGGGGAGAACCTGCTGGCGCCGACCCTGCTCGCCTACGGGGACGAGGCGCAGCGGCAGCGGTTCCTGCCGGCCATCGCCCGGGGCGAGGAGCTGTGGTGCCAGGGCTACAGCGAGCCGGACGCGGGGTCGGACCTGGCGGGACTGCGGACGGTCGCGGTCCGCGACGGCGCCGGGTACCGCGTCACCGGGCAGAAGATCTGGACCTCGCTGGCCAGGGAGGCCGACTGGTGCTTCGTGCTGGCGCGGACGGATCCGGCCGAGCGGCGGCACCGGGGGCTCTCGTTCCTGCTGGTGCTGATGGACCAGCCGGGGCGGATCGAGGTGCGGCCGATCCGGCAGATGTCCGGGACGGCGGAGTTCAACGAGGTGTTCTTCGACGGCGCGGTGGCCGGGCACGTGGTCGGCGGGGAAGGGGCCGGCTGGCGGGTCGCCATGGGGCTGCTGGCGTGTGAGCGGGGAGTGTCGACGCTGGTGCAGCAGATCGGGTTCGCCGCGGAGCTCTCCGCGGTGATCGCCGCCGCGGTCCGTGGCGGGACCCTGCGCGATCCGGTACTGCGCGACCAACTCCTCACCCAATGGGCCGAGTTGCGGGTCATGCGGTGGAACGCGCTGCGGACCCTGGGCGCGGCCGGGGACGCCGGTGCGCCGAGCGTGGCCAAGCTGCTGTGGGGCGGCTGGCATCAGCGGCTGGGGGAGCTGGCGATGCGGGTGCGGGGCGCCGCGGCCGCGCTGGGGCCCGGCGACTGGAGTGCGCAGGCGCCGTACGAACTGGACGCGTTCCAACGGCTGTTCCTGTTCACCCGGGCCGACACCCTCTACGGCGGCTCGGACGAGATCCAGCGCAACATCATCGCCGAGCGCGTGCTCGGCCTGCCCAGAGGGGAGCGGTGATGAGGGGCGTCATATTCGACGGCGAGCGGCCGCACGTCGTGGACGATCTGGAGGTACGGGCTCCGGGGCCGGGCGAGGTGCTGGTCGGGGTCCGGGCCGCGGGGCTGTGCCACAGCGATCTGTCGGTGATCGACGGGACCATTCCGTTCCCGGTGCCGGTGGTGCTGGGGCACGAGGGGGCGGGGGTGGTGGAGGCCGTGGGCGCGGGCGTCGGCCATGTGGTGCCCGGCGACCATGTCGCGCTGTCGACGCTGGCCAACTGCGGGGCGTGCGCGGAGTGCGACCGGGGGCGCCCGACGATGTGCCGCAAGGCGATCGGGATGCCCGGCAAGCCCTTCCGGCGCGGGGACACCGAGCTGTTCAACTTCGCGTCGAACTCGGCGTTCGCGGAGCGTACGGTCGTCAAGGCGGTGCAGGCCGTCAAGATCCCCCAGGACATTCCGCCGGCGTCGGCCGCGCTGATCGGGTGCGGGGTGCTGACCGGGGTCGGGGCGGTGCTCAACCGGGCGAAGGTGGACCGCGGGGACTCGGTCGTGGTGATCGGGGCCGGCGGCATCGGACTCAACGTGCTCCAGGGAGCGCGGATCGCCGGGGCGTCGACGATCGTGGCGGTGGACGCCAACCCCGCCAAGGAGCCGGTGGCGCGGCAGTTCGGGGCGACGCACTTCATCGACGCGTCGGCGGTGGCGGACAGCGTCAAGGCGGTGAAGGCGATCCTGCCGACCGGCACCGACCATGCCTTCGAGTGCGTGGGCAGCACCCGGCTGATCCGGCAGGCCGTCGATCTGCTGGACCGGCACGGCCAGGCGGTGCTGCTCGGGGTGCCGCCGGCCACCGCCGAGGCCTCGTTCCTGGTGTCGTCGATGTACCTGGACAAGTCGATCCTGGGCTGCCGCTACGGGTCGTCGCGACCGCAGCGGGACATCGCGCTGTACGCCCGGCTGTACCGCGAAGGGCGGCTGCTGCTGGACGAGTTGGTGACCCGGACGTACCCGGTGGAGGACTTCGCCAAGGCGGCCGACGACGCGCACCACGGGCGGGTGGCGCGGGGGGTGTTGATGTTCGGGTAGTTGGGGTGGTCCGGGCGGTTCGGGTGGCGGCTTGAGAGGGGGGCGGGC
>NZ_SDIF01000261.1 GCF_004122735.1 Streptomyces sioyaensis | reverse complement strand
ACCACATCCGGGCGCACACCCCACGACTCAACAAGCCGGAACAGTGCCGTCTCCACGGCAAACAGGGCAGGCTGCGCGTACTCGGTACGGTCCAGCAGAGCGCTCTCCGCCGACCCGCCGTCCTCCGCGAACAGCACGTCCTTCAAAGGCCGTTGGAGGTGGGCGTCGAGGTGGCCGCAAGCCTCATCAAGCGCCCGCGCGAAGACCGGGAACGCGTCGTACAACTCACGTCCCATCCCGCCCCGCTGCGCGCCCTGCCCGGTGAACAGAAACGCCAACCGTCCCTCAGCCACCACACCCCGGGTGACGCCCGTCGCGTCCTCGCCGGCAGCCAGTGCGGCCAACCCAGCCACCAACTCACCACGGCCGACACCCGCCACCACCGCGCGATGCTCCAACTGTGCCCGCGTCGTCGCCAGCGCATACCCCACATCCACCGGCTCCGGAGCACCCGCAACCGCATCCGTACGCTCCAACAGGTCCAACAGCCGGGCCGCCTGAGCACTCAGCGCCGTCGCGCTCGCGCCAGACACCGGCCATGCGCACGTCTCGGGTCCGTACACCCGTCCCGTGACCGGCTGCGGCTGCGGCTGCGGACCGCCGGCCCTGGGCTCGGCATCGGCAAGCTCGGGGGCCTGCTCGATGATGACGTGGGCGTTGGTGCCGCTGATTCCGAAGGACGACACCGCCGCACGCTTCAGCCTCCCGCCCTCCCACCGTCGGGACTCCCTCAGCAGCTCCACCCCACCCGCGGACCAGTCCACCTTCGACGACGGCGCATCCACATGCAGCGTCTTCGGCAACACGCCGTGACGCATCGCCATGACCATCTTGATGATCCCCGCGACACCCGCCGCAGCCTGCGTATGCCCGAGATTCGACTTCACCGACCCCAACCACAACGGACGCCCCTCCACACGGTCACGCCCGTACGTCGCCAGCAGCGCCTGCGCCTCGATCGGATCACCCAGCACCGTCCCGGTACCGTGCGCCTCCACCACATCGACCTGGTCCGACGACAGCTGCGCATTCGCCAACGCAGCCCGAATCACGCGCTGCTGGGACGGACCGTTCGGCGCAGTGAGGCCATTGCTCGCACCGTCCTGGTTCACGGCAGAGCCCCGAACCACCGCCAACACACGGTGACCATTGCGCCGCGCATCCGACAAACGCTCCACCACCAGCACACCGACGCCCTCGGACCAACCGGTGCCGTCCGCCGCCTCGGCGAAAGACTTGCAACGGCCATCACGCGCCAGACCACGCTGCCGGCTGAACTCGATGAAGGTGGCCGGAGTGGCCATCACGGTGACACCGCCGACCAGGGCGAGTGAGCATTCGCCGTTGCGCAGCGCCTGGCTCGCCAGATGCAGCGCCACCAGCGACGAGGAGCATGCCGTGTCCACCGTCACCGCTGGCCCCTCCAGGCCGAAGGTGTACGCGATCCGTCCGGAGACGATGCTGCCCGCGCTGTGACTGGTCGGGTAGTCGTGGTACATGACGCCGGCGAAGACACCCGTCCTGCTGCCCTTGACGGTCGCGGGGTCGATGCCCGCCCGCTCGAACGCCTCCCAGGAGGCCTCCAGCAGCAACCGCTGCTGCGGGTCGGTGCTCAGCGCTTCGTTCGGGCTGATTCGGAAGAAGGCCGCATCAAAGTCGGCCGCGTCGTGCAGGAAACCCCCCTTGTTCACGTAGGTGGTGTCCGGCCGCTCGCCCTGCGGGTCAAAGATCGTGCCGGTGTCCCAGCCGCGGTCCTCCGGGAATTCGGAGACCGTGTCCTTGCCCTCGGCTATCAGGTGCCACAGGCTCTCGGGCGACTCCACGCCGCCCGGGTAGCGGCAGGACATGCCCACGATGACGATCGGATCGTCGGTGACGGACTCCTCCTGAGTCACCGGCGCGGTGACAGGTGTGTCGAGCGTGCCGAGGAGTTCGTCGTGGAGGTAGCTCGCGAGGTCGCCGGCGGTCGGGTAGTCGAAGACGAGCGTGGCGGGCAGTCGCAGGCCGGTGGCGGTGTTGAGGCTGTTGCGTAATTCGACCGCGGTCAACGAGTCGAAGCCCAGATCGTTGAAGGCACGGTCGGGCGCGATGGCAGCCGGAGTCGCGTGCCCCAGCACCGCGGCCACCTGACCACGCACCACATTGAGCAGCGCGCGTTCCCGCTCGGCCGGGGCCAGCACGGACAGCTGCTGGTGCAGTGTCTCGGCGGTGGTGCCGTCACTGACAGCCACGGTACGGCGAACGGTGGGGACCAGGTGCTGATAGAGGGGTGGCAGTGCTGTGCCCTGCGCCCGCAGCGCATCCACATCAAGCCGAACCGGCACCAACGCCGCATCAGCC
>NZ_SDIF01000260.1 GCF_004122735.1 Streptomyces sioyaensis | reverse complement strand
GCTTCACCCTGGAGAAGCTGACGGACGACTTTTTGGCCGTCGCCGACACCGTCAGCCCCTGCCCCCGGGCCGTTCCCCGCCGTCGGCCCCTGGCTCGCCCCTGTCCCTCTTCCTGCCCCTGTCCCTCTTCCCGTCCCTGTCCCTCTTCCCGTCCATGCCCCTGTTCCCCTCCGGGTTCCGTGTTCACGTGGACTTCTCCTCCTGCCGGCGCCGCACATGCGGCAGATCGTCGTCCAGCCAAAAGGCGCTCTCCTGCGGGTCCTGCGAGTCCGTCACGACCAGGATTTCCTCGAACTTCGCGCCCGTGCCCCGGAATCCGAGGTGGGGTTCGACCGCCCACAGCCCCGGCGCCGGCGGGTGGTCGGAGAAGGTGTACGGGCTCCACAGCGGGGACCAGCCGGCACGGTGGCCGCGCAGTGCATCGGAGGCGAGCCCCTTGAGGGAGTGGATGCCGAACCCGAAGAGGGTGGGCGACCAGCGGCGCTGCCCGACCCGGTCGATCTTGTGCGCGATCACCCCGAAGGGGTAGGCGCGGTGGCGGTTGGCATAGCCCTGCCGCACCATCAGCCGGTCGACGTCCTCGTAAATCTCCCGCAGCGACCGCCGCTCGCGCACCTCGCGCAGGATCAGCTCCCGGTGTGCTCCGAGGTCGGCGAGCAGTCGGTCGTGCACGGGGTTGAGGCCCAGACAGCCCGAGTAGCCGATGTCGGCGGTGAATCCCCGGTGGACCGGTGCCATGTCGAGGATGAAGGGCATCCCGGGCTCCAGCGCACGGTTGGTGGGGAAGAACTGCAGCGGCACGCGGAAGTTGACGAAGGCGGTGCGGTCGCCGAACCACGCGAACGGCAGATGGAACCAGTCCCGTACGCCGCGCTCGCGCAGCCACTCGCGCTGCATCCGCGCCGCCGTCCGCTCGGTGACCCCGGGCCTGAGCTGTGCGGCCACCGCCTCCGCGCAGGCATAGGCGAGCCGCTGGACCTCTCTGAACCCCCTTAGCCCGGCGCTGAGTTCTCCGGATCCTGGTGAGGTCGCTGTGGTGACTGAGCCCATCGCCAACCGTCCCGTCCCTGAGCAGTGCATCGCGGTACGTGCTCGTAACTTGACACCGATGAATGTGACAATGACCGGAGGCTGCGTCAAGAGGGCGCCGGGCGCGCGGGCCCCCCCGCGCAGGGGCAGCTCACGGACCGCGCCCCTCGACGCAGACCGCTCCCCCCCAACACCGGGGCAGCTCACAGACCGTGCCCCTGACGCCGGGGCAGCTCACAGAACGAGACCCCTACGGGCACGTAATACCGCAGGGGGAGGAACATCCCATCGTCTGGGGTGACGACCGGTGTGGCGGGCGCCACTACCGTCGATGACGTGACTGTGATCGTGACCGAAAGCCTGAGCAAGCGGTTCCCGCGGGTGACCGCCTTGGACCGGCTCTCCGTTGACATCGCCCCCGGCGTAACGGGCCTGGTGGGTGCCAACGGCGCCGGCAAGTCCACCCTGATCAAGATCCTTCTGGGACTTGCCCCGGCCACCGAAGGGAGTGCGCATGTCCTCGGCCTGGACGTGACCAAGGACGGCGGCACCATCCGTGAGCGGGTCGGCTATATGCCCGAGCACGACTGCCTGCCGCCGGACGTCTCGGCCACCGAATTCGTCGTGCACATGGCCCGGATGTCGGGCCTGCCGCCGACCGCCGCCCGCGAGCGCACCGCGGACACCCTGCGCCACGTCGGCCTCTACGAGGAGCGTTACCGCCCCATCGGCGGCTATTCGACGGGCATGAAGCAGCGGGTGAAGCTGGCCCAGGCACTGGTCCACGACCCGCAGCTGGTGTTCCTCGACGAGCCCACCAACGGCCTCGACCCGGCCGGGCGGGACGAGATGCTCGGTCTGATCCAGCGCGTCCACCGCGACTTCGGGATCTCCGTCCTGGTGACCTCCCACCTCCTCGGCGAGCTGGAGCGCACCTGTGACCATGTCGTCGTCATCGATGGCGGCAAACTGCTGCGTTCCTCCTCGACCGATGAGTTCACGCAGGTCACGGCCTCGCTGGCGATCGAGGTCACGGACACCGACGCCCACCCGGACGGCACCGGAGCACTGCGCGCCGCCCTGGAAGGTGCCGGCGTCACGGTGACCACCGCCGCTGGAGGCTCCGAGAGCCTCGCGTCCTCCGGCCACCTCCTGTACGTCGAGGCGGCCGACGAGGAGACCTACGACCTGGTGCGGGACACCGTCGCCGGGCTCGGGCTCGGCCTGGTCCGGATGGAACAGCGCCGCCACCGGATCGCCGAGGTCTTCCGTGACGCGGACGCGGCGCAGGCCACCTCCGCTCCCACCCCCGCCTCCGCGGACGCGGCGCAGGCCACCCCCGCAGGCGCGGCGCGCAGTGCTCCGGTGCCGTCCGGGT
>NZ_SDIF01000259.1 GCF_004122735.1 Streptomyces sioyaensis | reverse complement strand
ACCTCCTGGCCGACCTCGACGACCTCGGAGGGGCTGGGGCGCAAGGGCCGGGGACGCCCGATGGTGGGGGCCGGCCGGGGCGGGAGCCGGACCCGGCCATCTGCGATGACGCGGGGCGGCGCAGGCCGGTCGTCGGGAATGCTTACGCCCCCTCATGCGTTGCCGCCCATGAGAACGAGAAGGAGCGGTCACTGTGTTGGATCCCCAGGGTTTGTACGAATGGGAGCCGAGCGGGCTTGCGGAGGTCGAGGCGATCGCCTCCAGGGACTCCGCCGGCCTGGTGCTGCTGTACCACTTCGACGGGTACATCGACGCCGGCGAGACCGGCGACCAGATCGTCGAGCGGCTGCTGGACGGCCTGCCGAACCAGGTCGTCGCCCGCTTCGACCACGACCGCCTTGTCGACTACCGGGCCCGCCGCCCGCTGCTCACCTTCGAGCGCAGCCGGTGGACCGCGTACGAGACCCCGAGCATCGAGCTGCGGCTCGTACGGGACACCACCGATGCGCCCTTCCTGCTGCTGACCGGGCCCGAACCGGACGTGGAATGGGAGCGTTTCGCGGGCGCGGTGAAGGACATCGTGGAGCGACTGGGCGTGCGCCTCTCGGTCAACTTCCACGGCATCCCCATGGGCGTCCCGCACACCCGCCCCGTGGGCATCACCCCGCACGGCAACCGCACCGACCTGATGCCTGGTCACAGTGCCTTCTTCGACGAGGCACAGGTCCCCGGCAGCGCCGAGGCGCTGATCGAATTCCGGCTCGCGGAAGCCGGACACGATGTGCTGGGCGTGGCGGCGCATGTTCCGCACTACATCGCCCGATCCGCCTACCCGGACGCCGCGTTGACCGCTCTGGAGGCCGTGACGGCCGCCACGGGGCTGGTCCTGCCGGGCGCCGCACACGCGCTGCGTACGGAGGCACTGCGTACGCAGGAGGAGATCGAGCGGCAGATCTCGGAGGGCGACGAGGAACTGGTGGCCCTGGTCAGCGGGCTGGAGCATCAGTACGACGCGGTGGCCGGGGCGGAAAGCCGGGCGAGCCTGGTGGCCGAGCCGGTGGAACTCCCCTCGGCCGATGAGATCGGCAGGGAGTTCGAGCGCTTCCTGGCGGAGCGGGAGGGCGACGGCGGGGCGGCCGGGGCTTGATCCGGCGCGTTGCTGGAACCGGTCGGGGCGTGAACCGGCGGGTGCTTGATCCGGGCGGTGCGTGGACCGGCCGGGGCCTGAACCGGCTGGCGTGTGAACAGGCCGGGGCCTCCTGTGCTGCCGCCGTCCGGGCGCACCGTATAGCGTGGGTCCATGGTGAAGGTGGGGCTGACCGGCGGAATCGGCGCGGGCAAGAGTGAGGTCTCGCGACTGCTGGCGTCATACGGCGCGGTGATCGTGGATGCGGACAAGATTGCCCGCGAGGTCGTCGAGCCGGGCACGCCCGGACTGGCGGCCGTGGTCGAGGAGTTCGGGGACGGCGTGCTCGCGCCGGACGGCTCGCTGGACCGGCCGAAGCTGGGCGGCATCGTCTTCGCCGACCCGGAGAAGCTGAAGGCACTGAACGCGATCGTGCACCCGCTGGTGGGGGCGCGATCGGCCGAACTCGAAGCAGCGGCGGGCCCGGAGGCGGTGGTCGTACACGACGTCCCGCTGCTGACCGAGAACGGCCTGGCGCCGCTGTACGACCTGGTGGTCGTGGTCGACGCCGCACCCCAGACCCAGCTGGACCGCCTGGTGCGACTGCGGGGGATGGCGGAGGACGAGGCCAAGTCCCGGATGGCGGCCCAGGCGACGCGCGAACAGCGGCTGGCGGTGGCGGACCTCGTGATCGACAACAACGGACCGCTGGAGGCGCTGGAACCGCAGGTCCGTGCGGTATGGGAGCGGCTGCGGAGCGCCTGAGGCCGGACGGTACCCTCGCCGCCATGACTGCTGCTTCCGATCTCGACGCCCAGACGCCCGGTGCGGGTGCCGCCTCCGCTGCGGAGCCCGGCGCGGGCGCCGCTTCCGAGTCCCACTCCGCCGCCGGGGCCGCACCCGCCTCGTTCGCGGTCAACATTCCTGGTATCGCGGACGACGAGTTGGAGGCGGAACCGCTGGACCCCTCCCAGATCGTCTCCGGCGAGCCCGTGGTGACGGGCAAAGTGCTCTGGGAGTCCCCCGACGGGCGGCAGATACGGGGAATCTGGCAGATCACGCCGGGAGTGGTCACGGACACCGAGGCCAACGAGCTGTTCGTGGTCGTCAGCGGGCGCGCCACCATCGAGGTCGAGGGCGGCCCGGTGCTCGAAGTGGGACCCGGCGATGCCTGCGTCCTGCGCGAGGGCGACCGTACGCAGTGGACCGTGCACGAGACGTTGCGCAAGGCGTACCACATCAGCCTTTAACGGGCCTTGGTTCGGCGGGGGAGTGGCGTGGGGGCGTGGTAGTGCTTCGGCGGGGGGCGGCT
>NZ_SDIF01000258.1 GCF_004122735.1 Streptomyces sioyaensis | reverse complement strand
CACGCTGTTGAGTTCTCAAGGAACGGACGCTTCCTTTGTGCCTGTTTCACCAGGCTCTCCGGGCGCTTCCCTTCGGTCTTGCGTTTCCGACTCTATCAGATCCTTGCGGGCCCGATTTTCGCCGGTGCGTTTCCGCCTTTCGGCTTCTTCGCGTTTCCAACCTTACCAGATCCGTTTCCGTGTCCGGCGCCCTGTTGGAGCGGGCTCGGCCGTTTAGCTTTCGCTTTTCGGCCTTTCCGACTCTATCAGATCCGATTCGTGCCGATGTCGGCTCGAATTTGTTTCCGAGTCCCCGTCGGAGGGGGCTTGCCTTTTGGCTTTTCCGACTTTACCAGAAAGGCATTCGGTCGAATTCATCGACCGGGGCTTCCGGTAAGTGGTCGGTTGCGCTTCGCCGAATTGAAGTTCCGGCCGAAGCGGAGAAGATGCTAGCCGTCGCGGATGAACTTGTCCAGTTCGTTGCAACCGTTCGAATCTACCTCCCCCTGCTGCCCGTGTCAACGGGTTCTGGGGCAAAGAGGAGATTAGCAGGTCAGCGGGGCTGGATGCACATCACGCCGCCGTTGGGAGGACGGCCTCGCGGTCGGCGAGCTCGACGTCGCCGGTGGCTCCGGCACGTACGGCGCGGCCGCCCAGTACATAGACGTACAGGAGGAAGGCCGCCTCGGCGGTGATGCCGATGCCGATGCGGGCCCAGGTGGGCAGGCCGGAAGGGGTGACGAAGCCTTCGAGTGCGCCGGAGATGAAGAGGACGGCGGCGAGTCCGATGGCGACGCCGAGGGCGGAGCGGCCTTCCTCCGCCAGGGCCGTACGTCGGGTGCGCGGGCCCGGATCGATGAGGGTCCAGCCCAGGCGGAGGCCGATGCCGGCGGCGATGAAGACGGCGGTCAGTTCGAGGAGGCCGTGCGGGAGGATCAGGCCGAGGAAGGTGTCCAGGCGGCCCGCTGAGGACATCAGACCGATGCCGACGCCCAGATTGAGCATGTTCTCGAAGAGGATCCACAGGACCGGGAGGCCGACAAAGGCGCCGAGGACGAGGCACATGGCGACGGCCTGGGCGTTGTTCGTCCATACCTGGGCGGCGAAGGATGCCGCGGGGTGGCTGGAGTAGTACGTCTCGTATTCGCCGCCGGGGCGGGTCATGTTGCGGAGGTCGTCCGGGGCGCCGATCGCCGCTTGGACCTCCGGGTGGGCGGCTATCCACCAGCCCAGGAGGGCGGCGACCGCGGTGGAGAGGATCGCGGTGGGGATCCACCAGTGGCGCAGGCGGTAGACCGCTGCCGGGAACGCCGTGGTGAAAAAGCGGGCGGTGTCGCGCCAGGAAGCCTTGCGGGCGCCGGTGACCGTACTGCGGGCGCGTGCCACAAGAGAGGTGAGGCGGCTGGTCAGCGCGGGGTCGGGGGCGCTGGAAACGAGGAGGGAGAGGTGGGTGGTCGTGCGCTGGTAGAGGGCGACCAGTTCGTCGGCCTCGGCTCCGGTGAGGCGGTGCTTGCGGTGCAGCAGAGTTTCCAGGCGGTCCCAGTCGGCGCCATGGGACGTGACGAAGACATCGAGGTCCATCTGGTGTCGCTCCTCGCAGCGCCGTGGGTAGGTGCCGGTCAGCTTGGCAGACTGGCCGTGCCCGGCGTGGGGTGGGCGGGATTTCGGGGATCGAGAGGGAGTGGGGCGCGGCGTGAGTGAGCTCGTAACGGGTGAAGCGGTGGTGCTCGGGCTGCGGCCGGCCCGGCTGGCGAGCCGGGGACTGGCGGTGGCGGTCGATGTGGCCGTGGCGTGGGTGAGCTACATCGCCATTTCGCTGATGTCGGTGAGCGCGACGTCGTCGATGGACAGTGCGGCGGTGGCGGCCGTATCCGTGGCGTCGTTCCTGTTGGTGCAGGTCGGGATACCGATCGTCGTCGAGACGCTGAGCCAGGGCCGGTCCCTGGGGAAGGTGATCTGCGGGCTTCGGGTCGTACGGGAGGACGGCGGACCGATCCGGTTCCGGCATGCGCTGGTGCGCGGTGCCATGGGAGCCATCGAGATCGTGCTGACGATGGGGGTGGTGGCGGCCATCGCGTCGCTGGTGTCGGCGCGCGGGCGGCGGCTGGGGGATGTGTTCGCGGGGACGCTGGTCATACGGGAGCGGATGCCGGTGGCGCGGGCCGGTACGGCGCTGCCGCCTCCGCCTCCGTGGCTGGTGGCGGAGCTCGGGGGGCTGGATCTGTCGCGGGTGCCCGACGGGTGGTGGTTGACGGTACGGCAGTACCTGGCGCGGAGGGGGCAGCTGGATCCGCAGGCGGGCGGGGCGATGGCCGGGCGGCTGGCGGAGGACCTGCGGGGGTTCACCGGGGTGCCGGGGCCTGCGGGGGTGCATCCGGCGGCGTATCTGGCGGCGGTGGTCGGGGAGCGGCAGGCACGGGAGTCGCAGCGGGCGTTCGGGGTGTCGGGCGTGGCCGGGGCGTCCGGTGTGGCCGGGGTGGCCGGGGTG
>NZ_SDIF01000257.1 GCF_004122735.1 Streptomyces sioyaensis | reverse complement strand
CGACGTCCGCCTCGATGGACCAGCCGGGGGTGCGGCGGGTGCGCCGGAGCCGGGGGTGTGCGGGGTCGCTCCGCCCGGGTGGGCGGCCGTCGCGCCCTGCGCCCCGAAGAGGAGACGGATGTTGTCGATGAGGCGGGTGGTGCCGACCTTGGCGGCGACCGCGAGGACGGCCTCGCCCTCGTAGGCGTCCGGGATCTCGGTGAAGTCGGACGGATCGACCAGCGCCAGATAGTCGAGCACCAGCGGCGGTTCGAGCAGGGCGGCGTCCTCCAGCACCGCGCGGGCCGCGGCGCGGGCGACGGACGGGCCGTGCGGGGGCACCGCGGCGGCGTAGGCGACGGCGTGCGCGTCGGCGGCCGCCCGGTCCTCGCCGAGGGCGGCCAGTGCCGCGGCGCGGTCCGGCGCGGGGTGGCCGGCGCAGGCGGCGCGGGCGCGCAGCGCCTCCTCGGCGGCGAGCCGGTCGCGGGCCGCGAACAGCGCCGCCGACAGCGCGAGCGCGGTGCGCCGCTCCGGGGCCGAGAGGTAGCGGTTACGGCTGGACAGGGCCAGGCCGTCCTCCTCGCGGACCGTGGGGACACCGACGATCTCGACGGGGAAATTGAGGTCGGCGGCCATCCGCGTGATGACGGCGAGCTGCTGGGCGTCCTTCTGCCCGTAGAACGCCAGGTCCGGCGCGGTCAGATGCAGCAGCTTGGCGACGACGGTCAGCACGCCGTCGAAGTGCCCGGGGCGGCTGGCGCCCTCCAGGAGGTCGCCCATGGGGCCGGCGGCAATCCGGATCTGCGGTTCCCCGCCCGGGTAGACCTCGTCGACGGACGGGGCGAAGACCACGTCCGCACCGGCCGCGGCCGCCAGCTCGACATCCGCCTCCAGGGTGCGCGGATAGCGGTCCAGATCCTCGCCGGGCCCGAACTGCAGCGGGTTGACGAAGACCGTGACGACGACCTGCCCCTGGGGCCCGACCCGGCTGCGGGCGGCGCGGATCAGGGTGGCGTGGCCCTCGTGCAGCGCGCCCATGGTCATCACGACCGCGCGCTCGCCACTACGGCGGCGGGGCAGGTCGCGGAGGGCGGCGGCGGTGTGGAGGAGGTGGCCGGGGCCGGGCCGGGCCGGCTCGGCGGGGAGCGTCGCGTCCATGGGCTGGTGCGGTTCCTGGTGCGCGGGGGCGTCCGGCGCCGGGGCGGCCCCGGCCGGGCGCGGAGGCGTCGGGGTCTGCGGGGCCGGGGTCGGCTCCGGGCGGTCCGGGCCCGTCGGCGCGGGGGTCATCGGTCGCCTCCCTCGGGGCCGGAGGCATCGGGGCCCGGGCCGTAGGAGCCGGGGGCGGCGCCGGGACCGTCGTCGGAGCCGGCGAGCACATCGAGCAGGTCTTCGGCGAGTTCGGGCTTGAGCAGACCGTGGGACAGCGCGCGGTCCGCGGTCGTCCGGGCCATCGCGAGATACCCGGCGACGCTCTGCGGCGCATGCCGGCGCAGCTCCGCGATATGGACGGCGACGGTGCCGGCGTCGCCCCGGGCGACCGGGCCGGTCAGCGCGGCGTCACCGGAGCGGAGCGCATTGTCCAGGGCGGCACCGAGCAGCGGGCCCAGCATCCGGTCAGGGGCCTGCACGCCCGCGTCCTGCAGCAGCTCCATGGCCTGGGCGACGAGCGTGACCAGGTGGTTCGCGCCGATGGCGAGCGCCGCGTGGTAGAGCGGACGGGCTGATTCCGCGATCCACTCGGGCTCCCCGCCCATCTCGATGACCAGCGCTTCCGCCGCCATCCGCAGCTCGTCGGGCGAGGTCACGCCGAACGAACAGCCGGCCAGCCGCTGGACGTCCACGGAGGTGCCGGTGAACGTCATCGCCGGATGCAGGGCGAGCGGCAGGGCTCCGGCGCGGGTGGCCGGGTCCAGCACCGCGGTGCCGTACCGCCCGGAGGTGTGCACCAACAGCTGGCCGGGCCGTACGGCACCCGTCTCGGCGAGGCCGCTCACCAGGCCGGCCAGGGCGTCGTCGGGGACGGTCAGCAGGACGAGATCGGCGCGGGCGAGCACCTCGGCGGGGGTGACCAGCGGGACGTCGGGCAGCAGCTCGGCGGCACGGCGTACGGAGGCGTCCGAGACTCCCGACACGGCAACCGGGCGATGCCCCGCGAGCTGCAGCGAAGCGGCGAGGGCGGGCCCGACGCGGCCCGCGCCGACGACTCCGACGGTCAGTCGGGCGGGTCGGTCCTGGGCCTCGGTGGGTGGGGTTGCGTTCACGCGGCGACGGCCTTCCGTTCCAGTCCGCGGGGGGTACCGGACGATTCCTCGCCATGCTACGCGAGTGTTTCCGGCGGCCTTGAGAGCTGTGCACAAGGTGAGACGGGGGTCTCCCACCGGAGTTATCCACAGGGGTCGCGGGCCGAGCGGGGCAGAGCCATGATCGGTGCAACGGCGCGCGGAGCGAACGAGGCGACAGCGCGGGGGAAAGGGCAGGCGGGGGGTGGTGG
>NZ_SDIF01000026.1 GCF_004122735.1 Streptomyces sioyaensis | reverse complement strand
CAGGAGTGGGTTGCGGAAGCCGGCTGTCCCCTCCCCGGCCCCCGGGCGGCCCGTCCCGATGAGTGGCCCAGGGGAGGGGACAGCCGGCTTCCGCAACCCCCTCCTGTGTCCGCTCTGTGAGACACCCGCTGAGACAACCGGGCGTGCGGTCTACGCTCCCTGCCGCCCAGGAAGGGCGAAGTAGGGACAAGCTCACCGTCGGCGACGACGCGGCTTATCGGGGCGGCCCGGCCAGGGCCTAGACTCCCGTCCGTACAGATCGTCGAAGTCGTTGAACAAGCGCAGTCAGGGAGCGAGGGGCGGACGTGGTGGACGCGACCGGACGCACCACCGTCGCCGCGGACTATTTCCAGGGCTACTCGGTCGTCGGGATCATCGCGGTGATCGGTGTGCTCTTCGTCGCCGTGGCCTTCGGGGCCGGGCGGCTGCTGCGGCCAGTGGTGCCGACGCCCGAGAAGCTGCTGACGTACGAATGCGGCGTGGACCCGGTCGGCGAGGGCTGGGCACACACCCAGGTCCGCTATTACGTCTACGCCTTCCTCTACGTCATCTTCGCCGTCGACTCGATCTTCCTGTTCCCCTGGGCGACGATCTTCGCCGCCCCCGGCTTCGGTGGTGTGACGCTGGTGGAGATGTTCATCTTCCTCGGCTTCCTCACCGTCGGCCTGCTCTACGCATGGAAGAAGGGCGTCCTGGAATGGACGTGAACCCCGCACCCCACGGATCCGCAGCCGCGTCCGAGGGCGCCAGGGCCGAGTTCCTGCCGGAGCCACGGCGCCTGGGCACCCTCGCCCGGCTCGCGCCCGAACCGATGAAGGTGGTCCTCAACTGGGGCCGCCGCTACAGCCTGTGGGTCTTCAACTTCGGCCTGGCCTGCTGCGCCATCGAGTTCATCGCCGCGTCCATGGCGCGGCACGACTTCATCCGGCTCGGCGTGATCCCGTTCGCGCCCGGTCCGCGCCAGGCCGACCTGATGGTGGTCTCCGGCACGGTCACCGACAAGATGGCGCCGGCGGTCAGGCGGCTCTACGAGCAGATGCCCGAGCCGAAGTACGTCATCTCCTTCGGAGCCTGCTCCAACTGCGGCGGCCCCTACTGGGACTCGTACTCGGTCACCAAGGGCGTCGACCAGATCATCCCGGTCGATGTGTACGTACCGGGCTGCCCGCCGCGTCCGGAGGCGCTGCTCCAGGGCATCCTCAAGCTCCAGGAGAAGATCGCCCGCGAGTCGCTGGGAGAGCGGTACGCGAAGGGCGGCACGGCCCGGCCCTCGGCGGCCGCGCTGCGCAGCGGACTCGTCACGCCGCCCGCGCCGACGACGGCGGGGGAGGAGCCCCGATGAGCGAGCAGCCTGAGCAGCCGGAGAAGCCCGAGCAGTCGGAGAAGCCCGAGCAGCCTGGGCAGGAGTCGGCGAGCGCCGAGCAGTCGGCGGCGCCGGAGCAGCCGGAAGCGCCCGCGGCCGAGCCCGTCGTCGGCTGGCTGCCGCGGCCCGCGAGCGAGATCTTCGGCACCGGGGCCACGGCGGAGCTGGCGTACGACCTGCTGACCGTCGACGTCCCGGCGGACGGCTGGCTCACCGCGCTGACGGCCGCCCGGGACGACCTGGGCTGCAGCTATTTCGACTGGCTGAGCGCCGTCGACGAGCCCGGCACCGGCTTCCGGATCTGCGCCCATCTCGCGGATGTGGCGCGCCCCGGCACCGTCCGCCGGCTGATCGTGCGGACGACCGTGCCGCACGAGGCTGCCGCGCTGCCCACCGCCGTCGAGGTGTACGCGGGCGCCGGCTGGCACGAGCGCGAGACCCACGAGATGTTCGGCGTCGACTTCACCGGCCACCCGCACCTCGTACCGCTGCTGCTCCCGGACAGCTTCGAAGGGCACCCGCTGCGCAAGGATTTCGTGCTGGCGGCGCGGGTGGCGAAGGCATGGCCGGGCGCGAAGGAGCCAGGGGAGCCTGCGGCGGGTGCGGCGCACGGCGGGCCCAAGCGCCGCCAGATGCTGCCCCCGGGCGTCCCGGACCCGAACGAGTGGGGCCCGCTCAAGGGCCAGCTGCCGCCGGCACCCGCGCGGCCGGCGCGAGGTGCGCGGGCCGCGGGCGGTGCCCGTGCGGCCGGTGCCGCCGCGGGCGAGCGCCCGGCCCGGCGGACCCGGACCGCCGGCGCGGGCTCGGCCAGTCAGCAGGCTGCCGGGGAGGCGGCCGGCACGCCGGAGGCTCCGGCGGCCCCGGCCACTCCGGCGGCCCCGTCGGGTACCGAACGGCCGGAGCGCCCGGCCCGTCGTACGCGGTCGGCGAGCGCGGGCTCGGCCAGTCAGCAGCAGGCGGCGGAAGCGGCCCCGGCAGAGGAGACGCCGGCGGCAGCCCCGGAGGCGGCGGCCCCCAAGGCGGCTCCCCCGCGCTCCTCCGACGCCCCGTGGCACCACGCGCGCCCGGCCTTCGACGAGACCGCGAAGGCCGACGAGGCCGCGAAGGCCGACGAGACCGGGAAGGCCGACGAAGCCGGGACGGCCGGGGAGGCCGGGCGGTCCGGCCGGCCCGCGCCGGAGACGGAACCCGCCGAGCCGGACGCCGGACCCGCCGGACCGGGCGCCGGACCCGCCGGGCCGGACACCTCCGGCCCAGCCGCCACCCCCGCCGACCGCCCAACCCCCGACCCCGGGAAACGCCCCCGGCCCGCAGCGGATGAGCCCCAGGACCCGGAAGGAGGCGACACCCCATGAGCGACGCGCTCGACATCGCGCTGCGCCTCGTCGCCGTCTTCGTCGTCTTCCTGGTGTTCCCCCTGGTCATCGGGCAGACCGAGCACAAGGTCATGGCTCATATGCAGGGCCGCCTCGGTCCCATGTACGCGGGCGGGTTCCACGGCTGGGCGCAACTGGTCGCCGACGGGGTGAAGTTCGCGCAGAAGGAGGACATCGTTCCGGCCGGCGCCGACCGGCGGATCTTCCAACTCGCGCCCGCCGTCGCCCTGCTGCCGTACCTCCTGGTCCTGGTCGCCATCCCGATAGGCCCGCACAACGCCGTGGGCCAGGCCCTGGACGCGGGGATCTTCTTCGTCCTCGCCGTCATGGGCGTCGGCGTGCTCGGCTCGCTGATGGCGGGCTGGGCCTCGGCGAACAAGTTCTCGCTGCTCGGCGGTCTGCGGACGGCCGCACAGCTGCTCGCGTACGAGCTGCCGATGCTGCTGGCCGCGGCGTCGGTCGCGATGGCGGCCGGCACGCTCTCGCTGCCCGGCATCATCGAGGCCTTCCACTGGTGGTGGGTGCCCTGGCAGATCGTCGGCGGCGTGGTCTTCTTCACCGCGGGGCTCGCCGAGCTCCAGCGGCCGCCGTTCGACATGCCGGTCGCCGACTCGGAGATCATCTTCGGTGCGTACACCGAGTACACCGGACTGCGCTTCGCGCTCTTCCTCCTCGCCGAGTACGCGGGCATCGTCGTCCTCTGCGCGCTGACCTCCGTCCTCTTCCTCGGCGGCTGGCACGGCCCGTTCGGCGCCGACGGCCTGGGCTGGCTGTGGACGCTGCTGAAGACCGTGATCCTCGCCTTCGGCGTCATCTGGCTGCGGGTGACCTACCCGCGGCTGCGCGAGGACCAGCTGCAGAAGCTCGCCTGGACGGTCCTCATCCCGCTCGCCCTCGCCCAGATCGCCCTCACCGGCGTCGTCAAGGTGGTGATCTCGTCATGAGCTTCCCCGGTTCCGGCCTCGCCAAGGGGCTGGCCGTCACCCTGCGGACGATGACGAAGCGATCGGTCACCGCGCAGTACCCGGACGTCCAGCCCGACCTCCCGCCCCGTACCCGCGGCGTCATCGGGCTGTTCGAGGAGAACTGCACGGTGTGCATGCTCTGCGCCCGCGAGTGCCCGGACTGGTGCATCTACATCGACTCCCACAAGGAGACGGTGCCGCCGGCCGCCCCCGGAGGCCGTGAGCGCAGCCGTAACGTGCTGGACCGCTTCGCGATCGACTTCGCGCTGTGCATGTACTGCGGCATCTGCATCGAGGTCTGCCCCTTCGACGCGCTCTTCTGGTCACCGGAGTTCGAGTACGCCGAGACGGACATCCGCGAGCTGACCCACGAGCGCGACAAGCTCCGTGAGTGGATGTGGACGGTGCCCGAGCCGCCGGCGCTCGACCCGGCCGCCGAGGATCCCAAGGAGCTCACCGCCGCCCGCAAGGCAGCGGACAAGCTCGCCGCCCAGCAGGCGGCGGAGGCCGAGGCCCGGGAAGAGGAGCCGCAGGACCGACCGGACACCCCAGGGGAGGGCACGTGACGCTCGCCGCCACCGCAGCCGGCCACGGCTTCCTTTCGCCCAGCGGCGTCGAGATCGCCTTCGTCCTTGTCGGGATCGCCACCCTCGGCGCGGCCGTCCTGACCGTCACCACCCGGCAGTTGGTGCACGCGGCCCTCTGGCTGGTCGTCGCCCTCGGCGGGGTCGCCGTGGCATATCTGCTCCTGACGGCCGAGTTCATCGCCTGGGTGCAGGTACTGATCTACGTCGGTTCGGTCGTCGTCCTCCTGCTCTTCGGGCTGATGCTCACCAAGGCGCCCATCGGCCGTTCCCCGGACGCCGATTCGGGCAACCGCTGGGCCGCGCTCGTCGTGGCTCTCGCCTCGGCCGCCGCGCTGGTCTGGGTCGTGGTGGACGCCTTCCGTGCCACCTGGATCAACCTCGACGGCGCCGCCCAGGGCTCCACCGAGGCCTCCGGGCGCAGCCTCTTCCAGTACTGGGTGCTGCCCTTCGAGGCGCTGTCCGTGCTGCTGCTGGCCGCGCTCGTCGGGGCGATCGTGCTGTCCCGCAAGTCGGGCGAGGGCGAGGCCGCGGCGGCGTCCCTCACCAACGGTGCCGCCCGCGCTCCCGCCGCCCCCGCCCCCCGAGAGGAGCAGCGCTGATGCATCTCGCCTACCCGGCCGTCCTCGCCGTCCTCCTCTTCTGCACCGGCCTGTACGGCGTGCTGGCCCGCCGCAACGCGATCCTGGTGCTGATGTCCGTCGAGCTGATGCTCAACGCCGTCAACCTCAACCTCGTCGCCTTCGACGTCTGGCTGCGCGACACCCTGCACGCCGGCCAGGCGCTCACCCTCTTCACCATCGCCATCGCCGCCGCCGAGATCGGCATCGGCCTGGCGATCGTGCTGCTCGTCTACCGCAACCGCGGCAGCTCCGACATCGACCGGCTCCGTGACCTCGCCGAGAAGCCGGGGGCCGCGGACGGGGAACCGCAGCCGGACACCACGGCGGAGGCCGCCGCGTGACGCTCACGACCACTGCCGTTCTCGTTCCCCTCCTGCCCTTCCTCGGGGCCGTCGCGGGCCTTCTCCTGGGCCGCCGGGCGCCCGGTTTCGTGCGGCCGCTGGCGGTGCTGCCGACCCTGGCCGCCGCCGTGCTCGCGGTGGCCGTCGCCGTCGGGCAGGGCACCGGCCCGGCCACCGACGTCGCCACCGAGCTCACCCCGACCGGCTCGATCCCCATCGATCTGGCCCTGCACCTCGACGGCTTCGCCGTGCTGATCGCCGTCCTGGTCGGTGTCGTGGCGACCTGCGTGCAGCTCTACTCCACCGGCTATCTGCGCAACGACCCGCGCTACGCCTCCTATGCCGCGCTGGTCTCCCTCTTCACCTCCGCGATGCTGCTGGTCGTCTACACCGGCGACCTGATGATGCTGCTGGTCGGCTGGGAAGTCATGGGCATCTGCTCCTACTTCCTCGTCGGCCACTACTGGGAGACCGAGGCCGCCCGGGCCGCCTCCCTGAAGGCCTTCGTCGTCACCAAGCTCGGCGATGTCCCCTTCCTCTTCGGCATCTTCGCGCTGGCCGCCGACGCCGGAACCTTCCGCATCACCGGCATCCTCGGCTCCGTCGCGAGCGGCGGGCTGGACCACCCGACGCTGATCGCGCTGCTGCTGCTGGCCGGTGTCGCGGGCAAGTCGGCGCAGTTCCCGCTGCACACCTGGCTCCCGGACGCGATGGCCGGCCCGACGCCGGTCTCGGCGCTGATCCACGCCGCGACGATGGTGGCGGCCGGTATCTATGTCGTGGCCCGTCTCCTCCCCGTCTTCGCGGCCTCCGCGGCCGCGCTGGTGGTGATGGCCGTCATGGCCGCGCTCACCATGGTCGGCTCCGGTCTGGCCGCGCTCGCCCAGGACGACATCAAGCGCGTGCTGGCCTATTCGACGGTCGGCCAGCTCGGCTACATGCTCGGCGCGCTGGCCGTCGGCGACCGCGGTGCCGCCGTCTTCCACCTCATCTCGCACGGTGCGTTCAAGGCCCTCCTCTTCCTCGGCGCGGGCGTGATCATCCACGCCGCGGGCACCAACTCGCTGGCCGCGATGTCCCGGATGAGCGGCCTGGCCCGGCGCATCCCGGACGCCTACTGGACCATGACCGTCGCGCTGCTCGCGCTCGCCGCGATCCCGCCGTTCGCCGGCTTCTTCTCCAAGGAAGCCGTCCTGGGCGCCGCCGAACACGCCGCCACCGGCGCCGCGCACGGCATCCCCGGCGCGGCCGGCTGGACCGTCCTGGTCTCCGGACTGCTCACCGCCCTCCTCACCGCGGCCTACGCCACCCGCCTGTGGCTGCGGGCCTTCCGTGGCACGGGCGTCGAAGCCCCCGACCACGGCCGGCAGCCGGTCGTGATGAACGCCGTCCTGTGGGCGCTCTTCCTCCCGACCGTCGCACTGGGGCTGGCCGCCCCGCTCCTGCCCGAGTGGTTCGACGGACGCTCGCTCGCGCCGACCCTGACCACCTCCGTCCTGGGTACCGGCATCGCCCTCGTCGGCGGCCTGGTCACCTACGCCGCCTGGCGCCACACCACCGCCCTGGCCGCCCGCACCCCCATCGGTGCGGTCGTGGCCGCCCCGGACGCCGGCCCCGAGGCCGCCGAGGAGACGGCCATCGCCACCCACGCCGCGGTCTACGGCGACAACGCCGGCGCCGCGGACCCGGCCGACCCCGGCCGCCTCCTCCTCGGCCCGCTGCAGCCGCATGCGGCCGTCGGCTTCCATCTCGACGCCGTCTACTCCGTGCTCTTCGTGCGGCCCGTACGCGCCGCGGCCACGCTCGTCCGCTTCCTGGACCGTGAGGTCGTCGACACCTACGTCCGTGGTGCGGGCGCCGCACCGCGCTGGCTGGGTGCCGCCGTCCGCCGGGCCCAGACCGGGAACGTGCAGACCTACCTCGGCGCGCTGCTCGCGGGCTCGCTGGTCCTGGCCATCGCCGCCGTCCTCGTCGCTACGGGCACGGGAGCCTGACCGTGCTGCCATCCCCCGGGGGCCGACCCCCGTACGCCCAGCCGACAGCCCTCGTGGCCTGCCTCGCCGGAGCCGAAACCCTGAGGAGGGCCTGACCCGTGAATCACACCGCTATGCAGCTTCTCCTCGCGGGCCTCGTCGTCCTGCCCCTCGTCGGCGCGCTCGCCGCACTGCTCCCGGCGCCGCCCGGTCTGCGGGGCAAGAACCCCGACCAGGCCGTACTGCGCCACGGCGTGACCGTCACCGGCGTCGTGCTCGCCGCGGCCATCGCCCTGGCCACCGGTTTCGACCACGGCCACCCGGCCCGTATGCAGGCCACCACCGACATCAGCTGGATCCCGGCGCTCGGGATCCGTATCCACCTCGGCGTCGACGGCATCTCGCTCCCCCTCCTCGTCCTGACCGCGCTGCTGACCTTCCTCTGCGCGCTCTACAGCTACTTCAGGATGCCAACGGGCCCGTCACCCAAGGCATTTGTGGCCCTGCTGCTCACTCTTGAGGCCGGCACCCTCGCCACCTTCGCCGTCCTCGACCTGATGCTCTTCTTCCTCGCCTTCGAGATGGTCCTCATCCCGATGTACTTCCTCATCGCCCGCTGGGGCGGTGCCCACAAGCAGGCGGCGGCCTGGAAGTTCATCCTCTACACGCTGCTCGGCTCCGTCGTGATGCTGCTCGGCCTCCTCCTCATCGGCGTGAAATCCGGCACGTTCGACATGGTGGCACTGGCCACTGACAACGGCCCGAAAGCCCAGCTCAGCCACACGGTTCAGCTTCTCGCGGTGCTCGCGATCGGCATCGGACTGGCCGTCAAGTCCCCGATGTGGCCGCTGCACAGCTGGCTGCCCGACGCGCACACCGCCGCCCCCACCGTCGGCTCGGTGCTGCTGGCCGGCGTCCTGCTGAAGATGGGCACCTACGGCTTCGTACGGATCGCGCTGCCCATCACGCCCGAGGGCATGCACACCTTCGCGCCGTACCTCGCCGCGCTGGCCGCCGTCGGCATCATCTACGGCTCGCTCGCCTGCCTGGCCCTCGTCCGCAAGGGAGCGGGCGGCGACCTCAAGCGCCTGATCGCCTACAGCTCCGTCGGCCATATGGGATTCGTCCTGCTCGGCATCGCCAGCATGACCCCCACCGGCGTGAACGGGGCGCTGTTCGCCAACATCGCGCACGGTCTGATCACCGGCCTGCTCTTCTTCATGGTCGGCGCGCTCAAGGACCGCACCGGCAGCACCGACCTCGACACCCTCGCCCGCTCCGCGCCCGGCCCCCGGCCCGCGGGGTCCGGCGCCGCCGCGCTGCTTCCCGCCCCGTCCGGCGCCGCCCTCTACGCCCGGGCGCCCCGCTTCGGCGGCCTGCTCGCCTTCGGGGCCGTCGCCTCCCTGGGCCTCCCCGGACTGGCCGGCTTCTGGGGCGAGATGCTGGCGATGTTCGGCGCCTTCCGTCCGGCCGCCGGGCTCAGCCGCCCCGCCTTCCTGACGTTCATGGTCCTGGCCGGTCTCGGCACCCTGCTGACCGCTGCCTACCTGCTCCTCGTCGTCCGCCGGGTCTGCATGGGCGGCTCGGTGGACCTGGCCGGGGCCGCCGTGCTCGGCAACCCGGACCCGGACGGCGGGACCGGCGCGGACCCGGACGGCACGCCCGCACCGGCCCCCGCCCTGCCCGACCTCGCGCGCTACGAATACGCGGCCTGGACCCCCCTGGCCGCCCTCACCGTCCTCACCGGACTGTGGCCCGCGGCCCTCCTCGGCCTCACCGACCCGGCCGTCCAGCAGCTCCTCGGAGGCGGTAAGTGATGAGCTCGGTCCCCTCGCTGGTCCAGTCCGTCGACTGGCTCGCCCTGGCGCCGCCCACCCTCACCGCGGCCGTCGCCCTGGTGGTGCTCGTCGCCGACCTCTTCCTCCCCGCGGCCCGCAAGCCGCTGCTGGGGTGGATCGCCACGGCCGGCCTCGCGCTCGCCGCGCTCTCCCTCCTGCCGCTCCTGGGCGGCGACCGCCGCACCTTCTGCCTGTCCGGCCACCCCGACGTCTGCAGCTATGTGGCCGACCCGTTCGCCCTGGTCATCCAGTTCCTGGTGCTCGCCGGGGCGCTGCTGACCGCCCTGCTGTCCGTCGACACCATCAGGGACCACGACCTGCCCGCCGGCGAATACTGGTTCCTGCTGCTGTCCTCGGCGGCCGGTGCCGCCCTGCTGCCCGCCTCCCGGGACCTGGCCACCCTCGTCATCGCGCTCGAAGTCGCCTCGCTGCCCGCCTTCGCCCTGGTCGGGCTGCGCCGCGGGGACCGGCTCTCCTCCGAGGCGGCGCTGAAATTCTTCCTGTCCTCGGTGGCCGCCACCGCCGTGATGCTGCTCGGCGTGAGCTTCCTGTACGCGGCCACCGGCAGCCTGCATCTCTCCCGGGTGGCACACGCCCTCACCGCTCTCCCCGACCCGCGGCTGGCCACCCTGGCGAGCGCCGGCGTCGCCCTGACCCTCGTCGGCTTCGCCTTCAAGACCGCGGCCGCGCCGTTCCACTTCTGGGTGCCGGACACCTACGTCGGCGCACCGCTGCCCATCGCCGGCTACCTCTCCGTGGTCGGCAAGGCCGTCGGCTTCTCCGGCCTGATCCTCGTCACGGTCCAGGGCTTCCCCTCCTACGCCGGTGTCTGGGGGCCGGCGCTGGCCGTCCTGGCCGCGCTGACCATGACCGTCGGCAATGTCGCGGCCCTGCGCCAGGACCCCCGGCGCGCCCACAGCGCCGTCCGCCTGCTCGCCTGGTCCTCCGTCGGCCAGGCCGGCTACCTCCTGGTCCCGATCGCGGCGGCCGGCTACCTCCACGACCCGGCGCACGCCATCGGCTCCACCGTCGCCTACGCCCTGATGTACGCGGCCGTGAACCTCGGCGCCTTCGCCGTCGCCGCCGTAGTGGCCCGCACCCGGCCCGCCAACCGGATCACCGACTACCGGGGCCTGTACCACCGGCGGCCCCTGGTGGCGCTCGCCCTCGGCTTCTTCCTGCTCTGCCTCGCCGGCCTGCCGCCGGGCATCATCGGCCTGTTCGCCAAGGTCACGGTCTTCTCCGCGGCCGTCGACGCGGGCCTGGCCTGGCTCGCCGTGGTCATGGCGGTCAATGTCGTGATCGCGCTCTACTACTACCTGCAGTGGACCACGGTCCTCTTCCGGGGAGCGGAGGAGACCGCGGCGGCCCGGGCTCCCGAGGCCGCTCCCGCGCAGGCGCCGCACCGCACCGACATCCCGGCCCCGCTCGCCACCGCCATCGCGCTCGCCGCCGTCCTCGGCATCGCCCTCTCCGGCGCCCCGCAGCTCGTGCTGCGCTTCGCCTCCGGCGCGCTGCTCTGAGCCACCGGCCGGCCCGCCCCACACGGCAGGCCCGGCGCCCCGGACGGCCGCATGGCCGCCTGCCCACCCGTACGGAGGCACGGCCCCACGGGGCGCCTCCGTACGCCCTGCCCGGCCCGCCGCCCGCACACCGGGGAACCAGGCCCGTTCATCCCGCGTTGACCAGTGAGTAAGGATCCACTGGAGAGTGGAGAAACGCAGCACAGGGTTCCCCTGCCGCACCTCTTGGAGGGCGTACCGTGCACCGCCGGCACAACGGGCTCAGGACCGCCGTACTCCTCGGGGGCCTGTCTGCCCTCATCATCGTCATCGGCGGCCTCTTCGGCCGTACGGGCCTGATCATCGCCGTTCTCGTCGCCCTGGGCACCAATGCGTACGCGTACTGGAACAGCGACAAACTCGCGCTGCGGGCCATGCGCGCCCGCCCCGTCAGCGAGTTCGAGGCGCCACAGCTGTACCGCATGGTCCGCGAGCTCTCCACCACTGCCCGTCAGCCGATGCCGCGCCTGTACCTCTCCCCGACCCAGGCGCCCAATGCCTTCGCCACCGGCCGTAACCCCCGCAATGCCGCGGTCTGCTGCACCGACGGCATCCTCCAACTGCTCGACGAACGCGAGCTGCGCGGCGTCATCGGCCACGAACTCAGCCACGTCTACAACCGCGACATCCTCATCTCCTCCGTCGCGGGCGCGCTGGCCTCGGTCGTGATGTTCCTCGTGAACTTCGCCTGGCTGATCCCCGTGGGCCGTTCCGACGACGACGAGGGCCCCGGCCTCCTCGGCATGCTGCTGATCATGATCCTCGGCCCGGTCGCGGCCTCCCTCATCCAGCTCGCCGTCAGCCGCTCCCGCGAGTACGAGGCCGATGCCTCGGGCGCCCAGCTCACCGGCGACCCGCTGGCCCTGGCCTCCGCCCTGCGCAAGCTGGAGGCCGGCACCCAGCAGCTGCCGCTGCCGCCCGAGCCGCGCCTGGAGACCGCCGGCCACATGATGATCGCCAACCCGTTCCGGGCGGGCGAGGGCCTGTCCCGGCTGTTCTCCACCCACCCCCCGATGCGCGAGCGCATCGCCCGCCTCGAACGGCAGGCGGGCCGTCGCCCCTGACGGCCCGGTGCCGGAAGCGGAGAGTGGCCGTCCGCACGGACTCATCGCATGATGAAGGCAGCGATACGAAGACAGCGCGATGAACGCAACGATTCACCGGACTCAGCGCGTCTAGCTCGGCAGACACACTCTCCGTCGTGCCCTGGGAAGGCTGCTGATCATGAAGCTCATCCTCAACGTCCTCTGGCTGGTCCTCAGCGGCTTCTGGCTGGCGATCGGCTATGTCGTCGCAGGAATCGTCTGCTGCATCCTGATCATCACGATCCCGTTCGGCATCGCGTCCTTCCGGATCGCCGGCTATGCCCTGTGGCCCTTCGGCCGGACGACCGTCCAGCGCCATGACGCCGGTGTCGGCTCGGCGATCGGCAATGTCATCTGGATCATCTTCGCGGGCTGGTGGCTGGCCCTCGGGCACATCATCACCGGCCTCGCGCTGTGCGTGACGATCATCGGCATCCCGTTCGGCATCGCCAACTTCAAGATGATCCCGATCTCCCTCATGCCGCTCGGCCGCGACATCGTCCCGACGGACGCGCCGTTCGCGGTGCGCTGACCTCCCGCCCCGGCCCCGCGCCGCCCAGGCGCGTACGGGCCGTTGCGGGGCCCGTCCGGCACACCCGCCCGACACACAGGTGGGGCGGCACGCCGCAGCGCGCCGCCCCATCCTGTGGCACCCGAAAACCGGGCTCCTAGCGGTAGTTCACGAACTGCAGGGCGAAGTCCAGGTCCTTGCCCTTCAGCAGCTGCTGCACCGCCTGCAGGTCGTCCCGGCTCTTCGAGCTGACCCGCAGCTCGTCGCCCTGCACCTGCGCCTTGACGCCCTTCGGGCCCTCCTCGCGGATGATCTTGCCGACCTTCTTCGCGTTCTCCTGCGAGATCCCCTCCTCGATCGAGGCGAAGATCTTGTACTCCTTGCCCGAGGCCTGCGGCTCGCCGGCGTCCAGCGCCTTCAGCGAGATCCCGCGCTTGACCAGCTTGGACTGGAAGATGTCGAGTACGGCCTTCACCCGCTCCTCGGCGTTGGCCCGCATCTCGATCTTCTCGCCCGACCACTCGATCGACGCGCCCACGCCCTTGAAGTCGTAGCGCTGCGAGATCTCCTTGGCGGCCTGGTTGAGGGCGTTGTCGACCTCCTGCCGCTCTACCTTCGAGACGATGTCGAAACTGGAGTCGGCCATGTTGAGTTGGCTCCTCGTACGTAGATCCGTCAGGGGTACGGCCCGTCCCGGACCGCCTGCCAAGCCTAGCCACCCGACCAAGATCCAGCGCTTCCGAATCGAGTGGCAGACCACCCCCGGTCATCGGGTATGGTTTACGTCGTTGCCACGGAGCACCGCCCACAGCGGGCCTCCCGGCAGCAAACCCAGGCGGTGTGCCCGAGCGGCCAAAGGGAGCAGACTGTAAATCTGCCGGCTCAGCCTTCCCAGGTTCGAATCCTGGCGCCGCCACAGGAATGCAAAGGGCCCCTGGCTTGCGGAATCCGCAAGCCAGGGGCCCTTTGTGATGCGCTCTCGCGTCGGTCGGTGCGGTACTCCCGCCTTCTCGATGCCGCACGCCGCATCCCGGAGAGCGTGGACGGGCCGTGGACGACCCCGAAGGTGCCTGCCCCGCCGCGCGAGGCGCCGCGCAGGCTCTCCATTTCGTCCGCGGAATCAAGATCGTTAGGGTGATCGCCGAGCGAGCCTGCTGACGCGTACGCGCCAATGTGCCAGGCCGCATTCTCTGTCCCCCCACGTCCCATAGGGAGAAGACTGTGCGATCACGCGCACGTACCCGGATCCTGACCCTGGCCGGCACCGTGGCCCTCGCCACCCTCACCGCCGCACCGGCGGCCCACGCCGCCGCTTCGGGGTGCACCCACAACTGGAGTGGCCCGCAGGTCTGCATCGCGACCACCGGCGAGAGCGGCAACGTCTACCCCGGCACCATCACCGCCACCTGGACCAACCCGCCCGCGAGTCGCAGCAGGGCGACGGTCTACGTCACGAACTGGTACGCGGGCACCCACACGATGACCGCCACGCGCCACGGCGACGAGATCAAGGGCAGCTGGACCCCGAAGGGCAACCCCTTCGCGGGCGGCGACCTCTGCGTCCGCTTCAAGGGCTCCAGCGCCAAGGCCTGCGTCGACCTGATCGACAGGTAACGCCCCGCCTCCGCACGGCTCTCCGCACAGCGGAAGCGGGGAGCCGTCGTGGTCCGTCGGATCCCCCCGCGCCGTGCCGTCCTCAGCGCCCCGCCACCGCCCGCACCGCGTCCGCCACCGGCACCTCCCCGCCGATCAGCTCCAGCGTCCGGCCGATGGTGCCCGGTTCGTCGAGCAGCGCCGCCAGGACGGCCGCCACGTCGTCCCGGGTCACCTCGTCGCGGCCGGTCGACTCTGCCAGCGTCACCAGGCCCGTTCCGGGGTCGTTCGTCAGGCGGCCGGGCCGCAGGATCGTCCAGTCCAGCCCGGCGCGGGCCCGTACGTCCGCGTCCGCGGCACCCTTCGCCCGCAGATACGCCGCGAAGACCGGATCGGTGCCCTCCGGCGGCTCACGGTCCGCGCCCATGGAGGAGACGACGAGGAAGCGCCGGACGCCCGCGGCCTCGGCCGCGTCCGCGAAGAGCGCCGCCGCGCCCCGGTCCACCGTGTCCTTGCGCCCAGCGCCGCTGCCCGGGCCCGCGCCCGCCGCGAAGACGGCCGCGTCGGCCCCCTCCATGTGCCGGGCGACATCCTCCACCGACGCCGACTCCAGGTCGCAGACCACCGGCTCGGCACCCGCGGCCAGCACGTCGCCGGCCTGTTCCGGCCGACGGAGGATGCCCGCGACCTCGTCCCCGCGCTTGGCGAGCAACCGCTCCAGCCGCAGCGCGATCTGACCATGTCCACCTGCGATGACAATGCGCATGATCCCGACCGTACGCCGAAGGTCCGCCACGCGGTGCGGGACCGGCCGGGTGCGGCCGCCTTCTCGCCGCCGCGGCTCAGCGCCGCGGCTCAGCGCTGCGACTGCCGCGGCAGCTCCAGCGCCACCTCCGCCGCCGAGTCGCAGTACTCCCGCACCGCGCTGGTCCGGGCGACCACCCGCCCCCGGTGGATCACGATCCGGCTGTAGGCGAGCGAGAGCACCCCGGCGATCCGCTCCCCGCGCACCGCCAGCAGCTCCGCGGGAAAGCCCGCCTCGACCCGCACCTCCGGCAGGCTCAGCGTGGCCCGCGCCGCCGCACTCACCGTCTCGTACGCCGCCTCCGGTGTGGCCTCGCCCAGGGACGCCAGGAGGTACGCGGCCTCCAGGGGATCGCCGCGCCCCACCGGGTTCGCCACGTCCCGCAGCGCCCCACTGCCCGCCGCCACCCGCACCCCGGCCGCCCGCAGCAGCCGTACCGGCGCCGGCCGCGACACCCGCGAGCCGTAGCGCTCCAGGCCCGTGCAGTCGCCCTGCGGCAGACAGACGACGGCGACGCCGGCGGCGGCCAACTGCTCGGCGACCCGCGCGGCCACGCTCCGCGGCATCCGCGCCATCCCCGCACACGGGCCGAGCGCGACCCCCGGCCGCAGCCCGCCCGACATCGCCGCGAACCGCGCCAGCCGCGCCGGATCGTCACCGTCGGTGTGCAGATCCACCGGGCAGCCGTGCTCGCCGGCCAGCTCCAGCACCGTCTCGACGTACCCGGCGGGGTCGGGGTCGAGGTCCGGGCAGCCACCGATGACCGAGGCGCCCATCTTCACCGCGTCCCGCAGCATCGCCAGCCCGTCCGCACCGGCCACCCCGGTCAACACCCGCGGCACCGCCACCGCCGCCAGATCGGCCAGCCCCCGCAGCGACCTGCGGGCCTGCAGGACCGCCTCCAGCGAGCGCAGGCCCTGCACGTCGCCGATCCTGACGTGGCTGCGCGAGGCGGTGGCGCCGTGCCCCAACTGCAGCAACGCGGCCTCGGTCGTCCGCCGCTGGACGTCCTCGGGGGAGCCGGAAGCGGGGCCGTCGGAGTCCGCCGTCAGCGCGGTGTCGCAGTGCGCGTGCGGCTCTGCGGGGGCCGGGAGCAGGAGGTAGCCGGCGAGGTCGACGCGGGCGCCCTGCGGGGCGAGGCTGCCCGCCGTCCCGACGGCCTCGATGCGCCCACCGCCGAGCCGTACGTCCACCGTCCGGCCGTCGGCGAGCCGGGCCCCGCACAGCACCAGCGCACCGCTTTCCGGCCTGGCGTACCGGCCGGCGCCGCCGGGCTTTCCCGGCTGGGGCTGCGGCGAACTGCTGTCGGACATCGCGCTCCTCGAAAGCACCGGCGTGCAAGATCACGCAGCGTTCTTCCGAGCCTAGGACGCTGCCGGGAGAGCGTTGCGCAGGCGCGAAATAGTCGTACCGGTGTGGTGCCCGGGGCCGTTGGGGCACGGCCCGATACGGATTTCACGTTTGGCGGCGGGCCGTGTAATGTCTTCATCGCTCGCCCCAATAGCTCAGTCGGCAGAGCGTCTCCATGGTAAGGAGAAGGTCTACGGTTCGATTCCGTATTGGGGCTCTGATGTGTGAGGTTCCCGCCCTCGGGCGGGGTCCCCTCGCATCACAGCGGTGTAGCTCAGTCGGTAGAGCAAGCGGCTCATAATCGCTGTGTCACCGGTTCAAGTCCGGTCACCGCTACTGACAGTAGCCGATTGTGGGGTCGGTCCTCCGATCGGCTACTCTTCTATGCGTTAACCCGACCATCCGTCCGTCAAGGAGCACTCACGTGGCTGCCACCGACGTCCGCCCGAAGATCACGCTGGCCTGCGTGGAGTGCAAGGAGCGGAACTACATCACCAAGAAGAACCGGCGTAACGACCCGGACCGTCTTGAGATGAAGAAGCACTGCCCCCGTTGCAACTCGCACACTGCGCACCGCGAGACGCGATAACACAGGCTCGTCCGTGAGGCCGTCCCCATTCGTGGGGGCGGCCTCACGGCGTTATCACCATCAGTACAGGGAGGTTGCGAGCCCATGGCGCTCGACCAGTCATTTGTGGGGCGCACGTACCCGCCCACCGACTCCTACGAAGTCGGCCGGGAAAAGATCCGGGAATTCGCCGAGGCCATCGGTGACACCAACCCCGCTTACACCGACGCCGAAGCAGCCAAGGCGCTCGGGTACTCCGATGTGATCGCGCCGCCGACGTTCGTCTTCGCGATCACTTTCAAGGCCGCGGGACAGGTCATCGAGGACCCGCAACTGGGCCTGGACTACAGCCGGGTGGTGCACGGCGACCAGAAGTTCGCCTACACCCGGCCGGTGCGCAGCGGGGACCGGCTGAGCGTCACCTCCACCATCGAGGCCATCAAGAGCATGGCGGGCAACGACATCATCGACATCCGCGGTGAGGTGCACGACGAGGCGGGCGAACACGTCGTGACCGCGTTCACCAAGCTGGTGGCCCGCGCCGACCGGGAGGCCTGAGATGACCGCCAAGATTGCTTACGACGAGGTCGAGGTCGGTACCGAACTCCCGGCGCAGACCTTCCCGGTGAGCCGCGCCACGCTCGTCCGGTACGCGGGTGCCTCCGGCGACTTCAACCCGATCCACTGGAACGAGAAGTTCGCCAAGGAGGTCGGGCTGCCGGACGTCATCGCCCATGGCATGTTCACCATGGCCGAGGCGATCCGCGTGGTCACCGACTGGACCGGCGACCCGGGCGCGGTCGCCGAGTACGGCGTGCGTTTCACCAAGCCCGTCGTCGTCCCCAACGACGAGACCGGTGCGCTGATCGAGGTCAGCGCCAAGGTCGCGGCCAAGCTGGACGACGACGACCGTACGGTCCGGGTCGATCTCACCGCGATGAGCGCGGGCCAGAAGGTGCTGGGCATGTCCCGCGCCGTGGTCCGCCTCGCCTGACGGCTGCCGCCGGGGGCGGCCGGCCGAGGATGTCGGACCGCCCCCGTACCCTTGGGCGCGTGCAGGAACTCCATGACGCGCCCCTCGCCCCGCTGACCACCTTCCGCCTCGGTGGCCCGGCCACCCGCCTCGTCACGGCCACCACCGACGACGAGGTGGTCGCGGCCGTCCGCGCGGCCGACGACGCCGGGGACCCGCTGCTGATCATCGGTGGCGGCAGCAACCTCGTCATCGGTGACAAGGGCTTCGACGGCACGGCCCTGCGCATCGCCACCCGCGGCTTCGAGCTCGACGGCACGGCCCTCACGCTCGCCGCCGGCGAGAACTGGTCCGACGCGGTCGCCCGTACGGTCGAGGCCGGACTGGCCGGCGTGGAGTGCCTGGCCGGCATCCCCGGCTCGGCGGGCGCCACCCCGATCCAGAACGTGGGCGCGTACGGCCAGGAGGTCTCCGCCACGATCACCGAGGTCGTCGCCTACGACCGCCGGGCCGGCGAGACCGTCACGATCCCGGGCGCTCAGTGCGGCTTCTCCTACCGCCACAGCCGCTTCAAGGCGCACCCCGACCGGTTCGTGGTGCTGCGGGTGCGCTTCGCCCTGGAGGACGCCGGGGGCCTCTCCGCGCCCCTGAAGTACCCCGAGACCGCCCGCGCCCTCGGCGTCGAGGCCGGTGACCGGGTCCCGGCCGCCGTCGCCCGGCAGACCGTCCTGGCCCTGCGCGCGGGCAAGGGCATGGTGCTGGACCCGGAGGACCACGACACCTGGTCGGCCGGCTCCTTCTTCACCAACCCGATCCTCAGCGAGGCCGAGCACGCCGCCTTCCTCCAGCGGGTCCAGGACCGCCTCGGCCCCGATGTCGCCCCGCCCGCCTTCCCGGCCGGCGACGGCCTGATCAAGACCTCCGCCGCCTGGCTCATCGACCGGGCCGGCTTCACCAAGGGCTACGGCAGCGGCCCGGCCCGTATCTCCACCAAGCACACCCTCGCGCTCACCAACCGCGGCAAGGCCACCACCGAGGACCTGCTCGCCCTGGCCCGCGAGGTCCGCGACGGGGTGCACGCGGCCTTCGGCGTCACGCTCGTCAACGAACCCGTCACGGTCGGCGTCAGCCTCTAGCCGGGCCTCCGGGGCTCTATCCGGCCAGCCAGTCGTCGATCCCCGCCAGCAGCCGCTGCTGCTCGTCCAGCGGGGCGCACGAGCCACGGACGGACTGCCGGGCCAGTTCGGCCAGTTCGGCATCGGTGAAGTCGTGCGTGGTGCGGGCGATCTCGTACTGCGCGGCCAGCCGCGCCCCGAACAGCAGGGGATCGTCCGCGCCCAGCGCCATCGGCACGCCCGCGTCGAACAGCGTCCGCAGCGGCACGTCCTCCGGCTTCTCGTAGACCCCCAGCGCCACGTTCGACGACGGGCACACCTCGCAGGTCACCCCGCGCGCGGCCAGCCGGCGCAGCAGCGCGGGGTCCTCCGCGGCCCGGACGCCGTGCCCCACCCGGCCGGCGTGCAGATCGTCCAGGCAGTCCCGGACGCTGGCCGGCCCCGACAGCTCCCCGCCGTGCGGCGCCGCCAGCAGACCGCCCTCGCGTGCGATGGCGAAGGCGCGGTCGAAGTCCCGGGCGAAACCCCGGCGTTCGTCGTTGGACAGCCCGAAACCGATCACTCCGCGGTCGGCGTAGCGCACCGCGAGCCGCGCCAGCGTCCGGGCGTCCAGCGGGTGCTTCATACGGTTCGCGGCGACCAGGACGCGGATGCCGAGCCCGGTGTCACGGGACGCGCCGTGCACCGCGTCCAGGATGATCTCCAGGGCCGGGATCAGCCCGCCCAGCCGTGGCGCGTACGAGGTCGGGTCGACCTGGATCTCCAGCCAGCGCGACCCGTCGCGGACGTCCTCCTCGGCGGCCTCGCGCACCAGCCGCTGGATGTCCTCGGGCGCCCGCAGACAGGACCGCGCGATGTCGTACAGCCGCTGGAAGCGGAACCAGCCGCGCTCGTCCGTGGCGCGCAGCCTGGGCGGCTCACCGCCCCGCAGCGCCTCCGGCAGATGGACGCCGTACTTGTCGGCGAGCTCCAGCAGGGTCGTGGACCGCATCGAACCGGTGAAGTGCAGGTGCAGATGGGCCTTCGGCAATCGGCGCAGGTCTCGAATGGCGGCTCCGCCGCGGGCACGAACGCTCTCCATCCGAGGATCTTGCCGTATGGGACCGGTGTGCCGGTAGGCCCTTTCCCGAAGGGGCGTCCGGGAGAACGGACGAGCGGGCGCCGGGAAGAGATCCCGGCGCCCGCTCGTGTCACCCAGATATCCGCAGGCAGGGCCGTCCTGGTGAACTACTTGGCCTCCGCCAGCAGCTTCTGGAGGCGCGAGACGCCCTCGACCAGGTCCTCGTCGCCCAGCGCGTACGAAAGCCGCAGGTAGCCGGGGGTACCGAAGGCCTCACCCGGGACGACGGCGACCTCCGCCTCCTCCAGGATCAGCCCGGCCAGCTCCACGCTGGTCTGCGGGCGCTTGCCGCGGATCTCCTTGCCCAGGAGCTCCTTCACCGACGGGTACGCGTAGAACGCGCCCTCCGGCTCCGGGCACAGCACCCCGTCGATCTCGTTGAGCATCCGCACGATGGTGCGACGGCGGCGGTCAAAGGCGACCTTCATCTCCTCGACGGCCGTCAGATCGCCGGAGACCGCCGCGATGGCCGCGGCCTGCGCCACGTTCGAGACGTTGGACGTGGCGTGCGACTGGAGGTTCGCGGCGGCCTTGATGACGTCCTTGGGGCCGATCGCCCAGCCCACCCGCCAGCCGGTCATCGCGTACGTCTTCGCCACGCCGTTGACGATGATGCACTTGTCGCGCAGCTCGGGCACGACCACCGGCAGCGACGAGAACTCCGCGTCGCCGTAGACCAGGTGCTCGTAGATCTCGTCGGTCAGCACCCACAGGCCGTGCTCGGCGGCCCAGCGGCCGACCGCCTCGACCTGCTCGCGGGTGTAGACCGCGCCGGTCGGGTTCGACGGCGAGACGAACAGCAGCACCTTGGTGCGGTCCGTACGGGCCGCCTCCAGCTGCTCCACGGTCACGCGGTAGCCGGTGGTCTCGTCGGCGACCACGTCGACCGGCACACCGCCGGCGAGACGGATCGACTCGGGGTAGGTGGTCCAGTACGGCGCCGGGACGATGACCTCGTCACCCGGGTCGAGGATCGCTGCGAACGCCTCGTAGATCGCCTGCTTGCCGCCGTTCGTCACCAGGACGTTCGCGGCCTCGATCTCGTAGCCGGAGTCGCGCAGCGTCTTCGCGGCGATCGCGGTCTTCAGCTCGGGGAGGCCGCCGGCCGGGGTGTAGCGGTGGTACTTCGGGTTGCGGCAGGCCTCGACCGCGGCCTCGACGATGTAGTCGGGCGTGGGGAAGTCGGGCTCACCGGCGCCGAAGCCGATCACCGGGCGTCCGGCGGCCTTGAGGGCCTTCGCCTTGGCGTCTACGGCGAGGGTCGCGGACTCGGAGATCGAACCGACGCGGGCCGAGACCCGGCGCTCGGTGGCGGACGATGCGGAAGGGGTTGCAGCGCTCATACATGCATCGTTGCAGACCGCCCACGAGCCCGACACACGGGTTTGCGGGCACCACCCGCGAGGATCGTGTTCGACGACCGGCCCCGAACCACGTACACTCGCTGACCGTTGGCTCCCAACAGGTCGCCGCGGCACATGCACCAAGTGCAGTCGCCCGCATGCGGTAGGTTGGGGGAACCACAAAGGGTCGTAGCTCAATTGGTAGAGCACTGGTCTCCAAAACCAGCGGTTGGGGGTTCAAGTCCCTCCGGCCCTGCTACACGCACTCTCCACCGCAGTGCGTGCACGCGTACGTATGACATGCACCGCCGTGCGGCAGGGCAGGGCGCGGCACGGCCACGACCCGGATTCAGGTGAGGACGAGTGACGGACGCCCTGGGCTCCATCGACATGCCTGAGCGCGGTCGCTCCGAGGACGAGGCCGCGGAGTCCCAGAAGAAGCCCCGCCGCGGCGGCAAGCGCGGCAAGAAGGGCCCCTTCGCGCGGCTCGCGCTCTTCTACCGCCAGATCGTGGCGGAGCTCCGCAAGGTCGTTTGGCCCACGCGCAGCCAGCTCTCGACGTACACCAGTGTGGTGATCGTCTTCGTTGTCATCATCATCGGTCTCGTAACCGTGATTGACTTGGGAATCAACCGAGTCGTCGGGTACGTCTTCGGCTGATCCCGCGGAGGGCGCCTCAGCGGGCGCCCATTTCGCATGTTCAACCCCTTGAAGCCAGGAAGAAGCAGCCACCGTGTCTGACCCGAACCTGAACGACGCCGCCGACTCCGCCGAAACGGCAGCGGCCGACGTGGACGCGGCCGCCTCGGCCGAGGTCGAGGGCGACGACACCGCGCGTGACATCGTCGAGAACGCCGACGCGGTCGACGAGCTCGACGCCGAGGACGCCGCCGCCGGTGAGCCCGCCGAAGAGGCCGCGGTGCACGTCGACGAGGACGCCGAGGCCACCACCGAGGTCACCGAGGACGAGGAGGAGCCGGTCGACCCCGTCGCCGCCCTCCGCGACGAGCTCCGTGGCCTGCCCGGCGAGTGGTACGTCATCCACACCTACGCGGGGTACGAGAACCGCGTGAAGACCAACCTTGAGCAGCGTGCCGTCTCGCTGAACGTCGAGGACTTCATCTTCCAGGCCGAGGTGCCGCAGGAAGAGGTCGCCCAGATCAAGAACGGCGAGCGCAAGACCATCCGCCAGAACAAGCTCCCGGGCTATGTGCTGGTGCGGATGGACCTGACGAACGAGTCCTGGGGCGTCGTCCGCAACACCCCGGGTGTCACCGGCTTCGTCGGCAACGCCTACGACCCCTACCCGCTGACGCTGGACGAGATCGTCAAGATGCTCGCCCCGGAGGCCGAGGAGAAGGCCGCCAAGGAGGCCGCCGCGGCCGAGGGCAAGCCGGCGCCGTCCCGCAAGGTCGAGGTCCAGGTGCTGGACTTCGAGGTGGGCGACTCCGTCACCGTCACCGACGGCCCGTTCGCGACGCTCCAGGCGACGATCAACGAGATCAACGCCGACTCGAAGAAGGTCAAGGGCCTCGTCGAGATCTTCGGCCGCGAGACCCCGGTCGAGCTGAGCTTCGACCAGATCCAGAAGAACTAGGTTCTTCCGGACCACCAGCCAAATCGACCAGGTCAGACGGGCTCACAGCCGGTCTGACCTGCTCGGTTTTTGGCCGCACGACCCTACCCGTTATCGTTGTGCGGTATGCCTCCATCCGGATGACCGGGTGGATCGGCGAAACACCTCTCACTAGGACCCGGAGAGAGCATGCCTCCCAAGAAGAAGAAGGTCACGGGGCTCATCAAGCTCCAGATCCAGGCCGGTGCCGCAAACCCGGCTCCGCCGGTCGGCCCCGCGCTGGGTCAGCACGGCGTCAACATCATGGAGTTCTGCAAGGCCTACAACGCCGCGACCGAGTCGCAGCGTGGCATGGTCGTGCCGGTGGAGATCACGGTCTACGAAGACCGTTCCTTCACCTTCATCACCAAGACTCCGCCGGCCGCGAAGCTCATCCTGAAGGCCGCGGGCGTGGAGAAGGGCTCCGGCGAGCCGCACAAGACCAAGGTCGCCAAGATCACCCGCGACCAGGTCCGCGACATCGCCACCACCAAGATGCCCGACCTGAGCGCCAACGACCTCGACTCCGCCGAGAAGATCATCGCTGGCACCGCCCGTTCCATGGGCATCACGATCGAGGGCTGACCTCCAGCCTCGTTCGGCACCCCGTGGCAGGACCAGGCGCTGGTCCGCACCACGACTCCACCCCACTGCACCAGGAGCAGAAGTGAAGCGCAGCAAGACTCTTCGCAACGCGGACGCGAAGATCGACCGGGAGCGTGTGTACGCCCCCCTCGAGGCCGTCCGTCTCGCCAAGGACACCGCCTCCGTCAAGTTCGACGCGACCGTCGAGGTTGCCATGCGTCTGGGCGTCGACCCGCGCAAGGCCGACCAGATGGTCCGTGGCACCGTGAACCTCCCGCACGGCACCGGTAAGACCGCCCGGGTCCTGGTCTTCGCGACCGGTGACCGTGCTGCGGCCGCGGAAGCCGCCGGCGCCGACATCGTCGGCTCGGACGAACTGATCGACGAGGTCTCCAAGGGCCGTCTGGACTTCGACGCCGTCGTCGCCACCCCGGACCTCATGGGCAAGGTCGGCCGCCTCGGCCGCGTGCTCGGTCCGCGTGGTCTGATGCCGAACCCGAAGACCGGCACCGTCACCCCGGATGTCGCCAAGGCTGTCACCGACATCAAGGGCGGCAAGATCGAGTTCCGCGTGGACAAGCACGCGAACCTCCACTTCATCATCGGCAAGGTCTCCTTCGACGAGACCAAGCTGGTGGAGAACTACGCCGCGGCCCTTGAGGAGATCACCCGCCTCAAGCCGTCCGCCGCCAAGGGCCGCTACATCAAGAAGGCCACCATCACCACCACGATGGGCCCCGGCATCCCGCTGGACGCCAACCGCACCCGCAACCTCCTCGTCGAGGACGAGGCCGTCTGATCTCCTTGATCAGCGCCTCGTAGCGCGTCTGCATCGCGTCAGGCCCCGTCTCTCCTCCGGGAGGGACGGGGCCTGACGCGTGTGCTGTCGGTGCCCTGCATTACAGTCGCCCCGAGGTCCATAAAGATGATCTAAGGGGGAGCCTCACGTGCGTAGCACGCGTATAGCCGCCGCCGTGGCGGGTGCAGTGATGTTGGTGGGCAGCCTGAGCGCCTGTAACGACGACGGCGGCAAGGCCTCCGGCGGCGGCAGCAGCAGCGGCGGGAGCAGCGACACGGCGGGCGGCAAGCAGGACCCGGCGCAGAACCCGGTGGACGCGCTGAAGGCCGCCCAGGAGGCGACCTCGGGCAAGAAGACCGCGAAGATCGACGGCTCGACGACCACGACCACCACCAACGGCCAGGTGAAGCAGTCCACCAAGGGCGGGCTGGACTGGACGCAGGGCATGCAGATGAACGTGGAGAACACCATGACCGGCGGGGGGAGCCCCGGTAAGCCGATCAAGGCGATCTACACCAAGGACGCCGTGTACATGAACATGGGCGCGGCCATGCCCGGTGCGAGCAGCAAGCCCTGGATGAAGTACTCGTACGCGACGCTCTCGAAGCAGCTGGGCGGCTCCGGCACGCTGTTCCAGGACGTCCTGCAGAACGCGAACCCGAGCCAGCCGATCGAGCTGCTGATCGCCTCCGGCACGGCCAAGGCCGTCGGCAAGGAGGCCGTGAACGGCGTCCAGGCGACGCACTACACCGGCACCGTCACGATGGACCAGCTGAGCGGCAAGGTCAGCAAGTCGGTCCGTGACCTGGTCCAGAAGCAGCTCGCAAAGGGCGGCGCGAAGAGCGAGCAGCTCGACGTCTGGATCGACGCCGACAACCTGCTGGTCAAGAAGGTGGAGAAGCTCGGCGGCAAGCAGCCCAGCAGTTCCACGGCGCTCTTCTCGGACTACGGCACCAAGGTCGACGTGGCCCCGCCGCCGGCGAGCCAGACGACGACCGCGCCCGGCGCCTGACCGGCACCGCAGAAGCGCGTGTGACGGCCTGAGCGGGGGCGCACGGATGCCCCCGCTCAGGCGGATTTGCCTGACCGCAGTCCGCTCCCGTATCTTTTCCCGGAAGCCAAAGACCGCTGGTTGTCTCTGCGCGTCCGAACTCCGGGCGTGTGGTGGCCGAAGGATCCGCTAGCTGCGGACGGCCTGCGCAGGCGTGTATGGATGAACTCCCGGACGGAATTCCGTTTCGGTTGAGTACGCCCCGTGCGCCTGCGCCGGGGCGTTTGTTTTGCCCAGCCCCTTCTGCGCGGTCCTCATCACCCGGAAGGAGGCCGAGGCTCATGGCGACGTCTGACAAGAACGCAGCCGTTGCGGAGATCACGGAGAAGCTCCGCGACTCGCACGCAGCTGTTGTGACTTCTTACACCGGACTGACTGTGGCGCAGCTCAAGGAGCTGCGTCGTTCTCTCGGCGAGAACGCTCAGTACCGTGTGGTGAAGAACACGCTGACCAAGATCGCGGCCAAGGAGGCCGGGATTCAGCTGGACGAGCACCTCAAGGGCTCGACCGCTGTCGCCTTCGTGACCGGTGACCCGGTCACGGCGGCGAAGGGTCTTCGTGACTTCGCCAAGGAGAACCCCTCTCTCGTCATCAAGGGCGGTGTCCTTGACGGCAAGGCGCTGTCTGCCGACGAGATCAAGAAGCTTGCGGACCTTGAGTCCCGTGAGGTTCTGCTCGCCAAGCTGGCGGGTGCGCTGAAGGCGTCCACGGCCAAGGCCGCGGCGACCCTCCAGGCCCCGCTCACGAAGTTCGCCCGCACCGCGGACGCGCTTCGCAGCAAGGTCGAGCAGGGCGGTGCCGGTACGCCGGCTCCCGCCGAGGCTGCCGAGTAATCACTCGGACGCCCAGCGGGCCCGAAGTACGCCCGCCAGACATGTACATCCGGCACCAGCCGAATTAGTGGAAGGACCGCCACCATGGCGAAGCTCAGCCAGGAAGACCTGCTCGCGCAGTTCGAGGAGATGACCCTCATCGAGCTCTCCGAGTTCGTGAAGGCGTTCGAGGACAAGTTCGACGTCGAGGCCGCCGCCCCGGTCGCCGTTGCCGCCGCCGGTGGCCCGGCCGCCCCGGCCGCCGCCGCCGAGGAGGAGAAGGACGAGTTCGACGTCATCCTCACCGGTGCGGGCGACAAGAAGATCCAGGTCATCAAGGTCGTGCGTGAGCTGACCTCCCTGGGCCTGAAGGAGGCCAAGGACCTCGTCGACGGCACCCCGAAGCCGGTCCTCGAGAAGGTCGCCAAGGACGCCGCCGAGAAGGCTGCCGAGTCCCTCAAGGGCGCCGGCGCCTCCGTCGAGGTCAAGTGACTTCACTGAGTCTCCGACTCACGTCCTGAGCGCCTGAGGCGTCAGGGGCACCAGCCAAGGGCGATCACCCATGCGGGTGGTCGCCCTTCGGCGTGCTCGTCACGGCTGCATTGCCTCGCGCCTGCGTGCGAGTATGGTGATCTTCGTTGCCCGGACCTGCCCCCATGTGACGATCTCCCAGAGGTGGGGGGCCTTGACGAACCGGACGCGGCGCGCAATTCTCGGGACGCGACGCAGAAGCGATCCAGGGTTCGAGGCATGGATCGCCGACGAAGAGGGAAGCATCGGTGTGCGCCACTGGCGCAGGGCTTTCGGCAGGCGCAGGGCATTGAGAAGAACAAACGAGGGCTTCCTCCGGTGCGGAGGACATGACCTCCCGGAGGGAGAAGATCGGTATCACGGTGCTGAACCGGTCTCCGGAAACTCGCTCTGGACATCAGTGGGCCGAGTGGCTACACTGACCCTTTGCGCTGCCTGTTAGCTGCTCCCTGCCCGTCACCAGGGGCATACCCGAGCCCGAGCAAAGCTGAAGAACCGCCCTGACCTGGGCTCTCCCTCAGTCTGTTCGGTTCGGGACCGGTACGCGCGTAGTGAGTCCGAGCCCTCGGAAGGACCCCCTCTTGGCCGCCTCGCGCAACGCCTCGACTGCCAATACGAACAACGGCGACAGCACCGCCCCGCTGCGCATCTCTTTTGCGAAGATCAAGGAGCCCCTCGGGGTTCCGAACCTCCTTGCGCTGCAGACCGAAAGCTTCGACTGGCTGCTCGGCAATGCCGCATGGAAGGGTCGCGTCGAGGCTGCGCTGGAGAGTGGGCAGGAAGTCCCCACCAAGTCCGGTCTGGAAGAGATCTTCGAAGAGATCTCCCCGATCGAGGACTTCTCCGGGTCGATGTCGCTGACGTTCCGCGACCACCGCTTCGAGCCCCCGAAGAACTCCATCGACGAGTGCAAGGAGCGCGACTTCACGTACGCCGCTCCGCTCTTCGTCACCGCGGAGTTCACGAACAACGAGACCGGCGAGATCAAGTCCCAGACGGTCTTCATGGGCGACTTCCCGCTCATGACCAACAAGGGAACCTTCTGCATCAACGGCACCGAGCGTGTCGTCGTCTCGCAGCTGGTCCGCTCGCCGGGCGTGTACTTCGACAGCTCCATCGACAAGACGTCCGACAAGGACATCTTCTCCGCCAAGATCATCCCGTCCCGGGGTGCCTGGCTGGAGATGGAGATCGACAAGCGCGACATGGTCGGTGTGCGCATCGACCGCAAGCGTAAGCAGTCCGTGACCGTCCTGCTCAAGGCGCTCGGGTGGACCACCGAGCAGATCCTCGAGGAGTTCGGCGAGTACGAGTCCATGCGCGCCACCCTGGAGAAGGACCACACCCAGGGTCAGGACGACGCGCTGCTCGACATCTACCGCAAGCTGCGCCCGGGCGAGCCGCCGACCCGTGAGGCCGCGCAGACGCTGCTCGAGAACCTCTACTTCAACCCCAAGCGCTACGACCTCGCGAAGGTCGGCCGCTACAAGGTGAACAAGAAGCTCGGTGGCGACGAGCCGCTCGACGCCGGTGTGCTGACCACCGATGACGTCATCGCCACGATCAAGTACCTGGTCAAGCTGCACGCCGGCGAGACCGAGACGATCGGCGAGAACGGCAACTCCATCGTTGTCGAGACCGACGACATCGACCACTTCGGCAACCGTCGTCTGCGCAACGTCGGCGAGCTCATCCAGAACCAGGTCCGTACGGGTCTGGCGCGTATGGAGCGCGTCGTGCGTGAGCGCATGACGACCCAGGACGTCGAGGCGATCACGCCGCAGACCCTGATCAACATCCGGCCGGTCGTCGCCTCCATCAAGGAGTTCTTCGGCACCAGCCAGCTGTCCCAGTTCATGGACCAGACCAACCCGCTGTCGGGTCTGACCCACAAGCGCCGTCTGTCGGCGCTGGGCCCGGGTGGTCTCTCCCGTGAGCGGGCCGGTCTGGACGTCCGTGACGTGCACCCCTCGCACTACGGCCGTATGTGCCCGATCGAGACCCCTGAAGGTCCCAACATCGGTCTGATCGGTTCGCTCGCGTCGTACGGCCGGGTCAACGTCTTCGGCTTCATCGAGACGCCGTACCGCAAGGTCGTCGACGGCCAGGTCACGGAGGAGGTGGACTACCTCACCGCTGACGAGGAGGACCGCTTCCTGATCGCCCAGGCCAACGCGAAGCTGACCGACGACATGCGCTTCGCCGAGCAGCGTGTCCTGGTCCGCCGGCGTGGCGGCGAGGTCGACCTGGTCCCCGCCGACGAGGTCGACTTCATGGACGTCTCGCCGCGCCAGATGGTGTCGGCCGCGACCGCCATGATCCCGTTCCTCGAGCACGACGACGCCAACCGCGCGCTCATGGGATCGAACATGATGCGCCAGGCCGTTCCGCTGATCAAGGCGGAGTCGCCGCTGGTCGGCACCGGCATGGAGTACCGCTGTGCGGTCGACGCCGGTGACGTCATCAAGGCGGAGAAGGACGGTGTGGTCCAGGAGGTCTCCGCGGACTACATCACCGTCGCCAACGACGACGGCACGTACACCACGTACCGCGTCGCCAAGTTCACCCGCTCCAACCAGGGCACCTCCTTCAACCAGAAGGTCGTCGTGGACGAGGGCGCGCGGGTCATCGAGGGCCAGGTCCTCGCCGACGGTCCGTCCACGGACGAAGGCGAGATGGCGCTCGGCAAGAACCTGCTCGTCGCGTTCATGCCGTGGGAGGGCCACAACTACGAGGACGCGATCATCCTGTCGCAGCGCCTCGTGCAGGACGACGTCCTCTCCTCGATCCACATCGAGGAGCACGAGGTCGACGCCCGTGACACCAAGCTCGGCCCCGAGGAGATCACCCGGGACATCCCGAACGTCTCCGAGGAGGTCCTCTCCGACCTCGACGAGCGCGGCATCATCCGGATCGGTGCCGAGGTCGTCGCCGGCGACATCCTCGTCGGCAAGGTCACGCCCAAGGGTGAGACCGAGCTGACCCCCGAGGAGCGCCTGCTCCGCGCGATCTTCGGTGAGAAGGCGCGCGAGGTGCGCGACACCTCGCTGAAGGTGCCGCACGGTGAGATCGGCAAGGTCATCGGCGTCCGCGTCTTCGACCGCGAAGAGGGCGACGAGCTGCCCCCGGGCGTGAACCAGCTGGTCCGCGTCTACGTCGCGCAGAAGCGCAAGATCACCGACGGCGACAAGCTCGCCGGCCGCCACGGCAACAAGGGCGTCATCTCGAAGATCCTGCCGGTCGAGGACATGCCGTTCCTGGAGGACGGCACCCCGGTCGACATCATCCTCAACCCGCTGGGTGTCCCGTCCCGAATGAACCCGGGTCAGGTCCTGGAGATCCACCTCGGCTGGCTCGCCAGCCAGGGCTGGAAGGTCGAGGGCTCCGACGAGTGGCAGCAGCGTCTGCAGGCGATCGGCGCCGACGACGTCGCGCCGCGCACCAACGTCGCGACCCCGGTCTTCGACGGTGCGCGCGAGGACGAGCTGGCGGGTCTGTTCGACTCGACGCTCCCCAACCGCGACGGCGAGCGGATGGTCAAGTCCTCCGGCAAGGCCCAGCTGTTCGACGGCCGCTCCGGTGAGCCGTTCCCGGACCCGATCTCGGTCGGGTACATGTACATCCTCAAGCTGCACCACCTGGTCGACGACAAGCTCCACGCGCGTTCGACCGGTCCGTACTCGATGATCACCCAGCAGCCGCTGGGTGGTAAGGCTCAGTTCGGTGGCCAGCGGTTCGGTGAGATGGAGGTGTGGGCGCTGGAGGCATACGGCGCCGCATACGCCCTCCAGGAGCTGCTGACGATCAAGTCCGACGACGTGACCGGCCGCGTGAAGGTCTACGAGGCCATCGTCAAGGGCGAGAACATCCCCGAGCCCGGCATTCCCGAGTCCTTCAAGGTGCTCATCAAGGAAATGCAGTCCCTGTGCCTCAACGTGGAGGTGCTGTCCTCGGACGGCATGTCCATCGAGATGCGCGACACCGACGAGGACGTCTTCCGCGCTGCGGAGGAGCTCGGCATCGACCTGTCCCGGCGCGAGCCGAGCAGCGTCGAAGAGGTCTGACGGGAGTTCGGCCGGGGAGCCAGCGATGGCTCCCCCGGCCGGCCCCAGGACCCCCGTTTCAGACCCCAAGACTTACAACCCTGAGAGGGATTGACGCATAGTGCTCGACGTCAACTTCTTCGATGAGCTCCGGATCGGTCTGGCTACCGCTGACGACATCCGTCAGTGGAGCCACGGCGAGGTCAAGAAGCCCGAGACCATCAACTACCGCACGCTCAAGCCCGAAAAGGACGGACTCTTCTGCGAGAAGATCTTCGGTCCGACCCGGGACTGGGAGTGCTACTGCGGTAAGTACAAGCGCGTCCGCTTCAAGGGCATCATCTGCGAGCGCTGCGGCGTCGAGGTCACTCGCGCCAAGGTGCGGCGTGAGCGGATGGGCCACATCGAGCTGGCCGCTCCCGTCACCCACATCTGGTACTTCAAGGGCGTGCCGAGCCGGCTGGGCTACCTGCTGGACCTCGCGCCCAAGGACCTCGAGAAGGTCATCTACTTCGCCGCCTACATGATCACGTGGGTGGACGAGGAGCGTCGTACGCGCGACCTGCCCTCGCTGGAGGCGCACGTCTCCGTCGAGCGCCAGCAGATCGAGCAGCGCCGCGACTCCGACCTGGAGGCCCGCGCCAAGAAGCTCGAGACCGACCTGGCCGAGCTGGAGGCCGAGGGCGCCAAGGCGGACGTCCGCCGCAAGGTGCGCGAGGGCGCCGAGCGTGAGATGAAGCAGCTGCGCGACCGTGCGCAGCGCGAGATCGACCGTCTCGACGAGGTCTGGAACCGCTTCAAGAACCTCAAGGTCCAGGACCTGGAGGGCGACGAGCTGCTCTACCGCGAGCTGCGGGACCGCTTCGGCACGTACTTCGACGGCTCGATGGGTGCCGCTGCCCTGCAGAAGCGCCTGGAGACCTTCGACCTCGACGAGGAGGCCGAGCGCCTCCGCGAGATCATCCGTACCGGCAAGGGCCAGAAGAAGACCCGTGCGCTCAAGCGCCTCAAGGTCGTCTCCGCCTTCCTGCAGACCCGCAACAGCCCCAAGGGCATGGTGCTGGACTGCATCCCGGTGATCCCGCCGGACCTGCGTCCGATGGTGCAGCTGGACGGTGGCCGCTTCGCGACCTCCGACCTGAACGACCTGTACCGCCGTGTGATCAACCGCAACAACCGCCTCAAGCGGCTTCTCGACCTCGGCGCGCCCGAGATCATCGTGAACAACGAGAAGCGGATGCTGCAGGAGGCCGTCGACGCGCTGTTCGACAACGGCCGCCGCGGTCGCCCGGTCACCGGTCCCGGTAACCGCCCGCTGAAGTCCCTCAGCGACATGCTGAAGGGTAAGCAGGGCCGCTTCCGTCAGAACCTGCTCGGTAAGCGAGTCGACTACTCGGCGCGTTCCGTCATCGTCGTCGGCCCGCAGCTCAAGCTGCACCAGTGCGGTCTGCCCAAGGCCATGGCGCTGGAGCTCTTCAAGCCGTTCGTGATGAAGCGCCTGGTGGACCTCAACCACGCGCAGAACATCAAGAGCGCGAAGCGCATGGTCGAGCGCGGCCGCACCGTGGTGTACGACGTCCTCGAAGAGGTCATCGCCGAGCACCCGGTGCTGCTGAACCGTGCACCCACCCTGCACCGTCTGGGCATCCAGGCCTTCGAGCCGCAGCTGGTCGAGGGCAAGGCCATTCAGATTCACCCGCTCGTCTGCACCGCGTTCAACGCGGACTTCGACGGTGACCAGATGGCCGTCCACCTCCCGCTGTCCGCGGAGGCCCAGGCCGAGGCCCGCATCCTGATGCTGTCCTCGAACAACATCCTCAAGCCGGCCGACGGCCGTCCGGTCACCATGCCGACCCAGGACATGGTGCTCGGCCTCTTCTTCCTCACCACGGATGAAGAGGAGCGCAAGGTCATCGGCGAGGGCCGGGCGTTCGGCTCGACCGCCGAGGCGATCATGGCGTTCGACGCCAAGGAGCTCTCGCTCCAGGCGAAGGTCGACATCCGCTTCCCGATCGGCACCGTCCCGCCCCGCGGCTGGACCCCGCCGGTTCCGGAGGAGGGCGAGCCCGAGTGGCAGCCCGGTGACAGCTTCCGGCTGCGGACGACCCTGGGCCGCGCGCTCTTCAACGAGCTGCTGCCCGAGGACTACCCGTTCGTCGACTACTCGGTGGGCAAGAAGCAGCTCTCCGCGATCGTCAACGACCTGGCCGAGCGCTACCCCAAGGTCATCGTGGCGGCGACGCTCGACAACCTGAAGGCGGCCGGCTTCCACTGGGCGACCCGTTCCGGCGTCACCGTCGCCGTCTCGGACATCGTCGTCCCGGAGGCCAAGAAGGCCATCGTCGCGGGCTACGAGGCCCAGGACGAGAAGGTCCAGAAGCAGTACGAGCGCGGTCTGATCACCAAGGACGAGCGCACTCAGGAACTGATCAACATCTGGACCAAGGCGACCAACGAGGTCGCCGAGGCGATGAACGAGAACTTCCCCAAGACGAACCCCATCTTCATGATGGTTGACTCGGGTGCCCGAGGAAACATGATGCAGATGCGGCAGATCGCCGGTATGCGTGGTCTGGTGTCGAACGCGAAGAACGAGACCATCCCGCGTCCGATTAAGGCATCGTTCCGCGAGGGTCTGTCCGTGCTGGAGTACTTCATCTCCACCCACGGTGCCCGTAAGGGTCTGGCGGACACCGCCCTTCGTACCGCCGACTCCGGTTACCTGACCCGTCGTCTGGTCGACGTCTCCCAGGACGTCATCATTCGCGAGGAGGACTGCGGCACCGAGCGTGGGCTCAAGCTGCGGATCGCCTCGAAGGGTGCGGACGGCGTCCTGCGCAAGGCGGACGACGTCGAGTCCAGCGTCTATGCACGGATGCTGGCCGAGGACGTCGTCGTCGACGGCAAGGTCGTCGCGCCGGCCAACGTGGACCTCGGTGACGTGCTCATCGACGCGCTGGTCAACGCGGGCGTCGAGGAGGTCAAGACCCGTTCGGTCCTGACCTGTGAGTCCGCGGTCGGCACCTGTGCCTTCTGCTACGGCCGTTCGCTGGCCACCGGCAAGCTGGTCGACATCGGTGAGGCGGTCGGCATCATCGCCGCCCAGTCCATCGGTGAGCCCGGCACCCAGCTGACGATGCGTACCTTCCACACCGGTGGTGTGGCCGGTGACGACATCACCCTGGGTCTGCCGCGTGTCGTCGAGCTCTTCGAGGCCCGTACGCCCAAGGGTGTCGCCCCGATCTCGGAGGCGGCCGGCCGCGTCCGGATCGAGGAGACCGAGAAGACCAAGAAGGTCATCGTCACCCCGGACGACGGCAGCGACGAGACCGCCTACGGCGTCTCCAAGCGTGCCCGTCTCCTGGTGGGCGAGGGCGACCACGTCACGGTCGGCCAGCCGCTGACCGTGGGTGCCGTCAACCCGCACGACGTGCTGCGGATCCTCGGCCAGCGTGCCGTCCAGGTCCACCTGGTCGGCGAGGTCCAGAAGGTCTACAACAGCCAGGGCGTGGCGATCCACGACAAGCACATCGAGATCATCATCCGGCAGATGCTGCGCCGTGTGACGATCATCGAGTCCGGCGACGCGGAGCTGCTGCCGGGCGAGCTGGTGGAGCGCACGAAGTTCGAGGGCGAGAACCGTCGGGTCGTGGCGGAAGGCGGCCACCCGGCCTCCGGCCGTCCGCAGCTGATGGGTATCACCAAGGCTTCGCTGGCGACGGAATCCTGGCTGTCGGCCGCCTCCTTCCAGGAGACGACCCGAGTCCTGACGGACGCGGCGATCAACGCCAAGTCCGACTCGCTCATCGGCCTCAAGGAGAACGTCATCATCGGTAAGCTCATCCCGGCCGGTACGGGCCTGTCCCGCTACCGCAACATCCGGGTCGAGCCCACCGAGGAGGCCAAGGCCGCGATGTACTCGGCCGTCGGTTACGACGACATCGACTACTCGCCCTTCGGCACCGGCTCCGGCCAGGCGGTCCCGCTGGAGGACTACGACTACGGTCCGTACAACCAGTAAGCCTGGTCCGTACGACAGCAACAGGGCGGCCATCCCTTACGGGGTGGCCGCCCTGCGGCGTGCGGGGCCGGAGTGTGGTCCCCGCGGTCGTGGGCCGCGCGGGGAACTTGTCCGCCCATCTCTGCGTCTCTGATGAGAAGATGGGGAGAACTGTCGAGCGGGGGGAGGTTCGCGAAGTGGCATTCCAGCCGTGGCAGGGTGGGCAGCCCGCTCAGCCGTCGAATCAGGTGCCTGTCATGCGTGCCTCGCACGCCGATCGTGAGCGGGCGGTCGATGTGCTCAAGGCAGGATTCGCCGAGGGGCGGCTGCAACAGCCGGAGTACGAGCAGCGGATCGCGCGGGCCTACCACGCACAGACCCATGCCGAACTGCAGATGCTGGTCGCGGATCTGCCGCAGGGACCGGTGCCGCAGGCGCAGTTCCTGCCGCAGCGGCCGGTGCCGGCGACGTTCATGCCGATGCAGATGCCGGCCCCGGTGTCGACGAACAGCTCGGCGACCGGCGCGCTGGTCTGCGGGATCATGACGCCGGTGACGTGGGGGCTGACGGCGATCCCGGCCGTGATCCTGGGGCACAAGGCGCGCGCCGAGATCCGCCGCACCGGCGAGCGCGGGGACGGACAGGCCCTCGCGGGGCTGGTGCTCGGCTGGCTGGGCATCGGTGGCTGGTCGCTGTTCTTCCTGCTGTCGATCCTCCTGGCCGTGTCCGGTCTCTAGGACCTGTCCGGGGGCTCGGGCGGGCCGCGCGGGGGCGGCAGCGGGGGCGCGGCGCCTTCTTCCGTACGGCCGTAGATCGCACTACGGTGGCCGCAACGCCGTGTGGAGTCCGGCGTGTCCTTCGCGTGTGCATTTGTTTTGACCGCAGCCAATGCGGTAGGTACGCTCTGACCTTGTGCCTGGGGTGTCCCTGGGCTGCCGTGCGCGCAATCTCCCGAGCTTTCGGCCGGGAGTGCCCTCAGTACGGAAGCCAGGTTTTGACACCGCAATCTGCCGCCACGCTCGTTCCAGCGAGGGATCGGACTGCAGTATTCGACACACCCGACCGCGTGGGTCGGGGAAGTTCCAGGTTAGCTTTACCGAGACTGGCACACAGAAACCGGAGAAACGGTGCCTACGATCCAGCAGCTGGTCCGCAAGGGCCGGCAGGACAAGGTCGAGAAGAACAAGACGCCCGCGCTCGAGGGTTCCCCCCAGCGCCGTGGCGTCTGCACGCGTGTTTTCACGACCACCCCGAAGAAGCCGAACTCGGCCCTGCGTAAGGTCGCGCGTGTGCGTCTGACCAGCGGGATCGAGGTCACCGCTTACATTCCGGGTGAGGGCCACAACCTGCAGGAGCACTCGATCGTGCTCGTGCGTGGTGGTCGTGTGAAGGACCTGCCGGGTGTTCGGTACAAGATCATCCGCGGCTCCCTCGACACGCAGGGCGTCAAGAACCGCAAGCAGGCTCGCAGCCGCTACGGCGCCAAGAAGGAGAAGTAAGAATGCCTCGTAAGGGCCCCGCCCCGAAGCGCCCGGTCATCATCGACCCGGTCTACGGTTCTCCTCTGGTGACCTCCCTCATCAACAAGGTGCTGCTGAACGGCAAGCGCTCCACCGCTGAGCGCATCGTCTACGGCGCCATGGAGGGTCTGCGCGAGAAGACCGGTAACGACCCGGTCATCACGCTCAAGCGCGCGCTCGAGAACATCAAGCCGACCCTTGAGGTCAAGTCCCGCCGCGTCGGTGGCGCGACCTACCAGGTCCCGGTCGAGGTCAAGCCCGGCCGTGCCGCCACCCTCTCGCTCCGCTGGCTCGTGGGCTACTCCCGCGCCCGCCGCGAGAAGACCATGACCGAGCGCCTCATGAACGAACTGCTCGACGCCTCCAACGGCCTCGGCGCTTCGGTCAAGAAGCGTGAGGACACGCACAAGATGGCCGAGTCCAACAAGGCCTTCGCGCACTACCGCTGGTAGTCGCAACCCACATCGAGACCGAGAGAAGATTGAGCCACTATGGCCACCACTTCGCTTGACCTGGCCAAGGTCCGCAATATCGGGATCATGGCCCACATCGACGCGGGCAAGACGACCACCACCGAGCGGATCCTGTTCTACACCGGTGTTTCGTACAAGATCGGTGAGGTCCACGACGGCGCTGCCACGATGGACTGGATGGAGCAGGAGCAGGAGCGCGGCATCACCATCACGTCTGCCGCGACGACCTGCCACTGGCCGCTGGAAGACGTCGACAACACCATCAACATCATCGACACCCCGGGCCACGTCGACTTCACGGTCGAGGTGGAGCGCTCGCTGCGCGTCCTGGACGGTGCGGTGACGGTGTTCGACGGCGTCGCCGGTGTCGAGCCGCAGTCCGAGACCGTCTGGCGCCAGGCGGACCGCTACGGCGTGCCGCGTATCTGCTTCGTCAACAAGCTCGACCGTACGGGTGCCGAGTTCCACCGCTGCGTCGACATGATCACGGACCGCCTGGGTGCGACCCCGATCGTGATGCAGCTGCCGATCGGCACCGAGATGGACTTCAAGGGCGTCGTCGACCTCGTGACGATGAAGGCCCTGGTCTGGTCGGCCGAGGCCGCCAAGGGCGAGATGTACGACACCGTCGACATCCCGGACACCCACATCGAGGCGGCCGACGAGTGGCGCGGCAAGCTGCTCGAGGCCGTTGCCGAGAACGATGAAGAGGTCATGGAGCTGTACCTGGAGGGCCAGGAGCCCACCGAGGAGCAGCTCTACGCGGCGATCCGCCGGATCACCATCGCTTCGGGCAAGGCCGAGAACACCACCGTCACCCCGGTGTTCTGCGGTACCGCGTTCAAGAACAAGGGTGTGCAGCCGCTGCTCGACGCGGTCGTGCGCTACCTCCCCTCCCCGTTGGACGTCGAGGCCATTGAGGGCCACGCGGTCAACGACCCGGAAGAGGTCATCAAGCGCAAGCCGTCCGAGGACGAGCCGCTTTCCGCCCTGGCGTTCAAGATTGCGAGCGACCCCCACCTGGGCAAGCTCACCTTCATCCGGGTGTACTCGGGCCGCCTTGAGGCCGGCTCGCAGGTGCAGAACTCGGTGAAGGGCAAGAAGGAGCGCATCGGCAAGATCTACCGGATGCACGCGAACAAGCGTGAGGAGATCGAGTCGGTGGGTGCCGGTGACATCGTCGCCGTCATGGGTCTGAAGCAGACCACCACCGGTGAGACCCTCTGTGACTCCGCCAACCAGGTCATCCTGGAGTCGATGGAGTTCCCGGCCCCGGTCATCCAGGTCGCCATTGAGCCCAAGTCCAAGGGCGACCAGGAGAAGCTGGGCGTCGCGATCCAGCGTCTCGCCGAAGAGGACCCCTCGTTCCAGGTGCACACCGACGAGGAGACCGGCCAGACCATCATCGCGGGTATGGGCGAGCTGCACCTCGACGTGCTGGTCGACCGTATGAAGCGCGAGTTCCGGGTTGAGGCCAACGTCGGCAAGCCGCAGGTCGCCTACCGCGAGACCCTGCGCAAGCCGGTCGAGCGTCTCGACTACACGCACAAGAAGCAGACTGGTGGTTCCGGCCAGTTCGCGAAGGTGCAGATCGCGATCGCGCCGCTCGAGGGCGACGGGTACGAGTTCGAGAACAAGGTCACCGGTGGCCGCATCCCGCGGGAGTACATCCCGTCCGTGGACGCGGGCTGCCAGGAGGCCATGGAGTTCGGTGTTCTCGCCGGCTACCCGCTGACCGGTGTCAAGGTCACGCTCCTCGACGGTGCGTTCCACGAGGTCGACTCGTCCGAGATGGCCTTCAAGATCGCCGGTTCGATGGCCTTCAAGGAGGCCGCCCGCAAGGCCTCCCCGGCCCTGCTCGAGCCGATGATGAAGGTCGAGGTCACCACGCCCGAGGACTACATGGGCGACGTGATCGGCGACATCAACTCCCGCCGTGGTCTGATCCAGTCCATGGAGGACCGCAGTGGCGCCAAGCTCGTCGTGGGCCTGGTTCCGCTCTCGGAGATGTTCGGCTACGTCGGAGACCTCCGCAGCAAGACGTCGGGTCGCGCAAGCTACTCGATGCAGTTCGACTCCTACGCCGAGGTTCCCCGGAACGTCGCCGAGGAGATCATCGCGAAGGCCAAGGGCGAGTAAGTCCCGTCTCCCGAGAGTCGGAACACGCTTTAGGCTTGACACCGTCTGACGGGGTAATCCCCGCAACCGTGAGGTTTGCCCCGTCAGCCGGCACCCCAGCAAAGATCACCTGGCGCCGATGAGTAAGGCGTACAGAACCACTCCACAGGAGGACCCCAGTGGCGAAGGCGAAGTTCGAGCGGACTAAGCCGCACGTCAACATCGGCACCATCGGTCACATTGACCACGGTAAGACGACCCTCACGGCCGCCATTACCAAGGTGCTGCACGACGCGTACCCGGACCTGAACGAGGCCTCGGCCTTCGACCAGATCGACAAGGCTCCTGAGGAGCGCCAGCGCGGTATCACCATCTCCATCGCGCACGTCGAGTACCAGACGGAGAACCGTCACTACGCCCACGTCGACTGCCCCGGTCACGCGGACTACATCAAGAACATGATCACGGGTGCGGCGCAGATGGACGGCGCCATCCTCGTGGTCGCCGCGACCGACGGCCCGATGCCGCAGACCAAGGAGCACGTGCTCCTGGCCCGCCAGGTCGGCGTTCCGTACATCGTTGTCGCCCTGAACAAGGCCGACATGGTGGACGACGAGGAGATCCTGGAGCTCGTCGAGCTCGAGGTCCGTGAGCTCCTCTCCGAGTACGAGTTCCCCGGCGACGACGTTCCGGTCGTCAAGGTCTCGGCGCTCAAGGCGCTCGAGGGCGACAAGGAGTGGGGCGACTCCGTCCTCAAGCTCATGGCCGCCGTCGACGAGTCGATCCCGCAGCCCGAGCGCGACGTCGACAAGCCGTTCCTGATGCCGATCGAGGACGTCTTCACGATCACCGGCCGTGGCACCGTTGTCACCGGTCGTATCGAGCGTGGTGTCCTCAAGGTCAACGAGACCGTCGACATCATCGGCATCAAGACCGAGAAGACCACCACCACGGTCACCGGCATCGAGATGTTCCGGAAGCTCCTCGACGAGGGCCAGGCCGGTGAGAACGTCGGTCTGCTCCTCCGCGGCATCAAGCGCGAGGACGTCGAGCGCGGCCAGGTCATCATCAAGCCGGGTTCGGTCACGCCGCACACCTCCTTCGAGGCCCAGGCGTACATCCTGTCGAAGGACGAGGGTGGCCGTCACACCCCGTTCTTCAACAACTACCGCCCGCAGTTCTACTTCCGTACCACGGACGTGACCGGCGTCGTGACCCTCCCCGAGGGCACCGAGATGGTCATGCCGGGCGACAACACCGAGATGTCGGTCGAGCTGATCCAGCCGGTCGCCATGGAGGAGGGCCTGAAGTTCGCCATCCGTGAGGGTGGCCGGACCGTCGGCGCCGGCCAGGTCACCAAGATCACGAAGTAATTTCGCTGATCCGGTTGATCCGGTTGTAGCTCCCCGGAGCTCACAAGGAGCCCCGTCCACCATCAGGTGGGCGGGGCTCCTTGACAGTTGGGGTCCGATTGGCCTTGGGCATGCCGGGTATGGCACACTGTCCAGGTTGCTCGGTTGAGTGCCGATGCTGCGCGCCTCCCGCCGGGAGGACCGGAAGCGAGTCCCAGGTATTCGTCGTCCCTTCTCAGGGTCGGAAATACGGGAATCTTCCGGGAAGCGTCAGCGGGGTGCCTCGGCCAGGCGCCCGGTGGGTGTTCTTCCCCTGCCTCTCCTTCTTGAAGGATCTCCCCTGCGGAGATTTACGAGAAGGGGCGCGACACGCCCGACCGCGTGGGTCGGAGAAGAACGCGAACCTCCCGGGTCCCAGAGCGTTACGAGAGACAGGACTACGAAGTAGCCATGGCGGGACAGAAGATCCGCATCCGGCTCAAGGCCTACGACCACGAGGTCATCGACTCCTCGGCGAAGAAGATCGTCGAGACGGTGACCCGCACTGGTGCGTCGGTCGCGGGCCCGGTGCCGCTGCCCACTGAAAAGAACGTGTACTGCGTCATCAAGTCGCCGCACAAGTACAAGGACTCGCGCGAGCACTTCGAGATGCGCACGCACAAGCGCCTGATCGACATCCTCGACCCGACGCCCAAGACCGTTGACTCGCTGATGCGCCTGGACCTTCCGGCCGGCGTTGACATCGAGATCAAGCTCTGAGAGGCGCGGAAGAGATGGCTAAGCAGATCAAGGGCATCCTGGGCGAGAAGCTCGGCATGACCCAGGTCTGGGACGAGAACAACCGTGTCGTCCCGGTCACTGTGGTCAAGGCCGGCCCCTGTGTCGTTACCCAGGTGCGCACCAATGACCAGGACGGTTACGACTCCGTCCAGATCGCCTTCGGCGAGATCGACCCGCGCAAGGTGAACAAGCCCCTCAAGGGCCACTTCGCGAAGGCCGACGTCACCCCCCGTCGTCACCTCGTCGAGGTCCGTACTCCCGACGCCGGTGAGTACACCCTCGGCCAGGAGCTGACCGCTGAGACCTTCGAGTCCGGCGTCAAGGTGGACGTGACCGGCAAGAGCAAGGGCAAGGGCTTCGCCGGCGTCATGAAGCGTCACGGCTTCCACGGCGGCAAGGCGTCCCACGGTGCCCACCGTGTGCACCGTAAGCCGGGCTCCATCGGTGGCTGCGCCACCCCGGGCCGCGTGTTCAAGGGCATGCGGATGGCCGGCCGTATGGGCAATGAGCGGGTCACCACCCAGAACCTGACCGTCCACGCCGTTGACGCGGAGAAGGGGCTGCTGCTCATCAAGGGCGCAGTTCCTGGTCCGAACGGCGGCCTCGTCCTGGTCCGTACCGCGGCCAAGGGGGCCTGAGGTAACCGATGAGCACCATTGACATCCTTTCGCCGGCAGGCGACAAGGCCGGGTCCGTCGAGCTCCCCGCGGAGATCTTCGACGCCAAGGTCAGCGTTCCGCTGATCCACCAGGTCGTTGTCGCACAGCTGGCCGCGGCCCGTCAGGGCACGCACAAGACCAAGACTCGCGGCGAGGTCCGCGGCGGTGGCAAGAAGCCGTACCGCCAGAAGGGCACCGGCCGGGCGCGTCAGGGTTCGACCCGTGCGCCGCAGTTCGCCGGCGGTGGCATCGTCCACGGCCCCGTGCCGCGTGACTACAGCCAGCGGACCCCGAAGAAGATGAAGGCCGCCGCCCTGCGCGGTGCCCTCACCGACCGGGCCCGCAACAGCCGTATCCACGTCGTTTCCGGCGTGGTCGAGGGCGACATCTCCACCAAGGCCGCCAAGGCTCTCCTCGGCAAGGTCAGCGAGCGCAAGAACGTGCTCCTGGTCGCCGAGCGCAGCGACGAGGCCGCGTGGCTGTCCGCCCGCAACCTGCCCCAGGTTCACATCCTGGAGCCGGGCCAGCTGAACACGTACGACGTGCTCGTCTCCGACGACGTGGTCTTCACCAAGGCCGCCTTCGAGTCCTTCGTGTCTGGCCCCAAGGCCGCTGAGACCGAAGGGAGCGACGCCTGATGACTGAGGCCGTCGTCACCAGCAAGACCTTCTCGGACCCGCGTGACGTGCTCGTCAAGCCGGTTGTCTCGGAGAAGAGCTACGCGCTGCTGGACGAGAACAAGTACACGTTCATCGTCGCGCCCGGCAGCAACAAGACCCAGATCAAGCAGGCCGTCGAGGCGGTCTTCTCGGTCAAGGTCACCGGGGTCAACACGATCAACCGGCAGGGCAAGCGCAAGCGCACCCGCACCGGTTACGGCAAGCGCGCGAACACCAAGCGCGCCATCGTGACCCTCGCCGAGGGCGACCGTATCGACATCTTCGGCGGCCCGGTCTCCTAACGGAGTCCGAGTCGTCCGGAATCGGACGAGGACTGAGAAATGGGTATCCGCAAGTACAAGCCGACGACCCCGGGCCGTCGTGGCTCCAGCGTCGCCGACTTTGTCGAGATCACGCGGTCCACGCCGGAGAAGTCGCTGGTCCGCCCGCTGCACAGCAAGGGCGGCCGTAACAACGCCGGTCGTGTGACCGTTCGCCACCAGGGCGGTGGCCACAAGCGCGCCTACCGAGTGATCGACTTCCGTCGTCACGACAAGGACGGCGTGCCGGCCAAGGTCGCGCACATCGAGTACGACCCGAACCGCACCGCGCGCATCGCGCTCCTGCACTACGCAGACGGCGAGAAGCGCTACATCATCGCGCCCCGTGGCCTGGCCCAGGGTGCTCGGATTGAGAACGGCCCTGGCGCCGACATCAAGCCGGGCAACAACCTGCCGCTGCGTCACATCCCCGTGGGTACGACGATCCACGCGATCGAGCTGCGTCCGGGCGGCGGTGCGAAGTTCGCCCGCTCGGCCGGCGCCTCCGTGCAGCTGCTGGCGAAGGAGGGCGCGATGGCCCACCTTCGTATGCCGTCCGGTGAGATCCGCCTGGTCGACGTGCGCTGCCGCGCCACCGTCGGCGAGGTCGGCAACGCCGAGCAGTCGAACATCAACTGGGGTAAGGCCGGCCGCATGCGCTGGAAGGGCGTCCGCCCGACCGTGCGTGGTGTCGTGATGAACCCCGTCGACCACCCGCACGGTGGTGGTGAGGGCAAGACCTCCGGTGGTCGCCACCCGGTCTCGCCGTGGGGTCAGAAGGAGGGTCGTACTCGTTCGCCGAAGAAGGCGAGCAACAAGTACATCGTCCGCCGCCGCAAGACGAACAAGAAGCGCTAGGAGCGGGTTTAGATGCCGCGCAGTCTCAAGAAGGGGCCCTTCGTCGACGACCACCTTTCCAAGAAGGTGGATGTTCAGAACGATGCCGGCACCAAGAACGTCATCAAGACCTGGTCCCGCCGCTCCATGATCGTCCCGGCCATGCTCGGCCACACGATCGCGGTGCACGACGGCCGCAAGCACGTCCCGGTGTTCGTCACCGAGTCGATGGTCGGCCACAAGCTCGGCGAGTTTGCGCCGACCCGCACCTTCCGTGGCCACGAGAAGGACGACCGCAAGTCGCGTCGTCGCTGATCGACCGGAGTGCGAAGACTATGACTGACACCGAAGGGACAACCATGGAAGCCAGGGCCCAGGCGCGGTACATCCGCGTCACGCCCATGAAGGCCCGCCGCGTGGTGGACCTTATCCGTGGCATGAATGCCACGGAGGCTCAGGCGGTCCTGCGTTTCGCCCCGCAGGCCGCGAGCGTGCCGGTGGGCAAGGTGCTGGACAGCGCCATTGCCAACGCCGCGCACAACTACGACCACACCGACGCCGGCAGCCTCGTCATCTCCGAGGCCTATGTCGACGAGGGCCCGACCCTGAAGCGGTTCCGTCCGCGTGCCCAGGGCCGTGCCTACCGGATCCGCAAGCGGACCAGCCACATCACCGTGGTCGTCAGCAGCAAGGAAGGAACCCGGTAATGGGCCAGAAGGTAAACCCGCACGGGTTCCGCCTCGGCGTGACGACGGACTTCAAGTCCCGCTGGTACGCCGACAAGCTGTACAAGGACTACGTCAAGGAAGACGTCGCCATTCGTCGCATGATGACGAAGGGCATGGAGCGCGCCGGTATCTCCAAGGTGGAGATCGAGCGCACCCGTGAGCGCGTCCGCGTTGACATCCACACCGCTCGTCCGGGCATCGTCATCGGCCGCCGCGGCGCCGAGGCCGACCGCATCCGCGGCGAGCTGGAGAAGCTGACCGGCAAGCAGGTCCAGCTGAACATCCTCGAGGTCAAGAACCCCGAGACCGACGCTCAGCTGGTGGCCCAGGCCGTCGCCGAGCAGCTGTCCTCCCGCGTCTCCTTCCGTCGCGCCATGCGTAAGAGCATGCAGTCGACGATGAAGGCCGGCGCCAAGGGCATCAAGATCCAGTGCGGTGGCCGTCTCGGCGGCGCCGAGATGTCCCGCTCGGAGTTCTACCGCGAGGGCCGTGTGCCCCTGCACACCCTCCGCGCGAACGTCGACTACGGCTTCTTCGAGGCCAAGACCACCTTCGGCCGCATCGGTGTGAAGGTCTGGATCTACAAGGGCGACGTCAAGAACATCGCCGAGGTGCGTGCCGAGAACGCTGCCGCCCGTGCGGGTAACCGCCCGGCCCGCGGTGGCGAGCGTGGCGGCCGTGGTGGCCGCAAGCCGCAGCAGCAGAGCGCCGCTGCCGAGGCCCCCAAGGCCGAGGCCGCAGCCGCTGCTCCGGCGGAGACCCCCGGAACGGAGGCCTGACCGACATGCTGATCCCTCGCAGGGTCAAGCACCGCAAGCAGCACCACCCGAAGCGCAGTGGCATGGCCAAGGGTGGCACCGAGCTGGCCTTCGGTGAGTACGGAATCCAGGCCGTCACCCCGGCCTACGTGACGAACCGGCAGATCGAGTCCGCTCGTATCGCCATGACCCGTCACATCAAGCGTGGCGGCAAGGTGTGGATCAACATCTACCCCGACCGTCCGCTGACGAAGAAGCCGGCCGAAACCCGCATGGGTTCCGGTAAGGGTTCTCCGGAGTGGTGGGTCGCGAACGTCAAGCCCGGTCGGGTGATGTTCGAGCTGTCCTTCCCGAACGAAAAGGTTGCCAAGGAGGCGCTGACCCGCGCCGCCCACAAGCTTCCGATGAAGTGCCGCATCGTGCGGCGCGAGGCAGGTGAGTCGTGATGGCGGCCGGTACCAAGGCGACCGAGCTGCGCGAGCTGAACAACGAGGACCTCGTTGCCAAGCTGCGTGAGGCCAAGGAGGAGCTGTTCAACCTCCGCTTCCAGGCGGCGACCGGACAGCTCGAGAACCACGGCCGGCTGAAGGCCGTCCGCAAGGACATCGCCCGGATCTACACCCTGATGCGTGAGCGCGAGCTGGGCATCGAGACGGTGGAGAGCGCCTGATGAGCGAGAAGAATGTGACTGAGACGAACGAGCGCGGTTTCCGCAAGACCCGTGAGGGTCTCGTCGTCAGCGACAAGATGGACAAGACCGTCGTCGTCGCTGTCGAGGACCGCGTCAAGCACGCGCTGTACGGCAAGGTCATCCGCCGTACCAACAAGCTCAAGGCGCACGACGAGCAGAACGCTGCCGGCGTCGGCGACCGCGTCCTCCTGATGGAGACCCGGCCGCTGTCCGCCACCAAGCGCTGGCGCATCGTCGAGATCCTCGAGAAGGCCAAGTAATCCCTCCTAGGGGGACCCCCTAGGAACAGTTCCGCCAGGCTCGGCGAGAGGCGCGCAGCACGCGCGCTTCTCGCCGGGAACCGGCAGACATTCAGGAGATAGACGTGATCCAGCAGGAGTCGCGACTGCGTGTCGCCGACAACACTGGTGCGAAGGAGATCCTTTGCATCCGTGTTCTCGGTGGTTCCGGTCGCCGCTACGCGGGCATCGGTGACGTCATCGTCGCCACCGTCAAGGATGCGATCCCCGGTGGCAACGTGAAGAAGGGTGACGTCGTCAAGGCGGTCATCGTTCGCACCGTCAAGGAGCGCCGCCGTCCGGACGGCTCGTACATCCGCTTCGACGAGAACGCGGCCGTCATCCTCAAGAACGATGGCGACCCCCGCGGCACCCGCATCTTCGGCCCCGTGGGCCGGGAGCTGCGCGAGAAGAAGTTCATGAAGATCATCTCGCTCGCGCCGGAGGTGCTGTAACCGATGAAGATCAAGAAGGGCGACCTGGTCCAGGTCATCACCGGTAAGGACAAGGGCAAGCAGGGCAAGGTCATCCAGGCCTTCCCCCGCGAGGACCGCGTCCTGGTCGAGGGTGTCAACCGGGTCAAGAAGCACACCAAGGCCGGACAGACCGCTCGTGGGTCGAAGACCGGCGGCATCGTGACGACCGAGGCCCCTGTCCACGTCAGCAACGTTCAGCTGGTCGTGGAGAAGGACGGGAACAAGGTCGTCACCCGCGTCGGATACCGCTTCGACGACGAGGGCAACAAGATCCGCGTTGCCAAGCGGACCGGTGAGGACATCTGATGACTGCCACCACCAACGCGCCGCGTCTCAAGACGCGCTACCGCGAAGAGATCGCCGGGAAGCTGAAGGACGAGTTCTCGCTCGAGAACGTCATGCAGATCCCCGGTCTGACCAAGATCGTGGTCAACATGGGTGTGGGCGACGCCGCCCGCGACTCCAAGCTGATCGAGGGCGCCATCCGCGACCTCACCACGATCACCGGCCAGAAGCCGGCCGTCACCAAGGCCCGTAAGTCCATCGCGCAGTTCAAGCTGCGTGAGGGCCAGCCGATCGGTGCCCACGTCACCCTCCGCGGTGACCGCATGTGGGAGTTCCTGGACCGTCTGCTGTCGCTCGCGCTCCCGCGCATCCGCGACTTCCGTGGTCTGTCCCCGAAGCAGTTCGACGGCCGGGGCAACTACACCTTCGGTCTCACGGAGCAGGTCATGTTCCACGAGATCGACCAGGACAAGATCGACCGCACCCGGGGTATGGACATCACCGTGGTCACCACGGCGACCAACGACGACGAGGGCCGCGCCCTCCTTCGTCACCTCGGCTTCCCGTTCAAGGAGGCGTGAGCGAGATGGCGAAGAAGGCTCTGATTGCCAAGGCTGCTCGCAAGCCGAAGTTCGGTGTGCGTGCGTACACGCGCTGCCAGCGCTGCGGCCGTCCGCACTCCGTCTACCGCAAGTTCGGCCTGTGCCGCGTGTGCCTTCGTGAGATGGCTCACCGTGGCGAGCTGCCGGGCGTGACCAAGAGCTCCTGGTAATCCCTTAGTTGGGATGACTGGAAGCTCTCGGTAAGCATTCGGTCGGCGGGCGCCCCGCCCCTTCTGTCCCGTAGGCTGGAAGGGTTTGGGCGCCTCGCCGCCCGAGACCGACCGCGGGCCGAGCCCGCATAACGTCGCTTACTACGCCGTAGGTCCCCGCGCCGCACCCGTCCCGACTCTGATCGGGGAGAGGGATGGCGCACATAGGAAACCCCGGCGAGAGAGGCCGAAGGCCAATTCATGACCATGACTGATCCCATCGCAGACATGCTGACCCGTCTGCGGAACGCGAACTCGGCGTACCACGACACCGTCGTGATGCCGCACAGCAAGATCAAGTCGCACATCGCGGAGATCCTCCAGCAGGAGGGTTACATCACCGGCTGGCGTGTCGAGGACGCAGAGGTTGGCAAGAACCTCGTCCTCGAGCTGAAGTTCGGCCCGAACCGCGAGCGCTCGATCGCCGGCATCAAGCGGATCTCGAAGCCGGGCCTCCGGGTCTACGCAAAGTCCACCAACCTGCCGAAGGTCCTCGGCGGCCTGGGCGTGGCGATCATCTCCACGTCCCACGGTCTCCTGACCGGCCAGCAGGCCAGCAAGAAGGGCGTGGGTGGGGAAGTCCTCGCCTACGTCTGGTAACCAGGGAACGGAGGAATAGCTAATGTCGCGTATTGGCAAGCTGCCCATCCAGGTTCCTGCTGGTGTGGACGTCACCATCGAGGGCCGCACGGTCGCGGTGAAGGGCCCCAAGGGTTCCCTCTCGCTCACCGTCTCGGCGCCCATCGAGGTCGCCAAGGGTGAGGAAGGCGTGATCAACGTCTCCCGCCCGAACGACGAGCGTCAGAACAAGGCCCTGCACGGCCTGTCCCGCACGCTGGTGGCGAACATGATCACCGGCGTGACCCAGGGGCACAGCAAGGCGCTCGAGATCAGCGGTGTCGGCTACCGCGTCCAGGCGAAGGGCTCCAACCTGGAGTTCGCGCTGGGCTACAGCCACCCCATCGTCGTCGAGGCGCCCGAGGGCATCTCCTTCAAGGTCGAGTCCCCGACCAAGCTCACCGTCGAGGGGATCGACAAGCAGAAGGTCGGCGAGGTGGCGGCGAACATCCGCAAGCTGCGCAAGCCTGACCCGTACAAGGCCAAGGGCGTCAAGTACGCCGGCGAGGTCATCCGCCGCAAGGTCGGAAAGGCTGGTAAGTAAGCCATGGCATACGGTGTGAAGATCGCGAAGGGTGACGCCTACAAGCGCGCCGCCGCCAAGCGTCGCCACATCCGCATCCGCAAGCGGATTTCGGGTACCCCGGAGCGTCCGCGTCTGGTGGTGACGCGGACCAACCGTGGCATCACCGCGCAGGTCATCGACGACATCAAGGGCCACACGCTGGCCTCGGCGTCGAGCCTGGACGCGTCGATCCGTGGTGGCGAGGGCGACAAGAGCGCCCAGGCCCAGAAGGTCGGCTCCCTGGTCGCTGAGCGTGCCAAGGCCGCCGGTGTCGAGGCCGTCGTGTTCGACCGTGGTGGCAAGCAGTACGCCGGGCGGATTGCCGCTCTGGCCGACGCCGCCCGCGAAGCCGGGCTGAAGTTCTAAGCCCCGGTTCCGGAGCTAGCGGACGTAACAGAGAGAGGTAAATCCAATGGCTGGACCCCAGCGCCGCGGGAGCGGTGCCGGTGGCGGCGAGCGGCGGGACCGGAAGGGTCGCGACGGTGGCGCTGCCGCCGAGAAGACCGCGTACGTTGAGCGCGTTGTCGCGATCAACCGCGTCGCCAAGGTTGTCAAGGGTGGTCGTCGCTTCAGCTTCACCGCGCTGGTCGTGGTGGGCGACGGTGACGGCACCGTAGGTGTCGGTTACGGCAAGGCCAAGGAAGTTCCGGCTGCCATCGCCAAGGGCGTGGAAGAGGCCAAGAAGAACTTCTTCAAGGTCCCCCGTATCCAGGGCACCATCCCGCACCCCATCCAGGGTGAGAAGGCTGCGGGCGTCGTCCTGCTCAAGCCGGCTTCCCCCGGTACCGGTGTGATCGCCGGTGGCCCCGTGCGTGCCGTTCTGGAGTGCGCGGGCATCCACGACGTGCTGAGCAAGTCGCTCGGCTCGTCGAACCCGATCAACATCGTGCACGCCACGGTGACCGCGCTTCAGGGCCTGCAGCGCCCCGAGGAGATCGCGGCCCGTCGTGGCCTGCCGCTGGAGGACGTTGCTCCCGCCGCTCTGCTGCGGGCGCGTGCTGGGGTGACCGCGTAATGGCGCACCTCAAGATCACGCAGACGAAGTCCTACATCGGTAGCAAGCAGAACCACCGCGACACCCTCCGTTCGCTGGGCCTCAAGCGGCTCAACGACGTGGTTGTCAAGGAGGACCGCCCCGAGTTCCGCGGCATGGTGCACACCGTCCGCCACCTCGTGACGGTTGAGGAGGTCGACTGACATGGCGGAGAACAACCCGCTGAAGGTCCACAACCTCCGGCCCGCCCCGGGCGCCAAGACCGCCAAGACCCGTGTCGGTCGTGGTGAGGCGTCCAAGGGTAAGACCGCTGGTCGTGGTACCAAGGGCACGAAGGCCCGTTACCAGGTTCCGGAGCGCTTCGAGGGTGGGCAGATGCCCCTCCACATGCGCCTCCCGAAGCTGAAGGGCTTCAAGAACCCCGCCCACAAGCAGTTCCAGGTCGTGAACCTGGCCAAGCTGGCCGAGCTCTACCCGCAGGGTGGCGAGGTCACGGTGGCCGACCTGGTCGCCAAGGGCGCGGTGCGCAAGAACGAGCTCGTCAAGGTCCTGGGCCAGGGCGAGGTCTCCGTGGCGCTGCAGGTTTCGGTTGACGCCGTTTCCGGCTCCGCCAAGGAGAAGATCGCCGCTGCCGGCGGCACCGTCACCGAGCTCATCTGAGTTCGTTGCTTCAACTGACCGGGGATGCCCAGCGAATGGGGCATCCCCGGTTGGTCGTTCCACGGGGGTTCCGTCGCCGGTAAGGTGGCATGGACCGTTTTTTCCGGGGCCCCGGGCCCCGGTCCCCGCCGCGTGGGCCGTGTCCGCGTGGCTCGGCCGCTCACTATTCGTCGATCCTCAAGACCGTCACCTCCCGCATTCAAGGCGGGAGGCGCAGGAGGCACCGTGCTCACCGCGTTCGCCCGAGCGTTCAAGACGCCCGACCTGCGCAAGAAGCTGCTGTTCACGTTGGGCATCATCGTGCTCTACCGGATCGGCGCCCATGTCCCGGTCCCCGGGGTGAACTACGCGAACGTCGAGACCTGCATGAAGCAGGCCGGCGGCAACAGCGGATTGTTCGCCCTGGTGAACATGTTCAGCGGTGGTGCGCTGCTGCAGATCACGATCTTCGCGCTGGGGATCATGCCGTACATCACGGCGAGCATCATCCTCCAGCTGCTGACCGTGGTGATTCCGCGGCTGGAAGCCCTCAAGAAAGAGGGGCAGTCCGGCCAGGCGAAGATCACCCAGTACACCCGCTATCTGACCGTGGCGCTCGCCATCCTGCAGGGCACCGGCCTGGTGGCCACCGCCCGCAGCGGTGCGCTCTTCCAGAGCTGCCCCGTCGCCAGTGAGATCGTGCCCAGCGACTCGATCTTCACCACCATCACCATGGTCATCACGATGACCGCCGGCACCGGCCTGATCATGTGGCTCGGTGAGCTCGTCACCGACCGCGGTATCGGCAACGGCATGTCGATCCTGATGTTCATCTCGATCGCCGCCGGCTTCCCGGGCGCCCTGTGGCAGATCAAGCTCACCGGCAAGCTGGCCGACGGCTGGATCGAGTTCTTCGCGGTGATCGCGGTCGGTCTGGCGATGGTCGCCCTGGTGGTCTTCGTCGAGCAGGCTCAGCGGCGTATTCCCGTGCAGTACGCGAAGCGGATGATCGGCCGCCGGTCCTATGGCGGCACGTCCACGTACATCCCGCTCAAGGTGAACCAGGCGGGTGTGATTCCCGTCATCTTCGCGTCATCGCTGCTCTACATTCCAGCCCTCGTTGCACAGTTCAGCGGGTCGAAGGCGGCATGGGCGACGTGGATCGCCACCAACTTCACCAAGGGAAATCACCCCGTTTACATCGTTACGTACTTCCTGCTGATCGTGTTCTTCGCGTTCTTCTACGTCGCCATCAGCTTCAACCCCGAAGAAGTTGCCGACAACATGAAGAAGTATGGTGGCTTCATCCCGGGTATCCGGGCTGGTCGCCCGACGGCCGAGTACCTCAGCTACGTGCTCAACCGGATCACGTGGCCGGGCTCGCTGTACCTGGGGCTGATCGCGCTCGTACCAACAGTGGCGTTGGTGCTTTTCAACGCGAACCAGAACTTCCCGTTCGGCGGGACGAGCATCCTCATCATCGTGGGTGTGGGCCTGGAGACCGTGAAGCAGATCGAGAGCCAGCTTCAGCAGCGCAACTACGAAGGGTTCCTCCGCTGATGCGAATCGTCCTCGTCGGACCCCCGGGGGCCGGCAAGGGTACGCAGGCTGCGTACCTTGCCAAGAACCTCGCGATCCCGCACATCTCCACGGGGGACCTGTTCCGTGCCAACATCAGTCAGGGCACGCCCCTGGGTGTCGAGGCGAAGTCGTACATGGACGCCGGCAATCTGGTCCCCGACTCGGTGACCATCGGGATGGCCGAAGCCCGTATGGAACAGGCCGACGCCGCCGGGGGTTTCCTCCTGGACGGCTTCCCGCGGAACCTCGGCCAGGCCGAGGCGCTGGACGAGTACCTCAAGAACAACGGCCTCACGCTGGACGCCGTTTTGGACCTGGAGGTCCCCGAGGAGGAGGTCGTCAAGCGGATCGCCGGTCGGCGCATCTGCCGCAACGACTCCAGCCACGTCTTCCACGCCGAGTACAACAAGCCCAAGGCCGAGGGCGTCTGTGACGTCTGCGGTGGCGAGCTGTACCAGCGGGACGACGACCGTGAGGAGACCGTCCGCAAGCGGCTGGAGGTCTACCACACGGAGACCGAGCCGATCATCGACTACTACAAGGACCAGGATCTGGTCGTCACGATCCCGGCCCTCGGCAAGGTCGAAGAGGTCACCAAGCGCTCGATGGACGCCCTCCAGCGCGGCGCATAAGCAGCAGGCCGCACGGCCGCGGTGCCCTTACGGGGTACCGCGGCCGCGGCGTATCCGGGGTGGGGCCGCCCGGCTCCGGACCGGTTACCGTAGGCAGCGACCATCGAGTGAGACACAGCGGCGGTCGGCCACCTCCGCGGGAGCGGCGGCGGCCCAGCCGCAAAGGAAGGCCGTAATGGTGGAGATCAAGACCCCCGAGCAGATCGCGAAGATGCGCGAGGCGGGGCTGGTGGTCGCCGCCATCCACGCGGCGACCCGGGAGGTCGCGGTGCCGGGCGCCACGACCAAGGACCTGGACGACGCGGCCCGCAAGGTGCTCGCCGAGCACGGAGCGAAGTCGAACTTCCTCGGTTACGGCGGCTTCCCCGCGACGATCTGCACCTCGGTGAACGACGTCGTGGTCCACGGCATCCCCGACGCCGAGACGGTGCTGCGGGACGGCGACATCATCTCCATCGACTGCGGCGCGATCATCGACGGCTGGCACGGCGACGCCGCGTACACCGCCTTCGTCGGCTCCGGTCACTCGGCGGAGCTGGTCGAGCTGAGCCGGGTCACCGAGGAGTCCATGTGGGCCGGTATCGCCGCGGTCGCGAAGGGTAACCGGCTGGTCGACATCTCCAAGGCCATCGAGGGCTACATCCGCCGCCAGCCCCGTCCCGCCAGCGGCAAGTACGGCATCGTCGAGGACTACGGCGGCCACGGCATCGGCTCGCAGATGCACATGGACCCGCATCTGCTGAATTACGTCGACCGCAAGCGCGGCCGCGGCCCCAAGCTGGTGCCCGGCTTCTGCATCGCGATCGAGCCGATGGTCAATCTCGGCACGGCCAAGACCCACGTCCTCGACGACGACTGGACGGTCAAGTCGAACGACGGCAGCTGGTCCTCGCACTGGGAGCACTCGGTCGCGCTGACCGAGGACGGCCCGCTGGTGCTCACCGCGCCGGACGGCGGCAAGGCCAAGCTGGCCGAGCTGGGGATCACGGCGGCGCCCGACCCCGCCGCAGGGGCCTAAGGAAGCGGGCGCGGCCCCCTCGTGTGCGCCGCGGCCCGGAGCGCGCCGCGCCCTTGGCGCGTAAGGATCACGTGCCGTGGGCAATACTTCTGGATTCGTCTTTTCGTAGGCGCTGACGTAGACTGACGCGTCGGCTCTCGTGCATCCGTATGCCTGTCTACAGAGGTCACGGTTGAAAGGGAGTCGATCAAGGTAGCCGATTCGAAGGGCGAAGCGTGGCCAAGAAGCAAGGTGCCATCGAAATCGAGGGCACCGTGATCGAGTCCCTCCCGAACGCCATGTTCAAGGTGGAGCTCCAGAACGGTCACAAGGTCCTCGCGCACATCAGCGGCAAGATGCGGATGCACTACATCCGTATCCTCCCGGATGACCGGGTCGTCGTGGAGCTCTCTCCCTACGACCTGACGCGTGGCCGGATCGTCTACCGCTACAAGTAGATCTTGTCGGCGCCCCGCTCCCGTGGGGTGACGGCACTGACCCGGAGAACCTCACATCCCATGAAGGTCAAGCCGAGCGTCAAGAAGATCTGCGACAAGTGCAAGGTGATCCGCCGCCACGGCCGGGTCATGGTCATCTGCGACAACCTGCGCCACAAGCAGCGCCAGGGCTGACGCACGCCGACCACCTGCATTTCGCAGTTCGCGCGACGCAAGCACACACGTACATACGCAGTCACCCGACCCCCGCACTTCTCGCGTGGGACGACACCCCCGGCTCGGAGGCCGGGGACCCGGCTCGTAATTCTGCAGAGTCTTACGGGAACGGTGCTGCGGAAGACCTCCGAATAGCCATCAGGAGCCACATCAATGGCACGCCTCGCAGGCGTTGATCTCCCGCGCGAAAAGCGCGTGGAGGTCGCCCTCACCTACGTCTTCGGTATCGGGCGGACGCTGTCGCAGCAGACTCTCGCCGCCACCGGCGTGAACCCGGACACCCGTGTTCGCGACCTGGCCGAGGAAGACCTCGTCAAGATCCGCGAGTACGTGGACAACAACCTCAAGACCGAGGGTGACCTCCGTCGCGAGATCCAGGCCGACATCCGCCGCAAGGTCGAGATCGGCTGCTACCAGGGTCTGCGTCACCGCCGCGGTCTGCCGGTGCACGGTCAGCGCACCAGCACGAACGCCCGTACCCGCAAGGGCCCGCGTCGCGCGATCGCCGGCAAGAAGAAGCCGGGCAAGAAGTAGTCCTCAGCAGGACGCTCACCAGCGGTCTTCGCTGTAGGACCGACCACCTCCACGGGAGTAATGAATGCCTCCGAAGGGCCGTACGGCCGGCGCCAAGAAGGTGCGCCGCAAGGAGAAGAAGAACGTCGCCCACGGGCACGCTCACATCAAGAGCACGTTCAACAACACGATCGTCTCGATCACGGACCCCACGGGCAACGTGATCTCTTGGGCCTCGGCCGGCCACGTCGGCTTCAAGGGCTCGCGCAAGTCCACCCCCTTCGCCGCGCAGATGGCCGCCGAGTCGGCCGCCCGCCGCGCGCAGGAGCACGGCATGCGCAAGGTCGACGTCTTCGTCAAGGGTCCCGGCTCCGGCCGTGAGACCGCGATCCGCTCCCTCCAGGCCACCGGCCTTGAGGTCGGTTCGATCCAGGACGTCACCCCCACCCCGCACAACGGATGCCGCCCGCCCAAGCGTCGCCGCGTCTGACCACCTGAAGTAGGAGACAACTAGACAATGGCGCGTTACACCGGGGCCGACTGCAAGCGTTGCCGTCGGGAGAAGCAGAAGCTCTTCCTCAAGGGGAGCAAGTGCGAGAGCGCGAAGTGCCCGATCGAGATCCGTCCTTACCCCCCGGGTGAGCACGGTCGCGGGCGCACCAAGGACAGCGAGTACCTGCTCCAGCTTCGTGAGAAGCAGAAGTGCAGCCGTATCTACGGTGTCCTTGAGAAGCAGTTCGTGAACTACTACAAGGAAGCGAACCAGAAGACCGGCAAGACCGGTGAGAACCTTCTGCGCATCCTTGAGACCCGCCTCGACAACGTGGTCTACCGGGCCGGCTTTGCCAAGTCCCGCGACCACGCCCGTCAGCTGGTCCGTCACGGACACATCAACGTGAACGGCCGCAAGACCGACATCCCGTCGGCTCGTGTGTCCGTGAACGACATCGTCGAGGTCCGCGAGGGCTCTCGGAACCTGACCCCCTTCGAGGTGGCCAAGGCCGAGGCCGGCGAGAAGACGGTTCCGGCCTGGCTGGAAGCGATTCCGTCGAACCTGCGGATCCTCGTGCACAGCATGCCCGAGCGCCAGGTGATCGACACCCAGGTGCAGGAGCAGCTGATCGTTGAGCTCTACTCCAAGTAAGAGCTGACCGGTGGGGGCGGTACGGAGCGTTTTGCGCCGTGCCGCCCGTACCCTTGTCAGTACAGCGGGCGTCAAATAGCGGGCGTCCACGACTGAAGGATCGAACACCATGCTGATTGCTCAGCGTCCCTCGTTGACCGAAGAGGTCGTCGACGAATACCGCTCCCGGTTCGTGATCGAGCCGCTGGAGCCGGGCTTCGGCTACACCCTCGGTAACTCCCTGCGTCGTACCCTCCTCTCCTCGATCCCCGGTGCTGCGGTGACCAGCATCCGGATCGACGGTGTCCTGCACGAGTTCACCACCGTGCCGGGCGTCAAGGAGGACGTCACCGACCTCATCCTGAACATCAAGCAGCTGGTCGTCTCCTCGGAGCACGACGAGCCCGTCGTGATGTACCTGCGCAAGCAGGGCCCGGGTCTGGTCACCGCCGCGGACATCGCGCCGCCGGCCGGTGTCGAGGTGCACAACCCCGACCTGGTCCTCGCCACCCTCAACGGCAAGGGCAAGCTGGAGATGGAGCTGACCGTCGAGCGCGGTCGCGGCTACGTCTCCGCCGTCCAGAACAAGCAGGTGGGCCAGGAGATCGGCCGTATCCCGGTCGACTCCATCTACTCGCCGGTGCTCAAGGTCACCTACAAGGTCGAGGCGACCCGTGTCGAGCAGCGCACCGACTTCGACAAGCTGATCGTCGACGTCGAGACCAAGCAGGCCATGCGCCCGCGTGACGCCATGGCGTCGGCCGGTAAGACCCTGGTCGAGCTGTTCGGTCTGGCGCGCGAGCTCAACATCGACGCCGAGGGCATCGACATGGGCCCGTCCCCCACGGACGCCGCCCTCGCTGCCGACCTGGCGCTGCCGATCGAGGAGCTGGAGCTCACGGTCCGCTCGTACAACTGCCTCAAGCGTGAGGGCATCCACTCCGTGGGTGAGCTCGTGGCGCGCTCCGAGGCCGACCTGCTCGACATCCGCAACTTCGGTGCGAAGTCGATCGACGAGGTCAAGGCGAAGCTGGCCGGCATGGGCCTGGCGCTCAAGGACAGCCCGCCCGGATTCGACCCGACCGCCGCGGCGGACGCCTTCGGCGCGGACGACGACGCGGATGCGGGCTTCGTCGAGACCGAGCAGTACTGAGAGCTCGGTCGAGACAGCCGGATTGTGACTGCGCGGCCCGCTGTGGCGGGTCGCGCCCATGCTGCGGAGCAGCAAGGTCTTCGCAGCCCCGCGCCCCTCACGGGGCGCTGGTTGTTGCCGGTGAGCAACCGCTCACCGGGTCCTGACCTCGGTACCTGATACGGCCGGGGCAGATACCAAGGAGAAGGAAATGCCGAAGCCCACCAAGGGTGCCCGTCTGGGCGGCAGCGCCGCGCACGAGCGTCTGATGCTGCGCAACCTGGCCACCGCTCTCTTCGAGCACGGCCGCATCACGACGACCGAGGCCAAGGCCCGCCGTCTGCGTCCGTACGCGGAGCGCCTGGTGACCAAGGCGAAGAAGGCGGACCTGCACAACCGCCGCCAGGTCATGCAGCTGATCTCGGACAAGAGCGTCGTCCACACGCTGTTCACCGAGATCGCCCCGCGGTTCGAGAACCGCCCGGGTGGCTACACCCGTATCACCAAGATCGGTAACCGCCGTGGCGACAACGCGCCCATGGCCGTCATCGAGCTGGTGGAGGCGCTGACCGTGGCCCAGCAGGCCACCGGTGAGGCCGAGGCCGCGACCAAGCGTGCGGCCAAGGACGCCGAGGCTGCCGCGGAGGCCACCGAGGCTCCGGCCGAGGAGTCCAAGGACGCCTGAGGCTCCGTCTCGCGGTGAGCGGGTCCGCCCTTCGGGGCGGGCCCGCTTTCGTGTGCCCGGGGCGTGCGGCCGGTGCCGCGGGGTGCGGGTGCCCGGCCGGCGTGCCCGGGGGGAACGGCCCGCCCGGGGGGTGAGGGAGGATTGCTGTCGTGAGTGACGAAGTGGAGCCCGGGTTCGTACGGGTGCGGCTGGATCTGTCGTACGACGGAGCGGAGTTTTCCGGGTGGGCCAAGCAGGCCGGCGGCCGGCGGACGGTGCAGGCGGAGATCGAGGACGCGCTGCGGACGGTGACGCGGTCCAAGGAGACCTATGAGCTCACCGTCGCCGGGCGGACGGACGCGGGGGTGCATGCGCGGGGCCAGGTGGCGCACGTGGACCTGCCGGCGGAGGTGTGGGCCGAGCATGCGGACAAGCTGCTGCGGCGGCTGGCCGGGCGGCTGCCGAAGGACGTGCGGGTGTGGCGGGTCGGCGAGGCGCCGTACGGCTTCAACGCGCGGTTCTCGGCGATCTGGCGGCGCTATGCCTACCGGGTGACCGATCACCACGGGGGAGTGGATCCGCTGCTGCGCAGCCATGTGCTGTGGCACGACTGGGAGCTGGACGTCGACGCCATGAACGAGGCGTCGCGGCCGCTGCTGGGGGAGCACGACTTCGCGGCGTACTGCAAGCGGCGGGAGGGCGCGACGACGATCCGCACCCTCCAGGAGCTCAGCTGGGAGCGGGGCGCGGACGGGATCATCACGGCGACCGTGCGGGCGGACGCCTTCTGCCACAACATGGTGCGGTCGCTGGTGGGGGCGATGCTGTTCGTCGGGGACGGGCACCGGTCGCCGGACTGGCCGGGGAAGGTGCTCGCGGCGGGCGTACGGGACTCCGCGGTGCATGTCGTACGGCCGCACGGGCTGACGCTGGAGGAGGTCGGCTATCCGGCCGATGAGCTGCTGATGGCGCGCAACCAGGAGGCGCGGAACAAGCGGACGCTGCCGGGGGCCGGCTGCTGCTGAGGCGGCGGGTGGCCGGGCCCGGCGGTGGCGCCGCCGGGCCCGGTGGCCGGGGTCAGGACCGGCCGGCCTTCCGCTGGGCTTCCTTCAGCTGCCGCTCGGCGGCCTTCGCGGCCTGGTCCTTGCCGCGCTGGGTGATCTGCGTGAACGCGTAGGCCCCGCCGTCCCGGGCGATCTGCTGGGCCTTGGTCTCGGTGCCGGTGACGTCCTTGCCGTTGAGGTAGCCGGCGATGGTGAAGTAGGCGTACCGGCCGGTGGCATTGGTCGCCATCCGGCACTTGGTGCCCTGGCAGAAGTCCGAGGGGACGCCGTTGCCGGGCAGCGGCATCAGGTTGGGCTTGCCCTCGTTCATGACCTTGGCGGCCCTGGCGGGCGAGTCGAAGACCGCGACGCCGAGGGTGACCGCGACGCCGCCCTTGGAGTACGTGGCGCGCAGCAGCTGCTTGCAGCCGTTGTGGGACAGCGAGGAGACCAGCGCGCCCTGGGCGGCGGCGGTGCAGTCCTTGGTGCTGGCGGTGCTGGTGCGCGGGTAGGTGTGCTCGCCGACGACCATGCTCTTCTGCGGGAAGAGGGTGGCCGGGGTGAGCGGCGCGGTGTCCTTCTTGGGGTCGGAGATGTAGTCCTGCGGGTTCGGCGGGGGCGGCACCGACACGTCGGGGAAGGACGGCTTGTCGTCCGGCGCCGCGGCCTGGTCGGACGCGGTGGGCGACGCCGTCGCGCCGCCGCCCGGGGAACCGCCGCTGCCGGCCATGACGGCCACGGTGACGATGCCGGCCACCGCGAGGGTCGCCAGTGCACCGCCGACGATCCACAGCCGGCGTTTGCGGCGGGCCTGTGCCTCGCTCTCCTCGGCGAGTGCACCCCAGTCCGGAGTGGACGACGAAGAACCCCCGGGGCCGTCGAACGGCCCCCCTTGCCCAAAGCTCATGCCGCGCATCCTAATGGGGTTGGTGGAACGCGGAACGACCGGTGACAATCCCGCTCATGGGACATCTTGAGGCCGGGCATCTGGAGTACTACCTGCCGGACGGGAGGGTCCTGCTGGGAGATGTGTCCTTCCGCGTGGGGGAGGGCGCGTCGGTCGCACTGGTGGGGGCCAACGGCGCGGGAAAGACGACGCTGCTGCGACTGATCGCGGGGGAGCTGCAGCCGCACGGCGGGGCGGTCACGGTCAGCGGCGGGCTGGGCGTGATGCCGCAGTTCGTGGGCTCCGTACGCGATGACCGTACGGTGCGTGACCTGCTGGTTTCGGTGGCGCAGCCGCGGATCAGGCAGGCGGCCGCGGCGGTGGACGCCGCCGAGCTGGCGATGATGAGCGCCGAGGGCGACGACGAGGCCGCGCAGATGGCCTATGCCCAGGCGCTCAGCGACTGGGCCGAGGCGCGCGGCTACGAGGCCGAGACGGTCTGGGACATGTGCACCATGGCGGCCCTGGGGATGCCGTACGAGAAGGCGCAGTGGCGGCAGGTGCGCACGCTGTCCGGAGGTGAGCAGAAGCGGCTGGTGCTGGAGTCGCTGCTGCGCGGCACCGACGAGGTGCTGCTGCTGGACGAGCCGGACAACTATCTGGACGTCCCCGGCAAGCGGTGGCTGGAGGAGCAGCTGCGGGCGACCCGGAAGACGGTGCTGTTCGTCTCCCACGACCGGGAGCTGCTGGCCCGCGCCGCGGAGAAGATCGTCAGCGTCGAGCCGGGGCCGGCGGGCTCCGACGTCTGGGTGCACGGCGGGGGCTTCGCCACGTACCACGAGGCGCGCAAGGAGCGCTTCGCGCGCTTCGAGGAGCTGCGGCGGCGCTGGGACGAGAAGCATGCGCAGCTGAAGAAGCTGGTGGTCTCGCTGCGGCAGGCGGCCTCGATCAGCCACGAGCTGGCCTCGCGCTATGCGGCGGCACAGACCCGGCTGCGGAAGTTCGAGGAGGCCGGGCCGCCGCCGGAGCCGCCGCGGGAGCAGGACATCACGATGCGGCTGCGCGGCGGGCGGACCGGTGTACGGGCGGTGACCTGCGCGGACCTGGAGCTCACCGGCCTGATGAAGCCGTTCTCCCTGGAGATCTTCTACGGCGAGCGGGTCGCGGTCCTCGGCTCCAACGGCTCCGGCAAATCGCACTTCCTGCGGCTGCTGGCCGGGGACACGGAGAGCCCGGTGGCCCATACGGGCAGCTGGAAACTGGGCGCCCGCGTGGTGCCCGGTCACTTCGCGCAGACGCATGCTCACCCCGAGCTGCTGGGCCGCACCCTCCTCGACATCCTGTGGACCGAGCACGCCCGGGACAAGGGCCAGGCCATGTCGGCGCTGCGCCGCTACGAGCTGGAGAAGCAGGCCGAGCAGCGCTTCGAGCGGCTCTCCGGCGGCCAGCAGGCCCGCTTCCAGATCCTGCTGCTGGAGCTGGCCGGCACCACCGCCCTCCTGCTCGACGAGCCGACGGACAACCTGGACCTGGAGTCGGCGGAGGCGCTGCAGGAGGGGCTGGAGGCCTACGAGGGCACGGTGGTGGCGGTGACGCACGACCGGTGGTTCGCGAAGGCCTTCGACCGGTTCCTGGTGTTCGGGTCGGACGGGCTGGTGCGGGAGACCGCCGAGCCCGTGTGGGACGAGCGCCGGGTGGAGCGGAAGCGGTAGCGGGGGCGGTCGGCGGGCACCGGGCGGCGGGTGCCCGCCGTAGGATGGGCGATACCGACGGTGACCGTGCCCCGTGCGGGGTCGGAACCGTACGCCGGTTCGGGGCGTGTTTTGACCCCGCTGGGGACGGCCCGGTATTCTGCCAGTTCGTTATGCGTATTGGCTTGCTCTATCTCACGTGAGGGGCCCTTACGCCGGTCCCGTCGGCCGATGGCCAGCGGCGGACGATCGGGTTGCGTCACCCGTAGAGCCGCCCTGCTGTGTGATCAGCCGGGGCGACCAGTACAGGACCCATTCACTCAGAAGCGAAGGCTAAGACGTGCGTACGTTCAGCCCCAAGCCCGGCGATGTCCAGCGCCAGTGGCACATCATTGACGCGCAGGACGTTGTCCTGGGCCGCCTGGCCACCCAGGCCGCGTCCCTCCTGCGGGGTAAGCACAAGCCGGTCTACGCGCCCCACGTTGACACGGGTGACTTCGTCATCATCGTCAACGCCGACAAGGTGCACCTGTCCGGCAACAAGCGGACCCAGAAGATGGCCTACCGGCACTCCGGCTTCCCGGGTGGTCTGCGCTCCGTCCGCTACGACGAGCTGCTCGACAAGAACCCCGAGAAGGCCGTCGAGAAGGCCATCAAGGGCATGCTCCCCAAGAACACCCTCGGCCGTCAGATGCTCTCGAAGCTGAAGGTCTACGCGGGCGCCGAGCACCCGCACGCTGCGCAGCAGCCGGTCCCGTTCGAGATCACCCAGGTCGCGCAGTAAGTCCGGCCACCCCCTAAGACGACAGAGAGAATCTGAGGAGCATCGTGGCTGAGACCACCCCCGAGACCCCGCTGGACGAGGTCGAGGAGTACACCACCGAGACCGAGGTCGTGGAGTCGGAGTACACCTCCGAGTCCCTCGCGTCCCGCTTCGGCGACCCGCAGCCGGCGGCCGGCCTGGGCCGTCGCAAGAACGCCATCGCCCGCGTCCGGATCGTCCCGGGCACCGGCCAGTGGAAGATCAACGGCCGCACCCTTGAGGGCTACTTCCCCAACAAGGTGCACCAGCAGGAAGTCAACGAGCCCTTCAAGGTGCTCGAACTCGACAACCGCTACGACGTCATCGCCCGCATCGCCGGCGGCGGCATCTCCGGCCAGGCCGGTGCGCTGCGCCTGGGCGTGGCTCGTGCGCTGAACGAGGCGGACGCCGACAACAACCGCCCCGCGCTGAAGAAGGCCGGATTCCTCAAGCGTGACGACCGTGCGGTCGAGCGCAAGAAGGCCGGTCTGAAGAAGGCCCGCAAGGCGCCGCAGTACAGCAAGCGCTAACCGCGCGCTGCTCCATGCAGCCCTTGGCGTACGCCCCGGTGGCACCTCCGTGCTGCCGGGGCGTTCGGCTATCCGGGACCGGACGCGTATACCTGGACGTAAATCTCTGGTCCAAGCTCATCTACTCGGAGGACACCAGTGGGACGACTCTTCGGCACGGACGGTGTGCGCGGTGTCGCCAATGCGGACCTGACGGCGGAGCTGGCGCTCGGTCTGTCGGTCGCTGCGGCGCATGTGCTCGCCGAAGTGGGCACCTTCGAAGGTCACCGGCCGGTGGCGGTGGTCGGACGTGATCCACGTGCGTCCGGGGAGTTCCTGGAGGCCGCGGTCGTCGCGGGCCTGGCCAGTGCCGGCGTGGACGTGCTGCGGGTGGGGGTGCTCCCGACCCCGGCGGTCGCGTATCTGACCGGTTCGCTCGGCGCGGACCTCGGCGTGATGCTCTCCGCCAGCCACAACCCGATGCCCGACAACGGCATCAAGTTCTTCGCCCGCGGCGGCCACAAGCTCGCCGACGAGCTGGAGGACCGCATCGAGCAGACCTACCGTGCGCACAGTTCCGGTGAGCCCTGGGAGCGGCCGACCGGTGCCGGCGTGGGCCGGGTCACCGTCTACGACGAGGGCTTCGACAACTACGTCGCGCATCTCGTCGGCGTCCTGCCCAACCGCCTGGACGGGCTGAAGGTCGTCATCGACGGTGCGCACGGCGCGGCGGCGCGGGTCTCGCCCGAGGCCTTCGCCCGGGCCGGCGCCGAGGTCATCACGATCGGCACCGAGCCCGACGGGCTGAACATCAACGACGGCTGTGGCTCCACCCACCTCGCGCTGCTGCGCGCGGCCGTCGTCGAGCACGGCGCCGACCTGGGTGTCGCCCACGACGGCGACGCGGACCGCTGCCTGGCGGTGGACCGCGAGGGCAACGAGGTCGACGGGGACCAGATCCTGGCGGTGCTGGCGCTCGGGATGCGCGAGGCCGGGACGCTGCGCAAGAACACCGTGGTCGCCACCGTCATGTCCAACCTGGGCTTCAAGCTGGCCATGGAGCGCGCGGGCATCGAGCTCGTGCAGACCGCGGTCGGCGACCGGTACGTCCTGGAGGAGATGAAGGCGCACGGCTTCGCGCTGGGCGGTGAGCAGTCCGGGCACGTCATCGTGCTGGACCACGCCACCACCGGCGACGGCACGCTGACCGGGCTGATGCTGGCCGCCCGGGTCGCCGCGACCGGCCGGCCGCTGGCCGAGCTGGCGGGCGTCATGGAGCGGCTGCCGCAGATCCTGATCAACGTCCCCGACGTCGACAAGGCGCGGGTGGCCACCTCCCCCGAGCTGACCGCGGCGGTCACCGAGGCGGAGCGGGAACTGGGCGCGACCGGGCGGGTGCTGCTGCGGCCGTCCGGCACGGAGCCGCTGGTCCGCGTCATGGTGGAGGCGGCCGACATCGAGCAGGCCCGGGCGGTGGCCGGACGGCTGGCCGACGCGGTCAAGTCCGCATTGGGCTGAGCACGGGGCGGGACGCTTCGGCGGGCGGGTTCCTGACGGTGGTCGGGGCCCGCCCGTTCGCATGGGCGGGCCCGCGGGAGCCCGTGGACGGGACCGTTCAGAGCTTGCGCAGCGACAGCCGCTGCACCTTGTGGTCCGGGCCCTTGCGGAGCACCAGGTTCGCGCGGCCGCGGGTCGGGGCCACATTCTGCTGCAGATTGGGCTTGTTGATGGTCCGCCACATCTTCCGGGCGTAGTCGAGGGCCTCGTCCTCGGAGACCTGGGTGTATTTGCGGAAGTACGAGAACGGGTTCTGGAAGGCGGTCTCGCGCAGCTTGCGGAAGCGGCCGAGGTACCACTTCTCGATGTCCTCGGTGCGGGCGTCGACGTAGACGGAGAAGTCGAAGAAGTCGGCGAGGCCGAGGCGGGTGCGGCCGTCCTTGCCGGGCAGCGCCGGCTGCAGGACGTTCAGCCCCTCGACGATGAGGATGTCCGGGCGGCGGACGGTCAGCCGCTCGCCGGGCACGATGTCGTAGATCAGGTGGGAGTAGACGGGCGCGGAGACCTCGGCCCGGCCGGACTTCACATCCGCGACGAAGCGGGTCAGCGCCCGCCGGTCGTAGGACTCCGGGAAGCCCTTGCGGGACATCAGACCGCGGCGGTGCAACTCGGCGTTGGGGAAGAGGAAGCCGTCGGTGGTGACCAGCTCCACCCGCGGATGCTCGGGCCAGCGGGCCAGCAGCGCCCGCAGCAGCCGGGCGGTGGTGGACTTCCCGACCGCCACGCTGCCCGCGACCCCGATGACGAAGGGGGTGCCGGTCTGGGGGCCGCCGCCCGCGTCGCCGAGGAAGGTGTTCAGCGCGCCGCGCAGATTGCTGGTGGCGCCGACATAGAGGTTGAGGAGCCGGGACAGCGGGAGATAGACGTCGCGGACCTCGTCGAGGTCGATGACATCGCCGAGCCCCCGCAGCCGTTCGACCTCGTCGGCCGTCAGGGGCAGCGGGGTCTTCTCCCGCAGGGCGCTCCACTGCGCGCGCGTCAGATCGACGTACGGGGAGTTGTCGGCGCGGCGTCGTTGCTGCGGATCGGTCGTCGAGGGCACGCGCCCATTGTGCGCAGCCGTCATGTGCCGTTCACCTCCGGGTGCCACGCTGGCGTCTGCGGGTGGGGTTGTACCTGTCAGGGTCGGCTTGGGTGCTTCTCCACCTGGCTGTCTGTACCCGAATGGATATTGCCCGGTACGGTCGGTGGCGGGGACACGCCCGCCCAGGGCCGTGGACGATGCAAGGGGGCACGTGTGGGAGCGCGTAAGGCCGGTCTGTTGGGACAGCGGCCGTGGGGGAGGGCCGCGGGTGCGGTCCGTGTCAGGGGCAGGAAGGCCGCGTCGGACTGCTTCGCCGCGCGGGTCTACGCCGAGCTGGCGGAGGACCTGCCGGACGAGGATCTGGGCGAGGACCTCGCCGATTTCCTGGAGCGCTACGAGCCGGCCGGCGGGATCGGCGTGGACGCGGAGGCGGACGAGGAGTTCCTGGAGACGGTGCGTGAGGCGCACGATCGGATAGCGCTGGGGTATTGAGGGGCGGGTCCGATCCTTCGGCTGTGACCCGCCGCAACGTGCCGCTGCGGGCCGTGCGGGCCCGCAGCGTACGCTGCCTCCATGTGCGGAATCGTGGGATATGTGGGCGGGCAGAGCGCCCTTGACGTCGTCCTGGCCGGGCTGAAGCGGCTGGAGTACCGCGGCTACGACTCGGCGGGTGTCGCCGTGCTGGCCGACGGCGGGCTGGCGGCGGCCAAGAAGGCCGGCAAACTCGCCAATCTGGAGAAGGAGCTGGCCGACCGTCCGCTGCCGACGGGGTCGACGGGCATCGGGCACACCCGGTGGGCGACCCACGGCGGGCCCACCGACGCCAACGCCCACCCGCATCTGGACAACGCCGGCCGGGTCTCCGTCGTGCACAACGGCATCATCGAGAACTTCGCCGGGCTGCGCGCCGAACTCACCGACCGCGGGCACGAGTTGGCGTCCGAGACGGACACCGAGGTCGTCGCGCATCTGCTCGCCGAGGCCTACTCGTCCTGCGGGGAGCTGGCCGAGGCGATGCGGCAGGTGTGCCGGCGGCTGGAGGGCGCCTTCACGCTGGTCGCGGTGCATGCCGACGAGCCGGATGTGGTGGTCGGGGCACGCCGGAACTCGCCGCTGGTGGTGGGGGTCGGGGACGGCGAGGCGTTCCTCGCCTCGGACGTGGCGGCGTTCATCGCGCACACCCGCGAGGCGATCGAGCTGGGCCAGGACCAGGTCGTGGAGCTGCGCCGGGAGGCGGTGACGGTCACCGACTTCGACGGGGTGCCCGCGCAGGTGCGGGAGTACCACGTCGACTGGGACGCCTCGGCCGCCGAGAAGGGCGGCTACGACTACTTCATGCTGAAGGAGATCGCGGAGCAGCCGAAGGCCGTCGCGGACACGCTGTTGGGGCGGATCGACGCGTCGGGCGTGCTGTCGCTGGACGAGGTGCGGATCCCGCCGGAGGTGCTGCGCGAGGTCGACAAGGTCGTCATCGTGGCGTGCGGGACGGCGTACCACGCGGGGATGATCGCCAAGTACGCGATCGAGCACTGGACGCGGATCCCCTGCGAGACCGAGCTGGCCAGCGAGTTCCGCTACCGGGACCCGATCCTGGACCGGCACACGCTGGTCATCGCCATCAGCCAGTCCGGCGAGACGATGGACACCCTGATGGCGCTGCGGCACGCGCGCGAGCAGGGCGCGAAGGTGCTCGCCATCTGCAACACCAACGGGTCGACCATCCCGCGGGAGTCGGACGCGGTGCTGTACACGCACGCCGGGCCGGAGGTGGCGGTGGCGTCGACGAAGGCGTTTCTGACGCAGCTGGTGGCCTGCTATCTGGTGGCGCTCTACCTCGCGCAGGTACGGGGCACGAAGTGGGGCGACGAGATCCGGGCCGTGGTGCGCGAACTCGCGGCCATCGGCACCCAGGTCGAGCAGGTGCTCGGCACGATGGAGCCGGTACGGGAGCTGGCGCGCAGCCTCGCCGGCAAGAATACGGTGCTGTTCCTCGGCCGGCACGTGGGCTATCCGGTGGCGCTGGAGGGCGCGCTGAAGCTCAAGGAACTCGCGTACATGCACGCGGAGGGCTTCGCGGCCGGTGAGCTCAAGCACGGGCCGATCGCGTTGATCGAGGAGGACCTGCCGGTGGTGGTGGTCGTGCCGTCGCCGCGTGGGCGGTCCGTGCTGCACGACAAGATCGTGTCGAACATCCAGGAGATCCGGGCCCGGGGGGCGCGGACGATCGTGATCGCGGAGGAGGGCGACGAGACGGTCGTGCCGTACGCCGATCACCTCGTGCGGATTCCGCGGACGCCGGTGCTGCTGCAGCCGCTGGTGTCGACGGTGCCGTTGCAGGTCTTCGCCTGTGAGCTGGCCACCGCCCGCGGCAACGAGGTCGACCAGCCGCGCAACCTCGCCAAGTCGGTGACCGTCGAATGATCGTCGGGGTCGGGATCGACGTCGCCGAGATCGACCGCTTCGGGGCGGCGCTGGACCGTACGCCGGAGCTGGCACGGCGGTTGTTCCTCCCCGCGGAACTGACGCTGCCGAGCGGGGAACGCCGCGGTACCGCGTCGCTGGCGGCCCGGTTCGCCGCCAAGGAGGCGGTGGCCAAGGCGCTCGGGGCACCGGGCGGGCTGCGCTGGACCGATGTCGAGGTGTGTGTCGAGGACAGCGGGCAGCCGCGGCTGCGGGTGTGCGGGACGGTCGAGTCGCGCGCCGCGGAACTCGGCGTCCGGTCCTGGCATGTGTCGCTGAGCCATGACGCCGGGGTCGCCTCCGCCGTGGTGGTCGCCGAGGCGTAGGACGTCCTCCTGGAGCCTGCTGTGGCGCCCGCCCCCGTTCGTCGGTGGGCGGGCGCCGCTCTCGTGCAGAGAGGAAATGCGCCGTACCCCGCCTGCCAGGGGCGAGACTTGTCGGCATGAGGACTGCCTACAGCGTGGAGACCGTGCGGGCCGCCGAGCAGGAGCTCATGGCCCGGCTGCCCGAAGGGGCCCTGATGCAGCGGGCCGCGGCCGGACTGGCCGTGGCCTGCGCGGAGTTGCTGGGGCGGGTGTACGGCGCCCGTGTGGTGCTGCTGGTGGGCAGCGGCGACAACGGCGGGGACGCGCTGTACGCCGGTGCCCGGCTGGCGCGGCGGGGGGCCGGGGTGGTGGCGGTGCTGCTGTCGCCCGAACGGGCACACCGGGGCGGGCTCGCCGCGCTGCGGTCGGCCGGGGGCCGGGTGTCGGACGCGGCGCTGCGGGACATCGCCCGGGCCGATCTGGTGGTGGACGGGATCGTCGGGATCGGGGGGCGCGGCGGGCTGCGGCCCGAGGCGGCGCAACTGGCGCGGGCGGCATGGGAGTCGGCGCCGGTGGTGGCCGTCGATCTGCCGAGCGGGGTGGACGCGGACAGCGGCGAGGTGAGCGGGGAGGCGGTGCGGGCCGACGCGACGGTGACCTTCGGTGCGTACAAGCCGGGGCTGCTGACCGACCCGGCGCGGGAGCGGGCGGGGGCGCTGCGGCTGGTGGACATCGGGCTGACGCTGCCGGCGGACGCCGCCATGGAGGCGTTGCAGCACGCGGACGTGGCGGAGCTGCTGCCGCGCCCGGTGGCCGAGAGCGACAAGTACCGGCGGGGCGTGGTGGGGGTGGTCGCCGGGTCCGCGCGCTATCCGGGGGCGGCGGTGCTCGCGGTGGCCGGGGCGCTGCGGGGCGGCGCGGGGGCGGTGCGCTACGTCGGGCCGGCCGCGGACGCCGTACTCGCCCACTTCCCGGAGACGCTGGTGCATGCCGGGCCGCCGGACAAGGCCGGGCGGGTGCAGTCGTGGGTGATCGGGCCCGGGATCGGGGACGAGTCGGACGCGCTGGACGACGTGCTGGCGTCGGACGTGCCGGTGCTGGTGGACGCGGACGGGCTGCGGTTCCTGACGCCGCAGCGGGTGCGGGAACGCCGCGCCGAGACGCTGTTGACGCCGCACGCCGGGGAGGCCGCGGCGCTGCTCGGGAGCGGGCGCGGCCAGGTCGAGGCGGCACGGCTGGCGACCGTACGGGAGTTGGCGCGGCGATTCGGCGCCACGGTGCTGCTCAAGGGCTCGACGACGCTGGTCGCGGCGGCCGACGGACCGGTCCGGGTCAACCCCACCGGGACCGCCTGGCTGGCGACGGCCGGGAGCGGGGACGTGCTGTCGGGGGTGACGGGCTCGCTGCTCGCCGCGGGGCTGCCGGCCCGGGACGCGGGATCCGTCGGCGCGTATCTGCACGGGCTGGCCGCGCGCCGGGCGGCCGGGCCGGCGGGCGCCCCGATCCTGGCCTCCGACGTGGCCGCCCATCTGGACGCGGCCTGGCGGGATGTGACGGACTGACAGCTGCCGCGACGGCGTTACGCCCCGCGGGGGAAAGGGGCGGGCACCAGGGCGAACCTGGTGCGCGGCGGGCGGTATGACCGCCCGGCCACGGCATGCGTGAGGGCATGAAACGCACCTTTTCGGCGCTGCTGGTCTGCGCCTCGCTGCTCGTTGCCGTCGGGCCGCCCGCGGTGGCCGTCGTCCCGTCGTCCGCGGAGGCGTCCGACCTGGTACCCGGCCTCCCGCGGGAGCCGGCCCGCACCGGCCGGGCACCGGCGCCCGCCCCCTACGGGGCGCCACGGTCGCACACCGAGTACGTACCGCGGTCCGAAGTGCCCCACGGCCTCCGGGCGGCGGCGTGCAGCCAGTCCACCGGGCCCTACCAGCGGCAGGCCGAGCGCTATCTGCGGCGGGACGTGGACGGGCGGCAGAGTCAGGGGGACTGCCGGGCGATCCGGCGCTTCCAGCAGGCGCACCGGATCGCGCCGGCGACCGGCTTCGCCGGGCCGGTCACCGGGGCCATGGTGCGGCTGATGCGGGCCAAGAAGGACCCCAACCGAGCCGGGCACTGCCCCGACCGGGCCGAGCGCACGGCCTGCGTCGATCTGAACCGGCAGCTGATGTGGGTGCAGCAGAACGGGCGGGTGATCTTCGACCCGGTCACGATCCGCTCCGGTGCGCCGTCGATGGAGACCCGTACCGGGATGTACCGGATCTATCTGCGCCACCGGCACCACATCTCGAACCTGTACCACACGGCGATGCCCTACGCGCAGTTCTTCGACCGCGGGGAGGCGCTGCACGGCGTCTACGAGGACATCTTCTCCGGGCCCGGCTCGCACGGCTGCGTCAACCTCACCATGACGGACGCGCGGAGGGTCTGGGAGGTACTGAAGAAGGGCGACATTGTGTACGTCTGGGGGCGGAAACCCGGGGTGTGAGCACGGTTTCCCCGCCCGTCCCCCCGGGCGCCACGGCGTCGCCTGCAACACTGAGGGGGATGAACGAGACAGCAAAGCGCGCCCGCGCCACCATCGACCTCGCCGCCGTGCGGTCGAATGTGCGTGCCCTGCGGGACCGTGCACCCCGGGCAGAGCTGATGGCCGTGGTCAAGTCCGACGGCTACGGACACGGGGCGGTGCGCTGCGCGCGCGCCGCCCGTGAGGCCGGTGCGGACTGGCTGGGCACGGCGCTGCCCGAGGAGGCGTTCGCGCTGCGCGCGGCCGGTGACACCGGGCGGCTGATGTGCTGGCTGTGGACGCCGGGCGGCCCCTGGCGCACGGCCGTCGAGCAGGACATCGACGTCTCGGTGAGCGGCATGTGGGCGCTGCGCGAGGTGACCGCGGCGGCGCGGGCCTGCGGCCGGACCGCCCGCGTCCAGCTCAAGATCGACACCGGTCTCGGCCGCAACGGCTGTATGCCCGCCGACTGGTCGGAACTGACCGCCGCGGCCCGCGCCGCCGAGGCCGAGGGCGTGCTGCGGATCACCGGCGTCTGGTCGCACTTCGCCTGCGCCGACGAGCCCGGCCACCCCTCCATCGCCGCCCAGCTGACCGCCTTCCACGAGGGGTTGGCGATCGCCGAGCGGGCCGGGCTGCGCCCCGAGGTGCGGCACCTCGCCAACACCCCGGCGCTGCTGACCCTCCCCGAGGCGCACTTCGACCTGGTCCGTACCGGTATCGGCATCTACGGCATCTCGCCCAGCCCCGAGGTCGGCACCTCGCAGGAGCTGGGGCTGCGGCCGGCGATGACACTGGAGGCCGCGCTGGCTTCGGTCAAGCGCGTCCCGGGCGGCCACGGCGTGTCGTACGGGCATCACTACACGACACCCGGCGAGACGACCCTGGCGCTGGTCCCGCTCGGCTATGCCGACGGCGTCCCGCGGCACGCCTCCAACGGCGGCCCGGTGCTGGTCGCCGGCAAGTGGCGCACGGTCGCCGGGCGGATCGCGATGGACCAGTTCGTGGTCGACCTGGGCGGCGACAGCGCCGAGCCGGGCGATCCGGCGGTGCTGTTCGGCCCCGGCGACCGCGGTGAGCCGACCGCGGAGGACTGGGCCCGGGTGGCCGGAACCATCGGCTACGAGATCGTCACCCGGATCGGAACGCGGGTGCCGCGCGTCTATGTGGACAGCGACACGCGCAGCGCAACCGAAGGAGACCGCACGCTCACGGGGGGTACGGCATGACCGAGGGACAGGAGGCCGCCGCGCAGGCGGTCGAGGCGGCGGCCGAGGCCGCCGGCAACTGGGCGCGGGCGGGCCGGCACGCCGGTATCGCCGGCGCCGCGATCGGCGTGGTCGCGGCGGGTGCCGCGGCCGGGGTGGCGATAGAGCGGATGACGGTCGGCCGCGGGATGCGCCGCCGGGCCCGGCTCGCGCTGGACGCCGCCGGCCCGTACGGCACGCTGCGCGGCACACCGGGCGCGGCGATCGCCGAGGACGGCACCGAGCTGTACTACGAGGTCGACGAGGTGGGCCCGGAGCCGGGCCGGCCGGAGAAGGACGACCGGGCGGGCCGGGCGGCCAAGAACGGCCGGAACGGCAAGGGCGACCGGTCGGCCAAGCCCGTCCGCGGCAAGGAGGCCCGGGCCGCGCAGGAGGCCCAGGGCGGTCTGCGCAAGCGGCTGACGGCGGCGCTCGGCCGGCGCTCCGCGGCCCCCACGGTCGTCTTCAGCCACGGCTACTGCCTCAGCCAGGACTCCTGGCACTTCCAGCGCTCCGCGCTGCGCGGCACGGTGCGCACCGTCCACTGGGACCAGCGCAGCCACGGCCGCTCCTCGCGCGGCCACGGCCAGATCGACGGCACCGAAGAGGTCACCATCGATCTGCTGGGCCGGGACCTGAAGGCGGTGCTGGACGCCGCGGTCCCCGAGGGGCCGATCGTGCTGGTCGGGCACTCCATGGGCGGGATGACGGTGATGGCGCTGGCAGACCAGTTCCCGGAGTTCGTCGCGGAGCGGGTGGTCGGGGTGGCCCTGATCGGCACGTCCGCGGGGCGGCTCAGCGAGGTCACCTACGGGCTGCCGTCGATGGGCATGAAGGCCTTCCACTGGCTCGCGCCGGGCGTGCTCAAGGCGCTGGGCTGGCAGCACGAGATCGTCGAGCGCGGGCGGCGGGCCACCGCCGATCTCTTCGCGGGGCTGATCAAGCGGTATTCGTTCGGGACGCCGGAGAAGGTGGACCCGGGCATCGCGCGGTTCGGCGAGCGGCTGATCGAGGCGACCCCGATCGATGTGGTCGCCGAGTTCTTCCCGGCGTTCGCGGTGCACGACAAGACCGAGGCGCTGGTGGCGTACGACGCGGTGCCCGCGCTGGTGCTCGCCGGGGAGAGCGATCTGATCACGCCCGCCGACCACAGCCGGACGATCGCCGAGGTGCTGCCCGACGCGGAGCTGGTGTGTGTCCCGGACGCCGGACATCTGGTGATGCTGGAGCGGCCCGAGCTGGTCAACGACCATCTGGTGTCGCTGGTGGAACGGGCGAGCGCGACGGCCCGCAGCTCCCGGACCGCCCGCGCCTGAGCGGCGGGCCGGCCGGCCTCCGGCGTGGCCCGGGCCGGCGTGGCGTGGGCCGGAGGCCGGTCCGACGTGGCCCGGAGGCCGGCCCCCGCAAGGCCGCCGGTCCCTCGCCGGGACCGGCCCCGCACGGCCTTCGAGCCCCCACCAGGCATGATCCACTCGCCCGGCGGCCCGGCCGGTCACCCGGTCCGGGACCGCCACCGCGTCCGGGCCGTACCATTTGCGGCATGAGCACCACCGGCGCGATCGCGCACCTCACCGTCAAGTCCCCTGACCAGATGCAGGAGTTGGGCCGTCGGCTGGCCCCGCTGCTGCGCCCCGGCGACCTGGTGCTGCTCACCGGTGAGCTGGGCGCCGGCAAGACCACGCTGACCCGCGGCCTGGGCGAGGGCCTGGGCGTGCGCGGCGCGGTCACCTCCCCCACCTTCGTCATCGCCCGGGTCCACCCCTCGCTGACCGGCGGTCCCGCGCTGGTGCATGCCGACGCCTACCGGCTCGGCGGCGGCCTGGAGGAGATGGAGGACCTCGACCTCGATGTCTCGCTGCCGGAGTCGGTGGTGGTCGTGGAGTGGGGCGAGGGCAAGGTCGAGGAGCTGTCCGAGAACCGGCTGCATGTGGTCATCGGGCGGGCCGTGGGGAGCGACGGCCCGGCCGGGGCGCCGGAGGACGACGTGGACGACGTCCGTGAGGTGACGGTGACCGGCTTCGGCGCGCGCTGGGCGGACGCCGGGCTGCCCGCCCTGGAGACCTGCTGACCGCGGGGCGGAGCCCCCGGCTGTCGCGCCGTTGTGGAGCGGCGTCGCGACCGGTCGCACGCCCGTAGTTTCCGACAAGCCGTCGGTAAGATGTTGCGTACCTGGTGCCGGGCGTGGTGACATGGGGAGAGACCCCTAGTTAGGTCAGCCTAAGTATCAGCCTAAGTAGCCAGCCTAGCTTCTGTCGCGTTGCCCCAGGAGCCCCGGGAGGCATCCATGTCGGCCCACCAGCCCTTCCCTACGCCTGAAGGGCCCGTCGAGGCGGCCGGGCGCGAGGCGCGCGAGACGCCGACCATGAACGAGCTGCTGGCGGCGTGCGCCGCGGCCAGCGCCGTCTCCACGCCCCCCGACGCCGCCGAGGAGGCCCGCCGGACCGCGGTGCCCGGCGCTCCGGAAGAGCAGCGCGCGCAGGAAGATCAGCAGGACCGGGAAGAGGAAGCCGGGGCCGGAACGAGGCCGGCGTCCACCGGCGGCCGGGACGCGGCGTAGCCCGTAGGGGCGACAGCGCGGCGGTCAGGATCCTGCCCGGTTCGGGTCCTGCGGGTCGGGACCGGTGTGGTCAGGAGACCACGACGACCTTGGTGCCGTGCAGCGCGAAGTCCCACATCGCCTTGCCGTCCTCGCGCGACTCCCGGATGCCGCCGGTCTTCTTGCCCGCGTCCGGTGCGGGCCGCGAACCGTTCACGGCGGCGCTGAAGCCGACCGTGACGCCGTTGACGGCCGCGAACCGCACGACGTGCTCGATCGCGATGCCGTCCGAGCCCGTCACGCTCACCGACCGCGAGCCGACCGCGTAGCTGCCCGTCGGGGGGCTGACCGTACTGGGCGTGACCGCGAACGTACGCAGTGCCGTGCCCTTCGCGTCGACCAGCCAGACCCGCTTGGCGCCGAGCGAGTAGACGATCCGCCGACCGGTGCCGGAGGCCGCGGGGACCGGGGCGGGCGCCGGGGCCTTGGCCTTCTTGTCGTTGTGGTCCCGGTGGTCCTTGGGGGCGTGGTGGCTGTCCTTGCGGGCCTCGTTGAGGCTGTCCGGGGCGGACGCCGAGGCCTGGTACCCGAGCACCCCGACCGCGACCAGGGCCGCCACTGTCAGCGCGGTGACGATCGTGCTGCTCTTAGCGGGCACCGCTGTGCCACCTTTCCTCCCTCTCCCCGCCGCCGACGGGGAGTCCCGGGCCTTGACGCCGGGCTGCTTGCTGCTGGCTACGGGGGCGACGGTAGCACCGGAACGGAGACCGCCCGCCGCGCCGTAGTCTTGAGGCGTGCTGCTGCTAGCTCTTGACACCGCCACCCCTGCCGTCACCGTCGCGCTCCACGACGGATCCGGCGTCCTCGCCGAGTCCCGTCAGGTGGACGCCCGCCGGCACGGCGAACTGCTGCTGCCCGCCGTCGACCGGGTTCTGGCCGAGGCCGGCCGGAAGCTCGACGCGGTCAGCGACATCGTGGTCGGCGTGGGCCCCGGGCCGTACACCGGCCTGCGGGTCGGCCTGGTGACCGCCGCCACCTTCGGCGCGGTGCTCGGCGTGCCCGTCCACGGCCTGTGCACGCTCGACGGCCTCGCCCACGCCTCCGGGCTGACCGAGCCCTTCGTCGTGGCCACCGACGCCCGCCGCAAGGAGGTCTACTGGGCGCGCTACGAGCCCGGCGCGACGCCCCGCCCGGCGACCCGGCTGACCGAGCCCGCCGTCGACCGCCCCGCGGACATCGCCGACGAGGTGGCCGGGGTCCCCGCCGTGGGCGCGGGCGCGCTGCTCTACGACACCGTCTTCACCGGCGTACGGCGCGACGGGCCCGAGCACCAGTCCGCCGCCGCGCTGGCCGCGCTGGCCGCACAGAAGCTGGCGGCGGGCGAGGAGATGCTGCCGCCGCAGCCGCTGTACCTGCGCCGCCCGGACGCCCAGGTCCCGGCCAACTACAAGGTGGTCACTCCCCGGTGAGCGTCCGCCCGTCGCCCGACCCCCGGCCCCCGGCGCCGCCGGACAGTCCCGGCGACCGCGACCTGGTGCTGCGCGAGATGCGCTGGTGGGATCTTGCGCCGGTGCTGGCGCTGGAACGGGAGCTGTTCCCCGAGGACGCCTGGTCGCCGGGCATGTTCTGGTCCGAGCTGGCCCATGCGCGCGGCCCGCACGCCACCCGCCGCTATCTCGTCGCCGAACTGATGCCGCCGTGCTGGGGGTCCCCCCGGACAGCGACTGGGGGAGGCGCCGATGACGGGCGGGAAGGCCGGCTGGTCGGCTACGGCGGACTGGCCGCCATCGACGGCACCGGCGACATCCAGACCATCGCCACCGCCCGCGACCAGTGGGGCTCCGGCCTCGGCTCCCGGCTGCTGACCGAACTCCTCGGTGCCGCGACGGACTTCGAGTGCCGTGAGGTGCTGCTGGAGGTACGGGTCGACAACCTCCGCGCCCAGCGCCTCTACGAGCGGTTCGGCTTCGAGCCGATCGGCTTCCGCCGCGGCTACTACCAGCCCGGCAACGTCGACGCCCTGGTGATGCGCCGCACCACCCAGACCTCCTCCGAAGCACCCCCCGTACAAGGAACTTGACACTCATGGCTGACTCACGCGGCGGACCGCTCGTCCTCGGCATCGAGACCTCCTGCGACGAGACCGGTGTCGGCATCGTCCGCGGTCACACCCTCCTCGCGGACGCGGTCGCCTCCAGCGTCGACGAGCACGCCCGCTTCGGAGGGGTGGTGCCGGAGGTGGCCTCGCGCGCCCACCTGGAGGCGATGGTCCCCACCATCCAGCGGGCCCTGAAGGACGCCGGGGTCGCCGCCTCCGACCTGGACGGGATCGCGGTCACCGCGGGACCGGGCCTGGCCGGTGCGCTGCTGGTCGGCGTCTCGGCCGCCAAGGCGTACGCCTACGCCCTCGGCAAGCCGCTCTACGGCGTCAACCACCTCGCCTCGCACATCTGCGTCGACCAGCTGGAGCACGGCCCGCTGCCCGAGCCGACGATGGCCCTCCTGGTCTCCGGCGGCCACTCCTCCCTCCTGCTCGCCCCCGACATCACCTCCGACGTACGGCCGCTCGGCTCGACGATCGACGACGCGGCCGGCGAGGCCTTCGACAAGATCGCCCGGGTGCTCCACCTCGGCTTCCCGGGCGGCCCGGTCATCGACCGCTACGCCCGCGAGGGCAACCCCGACGCGATCCGCTTCCCGCGCGGGCTGACCGGCCCCCGCGACCCGGTCTACGACTTCTCCTTCTCCGGGCTCAAGACGGCCGTCGCCCGCTGGATCGAGGCCAAGCGGGCGGCCGGCGAGGAGGTGCCGGTGGCGGACGTCTCGGCGTCCTTCCAGGAGGCCGTGGTGGACGTGCTGACCCGTAAGGCCGTCCGGGCCTGCAAGGACAACGGCGTGGAGCATCTGATGATCGGCGGCGGGGTGGCGGCCAACTCGCGGCTGCGGGCGATGGCCGAGCGCCGCTGCGAGGACGCCGGCATCACGCTGCGGGTGCCGCGGCCCAAGCTGTGCACCGACAACGGCGCGATGGTCGCCGCCCTGGGCGCGGAGATGGTGGCCCGCGGCCGTGCGGCCTCCGACTGGGACCTGTCCGCGGACTCGTCGCTGCCGGTCACCGAGCCGCACGTGCCCGGCGAGGCGCCCGCGGCCCCGGCCGGGCACCACCACGGCCACGACCACGTCCACGAGATGAGCAAGCACAACCTCTACTCCTGACGACGGCCGCGGGCGGAGGGCGTTTGTCGTTCTTCGCGCGCTGTCGCCTCCCCCCGCCCGGCGCGTGGCCCGAGGTCTTACCCTGGCAACCAGCACTGGGCGCGCACGTGGGGAGGCGGCAGGCCGTGGACTGGTTCTGGTGGGTCTTCATCTTCTTCATGGCGGGCGGATTCGCGAAGGTCGTGGACGCCGCCCGTACGGCGCTGCGCACCCGCCATGAACGCAAGATGGAGCGGCTGGAGTCCGCGCGCCAGGAGCGGCAGGAGCTGGCCGCCGCCCACAAACCGCCGGAGCCGGTGTGCGGCTGCACCCACCACCTCGCCAAGCATGACAAACGGGGCAAATGCCATGAGCGGGTCGAGGTGGCCGTGGTCTGGGACGAGGACCACCGGCCGGTGCAGTACGAGGCCGGGCAGTGCACCTGCCAGCAGTACATCGGCCCGCAGCCGCTCTCCCAGATCTACGCCGAGGACCTCACCGACCTGGCGTGACCGGGTCCGTGGCCGGGTGCCCCAGCAGCATCGTGGGGGCGCCGGCGACCCGGGTGAGGAAGATCGTGCAGGAGTTGCGGCCACCGCCCAGCTTCAGCTTCCTGCGCAGCTCCTCGGGCTCCACCGCGGAACCCCGCTTCTTGATCACCGCGACCCCGACCTCGCGCTCCCGCAGCAGGGCCTTGAGCTTCTTGACGTTGAACGGCAGCACGTCGGTGAGCGCGTAGGCGGTCGCGTACGGCGTCGCCGTCAGCCGGTCCGCGGTGATGTACGCGATGGTCGGATCGATCAGCCGGCCGTCGATCTGCCGGGCGACGTCCGCCACCAGATGGGCCCGGATCACCGCGCCGTCCGGTTCGTACAGCCAGTCCCCAACGGGCCCCACCGGGGCGTGGTCTTCCGAAGCGCCTCCGGCCGGGGCGGTGTTCGGGCGCGCGGCGGCCGGTTCCGGCAACCCCGCGCCGAGCAGGGTCTCACCGGCCGGCAGCAGAGTGGCACGGCGGCCGCCCGGGACCGGGCCCCGGCCCTCCGCCGCCGACCCGAACCACACCACGGCCTCCTTGACGTCGCCGCCGTCCGAGATCCACTCCGTCTCGGCGTCCTCGGGCAGGGCGTCGTGCGGTACCCCGGGCGCGATCTTCAGCGCCGCGCACGGCGCCGTACGGGCCGCCTCGACGGCCCACGACAGCGGCGGTGAGTACGCCTCCGGGTCGAAGATGCGGCCGCCGCGGGCCTTGCTGCGCCGCGCCGGATCGACGAACACCGCGTCGTATCCGGCGGTGTCCACCTCCGTCACATCCGCGCAGCGCACCTCGATCAGCTCCGCGAGCCCCAGCACCTCGGCATTGGCCCGGGCCGCCGCACAGGCCAGCGGGTCGCGGTCGACGGCCAGCACCCGGATCCCGGCCCGCGCCAGCGCCAGCGCGTCACCGCCGATGCCGCAGCACAGATCGGCCAGCGTACGGACGCCGAGCGCGGCGAACCGGGCCGCGCGGTGGGCGGCGACGGTGGTGCGGGTGGACTGCTCGACGCCGTTCGGCGTGAAGTACATCAGCTGCGCGTCCGCCCCGAACTTCGCCGCCGCGCGCTGACGCAGCCGGGCCTGGCCGAGGGCGGCAGAGACCAGCGGCGCGGGGTGGTCGCGGCGCAGCCGGGTGGCTGCCGCGAGCTCGTCCGCGGGGTCGTGGTCCCGCAACTCGGCAAGCAGGGCCTGCCCCTCCGGGGCGAGCAGGCCGACGAAAGCGTCGAGGTCGTTCATGCGCTTTATTGTCTCCCCCACGTTTTTGTCTTTCCCGCCGTGGGTGTTGCTCGCCGTTGCGCTTTGCGGCGCGCCGTACGTTGTCGGCTTTCCCGCCGTGGTGGTTTGTCGCCGTTGCGCCTGCGGCGGGCTGGGTGGGTGTTGGGTGCGGTGACGGACCTCCGGGGCCTGTTGTGTGGACTGCTTCGCTTTACGTCCACACAACAGGCCCCTCCGGCTCCCGTGAGTGGAGTGAGTGAAGGTGGGTGGGGGCGGGCCACCGTGGCCGTTCTGTACGACCCGTGAGGCGCGTTTGACCAGCCACGTTCACCCCCACCGGCCTTTTCCCACCCTCCCCTACGGGAGGGGGCGGGCCGGAGCGGGTGGGTGTCCGGACGTAAAGCGAAGCAGTCCGGACACCCACCCGCGGA
>NZ_SDIF01000256.1 GCF_004122735.1 Streptomyces sioyaensis | reverse complement strand
GCTTGGTGCGGGGCTTGATGGGGGCGGCGTGGGTGTGGTCGGCCCGGGGCGTTGACTCGGGTGGCTGGCCCGGGCGTTGACCCGGCGGGGGACTGGCGCGGTCGTTGACTTCGGGTGGTTGAAATGGTTGTCGACTACGGGGCGGGTGCGTGGCCGGCCCGGATCGCGGGCCTCGGCAGCGCACCGGCCCGGCTCACGGCGTGGGCGGCTCGCCGCAGGAGCGACGGGTGACCAGATGGGCCGGCAGCAGTACCGAATCGGCGGGCCGTCCCTCGATCCGGGCCAGCAGGGTGTGCACGGCGGCCCGGCCCAGTTCGCGGGTGGGCTGGGCGATGGCGGTCAGCGGCGGATCGGTGTGGGTGAACCACGGCACGTCGTCGTAGACCACCAGCGCCACCTCGTCCGGGACCCGCAGCCCGCGCGCGCGGAGTTCGTCCATCGCGCCCAGCGCCATCAGGTTGTCGGTGGCCAGCACCGCGTCCGGCGGCTCGGCGAGGTCGAGAAGGGCACTCATCACCCGCCGGCCGCCGGTGTGCTGCAGATCAGGGGTGCTGCCGACCCGCTCGTCGGGCAGCGCGAGGCCGTGTTCGGCCAGCGCGGCGCGGAAGAGTTCGAGGCGCTCCTCGCCGGTCGGTGTGCCGGCCGGGGCAACGATGATCGCGGGACGGCGTCGGCCGAGGGCGGCGAGATGGCCGGCGAGCTCGGTGAGCGCGGTGCGGCCGTCGGCGCGTACGCACGGAGCGTCGATGCCGGGTACCAAGCGGTCCAGCAGGACCAGCGGGGTGCCGGAGGCGACGACCTCGCTCAGCATCGCCGAGCCGGTGCCCGCCGAGCTGACCAGCAGGCCGTCGATCCGGCGGTCGAGCAGGGTGCGGATGTAGTCGTCCTGCTGCACGGGGCGCTCGCCGGCATTGCCGATGACCAGGCTGTAGCCGAGGCTGCGGGCCTCGTCCTCGACGGCGTCGGCCAGCTCGGTGAAGAACGGATTGGTGAGATCGCTGATGATCAGGCCGAGCGCGCCGGTCCGTGCGGTGCGCAGCGCGCGGGCGACGTTGTTGGGGCGGTAGCCCAGCTCCTGCACGGCGGCGAGCACCCGCTCCCGGGTCTCGGCAACCGGGCTGCGGCCATTGAGGACCCGGGAGACCGTGGCGACGGAGACTCCAGCCCGCTCTGCCACATCCTTGATGTTCGCCATGGCGCCGTTGCCATTCTGTCCGTGCGATCGCTCACCGGCCCGTGGGCCGGCTTCGCATGATCGAGGTGTAATCGATTTCGTAGGAATGCGCGAGGGCTACGAAATCGATTACACGGCGGGTGCGTCAAGACGGCATACATGTTGCCTGCGTCACATCAGGGCCCGTGCCGTGGCGGGCCGGGGGCACGGCAGGACCTGCCGAGCCCGGGCACTCCCCCGTTGACCGCCCCGCCTCGACGGCGGGCACCGGCCGTGTCCGGACCCTCTGGGGCGACCCGGCACTCAGCGGGTGAACTGCCCCACACACGCGACGATCGCCACAAACAGGCCCAGCACCCCGATGACGACCTGCCATCTGTCAGACGGCGCCCACCGGTCGCTTTCCTGCTCCGTGTCCTGATCGTCCATCGCTCCTCCTCGCTCCTCCGGACAGGCCCCGGAGGCCAGGGCCCCCACCGGCCGGCCGCCGGCGGAGCTGTGGGGAGGAACGCGGTGAAGCGCCGTAAGAATAGCGCGAGTTGACGAACCTTCGACCAGAACCAGGTGCCTGCTCCAGGCGGCCACACGTCGCTGACCCACTGCGCCGAGGTCGACCTCGCCGCCACCCCAGCACCTACGCCGGGCTCCCTCCCCAACCCCGTTCCCATGGCCGACTTCACCACCCCAGTACCCACACCGGGGGCCACACCCCGCACCCCAGCACCTACACCGAGGGCCGCCCCGTTACCCCGATCCGCACGCGAGGGTCCGCACCCGAAACCCCACACCTACCCGAGGGGGCCGCACCCCGTAGCGGGATGCGGCCCCTGGTGTGGCATCGCCGGCGGCGCCGGGCGTCAGGCGACGGCCAGCTTGACCTCGATGTTGCCGCGGGTGGCGCGGGAGTACGGGCACACCTGGTGCGCCTTCTCCACGAGGTCCTGGGCAGTGGCCGCGTCGACGTTCGGGATCTTGGCGGAGATCTCGACGGTGAGGCCGAAGCCGCCGTCGGGGGTCTTGCCGATGCCGACCTCGGCGGTCACCCGTGAGCCGGCGACATCGACGTTCTCCCGGCGGGCGACGACGCTGAGCGCACCCTGGAAGCAGGCGCTGTAGCCGGCCGCGAAGAGCTGCTCCGGGTTGGTGCCGGCGCCGCTGCCGCCCTGCTCCTTGGGCGGGTTGACGACCACGTCGAGCTTGCCGTCGTCGCTGGCGACGCGGCCGTCACGGCCGTTCTCAGCGGTGGCGACGGCGGTGTAGACGACGTCGACGGTCTGGATGGACATACCGAATCCTCCTGTGGTTCGCCGCGACTCGCGCCCACGGATCGCGACGGCGTGCCGCCGAGCCTAACGGGCCGGGGTGCGGGGGTGGGAGGAGAGGCGCACGGTTCTACGGCTTCCCCGCCCCTCCCCTTCCCCACCC
>NZ_SDIF01000255.1 GCF_004122735.1 Streptomyces sioyaensis | reverse complement strand
GCGCCCGGCGGGCACCGTGCTGACGGTCGAGTTCGAGCTCGACGGCCAGGAGTACACGGCGATCAACGGCGGCCCGGGGGTGGGCGAGTGGTGCGGCGGGCGAGGGGAACTGCCCGGTGGTGTGGGTGAGTTGGGCGAGGGCGGTGCGGGAGCGGGCGTACTGCCGTCACCCTGGCCGGCGGGCTCCCCCGGGGACGGTGCGCTGCTGGCGCCGGGGCTGTCGGGGGAGGCGGACCCGCGGGCGGAGTCGCCCGTGCCGGAGTCGGACCGGGAAGAGGCCCTCGCATCGGGCCGTCCGGACGCCGTGGCGCCGTCGCTGCCGCCCCTGCCGTCTCCGCCGTCGTGACCGCGTTCTCCGCCGTCCAGCGGCGTCAGCTCGACACCGTCCTGGGGCGGTACGGCACCGGCCGGCGTACGGCCGTCGGCGGGGCCTGCCGCGCCCACCGCGGCATAGCCCTGCTCGGCCGCGTTCCCGCAGCCGGTGAGCAGGACACCCAGACACAGCACGGCCACAGAGGCACGGGCGGTAGTCGTCCGTCGCATCGGGCCAGTGTTGCTGACAGGGTGTCAGGTGTACAGAGGCGGACGCCGGATGACTCTCGTACGGGCGGGCGTGCGCGCGGTATGCGCCACGCCCCGCGGCCTCCGGTCCTCTGCAACTGTCCGCCGAGCGGCACCAAGCGCCGTACGGCCCCTCGGCGGACCGTTCCTCAGTCGGAGATCAGGCCGTCGCGCAGCTGCGCCAGGGTGCGGGTCAGCAGCCGGGAGACATGCATCTGGGAGATGCCGACCTCCTCGCCGATCTGGGACTGCGTCATATTGGCGAAGAAGCGCAGCATGATGATCTGGCGCTCGCGGGCCGGGAGTTTGGCCAGCAGGGGCTTGAGGGACTCGCGGTACTCCACGCCCTCCAGCGCGCTGTCCTCGTAGCCGAGGCGGTCCGCGAGGGAGCCCTCGCCGCCGTCGTCCTCGGGGGAGGGCGAGTCGAGCGAGGAGGCGGTGTAGGCGTTGCCGACGGCCAGGCCGTCGACGACGTCCTCCTCCGACACCCCCAGGCACAGGGCGAGTTCGGGGACGGTCGGGGAGCGGTCCAGCTTCTGCGAGAGCTCGTCGCTGGCCTTGGTGAGGGCGAGGCGGAGCTCCTGGAGCCGGCGCGGGACCCGTACCGACCACGAGGTGTCGCGGAAGAACCGCTTGATCTCACCGACCACCGTCGGCATCGCGAACGTCGGGAATTCCACGCCGCGTTCGCAGTCGAAACGATCGATCGCCTTGATCAGGCCGATGGTGCCGACCTGGACGATGTCCTCCATCGGCTCGTTGCGGCTGCGGAAGCGGGCGGCCGCGTACCGCACAAGCGGGAGATTGAGCTCGATGAGCGTGTCACGGACGTAGGTGCGCTCCGCGCAGTCCTTGTCGAGCGAGGCGAGCCGCAGGAACAGGGAGCGGGAGAGCGTGCGGGTGTTGATGGCGTCGTCGTCATGCACGTGCGGTGCGGGCGCGGGAATCGCGGAAAGCACCTTTGAGCTGCCCAGTTCTACGGACATGCCACCCCCTTGAGGTCGCGGACGGGTCGCTGCGGCGTCCCCGGGCCGGGGCGGACCGGGGAGTGATACCTCCACCTGAATACCGGAGGCAGCGCTACGGCAAACGCGGTTCCTGCAGAATGTCACATGTCGGCAACACGCTGTAGCGCCATGTCGACATATCTGCGCAGCTGAGCGGGGACGGGTCGCCCGTCCCGGTTAGGCGTCGATCCTGTTTGCGGATCGCAGCCGGGCGAAGCTCCGCGACAGTAGCCGTGAGACATGCATCTGCGACACCCCCAGCTCCGCACTGATCTGGGACTGCGTCAGATTGCTGTAGTAACGCAGCAGAAGGATCCGCTGCTCGCGCTCGGGCAGCTGGACGAGGAGGTGCCGTACGAGGTCGCGGTGCTCGACCCCGGCCAGCTCCGGGTCCTCGTAGCCGAGGCGGTCGAGCAGGCCGGGCAGGCCGTCGCCCTCCTGGGCGGCCTCCAGTGAGGTGGCGTGATACGAGCGGCCGGCCTCCAGGCAGGCCAGGACCTCGTCCTCGCCGATCTTGAGGCGCTCGGCGATCTCGGCGGTCGTGGGGGAGCGGCCGTGCAGCACCGTCAGATCCTCGGTCGCCCCGTTGACCTGCACCCACAGCTCGTGGAGGCGGCGCGGCACATGGACCGTGCGGACATTGTCTCGAAAGTAGCGTTTGATCTCGCCGACGACGGTGGGCATCGCGAAGGTGGGGAACTGGACGCCCCGGTCCGGATCGAATCGGTCGATCGCGTTGATCAGGCCGATGGTGCCGACCTGGATGACGTCCTCCATCGGTTCGTTGCGGCTGCGGAAGCGGGCCGCGGCATAGCGGACCAGCGGCAGATTGGCCTCGATCAGCGCGGCGCGGACCCGGGTGTGCTCCGGGGTGCCGGGTTCGAGGTCCGTCAGCTCGGCGAACAGCACCTGTGTGAGTGCCCGCGTGTCCGCGCTTCGGCTCTCGCGGGATGGAGCCTTGGGCGCAGTACGGGCCGTCACGGTCACGCCACCCTTCACAGTGCATGTATCCGGCAAAAGCGGTCATAGCATCACAAGACATGTGCACTGTGTGCAAGCACCCCATAACGCCGTGTTGAACAGAGAGTTGGGGTGGGCACGGGGCGTTCGG
>NZ_SDIF01000254.1 GCF_004122735.1 Streptomyces sioyaensis | reverse complement strand
CACCACTTCCGCCCCCGCCGTCATCCCGCCCAACTCCGCCACGTCACCCGGAATCCGGTCGAGCCCGAACAGCTCCGTATGGTCCGTACACGCGAACTCCACCGGCTCCAGCGTCTCCGGCCAGAGCTCCGGCTCCCGTGCCCTGCCGTGCAGTCGGGCGAGCTCGGCCACCCGGTCCGCCACCGGGGGCAGCGCCCCGCGCGCCGCCCGCTTCGCCGACTTCGTGAACCTGTCGGGCACCGCCAGCGCGCTCCCCAGCACCGCCTCCGCCCGCCGCGCCGCCATCAGCGGCCCGCGCCCCAGCCATGCGTACGCCACCGCGCCCTGCTCCACCAGCCGGGCCGCCCCCCGCTCGGCAGCCGTGATCCCCACCTTCAACAGGCCGGGCCCGAAGTACGCGAGATAGACGCCGTACGGACGCGGATCGTCGGCCATGGTGTCCGCGGCCACCGAACGCGACCGGTCCAGCTGGGCGCAGCGCGCGCACTGGTCCTTGGCGCTCGCACCGTCGAGCACCGCGTCGTACGGGCACACGATCCAGCGGCCGGCCCGCCGCACCCCCAGACAGCGCCGCTCCCCCTGCGCCGCGAACGCCAGCGTCTTGCCCGCGGGGAGCACGCTCGTCCGCTCCTCACCGCGCTCGGCGCAGTACCAGCCGAGCCGCTGGCCGAACCGCCCCTCCGGCTCCGGCCCGCCGCCTGACCAGCGCGGTCCCGTACATCGCCACACATCGCCAGCGTACGACCACCCACTGACAACGCGGCCGCCCTCAGCCCCGCCGGCGCTCGGCCCGCCCTGAAACCCCGCCTACGATCGCCCCCCGCCGGCACTCGCCCAGCCCCCGATCCCCGGCCCCCGGAAGGTGCCCCGATAGGCCCGCGGCGAGACCCCCACCGCCGCCTGCAGATGCTGCCGCAGCGAGGCCGCCGTGCCGAAGCCCGCCTCGGCCGCGATCCGGTCCACCGTCAGCTCCGTCTCCTCCAGCAACTGCCGTGCCCGCTCGACCCGTTGCTGGGTCAGCCACTGGAGCGGCGAGACCCCGACCTCCTCCCGGAAGCGCCGGGTGAAGGTCCGTACGCTCATCGACTCCCGCGCCGCCAGTTCCCGCAGACTCAGCGGCCGGTCCAGATGGTCCAGCGCCCAGGCCCGCGCCGCACCCGTGGACGACAGCCGCGGCTCCGGCACCGGCCGCTGGATGTACTGCGCCTGGCCGCCCTCCCGGTGCGGCGGCACGACCGTCCGCCGCGCCACATCGTTGGCCACCGCCGCCCCGTGATCACACCGGACCATGTGCAGACACAGATCGACGCCGGAGGCGACGCCGGCCGCCGTCAGCACCTCACCGCAGTCCGTGTACAGCACGTCCGCATCCAGCTCGACCGAGGGAAACAGCCGACGGAAATCGTCCACCGACCGCCAGTGCGTGGTCGCCCGCCGCCCGTCCAGCAAGCCGGCCGCGGCCAGCACGAACGCCCCCGTACAGATCGACGCGATCCGGGTGCCGGGCCGGATCCGCCCCAGCGCCTGAGCCAATTCCGCACTCAGCCGCCCGGCACCACACCCCTCGCCGCGGTCGTAGTCCGCCCCGGATGCCGGTACGACCACGGTGTCGGCCGTCGCCAGCGCCTCCGGCCCGTGCGCGACGTGCACCGTGAAGTCCGTGTCCGTCAGCACCTCACCCGGCCGCAGCGCACAGGTCACCAGCTCATACAGCAGCTCCCCGTCCGCCGACCGGGCCTCCCCGAAGATCCGGTGGACGATGCCCACCTCCATGGGCAGCATCCCGTCCCGCACCAGCACCACCACCCGGTGCCGCCGCCCGCCCTCCGGGACGGCCCGCCCCCTGTCCGCACCCCGACCGCTGCTCTCCTCCACACCCATGGCCCGATCCTGGCACACAGTGGCCATCAGGCCACTCGTTCGCCCCCCTGCGCACCCGGAGAGTGGACGGCATGAAGGTCCTCTGGCTGTTCGCCCACCCCGACCAGCGCTCACTGAGCGGCGCCCTCATGACCGAGGGCCTGCGCACCCTCGACGCCCACGGCCACCAGCACCGCGTCTCCGACCTGTACGCCATGAAGTGGAACCCGGTGGTCGACGCCGCCGACTACGACCACGACCCGTCCGACCGCCTCCTCGTCGGCGAGGCCTCCCAACGCGCCTACACGGACGGCCACTTGGCCCCCGACATCCGCGCCGAACAGGAAAAACTCACCTGGGCCGACACCTTGATCGTCCAGTTCCCCCTCTGGTGGTACGGAATGCCCGCCATCCTCAAGGGCTGGTTCGACCGCGTCTTCGTCAAAGGCTTCGCCTTCGGCCTCACCGACCCCGCCACCGGCCGCCCCCTGCGCTACGGCGACGGCAAACTCACCGGCAAGCGCGCCCTGGTCATCACCACCGCCGGCGCCCGCGCCGCCACCCTCGGCCCCCGCGGCGTCAACGGAGACCTCAACGACCTCCTCTTCCCCCTCCAGCACGGCACCCTCTGGTACACCGGGATCTCCGTCGTCCCGCCCCTTCTGATCCCCGGCGCGGACCGCACCACCCCGACCACCTACGCGACCGCCGCCACCCGCCTGCGCGAGCGCCTGCGCACCCTCCCCACCACCGACCCGCTCCCCTTCCGCCACCAGAACGGCGGCGACTACGACGACGACCTCCTCCTACGCCCCGACCTCCCCCGGCC
>NZ_SDIF01000253.1 GCF_004122735.1 Streptomyces sioyaensis | reverse complement strand
AACTGGGTCTTCGTCCCCGGCTACCACGACGGCCAGTCCCCGTACGGCAAGTGGGCGGCCACCGTGAGCGGGGCGCCGTGCCGGACCGCGGCGGTGGACCGGGGCGCGGGGGTGGCGAGATCAAGGGGCTCGGCGGCGCGCATCCGGTCCGCCGTCCAGAAGGCGTCGAGGGCGGTCTGCGGGGCGGGGGAGCGGTGGCCGTGGTGCACGCCGGCGGCGCCGGCCGGGGCGGCGGGGAGCAGCAGGGCGAGCAGCGTGCCGGCGGCCGTCAAGGCGCCCAGGGCGGCCCGGGATCTGCGCACGGGGGGCGGGGCCGGTATGGCGTGAACTGCCGCTGTACCACGTACGGTTCGTCTCACGCGTAACTCCTTCTGCGGGGGCCGCGCGGCAGCTGCGCGCGGCCGTGGGGGACGGGCCGCGCGACGGCGGCCCGGCAGGAGCGGTGCGGATCCGGGGTAAGGGTGCCATTGGAGACGGCAGGAGGGCAGGGGTCGTACCAGGATTCGTCGCCCGGAACGGCGCGGTGGCGCAACTTCGCCCGAACCCCGCCGTCCTGGCCGAAAGCTGCCTCAACCCCGCCCGATGTAGGGCATGTTCGTCGCCATCACGGTGGCGAACTGCACATTGGCCTCCAGCGGCAGCGCCGCCATGTGGACGACCGTGCGGGCGACGTCCGCCGCGTCCATCACCGGCTCGACCGCCAGCTGGCCGTTGGCCTGCCGGATACCGGTCTGCATCCGGCCGGTCATCTCGGTCGCCGCGTTGCCGATGTCGAGCTGGCCGCAGGCGATGCGGTACGGACGGCCGTCCAGGGAGAGCGACTTGGTCAGTCCGGTGACCGCATGCTTGGTGGCGGTGTAGGCGACGGAGTCCGGGCGCGGGGCGTGGGCGGAGACGGAGCCGTTGTTGATGATCCGGCCGCCCTGCGGGTCCTGGGTCTTCATCGCGCGGAAGGCGGCCTGTGCGCACAGGAAGGCGCCGGTGAGGTTGGTGTCCACCACCGTGCGCCAGTCCTCGTAGGTCAGCTCGTCGAGCGGCGCCGTCCTGCCGAAGGTGCCCGCGTTGTTGAAGAGCAGATCGACCCGGCTGAACCGCTCCTGGACGGCGGCGAAGAGGGCGTCGACCTGTTCGGGGCGGGTGACATCGGTCGGCACCGCCACGAGGGCGGGGCTTTCGGGGGTGGTGAGGCCCGCCAGACGGGCGGTCTCCGCCAGGGCCTCGGCGCGCCGCCCGGCCAGCACCACCGTCCAGTCGGCGTCCGACAGCGCCTGGGCGACCGCCCGTCCGATGCCGGATCCGGCGCCGGTGACCACCGCCACCTTCCGGGGCGCGGCCCCGCTCCGCCGCGCCTCCCGGGCGACCGACGCCGTCTGTGCGCGCTGTCCGGGCCGCGAGGACGGGGCCGGCAGCGTGGGCCGGTCCGCGGTCGCCGTCCCGCCGACCTGCCCCGCCCGTGCCGTCGGCGTCGCCTGCGCTGCCCGTGCCCGCTGTGTGTTCTGTGCCATGGCGGCAGCGTAAACGGCGTACGGGCGACGACCGGGCCGCCGCCGCGGCAACTCAGCCCGCGGGGTGGAAGCGTGCCAGGATGGCGGCCTTCGTCGAGGTGAACTCCTCCTCGGTGAGAATGCCGTCGCGGCGCAGCTCACCCAGCTCGCGCAGCCGGCGCAGCAGCGCGTCATGGTCGTCGTCGGCGGCGGACGCGGTGGCGGCGGGCGCCGTCGCGGCGGGCGCCTTCCCCGTGGGCGCGTTGCCGGTGGGCGCGTTGCCGGTGGGCGCGCTGCCGGTGGGCGCGCTGCCGGTGGGCGGGGCGAGCGCCGCGGGAGGGGCCGTCGCCGCGGCCGCCGCCAGGATCTCGGCCGTATCGGTCTGCGGCAGGCCTGCCGTACGGGCCTGCGGCGGGCCGGCCGACGGATGCGGCAGCCGTACCGCGACCGCGGCCGCCAGCAGTGCGGTCGTGCCGCTCTCCTTCTTGAATCCCCACAGCTCAAGGGAGTTGGGGTCGCGCTCCGGCGCCGGCTGCTCGGCCGCCCCGTACAGCCGGAAGCGGAGATAGCCCGATTCCAGGCCGGAGGGGGCCTGCCACTCCACCGCTTCCAGACCGGTCAGCGTGAAGTCCCGTGGACCCCACCGCCGCTTGGTCTCGCTGGTGTTCCAGCGCCATTCGAGATGCACCCGCTCGCCGTCGAAGGTGGCGATGCCGTCGACCCCGGCGGCCGTCAGCGGTACCGGCGGGCCCGGCAGCAGATAGCGGTCGGTGGGCCCGTCGGGAATCTGCTCCAGCGTCAGGGCCTGCCGCACGGTGTCGACGAAGTACTCGGCGACGTCGGCCCGCCCGGGGTCAACCGTCACCTGGTACGGGCTGGCGTCGTCCGGCAGGCTGCCGCTGGTGACCTGGAGCAGCGGGTCCGCGCCGTCCCGCAGCCGCAGTCGCAGCCGGCCGCCCTTGCGGGCCGGTTCGTAGGCGATCTTGGCTACGGCGGCCAGCGGCACCGTGAACTCACCGAGATACTGGCGCAGTTTGTGCACCCCGCGCTCGCTCCCCGGCACGATCCGTATGACCTCGCCGTCGAAGGTCCAGGTGCCGTCGCGCCCCATCAGTTCAGCCATGTCCCCGATCCTACGGAGCCACGGCCGGTTGCCGCGCTTGTCCGGCGGAGTCCGTTGCGGGCCGGTTCCGCACTCGGTGAGCGCTGACGGCTCCCCCCGAACCCACCCCCGCC
>NZ_SDIF01000252.1 GCF_004122735.1 Streptomyces sioyaensis | reverse complement strand
CCACCGGTGGCGGGATGACCATGGTGCTCACCCTCCGGGCCGCCCCCGGCGGGCGGGTGGCCCGCCGGGGGCGGCCCGGAGGGTGAGCACCATGGTCATCCCGCCACCGGGGGTGTCCTCGGCGGCGAGCGTGCCGCCCATCGCCTCCGCGAAGCCGCGCGCCACGGCCAGTCCCAGGCCCACACCGGCGCCGCGCGGGGCGTCGCCGTAGCGCTGGAACGGCTCGAAGATCCGGTCCTTGGCACCGTCCGGCACCCCCGGACCGCGGTCGGCGATCCGCAGCTCCACCCGGTCGCCGAGCGCGCTGGCCGACACCAGCACCGGCGTCCCGTCCGGGCTGTATTTCACGGCGTTCTCGACGAGGTTGGCGACCGAGCGCTCCAGCAGCCCCGGGTCGACGGCGACGATCGGCAGCTCCTCGGGGATGTCGAGGGTGACGCTGCCCTCCGGCACCCCGCCCAGCGCCATCGGCACCACCTCGTCGAGGTCGAGCTCGCGGATCAGCGGGGTGACGGTGCCGGTCTGCAGCCGCGACATGTCCAGGAGGTTGCCGACGAGATGGTCCAGCCGGTCGGCGCCCGCCTCGATGCCGGCCAGCAGCTCCGCCTCGTCCTCCTGGGACCAGGCGACGTCATCGGAGCGCAGGGAGGTGACGGAGGCCTTGATGCTCGCCAGAGGGGTGCGCAGATCGTGGCTGACCGCGGCCAGCAGCGCCGTCCTGATGCGGTTGCCCTCGGCCAGCTCCCGGGCCCGCTCCGCCTCGCCCACCAGCCGCTGCCGGTCCAGTACGACGGCGGCCTGGGCGGCGAACGCGGCCAGCACCCGACGGTCCTCCGCGGGCAGCACCCGGCCGGTGAGCGCCAGCGCCATGTGGTCCCCGACCGGCATGTCGACATCGGCGTCCTCGGGGCGCAGCAGCGGCTTGCCGTGGTCGGCGCCGGCCCGGCCCGCGCAGGTCCACGGCTCGACGTCGCCGGCCCGCTCCAGCAGTGCCACCGTCTCCATGCCGAAGGTCTCCCGCACCCGCTCCAGCAGCGCGTCCAGCGTCGTCTCACCGCGCAGCACGCTGCCCGCCAGGAAGGACAGGATCTCCGACTCGGCGCGCAGCCTGGCGGCCTGGTGGGTGCGCCGGGCGGCGAGATCCACCACGGAGGCGACCGACACCGCGACGGCGAAGAAGATCACGATCGCGACGATGTTCTCCGGGTCGCTGACCGTGAGGGTGTGGGTCGGCGGCGTGAAGTAGAAGTTCAGCAGCAGCGAACCGACCGCGGCCGACGCCAGCGCCGGCAGCTGCCCGCCGAGCAGCGCGGCGACGACGGTCAGGAAGAGGAACAGCAGTACGTCGTTGGCCAGGCCGGGACCGTTCTTGATGCCGGTCAGCAGCAGCGAGAGCAGAGCGGGGCCGACGACACCGACGACCCAGCCGGCGATGATCCGGGCCCGCCCCAGCCGCGCCCCGCGCGGCACCGGCAGCCCACGGCCCCGGGCGACCTCCTCGTGGGTGACGATGTGCACATCGAGATCGGGCCCGGATTCCCGGGCGACGGTTGCGCCCACCCCGGGCCCGAAGATGTACTGCCAGGCCTTGCGGCGGCTGGAGCCCAGCACGATCTGTGTGGCGTTGACCCCCCGGGCGAACTCCAGCAGAGCACGGGGGATGTCCTCACCGATGACATGGTGGAACGTTCCTCCCAGGTCCTCCACCAGCGTGCGCTGGACGGCGAGTTCCTTGGGTGAGGCGGAGGTCAGGCCGTCGCTGCGGGCGATGTAGACGGCGAGCACCTCGCTGCCCGACCCCTTGGCCGCCATCCGGGCCGCGCGGCGGATCAGCGTCCGCCCCTCCGGCCCGCCGGTGAGTCCGACGACGATGCGCTCCCGCGCCTGCCAGGTGGAGCGGATCGAATGCTCCGCGCGGTACTCCTGCAGATACTCGTCCACCCGGTCGGCGACCCACAGCAGCGCCAGCTCGCGCAGCGCCGTGAGGTTGCCCGGACGGAAGTAGTTGGACAGGGCGGCGTCCACCTTGTCGGACTGGTAGATGTTGCCGTGCGCCATCCGCCGGCGGATGGCCTGGGGCGACATGTCGACCAGTTCGATCTGGTCGGCCCGGCGGACGATCTCGTCCGGTACGGTCTCGCGCTGCCGCACCCCCGTTATCGACTCGACGACGTCCCCGAGCGACTCCAGATGCTGGATGTTCACCGTCGAGATCACATCGATCCCGGCTTCCAGCAGCTCCTCGATGTCCTGCCACCGCTTGCCGTTGCGCGACCCGGGAACGTTGGTGTGCGCCAGCTCGTCGACCAGCGCCACGGCCGGCCGGCGCTCCCGCACCGCGTCCACGTCCATTTCGGTGAAAACCGCGCCGCGGTGGGACAGCTCCCGGCGCCGGATCTGCTCCAGCCCGTGGAGCAGGACCTCCGTGCGGGACCTGCCGTGGTGCTCGACGAAGGCCACGACGAGGTCCGTGCCCCGCTCCACGCGCCGGTGCGCCTCGGACAGCATCGCGTACGTCTTGCCGACGCCCGGTGCCGCGCCGAGATAGATCCGAAGCTTGCCGCGTGCCATGGCCCCATTGTCTTACGTGAAGGCCGCCCCCACCGGGCTGAGCCTGCTGCGACCCTACCCACCCGACAAGGGGACAAAAGGGGCATCAGGCGACTTCGCGACCGGTCTTGACGGGACCCTGATGGGGGACGGGGGCGGGCCTGGGGGTGGGG
>NZ_SDIF01000251.1 GCF_004122735.1 Streptomyces sioyaensis | reverse complement strand
CCGTGGACGAACGCCCGGCCGGCGGCAGACAACAGCGCGGACACCTCGCCACGGTCATCACCGCGCAGAGCGGGGATGAGGACATGGTCCGCGTCGTCCACGTCACCGTCGAGGCATCCCTGCGCCATGGCGGTCAGGGTCCCGTCCGGCCCGATCTCCAGGAACCGGGTGACCTCGTGCTCCGCCAGCCAGCGGATGCCGTCGGCGAAGCGGACGGCTTCGCGGACATGCCGCACCCAGTAATCGGGAGACGTCAGCTCCTGTGATGTGGCGAGCTCGCCGGTCAGGTTCGAGACCACCGGGATGCGCGGCTCCGCGTACGCCACACTCTCGGCGACCGTCCGGAACTCGTCGAGGATCGGCTCCATCAGCGGGGAGTGGAAGGCATGGCTCACCTGGAGGCGCTTCACCTTCCGGCCCTCGGACTCGAAACGCCCGGCGATGTCCGCCACCGCGGATTCCACACCGGAGATCACAACCGACTTCGGGCCATTCACCGCCGCGATACTCACCCGCTGCTCGTGATCCTCCAGCAGCGGCAGTACCTCGGCCTCGGTGGCTTGCAGGGCGACCATCGCACCGCCGGCCGGGAGGGCCTGCATCAACCGTCCGCGCGCCGCCACCAGCCGGCACGCGTCCTCCAGCGACAGCACGCCAGCCACATGCGCAGCCGCCAGCTCACCGATGGAGTGCCCCACCAGATAGTCGGGGCGCACACCCAAGGACTCGACGAGCCGGAACAGTGCCACCTCCACCGCAAACAACGCCGGCTGAGTGAAACCAGTCTGGTTCAGCCTCTCCGCATCCTCGCCGAACACCACGTCCCGCAACGGAGTTGCCAACTCACCGTCGAAGTACGCACACACCGCGTCGAAGGCATCCGCGAAGACCGGGAACGCCTCATACAGCTCCCGACCCATCCCCAACCGCTGCGCACCCTGCCCCGTGAACAGCAGCGCCCATCGCGCTTCGGGTGCAGCCAGAGCGGTCGCCACGGAAGCGGCATCGTCCCCCTTGGCCAGCGCCTTGAGCCCGTCCACCAAAGCATCGCGCTCGGTGCCGAGGACGACGGCCCGGTGTTCAAATGCCGAACGTGTCGTGGCCAGGGCGAACCCCACCTCCGACAGACCCAGTTCAGGCCGCGCCTCCACATGCGCCAACAACCGCTGCGCCTGCGCCCGCAACCCCTCCCGACTCCGCGCGGACACCACCCACGGCACCACACCCACACCACCAACCGGCAGCGCGTCCGAGCTCTCCTCCACCGGAGCCTGCTCGATCACCACATGCGCGTTGGTGCCGCTCACGCCGAACGCCGACACACCGGCCCGACGAAGCCGCTCCCCCGCCGGCCAGCCGACGGCCTCGGTGAGCAGCCGCACATTGCCGGCCGACCAGTCCACATGCGACGACGGCTCATCGGCATGCAGCGTCTGCGGAAGGACACCGTGCTGCAAGGCCAGCACCATCTTGATGACGCCCGCCGCACCCGCGGCCGCCTGCGTGTGCCCGATATTCGACTTCACCGACCCCAGCCACAACGGCCGGCCCTCGTCCCGGCCCTGACCGTACGTCGCAAGCAGCGCCTGCGCCTCGATCGGATCACCCAGCGACGTCCCCGTACCGTGCGCCTCGACGACATCCACATCCGACGGCGACAGCCCCGCACCCGCCAACGCCTGCCGAATCACCCGCTGCTGCGAGGGACCATTCGGCGCCGTCAGACCATTCGACGCACCGTCCTGATTCACCGCGGAACCGCGCACGACCGCCAACACCCGATGACCGTTACGCCGCGCATCCGACAACCGCTCCACCACCAACACGCCGGCGCCCTCAGCCCAACCAGTGCCATCCGCGGCATCCGAAAACGCCTTGCACCGACCATCAGCAGCAAGGCCGCGCTGCTGGCTGAACTCAATGAACGCGCCCGGTGTCGACATCACCGTCACGCCGCCGGCAAGGGCGAGGTCGCATTCGCCCGAGCGCAGGGACTGCGCGGCCAGGTGCAAGGCGACCAGCGACGACGAACACGCCGTGTCCACCGTGACCGCCGGCCCCTCAAGACCCAGCGCATACGACACCCGGCCCGACACCACAGCGGCTGCATTCCCCGTACCGAGGTAGCCGTCCTGGCCTTCCGGGGTGCTCAGCAGCAGGGCAGGGTAATCCTGACCGTTCGAACCGACGAAGACGCCGGCGCGGCTCCCCCGCAACGTCTGCGGATCAATACCGGAGCGCTCAAGCGCCTCCCAGGATGTTTCCAGCAGCAGTCGCTGCTGCGGGTCGATCGCCACGGCTTCACGAGGACTGATACCGAAGAACGCCGGATCGAACTGGTCGACTCCGCTGACGAATCCGCCATGGCGCGAGTAGCTCTTCCCCGGCTGTCCCGGAGTCGGGTCATAGAGGGCATCGAGGTCCCAGCCACGGTCATGGGGCAGCTCGGAGATCGCGTCCTCGGCTCCGGCCACCAGCCGCCACAGGTCCTCAGGACTGGCCACCCCGCCCGGAAGACGGCAGCTCATCCCGACGATGACCACCGGATCGTCCGAAGTGGACGCCAGAACCGGCAGACCGGGCACCATGTCCGTCCCGGTCCCGAACAGCTCGTCACCCAGGTAACGCGCCAGGTCAACCGGGGTCGGATAGTCGAAGACGACCGTGGCGGGCAGTCGCATCCCGGTTTCGGTGTTCAACCGGCCACGCAACTCCACGGCGGTCAGCGAGTCGAAGCCCAAGTCCCGGAAGGCGCAACGTGCTTCCAACGACTCCGGCTTGTGGTAGCCGAGGACTGCTGCGGCATGCGTACGCACCAACTCCAGCAGCGCCCGCTCCCGCTCCACACCCGACAACCCCA
>NZ_SDIF01000250.1 GCF_004122735.1 Streptomyces sioyaensis | reverse complement strand
GCCCCCGCCGCCCGCGCCACCGATGCCTCCCGGGCCGCCCGCACCGCCCGGCGACGCGGGGCGGGCCGGTCCCGCCGCTCCCGCGGAGCCACCGCCCGACCCGCAGGCCCGTCTCCCGTACGGGGACCCCGCCACCCCGCCGATGCCGCGGCACGCCCCGCCGGTGCCCGGTCATGCGCCGGCGGTGCCCGGCCCCGCGGCGGTGACCGACGCCCCGCCGCCGCCCGTCGACCCGCGGGTGGCGGGGTACGGAGCGGCCGCCGGCGCGGGCGCGGAGCCCGGTGCGCCGGCTCCCGAGCCCGGTGCGCCCCCTGCACCGCCCGGTGCGACGGGGCCGACCGGTACCCCCGCCCACGGCACCCGGCTGTGCACCGCCTGCCGGTCCGGTGCCATGGACGCCGACGGCTACTGCCTGCAGTGCGGCCAGGCCCAGCCCCCCGCCCGCGACCACATGGAGAGCGAGGTGGGCGGTGTCGCGGCGGTCAGCGACCGCGGCCACCGCCACCACCGCAACGAGGACTTCTTCGCCCTGCGGGCCGCCGCGCTCCCGGACGGCAGCCCCGCCGTGGTCGCGGTGGTCTGCGACGGCGTCTCCTCGGCGACCCGCCCGGACGCGGCCTCCACCGCCGCGTCCGAGGCGGCCGGTGAGGCGCTGCGGGCCTCCCTGCCACGCGGTACGCACCCCCAGCAGGCCATGCACGAGGCCATCATGGCGGCCTCCTCGGCGGTCGACGCGCTGGCCGCCGACGACGCGCCCGCGCAGGACGAGCACCGTCAGCAGAACGCTCCGGCCTGCACCTTCGTTGGCGCGGTGGTCGGCGGCGGCCTGCTGACCATCGGCTGGGTCGGCGACAGCCGCGCCTACTGGATCCCCAACGACCGCACGGCGCCGCCCGCCCGGCTCACCGAGGACGACTCCTGGGCCGCCCAGATGGTCGCCAACAACCTGATGTCCGAGGCCGAGGCCAACGCCGACGAGCGGGCCCACGCCATCACGGGCTGGCTCGGCGCGGACGCCTACGAGGTCGAGCCGCACACCGCCACGTTCAAACCGGACGGTCCGGGCATCGTCGTGGTGTGCACCGACGGGCTGTGGAACTACGCCGAGACCGCGGAGCAGATGGCCGCAGCGCTGCCGTACGACGCCCCCAGCAGGCCGCTGGACGCCGCCCGGGCGCTGGTCACCCACGCCCTCGACGGCGGCGGGCACGACAACGTAACAGTGGCGCTGGTGCCGTTCCCCGCACCGGCCGGGCGGGCAGGATCGGCCTGACCTGCTCACCACCGAATGAGCCGGACGCCGGTGGGCGGCGCGGCCCCCGCGCCCCGCACGACGCACCACGGTCCCGGCACCACGCACCACGGGCACCGGCCGGCCGGTCACGGCGTCTCAAGGAGCGCAACGGATGGCCCACTTCGCCAAGTCCCCTGTGCCGCGATTCTCCGCCGAGGTCCACCAGAACCCCTACCTCCCTGAGGGCGGGCGTGAGGTGCACGCCGTCGTCACGGTCACCGCGACCGGAGGCGGGACGACCGGCGGCCGGCCGGTGCCCGCGGGCGGCGCCGGCCGGCCCGACGCCGGCGTGGTGATCATGGTGGACTGCTCCGGGTCGATGGCCCATCCGCCGGCGAAGCTGCGCGGCGCCCGCGAGGCGACGGCCGCCGCCCTCGACGCCGTGCGCGACGGGGTCGGCTTCGCGGTGGTGGCCGGTACCCACCGGGCCGTCGAGGTCTACCCCGGCGGCGGCCGGCTGGCCGTGGCCGGCGCACACACCCGCGCCCGGGCCGGGGAGGCGCTGCGCGCACTCGGTGCGGGCGGCGGTACGGCCATCGGGAGCTGGCTGCGGCTGACCCAACGGCTGCTGTCGTCCACCGGGGCCGGCATCCGGCACGCCATCCTGCTCACCGACGGCCGCAACGAGCACGAGTCGCCGCAGGAGCTGCGCGCCGCCCTGGACGCCTGCCAGGGCTCCTTCACCTGTGACGCCCGCGGTGTCGGCACCGACTGGGAGGTCAAGGAGGTCACCGGCATCGCCGCCGCGCTGCTGGGCACCGCCGACATCGTCGCCGATCCGGCCGGGCTGACCGCCGACTTCACACGGATGATGGAGACGGCGATGGGCAAAGAAGTCGCCGATGTCGGGCTGCGGCTGTGGACCCCGCTGGGCGCCGAGACCGTCTTCGTCAAGCAAGTGGCGCCCACGGTGGCGGACTTGACCGGCCGGCGCCGGGAGTCCGGGCCGCGGTCGGGGGACTATCCGACCGGCTCCTGGGGCGACGAGTCCCGCGACTACCACCTCTGCGTCCGCGTTCCGGCGGCCGGCGTCGGCCAGGAAATGCTGGCCGCCCGTGTGTCATTGATCATTTCCGGGCCGGACGGCGACCCGGCCGGGCCGTCGCCGCGGCCGCTGTCGCAGGCGCTCGTGCGGGCGGTGTGGACGGATGACGCGGCCGCCTCCACCTCGATCAATCCGCAGGTGGCGCACTACACAGGACAAGCGGAACTGGCACAAGCGATCCAACAGGGGCTCGATGCCCGCAAGTCGGGCGATACCGGTGGTGCCATGGCGAAGCTGGGCCGCGCGGTACAGCTGGCCCGAAGCTCGGGCAACGAGGAGACTGCGAAACTCCTTGCGAAGGTGGTGGACGTCGTCGATGCGGCGACCGGTACTGTGCGACTGAAGGCGACGGTCGCCGAGGCGGACGAGAAGACTCTCGAAACGCGCTCGACCAAGACCGTTCGCGTGAAGAAATAGCCACGATCAGTACCGAGCAGTACCACCGCGAGAAATCGGTACGGAGGGGGAAGAACCGACATGCCGACCTGCCCGAGCGGCCACCAGTCGGTGGCCGAAGACTGGTGCGAGGTG
>NZ_SDIF01000025.1 GCF_004122735.1 Streptomyces sioyaensis | reverse complement strand
GCCGCGTCCCGGGGCTTCGTCCCCGGGGGCGGGGGCGTACGGCCGGCTCCGCCGAGGGTCGCCGCGGGCCGTACGCTCCCGGTCCCGAAGCGGGCCCTGGCCCGGTCGACGGCGGCCTCGATGCGGTGTGCCCTGTCGTCTGCCGGGTCGAAGGTCAGCTGGCGGGCGGCGAGTTCGGCGCGGCACAGGTCCTCCGCGCGCAGCGCCACCGACCGCACCCGCGCCCGCTGCAGTCCGAGCGCGGCGTGCAGGGCGTATGCCGCCTCGGTCAGGGCGGGCCCGTGCGCGGTCGGCCCGTCCAGCCGCCGGGTGCGGGTGGTGGTGGAGCGGTCGGCGTAGCGGACGGTGAGGGTGAGCGCACGGGCCACCTGCCCGCTCGCCCGCATCCGGGCCCCGAGGCCGTCGGCGAGCGAAAGCAGCGCCCGGCGGCGGCGGTCCGGGTCCAGCTCGTCGTGGACGAAGCGGTGTTCCGCCGCCATCGAGCGGGCCGCGGCGTTGGGGGTCACCGGCGTCGGGTCGATCCCGCGGGCCCGTTCGTACACCACACGGCCGGTCTTCGCACCGAGGATCCGCTGCAGGGTCGCGGGCGGTGCGGCGGCGATCCGGCCGACGCTGTCGAGCCCGTACGCACACAGGGCGCGCGCGGTCGCCGGGCCGACGCCGTACAGCGCCGAGGCCGGCCGGCGGTCGAGGAACGCGGCGACGGCGTCGGCGTCATCGGGGACGACCCTGATCTCTCCCGGAGCCGCCCCTTGGGCCGCCATCCGGGCGAGCAGCGGGTTGGCGGCGATCCCGATCGTGCACCGTACGCCGTGCCAGGCCAGCGCGCGCAGCCGCACCAGTTCGGCGATGCCCGCCGCGTCCCGGTCGAAGTAGCGCAGCGCACCGCGGACGTCCGCCAGCGCGGCATCCGGCGGCAGCGCCTCGATCACCGGGGTGAACTGTGCGAGCAGCCGCAGCAGTTGCTCGAAGCACCCGGCGCTCGGCGGGGTGCCGTCGGCGGCGCGGAAGCGGATGTGGAGCATGCCCGGCTGCCGCGGGACGCCGGGAGGTTCCGGCGCCGCGGCGGGCGGCCTCGGGGCCGGAGTCATCCCGCGCTCCCGGGGCTGGAGTGCCACAACTTGCGTCCGGTGGCGGCGCGTTCACCCGGGGGCTGGAGGTCGGCCCACGGGTGCAGTTCGTAGCCGGTCTCCAGGCGGATGGTGCGGTCCGGGGCGCCGGCCGGCTCGGGCTCCTCGCCGGGTCCGGGCTCCTCGCCGGGCTCCCGGTCCGCCCCGGCCGCCCCGGTGTCCGGCGCGGCACCTCCCCCGTCCGGCCCGGTCGCGAGCCGGGCGGTGACCGCCTCCAGCCCGCCCTCGCGGCGCAGTTCGGCCAGCTCGGCGAGGTTCCAGGCGGCGGCCCCGACCACGCTGAGGCTGCGCGGACCGCGCCGCTGGACCGTACCGCGCACCAGCAGCAGCCAGGAGTGGAAGATCGTGTGCGCACAGGCCTCGTGGCTGTCGTCGAAGAAGGCGCAGTCGACCAGGCCCGTGCTGTCGTCGAGGGTGGTGAAGATGACCCGCCGGCCGGAACGGATCGGTGGCGTCTGGGTGGCCGCCTTGGCGCCGGCGACGAGTACCGTCTCGCCGTGCCGGGCCTCGCGCAGCAGCCGGGCCGGCAGCGCCCCCAGCTCCGCGAGGAACTCCTGGTGGTCGGCCATGAGGTGGCGGGAGGCGTCCATGCCGAGGACGCCCAGCTCGGCGCTGAGCCGTTCGACCTCGCTGAGGTCGGGCAGTCCCGCCGGCTCGACCGCGTCGGCCGCCGCCTCCGGCTCCGCGCCGTCGACGGCCCGGCCCGGCAGCGTCAGCTGGCCGCCGGACGCCTGCCGCCCGCGGTGGTGCAGCTCGGCGATGTACAGCAGCAGGTCCCGCCGGTTCGCGCCGAAGGCGTCCAACGCGCCCACCTGGGCGAGGCGTTCGGCCACCGGGCGGCCCGGCCTGGCCCGCTGCCACAGGTCCTGGAGCGAGTGGTAGGGCTGCCCCGCTTCGATCCGCCGTGCCTCGGCCTCGCTCATGCCGTGCACATCGCAGAGCGCGAGCCGCAGCCCCCAGACCGCACCGGAGCGGCCCCCGGAACCGTCGGGACGAGACCCCTCACCAGACACCAGTTCGATTCGGTGGGTGAGACCCGAGCGGTTCACATCCAGCGGCAGCACCGGCACCCCGCGCCGCCGTGCGTCCGCGAGCAGCAGCCGCTTCGGGTACATCCCGGGGTCATGGGTGAGCAGCCCGGCGTAGAAGGCCGCGGGGTGGTGCGCCTTGAGCCAGGCCGACTGGTAGGTGGGCACCGCGAAGGCCACCGCATGCGCCTTGCAGAAGCCGTACGAGCCGAAGGCCTCGACGATCTCCCAGGTGCGCGCGATCACGTCGGGCTGGTAGCCGCGCCGCTCGGCGGACTGCGCGAACCAGGCGCGGACCCTGCCCTGCAGTTCGGGGTGCGACAGCGCCCGCCGCTTCTCGTCCGCCTCGTCCCGGAGGCAGCCCGTCATGATCCGCAGCAGCTCGATGATCTGCTCGTGGAACACCACGACCCCATAGGTCTCGCGCAGCGGTTCCGCCAGGTCCGGGTGCGGATAGCGGACCGCCTTGCGGCCGTGCCGGGCCTCGATGAAGGGCCGCACCATGTCGGCGGCGACCGGCCCCGGCCGGAAGAGGGAGATGTCGACGACCAGATCGTGGAAGGTGGCGGGCTGCAGCCTGCCGACCAGATCGCGCTGGCCCGGCGACTCGATCTGGAAGCAGCCGAGCGTCTCGGTCGAGCGGATCAGCTCGTAGGTCGCCTCGTCGCCGGGCGGCACCTGCGCGGGGTCGTCGAGGTCGATCCGGCGCCCGGTGGCCCGGCCGATCTCGGCGACCGCATGGGCCATCGCGGACTGCATCCGCACACCCAGCACATCGAGCTTGAGCAGCCCCATCTCCTCCACGTCGTCCTTGTCGAACTGGGACATCGCGAAGCCTTCGCCGCTGGTGGGCACGACGGGCGTACGGTCCAGCAGCGTGGCGTCGGACAGCAGCACCCCGCACGGGTGCATGGCGATCCCGCGCGGCAGCGCGTCCAGCGCCTCGACCAGCTGCCACAGCCGCTCGTCGCCGGCCTCCCGCACCCCGCGCAGCTCCGGCAGCTCGGCCAGCGCCGCCCGCGCGTCCCGGGCGCGGATGTGCGGGAAGGCCTTGGCCAGCCGGTCCACCTGCGCCGGATCCATGCCCAGCGCCGCGCCCACGTCGCGTACGGCGTGCCGCACGCGGTAGGTCTCCGGCATCGAGACCGTGGCGACCCGCTCCGCGCCGAAGCGGTCGAAGATCGCGCGGTAGACCTCCAGCCGGCGGGCGGACTCCACGTCGATGTCGATGTCCGGCAGCGCCGCCCGCCGTTCGGACAGGAAGCGCTCCATCAGCAGCCCGTGGGCGACCGGGTCGGCGTGTGCGATGCCCAGGAGGTGGTTGACCAGGGACCCGGCTCCGGACCCCCGCGCCGCGACCCGGATGCCCATCTCCCTTACGTCGTCCACGACTTGAGCGACCGTCAGGAAGTACGAGGGATAGCCAAGACGCTCGATCGTGCGCAGTTCGTCCTGCAGCCGCGTCCAGCGCACCCGGTCGCGGTCGTAGCCGCGCAGCACCATGCCGGCGGCGCAGCGCGAGCGCAGCACCCGGGCGGCGGTGCGGTGTTCCGCGCCGACCAGCCGCGGCTCGGGGAAGTGGATCCGGCCGAGCCCGATGTCGTCCTGCGGGTCGACCAGGCACTCGCCGGCGGCCTCCTCGGTCATGGCGAGCAGCCGGTGGGCGAGGTCGCGCCGGAAGCCGGCCGCCTCGGCGATCCGCCCGGCGGTGTGCCGCATCGCGGCGGCGTCCTTGAGCCAGCGCTCACCGCCGTCCCAGGTCTCGGGCCGGTGCCGGTCCACCGGCACCAGGCGGCGGGCGGAGTCCAGGACGTCGGCGACCGGGCCCTGGCCGGGGTCGGCATAGCGCACCGCGTTGGTCAGGACGGCGCGGATGCCCTGGTCGACGGCGAAGCCGAGGGTGCGGGCGGCCAGCCGCGCCGAGCCGGGTCCGCTGCCGGGCCGCCCGTGGTCGACGACCTCCAGGCGCAGCCCCTCGCCGTACAGCTCCCGCCAGGGGGCGACGAGCCGGGCGGCGCGGTCCGGGCGGCCGGCGGCCAGCGCCCGGCCGACCTCGGAGTCCGGTCCGAGGAGCACGGTCAGTCCGTCCGCGGCGGATGCCAGGGCACTCCACGGGAGGACGGGCTGTTCGGCCCCGCCCGCATGGGCGGCCGAGACCAGCCGGCACAGGGCGGCCCAGCCGGCCGCTCCGTCGCGGGCCAGGAAGACGGCGCGGGCGGCGGACTCGTCGAGGAAGGCGCCGCCGCGCACCGGGGTGCGCCGCCGCACGGTGGCGCTGCCGGCCGCGGGTCCCGGCGCCTGTTCCGCCACGGCGAGTTCACTGCCGAACAGCGGACGGATGCCCGCCTCGGCGGCGGCCTTGGCGAACCGTACGGCCCCGGAGAGCCCGTCCCGGTCGGTCAGTGCGAGGGCGTCCATCCCGCGCTCGGCGGCGCGCTCGGCGAGACGCTCCGGATGGGAGGCGCCGTAGCGCAGGGAGAACCCCGAAGCGGTGTGCAGATGCGTGAACCCTGGCATCCGCACCTCCTGCACCTCATCCACCCCGACCGACCCTGTGACCCCCGCTCCTCTCCTCCACCATACCCGTCCATCGAACATTCGTACGAAGAGAAGCCGAAGATCACCTCCCCGCCTCCGCCGATCGGCCCCACCTGCTCTGCACGGCCCCGCCGCCGACCGGAAGATGAGGGAACAAAGGCCCCGGACCGCCCGCCGCACCGCGGCAGGGAGCGCCCCGGGGCCACGACGGACGACGGCACCCGCACGAAGGGCGTGATCCCCTCATGACCATCTCCGCCGGCCGGCTGTCCCACCCCGCGGTCCGTGCCCTGGTCACGGCCCTCAACAGCAATGACGAGCAGGCGTTCTTCGACGCGCTGACCACCGGCGCCACCATGTCCGACGACGGCCTCGACCGGGATCTGCGGGAGTGGTGCGACCGGGAGATCTTTGCCACGCGAGGGCACCTGGACGTGCAGTCCGAATCGGACCACGGGCTGTCCCTCGTCGCGAACTACCGCAACGACACCTGGGGCGAGATGCGGACCCGCTGGCGGTTCACGGTGGAGGACGGCAAGGTGAGCCGCTTCGAGACCGGGCAGGCGTGAGGCTGTTCGCCTCAGCGTCCGCCCGCCGCCGGCTCACGTATCGGCTCGCCCACCGGCTCACATATGCGTGCCGCCGTCGATCCGGATCTCCGTGCCGGTGATGAACGCGCCGTCCTGCGAGGCGAGCATCGCGATCACGCCCGCGACCGTCTCCGGGGCCGCGAAGCCCTCGCCGAGCGCCGGGGTGAGCTTGGCGAACAGGGTCATATCGGCGTCCTCGGGCAGCCCCGGTACGCGCCCGCGGGTCATCCCGCTGGCGATGGACCCCGGCGCCACGCACACCGCCCGCAGCCCCTGCTTGCTGTACTCGCTCGCGATGGCGTGCGTCATGGCCTGGATGCCGCCCTTGCTCGCCGCGTAGGCCGCCATGTACGGGTGCGCGAACGCCGCGGACGTGGAGCTGAAGTTGACCACGACCGGCGAGCGGCCCTCCAGGAGAGCGGGGAGCGCCTCACGGGTCACCAGGAACGTACCGGTCAGATTGATCGAGATGATCTTGTTGAAGAGATCCAGGCCGGTCTCGTGGGTGTGCGCGGAGCGCAGGATGCCGGCCGCGTTGACCAGGACGTCCAGACCGCCGAGGCCGGCCACCGCGGCGGCGACGCCGGAGCGGACCGCCGCCTCATCGGCGATGTCCAGCACCCTCGTCTCCAGCCGCCCGGCCGTCCCGTCCTCGGCGGCGCGGTCGGCGGTGCTCCGCAGGCCGTCCGCATCGATGTCCGCCGCGACCACCCGGGCCCCCTCGGCGAGGAACCGGTGGACGGTGGCCTGTCCGATGCCCGAGCCGGCGCCGGTGATCAGGGCGCGGTGTCCGTCAAAGCGATGCATGGTCCAGCTCCGTTCTCAAGGCGTTCCCGCACGCTAACTCCGAAGTGACACATCGTGCCAAACTCGCATGCTGTGCAAATACGGCATGCCACGTAGGCTGACGCCCATGCCCTCCGAGCCCGCCCCGCTCCCCCGCCCCTCGCTCACCGAGCGACGCAAGGCCGCGACCCAGCTGGAGATCGCGCGGACCGCGGCCGCGCTCTTCGCGGAGCGCGGCGCCGCCGTCACCGCCGAGGAGATCGCGCGGACCTCGGGCGTCGCGTTGCGCACCTTCTACCGCTACTTCCGCACCAAGGAGGACGCGGTGGTACCGCTGCTCGCCACCGGGGTGCGGCAGTGGGTCGACGATCTGGCGGCGTCACCGGCCGGCCCGGACGCACCGTCCGTGCGCGAGGCGCTGGAGCGGGCGGCCCGCCGGGCGCTGACCCCCGCGGACGCGCCGGCCGCCGAGTCCCTGCGCCGGACCCGCGGGCTACTGCGGGCGATGCCGGGCGACCCGGCGCTGCGCGCGGTCTGGCACCGGGTTCACCACGACGCCGAGGAGGCGCTGATGCCGGTCCTGGAACGGCTGACCGGCGCCGGCCCGCTGGAGGTACGGCTGGCCGCGGCGGCCGCGAACACCGCGATGCGGGTCGCGGTCGAGCAGTGGGCGGCGGGCGACGCGGCACCGGACGGGCCGCAGGGGCCGGCGGAGCTGGTGGCGCGGAGCATGCGGGCGCTGACGGCGGGGCTGCCGGAGCTGACCGGGAAGCCCGGACAGGCGGGGGCGCGGAAGCCTGCCGCGCGGACGCGGAAGCCGGGCCGCACGGCGGAAGGGCGGCGCGGCGACGGGCCGGCGGGCACGGAACGGCCGGGCCGGTAGGGCCCCGGGAGGCCCCAGGAGAGTACGGCGACGGGCCGTCGGCAGGCCGGTAAGGCGACCGGCGGCGGGCCGGCTCTTACCTCGGCGGGCGACCGGCGCCGCACGGAGGGACCCTCCGGCCCCCCTCTTCAGCCAATCGCCGGAGATCGAAACCTTCCCGAACGGCCGGTCGGTGGCCGGATCCGGGTATTCCGGAGGTAGGCACCCTTTGCCAGGGGCATGACGAACGGGGCAACCCCACTGGCCGGGCGGCACTTTCGCCCGGCCGCCGCGCACCCCCTCCGGCTCGTTCGCGCCATTACCCTGAGCTTTCGAGTAACGACTCAAAGTGAACGCTTCATGCGCACTCAAGATGCTTTCGGGATGCGGTTGGGCCAGACTCCCGTCCGGTATCTGCACCTTCGAGCAAGGGAGTGTTCGTCATGCGGTACATCACTGGGGCGGTCGCGCTCGGCGCGGCGCTGGTTCTCGGCGGCCTGGCCACCAGCGCACAGGCCGTCGCCGCCCCGGCGCAGTCCGGGCGGTCCAGCGGCTTGTACGCCCCGTCGGAACTGGTGCTGACGGTGGGCCAGGGCGCAAGCCGTGCGACCGCCACCGTGCAGCGTGCGGTGTCACTCAGCTGCATGCCGAAGGCCGGCGGCAGCCACCCCAACCCGATAGCCGCCTGTGACCAACTGCGCACAGTGGCGGGCGACTTCAACGCGGTGACCGCCGCACCGTCGCAGCGCCTGTGTACCAAGGAGTGGGCTCCCATCGTGGTCACCGCGGACGGCGTGTGGCAGGGCAAGCGGGTGTCGTACAGCTACACCTTCGCCAACCCCTGCGCGATGACCGACGGCCGCGGCTCGGTCTTCGACTTCTGACCGGACCGTTCGCGATCCCCGGGCACCGGACGGCGGTGCCCGGGGATCGCTCTGTCCGGCAGCTCAGGGCCTGCCGGGCGCGGGCCGGCTCAGCCGATCTCCGCGCCGTAGGCCTTCAGCGCCTCCGGGACGGGCTGGAAGAAGGTCTCGCCCCCCTTGGTGCAGTCGCCGCTGCCGCCGGAGGTGAGGCCGATCGCCGCGTCACCGTCGAAGAGCGCGCCGCCGCTGTCGCCGGGCTCGGCACAGACATCGGTCTGGATCAGACCGTCGACCGTGCCCTCCTGGTAGTTGACGCTGGCGTTCAGCGCCTTGACGGTGCCGTCGTGCACCTGGGTGGTGCTGCCGCTGCGCTGCACCTTCTCGCCGACGGTGGCCTCCGCGGCCTTGGTGATCTTCTGCGTGCTGCCGTTGTAGAGGTCGACCTCGCTCGGGTGCGCGGTGTCGCCGGTGTACTTGGCGAGGGAGAAGTCGTCGCCCGGGAACTTGGAGTCCTCGGTCGTGGCGATCGCCGAGCCGCCCTGCTGGTCCGACCAGCTCTTGATCTCGTTGCCGCAGTGGCCGGCCGTCAGGAAGTACGGCTTGCCGTCCTTGACCACGTTGAAGCCGAGCGAGCAGCGGGCACCGCTCCCCCAGATCGCGTCGCCGCCGCCGATGAAGGGTTTGAACTCACCCTTGCTGTGGCGCACCTCGACCTTGTCACCGAGGCCCTGGGCGACCTTGGTCAGCCGGTCCAGCTTGGCGCCCTTGACCGTGCGGTCGGCGGTCACGACGACCTTGTTGCTCTGCGGGTCGATCCCCCAGGACGTCCCGGGGATGGTCGCCTTCGACTTCAGCGTCTGCCGGGCAGAGTCGAGCTGGGCGAAGGTGTGCTTGACGAATCTGGCTTCCGCCCCCTTCGCCCGCGCGGCCCTGGCCTGCGCCTGGTTCACGACGTTGACCACCAGCTTCTTGGCCTTGGCGTCGTAGAACGCGCCCGCGGTGTCCGTCTTGAGGTGGGACGCGAGCGCGGTCGCCGCGGCGGAGGTCAGCTTGGCGAGGGCAGGGGTGGGAGTCGGCGCCGGGGACGCGTTGGCGTTGGCGAGGACCACCGTGGCGGAAGCGGCGAGCGCGAGCGCTCCCGCACCTGCGATCACGGCGCGTCGGTTGGGTATGCGTCGGTGCTTCAACTCAGAGCCTCCCGTGGGGGGAAGAGCCCGGAAACCGTGGGGAGTTGTCCGAGCCCGGAGAGCGGGGAATCGGAACACGGACGGTCCCCCGGGAAGCCGCACCCCTCGGAAGTCGCGTCCATGCCAACGTGTGCGCGGCCGAGTATCCCCATCCGCCTCACTCGTGCACAAGACCGAGTACCGGTCTCACATACGGGAGTTCACCATTTCGCCACACGGCGGTCACACCTGTGTCCGCGCCCCCAGACATCGAGTGCGGACTTCAGCGGGCATCCGGAAGCGCGACGGCCTCGCCACGTGTGAGGACTATAGCTGGCCGGAAAACGGCGTCCGGGAGCCGCCCCCGGGCAGCGGAAAGCGCCGCACACACCCGCCTCAACGGGTACATACGACGCTCAACAGGACATCAGACAGGCGGAAGCGCTCCGCCTTACGGCAGGCCCTCTGCCTACGGCAAGTCCTCTGCTCCCTACGGCAAGTCCTCCGCCTCCGGGAGCTCCTCCAGCTTCGGCGGCAGCTCGCCCTCCGTCTCGCGCTCCACGGCCGCGGGCGCGGCGTCGGACACCTCAGGAGCGGCCGGCGGCCGTGCGCGCCCCCGCGCGGCTTCGGCCGCCGCGGTCTCCGCTTGGGCCTGCAGCCCGGAGCGCTCCAGGAACCGCAGCAGTTCGACCGGGAAAGGCAGGACAAGGGTGGAATTCTTCTCGGCGGCGACCGCCACTACGGTCTGCAGCAGCCGCAGTTGCAGGGCCGCGGGCTGGCCGGACATCGCCTCGGCCGCCTCCGCCAGCTTCTTCGAGGCCTGCAGCTCGGCATCGGCGTTGATCACCCGGGCGCGCCGGTCCCGGGTCGCCTCCGCCTGGCGGGCCATCGAGCGCTTCATCGTCTCCGGCAGGGAGACGTCCTTGATCTCCACCCGGTCGACGGTCACTCCCCAGCCGATGGCCGGGCTGTCCATCATCAGCTCCAGGCCCTGGTTGAGTTTCTCGCGGTTCGACAGCAGATCGTCCAGCTCGCTCTTGCCGATGATCGACCGCAGCGAGGTCTGCGCCATCTGTGAGACCGCGAAACGGTAGTCCTCGACCCGGATGACCGCGTCGGCAGCGTCCACGACCTTGAAATAGACGACCGCGTCGACCCGCACGGTGACGTTGTCCCGGGTGATGCCCTCCTGGGCGGGCACCGGCATCGTGACGATCTGCATGTTGACCTTGCGCATCCGGTCGATGAACGGAACGATCATGGTGAATCCCGGCTCGCGCACCTCGGAGGCCAGCCGCCCCAGCCGGAGCACCACACCGCGCTCGTACTGCTTGACCACCCGCGCCGCCGCGACGAGATAGACCGCTCCCACAGAGGCCAGCGCCACCGCGCTCGTCACCAGTTCTTCGACCATCACGGCTCCCTGAACGTGTGCCGTACGCCATCCGAATCGCGTTGTTTACCATGGTATGCCCGGCTCGGAGGGCGGTCGAGGCTCGCGGTGGCGCGGCCGGGCTCCCGTCCGCCGGCGGACGGGAGCCCTAGGGTCCCCTAGGACCGCCGGAGCCGGCTCCGGCGGTCCACCGGGCCGTCGGTCCCTGCGCACCGCGGCCCGCAGGGACGTCAGCCGGCCGGCGTCAGTAGACGCTGACGCCGTAGGCGCTCAGTGCTTCGGTGACGGGCTGGAAGAACGTGGTCCCGCCGGACGTGCAGTCGCCGCTGCCGCCGGAGGTCAGGCCGAGGGCCTTGGTCCCGGAGTAGAGGGGTCCGCCGCTGTCGCCGGGCTCGGCACAGACGGTGGTCTGGATGAGTCCGGAGACGATGTCGCCGCTGCCGTAGTTGACGGTGGCGTTCAGCGCGGTGACCTTGCCGCTGTGGATGCCGGTGGTCGAGCCGCGGCGGGTGACCGACTGGCCGACGCTCGGGGTGCCGGCGCTGGTGATGTCCTGGCTGCCGACCATCCCGGGGTGCGACAGGGAGGTGTTGGTGTACTTCACGATGCCGTAGTCGTTGCCCGGGAAACTGGAGCCGGTGGTCGGGCCGATGCTCGTGGCGTGCGAGGAGCTGGTGTACCAGGGCGGCTTTCCTTCGGTGCAGTGACCGGCCGTCAGGAAGTAATAGGTGCTGCCGCTACGGACGTTGAAGCCCAGCGAGCAGCGCCAGCTGGGGGCGTAGATGGCGTCGCCGCCGGAGATGAACTTGCGGAAGGTGCCCGGGACGCGGTCGATGCGGACCGCGTCGGCGTTGCTGCCGGCGGCCCGCTCGATCCTGGCGATCCCGGCCGGGGAGACCGTGCGGTCGGCGGTGACGACCAGGGTGTGGGTGGCACTGTCGACCCGCCAGGCGGTGCCGGCGACATCCGCGGCACGGACCGCGTTTCCGGCGGCGCTGAGCTGGGCGGCGCTGAACGTCTTTGCGGGTGCGGGGTTCTGGGCGCTGGCGGTCGGGATGGCGATGGCTCCGATGGCCACCAGTCCGGACGCCACGGCGATCAGCCGCGTACGTCTCGCCACGCCGCTGTGGGGGTTGGTGCGCGCGTTCCTCACTGATTCCTCCGAGGGGGATCGGGGGGCCGCCGGTGGGCAGCCCGTGAGGCGCAGCCGAGGGGCAGACCGGAATCCGCACGTTCCTTTTCGGCGTGCCCCTGACAAGCGCTGAGCGGAGTGTCGGGCGCACCGCCCCCACTGCGCAAGAGGCATTCACCAATGTCTTGTGCCCGGAACGTCTTGTGCCCGGACGTCTTGTGTCCGGCTCCCGGCCGCCCTCCCGCCGGCCCCCGCAATACCGCGCCCCCACAACACTGCGCCCCGGCAGCCTCGTTGGCGGCTGCCGGGGCGGTGCTCGGGCGGGACGTGGGGGCGGGCGGCCCCGCAACGGCGTGTGGCGAGCGGCCCGGCCCCCGCCCCTACCCTCAGCGGGCGAGCGCGCCCGCCCGCGCCGGGCCGCCGGCCGTGTGCCGCCGTACGACCTCGTCCATCAGCGCGGCCAGCACCTCGCGTACGGACGGGCGCCCGCGTGCGTCACAGGCCAGCACCGGGACCCCGCCGTCGATGCCCAGCGCCTCACGGACCTCCTCCAGCGCGAAGTGCCGGGCGCCGTCGAAGCGGTTGACCGCCAGCACGAACGGGGTGCCGCGCTCCTCGAAGTAGTCCAGCGCCGGGAACGAGTCCTCGATCCGCCGGGTGTCGACCAGCACGATCGAGCCCAGCGCGCCCTCGGCCAGGTCGTCCCAGAGGAAGGAGAAGCGGTCCTGGCCCGGGGTGCCGAAGAGGTACAGCACGATCGTGGGGTCGAGGGTGATCCGGCCGAAGTCCAGCGCGACCGTCGTGGTGGTCTTGTTCTCCACGCCGGCCAGCGAGTCCACGCCGACCGAGACCTGGGTGATGGCGGCCTCGGTGTCCAGCGGCTCGATCTCGGAGATCGCACCGATGAACGTCGTCTTGCCGACGCCGAGACCGCCGCTGACCACGATCTTCACGGCGAGCGGTGCGGCGTTGTCAGAGCGCCCTGACATGATCCCTGATCCTCTCCAGGACATGGAGCGGCAGCTCCTTGGGTTGTTGACAGACCAGCAGTCCGGCGACGACCAGATCGGCGATGAGCACCTTGGCCACGCCCAGCGGCACCCCGGTCTTCTGCGCCACCTCGGCCACCATCGTCGGCCGGGCACACAGCGCCACGATCCGGCGGCGCTCGAACTCCAGGCCCGCGAGCGACGCCTCGGGCCCGGCGACCACCAGCGTCTCCAGGCGCAGCCCGTCGTGCATCGGCTCGGCCCGGCCGCCGGTCATGATGAACGGCCGGACGAACAGCTCCGCCGCATCGGCTTCCTCGCTCATCGCGGCAGGACCTGCCGCAGATCCGCGATCAGCGCCGGGGTGAGCAGATCCCCGGCCCGCTCGGCCAGCACCGCCATCTCGTAGCCGACCAGGCCGAGTTCGCCGGTGCTGTCGGCGAGCACACCTAAGCAGCTGCCGTCCCGGACCGCCGAGACCAGCAGGTAGCCGCGGCCCATCTCGATCATGATGAGCTTGACGCCGTCGAACTCATAGCGGCGCGAGGCGCTGCGCGCCAGGCTCGACAGGCCCGAGACCACCGCCGCCAGATGATCGGCGTCGGTCCGGCCCAGGCCGTCGGAGACCGCGATCAGCAGGCCGTCCGAGGAGACCGCCACCGCGTCGCGCACCCCGTCCGTCTTGCGGACGAAGCTGGCCAGCAGCCAGTTGAAGGTCTGGGAATCACTGTGGAGATCGACGCTCACTTCTCGTCACCCTTCTTCGCCGTCCGGGCCGTCTCCGGCCGGGTGTCCTGCCCGCTGCCCTGCCCGGACTCCGCCGCCCCCGCCGCCTGTTCCTGTTCCTTTTCCTGTTCTCGTTCCTGTTCCTTCTCCCGCTCCTTCTCCCGCTCCTTCTCCACGCTGATCCCGCCGCGCATATGGGCGCTGCGGAGCGTGGCGAGCATGCCGGACACCTCGTCGGGGGTCCGGTCGGGCGTCGGGGCGGCCGTCTGCTGCCAGCGCGGCGCGGCCGCCTCGTTCACCGCCGACTGGATGGCGCTCCGCCGGGCGCGCTTGACCAGCCCGTTACGGGTGCGGGACGCGGCCGAACCGCGGGCCTCCGCCGGGGCCTTCACCGGGGTCTCCGCCGCGGACTCCCGTGCGGCGCGGGGGTGCGGCAGCGCCTCGGCGGCCCGGTCGTCCGCGGCGGGCCCGGCCGCGGGCCGCGGCTCGGCGGGTGGGCCGGCCGTATCGTGCCGCTCGGCTCCGTCGTCCGCGCGGGGCCCGGCCGCCGGCCGGTTCCGCTCCGGCTTCGTGGCCCGCCGCTCCGGACGGGTGCCGGGGACGTCCGTGGCGGCCGCCGTCGCGGACGGCTCCGTGAGGAGGCTGCCCGGGATGAGCACCCGGGCGACGGTGCCGGCGGCCGGCGCCTCGCCGAGCCGGACCTCGACACCGCACCTGCGGGCCAGCGCGCCGACCACGAAGTGACCCAGGAAGCGGGTCGGTTCGGCCATGAAGCCGGCCATGCCGGAGAGCCGGACATTGGCCTCGGCCATCGCCGGGGCGGTCATGCCGGTGCCGTGGTCGACGATCGCGACGAGATAGCCGGCGCTGGTGCGGCGGCCCTCGACCTCCACCTCGGTCTCCGGGGGCGAGAAGTTCAGCGCGTTCTCGACGAGTTCGGCCAGCAGATGGGCGATCTCGGAGACGACCGCACCGCTGAGGAAACCGGCGTCGACCCGGCGCAGCGTGACCCGGCGGTACTCCTCCACCTCGGAGAGCGCCGCCCGGATGACATCGGTGACCGACAGCGGGGTGGCCGAAGTCCGCGGGCTGGCCTCACCGGCGAGCACCAGCAGGCTCTCGGCGTTACGGCGCATCCGGGTGGCGAGGTGGTCCAGCTCGAAGAGGTTGGCCAGCGTCTCCGGGTCGGCGTCCTCGTGCTCCAGCCGATTGATGAAGCTGATCTGACGCCGCACCAGATTCTGGTTCCGGCGGCCGAGGCTGACCAGCGACTCGGTGGCGTTGCGGCGCAGTACGGCCTGCTCGGTGGCCAGGTCGTAGGCCACCTTCTGCATCTGGTCGAAGGCGTCGGCCAGCTGCTGGACCTCGGTGCCCGCACCCTGTGGGACGGTCAGCGGGCCGAGCGGCGCGGGCGTGCCGGCCCCGGACTGCACCTGTGCGACGGCGTCGGGCAGCCGGCCGCCGGCGACCTCACGGGCCTGGCGGGTCAGGGAGCCGAGCGGCCCGGAGACCGACCGGGCGGCGCCGACGGCCAGCGCGCCGAGGGCCAGCACCGAGCCGAGGGCCAGCAGCCCGAAGAGCACCAGCGTCCGGGTGGCCTCGCCCTGCAGGGCCGAGGCGCGGTCCTTGATGTCCTCGCCCAGGGCGATCTGGACGGTGCGCAGCCCGTTGATGGTGCCGGTCGCCGCGTCGTACCAGGCGGTCGGCGGCACCGCCGCGGGGGCCGGCAGCGCGCCACGCCCGTCGACGATCTCCTTCTCGTAGCCGAAGAGCCGCCGGGCGACCGGCGTCGCCAGCGCCTCCGCCACCTCCCGCCGCTGCTTCGCGGAGGCCCACGCGGGATAGGAGTCCAGGGCCGCCAGCCGCCCGGAGCGAGCGGTCATGAAGCGGGTGTAGTCCTCGCCGTGGAACCGCCGGGAGTGCAGCGAGCCGAGCACGACGGCCCGCTCCTGACCGAGGAACTCCTTTGCCGTGCCCAGGACTTGCAGCGCCTGGTAGTCGGCGCGCAGCTCGCCGTCGCGGACCTCGACGAGACCGGCACCGAGCCCGTTCAGGGCGACATTGGCGTCGGTGAAGTAGGAGTAGGTGCGCTCGACCCGGCCGGAGCCGCGGTCGGCGGCGGCGCGGATGTCCCGCAGGGCGTTGACGCGGACCAGGGCGGCGCGTACGGCGCCGGCGGCGCTGTCGTGCCGGCCGGCCAGCTCGCGGTCCACCGCGCCGCGCGCGGCGTCGGTGCGCGTGCGCTGGGCGAGCATCCGGTCGTGGAACTCCCGGACACCACCGACATAGCCGGTGGTCAGACCGCGCTCCTTCTGGTGCTCGTGGATGAAGCCCTGGAGGGCGTCGAAGAGCCGGGCGTCGGCCGCGGTGGTTCCGGCGTTCTCGTAGTCGCCCACCTGTCGCGCCGCGGAGAGGCCGAGCAGGGCGAGGAGTATCGCGAGGGAGACGGCCAGGATGCGGACGAGCTTGGCACGGATGGTGCGTGGCGCCACGACCGTGGCAGTCACCATGTGCCGGAGGCGCCGGTACCCGGCGCGTGTGGTCTGAGTTTCCACGTACAGAACTTTCGAGGGAAGTTGATGCGGTGGGCAGATCGCGATCTGCTGCCGTGTCAACGACCCTCGGATGGGCCAGTCACCCGATCATCGTCCTATTTCCCGGTGGTGCGCCGGCGCCTTTGGCATTTGCCCTGGTCCCGTGCACGAACCTACCCAGGGGTTCGCTCCGCCTTTCACCGGCCACTTTTCGGTATCGACCCGGTAAAATACCGACCGTCACGTTCTTCGTACTGTCAGTTTCCTTATGGGGCGCGAATGCTGATGACGCGCCACCCTCTTTGCACCAGATGTGTCACGAACCCCCCGTGCGGCGGCTATCCACTTGGCACACCCTCCGCCTCATGGACGACGATAGGGGCGGACACGCAGAGACCGCGGGTGAGAGGAGGCGTCAATGGGATCGGTGCGCAAGGCGAGTGCCTGGCTTGGCCTCGTCGACGACAGTGATGACGAGCGCTACTACGACGACGACTACGCCGAGGGACCCGATGCCGGTAACTCGGGTGACAACCCGTGGGTCACCGACCCCCGGGTCCGGGTGGCCGATGAGGCCGCCCAGGACCAGGGCACCCGCATCGCCACGGTCTCCCCGGAGAGCTTCCGGGACGCCCGCGGTATCGGCGAGCTGTTCCGGGACGGCGTCCCGGTGATCGTCAATCTGACGTCCATGGAGCCCGCCGACGCCAAGCGGGTGGTGGACTTCGCGGCCGGGCTGACCTTCGGTCTGCGCGGTTCGATCGAGCGGGTCGCGACCCGGGTGTTCCTGCTGACCCCCGCCGATTACATGGTGGTCAGCGGCGAGGCCCGCGGGCACCGCAACGGCGGTTTCTTCAACCAGAGTTGAGCGGCTCCGGGCCTGCGGCGCAGGCCCGGGGAACCGCGGCGGCCGCCGCCGGCGTGTCCCGGCCCCCTTGGGCCGGGCGGCGGCCGCCCGCCTCACCGCACGGAGCCGCTCACCGGAAGGCGTCCAGGCCGGTGAGTGCCTTGCCCAGCACCAGCTGGTGCATTTCGACGGTGCCCTCGTAGGTGAGCACCGATTCGAGGTTGGTGGCGTGGCGCATGACCGGGTACTCCAGCGAGATCCCGTTGGCGCCGAGGATCGTCCGCGACGTACGGCAGATCTCGATCGCCTCCCGTACGTTGTTCAGCTTGCCGAAGCTGACCTGCTCGGGGCGCAGCCGCCCGGCATCCATCCGCAGCCCCAGGTGATGGGCGAGCAGGATCCCCTTGTGCAGTTCGACGGCCATGTCGGCGAGCTTGGCCTGGGTGAGCTGGAAGCCGCCGATGGGCCTGCCGAACTGCTCGCGCGTCTTCGCGTAGTCCAGCGCCGCCTCGAAGCAGGCGCGGGCGGCGCCCATCGAGCCCCAGACGATGCCGTAGCGGGCATGGCTGAGACAGCCGAGCGGGCCGCGCAGTCCGGTGGCCCCGGGGAGCACGGCATCGGCCGGCAGCCGCACCTCGTCCATGACCAGTTCGCTGGTCACCGAGGCGCGCAGGGACCACTTGTGCTTGATCTCGGGGGCCGAGAACCCGGGGGCGTCGGTGGGGACCACGAAGCCCCGGATGCCGTCGTCGGTGCGGGCCCAGACCACCGCGACACCGGCCACCGAGCCATTGGTGATCCACATCTTGCGGCCGCTGAGCACCCAGTCCGTCCCGTCGCGCTTGGCGTGGGTGCGCATCGCGCCGGGGTCGGAGCCGATGTCGGGTTCGGTCAGGCCGAAGCAGCCGAGGATCTCGCCGGCCGCCATCCGCGGCAGCCACTGCTGCTTCTGCTCCTCGGAGCCGAAGCGCCAGATCGCGTACATGGCCAGCGAGCCCTGGACGGAGACCAGCGAGCGGATACCGGAGTCGGCGGCCTCCAGTTCCAGACAGGCCAGGCCGTACTGGACCGCGGAGGCGCCGGCGCAGCCGTAGCCGGTCAGGGACATCCCGAGCGCGCCGATCGAGCCCAGCTCACGGGCGAGTTCGCGGATGCCGGGGAGTTCGCCGCGCTCGTACCAGTCGGCGATCGAGGGCAGGATCCGCTCGGCGGTCCACCGGCGGACGGTGTCACGGACGGCACGGTCCTCGTCGGTCAGCAGATCGTCGATGCCCAGCGGGTCGCCGGCGTCGAACGGCGGAACCGTCGAGGACGCTGAGGGCTCTGCGGACGGCGTTGCGGACATGGCGGGGCCTCCGGCGGATGCGCGAAAAACTAGCAGTGGTAGTTATTTCACCCCGACGGTACGGCCCGCCGTGCCGCCCGGCAAGGGGCACCGCCGTGCGCCACGCAGACACCCGGCAGCAGACACCCGGCAGCAGAGAGCCGCGGTTCAGCGACCGGAGCGCGCCGGGGCGGGCTCACCGCTGCCGCAGCCGGCACCGGCCGGCCGCTCGCCCGGGGCCGCCTCGCCCTCGGCCTCCGCCCGCTCCGTGGACTCCGCCGCCCGGCGCGGCAGCCGCAGCGCGATCCCCGCGCCGATCAGCAGCAGCACGGCACTGGCCACGAGGGTGATGTGCAGGCCGCGGACGAAGGAGTCCCGGGCGGCCTCGCGCAGCGCGGCCCGGGCCGTGCCGCCCAGACCCGCGGCGACCTTGTAGGCCTCGCCGAGGGAGTGCGCGGCCGAGGCGGAGGCGCGCTCGGGAACGCCGTCGACCCGGGCCAGACCGGGGGCGTACGCGGCGTTCATCACGCTGCCGAGCAGGGCGACACCGATGCCGGCACCGAGCTGGTAGGAGGTCTCACCGAGCGCGGCGGCACCGCCCGACTGCTCGGCGGGCGCCTCGTTGAGCATCGACTCGTACGCCCCGAACAGCGTGGACTGGAAGCCGAAGCCGAGCAGCACGAAGCCCAGGGACAGCAGCCAGGGGCGATCCTGGCTGCTCATCGCCGTCAGACAGAGCACCGCGACGGCGGTCAGCACGAAGCCGAGGGACACCATGGCGCGCGGACCGAGGAGTTGCAGCATCTTCGAGCCGGTCAGGCCGGCCGCCATCGCGGCGAAGACCAGCGGCAGCATCCGCAACCCGGTCTCCAGCGGGCTCAGTCCGAGGACGAGCTGGAGGTACTGCACGGCGATCAGCTGCAGGCCCACCAGCGCGAGCATGGCCAGCACGATGCAGCCGACGGAGGTGCCGAACGCAGGCCGGGCGAACAGCCGCATGTCGATCAGCGGGTGGGTGCGCCGGTGCTGCCGGCGGACGAAGAGGATCAGCAGCGCCACCCCGAGGACGATGGGCAGCAGGGTGGTCCAGCCCAGCAGCGGAGCACCGCTGCCGATCCGCTTCACGCCGAGGACCACACCCAGCACACCGAGCGCGGCGACGATCGCGCCGATCACGTCCCAGGGGCCGTTGCGCTCACCGCGCGACTCCGGGAGCAGCCACCGGCCGATCAGCAGCATCACCGCCATCATCGGGATGTTGATGAGGAAGACCGAGCCCCACCAGAAGTTCTCGACGAGGAAGCCGCCGAGGACCGGACCGACCGCGGCGCCGACCGCGGCCACCGCGCTCCACACCCCGATGGCGACCGCGCGCTCGCGCCGGTCGGGGAAGACCTGCCGCAGGATCGACAGCGTGGCCGGCATGATCATGGCGCCGCCGATGCCGAGCAGCGCGCGGGCCACCATCAGGATCTGTGGATTGGGGGCGAGCGCGGCGGCGGCCGAGGCCAGCCCGAAGAGGCCGTAGCCGAGCAGGAGGACGCGGCGGCGTCCGACGCGGTCGCCGAGGGTACCGAAGAGGATCAGCAGCGAGGCCGCGATCAGCGGATAGACGTCCACGATCCACAGCAGCTCCACGGGTCCCGGCCGCAGGTCCTCGGTGACCGAGGGCACGGCGACGTACAGGATCGTGGTGTCCAGCGCGACGAAGAGCAGACTGACGCAGAGCACGATCAGCACGGTCCAGCGGTTCACACCGCCAGCTGAAAGCCGGGGAACACCAGCCGTCCGTCCACTGCCGGACGCGGTCGACCCGGACATGCAGCACCTCCAGTCATGCTCTCGCGGCCACGGATCAGGGCGCGAAAGCGCCCCGGGGGAACCGGTGGCACGGGCGAGTAGAGACGTCAGACTACGCGAGTCCGCAGGTACCCTGCGTGGCTCACCTCACGATGAGACGCGCATCGCAGCGCCCCGCGTTCCCCCACCCACCGTCGACCGGCGTTCTTCGGCCACGGGATAATCGACGGGATGAACGATCTTGCGACCGCCGGCGTTCCCGGCCCGACCCGGTGTGCCGGCTCCGCCGCGGCGACCGCGCTGCGCCGGGCCGCGCCCGCGCTGGCGGCGTACGCGACGATCCGGCTGCTGGGCCTGCTCGTGCTCGCGGTCTGGTCGGCGGCCGACGGCAAGGACTGGCACACCCTGCTGACCGCCCGCTGGGACTCGCTCTGGTACACCCGGGTCGCCGAGCAGGGCTACGGCTACGAGGTGCCGATGCCCAACGGCGACATCCACTCCAACCTGGCGTTCTTCCCGCTGCTGCCGTGGCTGGAGCGCGGACTGTCGGCGCTGTTGCCGCTCTCGCCCGCCGACGCCGGGATGGCGGTGGCCTGGCTGGCGTCGGCGGGCGCGGCCTGGGCGCTGTACGCGACCGGTGAGCGGCTGTACGGGCCGCGGGCCGGGATCGCGCTGGCCGGGCTGTGGGCCGCGCTGCCGGTCGGGATCGTGCAGTCGATGGCGTACTCGGAGTCGCTGTTCACCGCGCTCGCGGCCTGGGGCGTCTACGCCGTGCTGACCGAACGCTGGGTGGCGGCAGGGGTCTTGGCGTCGCTGGCCGGGCTGACCCGCCCGGTGGGTGCGGCGGTGGTCACGGCGGTGCTGCTCACCGCGGCGGTGACGCTGTGGCGGGAGCGGAGCGGCGGCGTCCGGCTGCGCGCGGCGCTCCGTGCGCACCCGGGAATGCTGCCCGGTGTGCTGCTGGCACCGCTCGGCTGGTGCGGCTACTACCTGTGGGTGGGCGCGCGGCAGGGCTCGTTCACCGGGTATCTGGACGTCCAGGGAGGCTGGGGGAACGGCTTCGACGGGGGCCTCGCGTTCGGCCGGTTCATCTGGCAGCAGCTGTCGGGGCCCACCGTCGCGGCCGGGCTCGGGCTGCTCCTCGGAGTCGGGCTGCTGATCTGGCTGTATGTGCACGGTGTACGGCAGGGCCAGCCGCTGCCGCTGGCGGTCTACTGCGGGACGGTGCTGCTGCTCGCCCTGACCGCCAAGGGCTACTTCGGGTCCAAGCCGCGGCTGATGATGCCCGCCTATCCGCTGCTGCTGCCGCCGGCCATGGCGCTCGCCCGTCGGCGGCCGGTGTGGTCGTGGCTGGCCATCGGGGTGCTGGCGGCGGGCTCCGCGGTCTACGGGGCGCTCTGGCTGAACGGTTCGGGCCCGCCGTGAGCGGATGGTTCCGCTCCGTGAGCACCCCGCGGGGAAACGTTACGCGGCCTGGCGGCAAAGGCCGGATAAACTCCGTCCAGAGAAAAGCAGATAAGGCGCTCGGGGCGCCGACACGCGGATGACGGGAAGCGATGGAAAATCGCCAGGAATTCCCTTGCAAATCCCTTCGTCGAAGCCCGGTTTGAGACTCATTCCACATCACATCGTCATTACAAAGCGCACAGTTTGACCAAGCACCTACATCACACGCGGTAACGTCGATTGAGTGCGTACCGATGACAAGCTCGACCAGATGGAGGAGCGCCCGACCGATCGCGCCCAACCACCGCGCATGACCCGGACCCGCCTGTGGCTGTTCTGGGGCACGCTGGCGGTGTATCTCGCGATCGTGGTCGGTGTGCTGGCCACTTCATGGCTGGTCACGTTCGACTGGCAAGTCATGTTCTTCAGGCCGTACAAGCAGTGGCCTGAGATCCATGCCTTCCTCGACTACTTCGTTGTGCTGGGGCAGCGCGGGCCGACCGCGGTGGCGGTGGCGGCCTGGCTGGGCTGGCGCTGCTGGCAGCAGCGCAACCTCCACCCGCTGCTGGTGCTCGGCGCCTCACTGCTGCTGCTGAACATCACCGTGGGCGCCGCCAAGCTCGGCATGGGCCGGCTCGGCCCGCACTACGCGACCGTGGTCGGCGCCAACGAGATGTCGCTGGGCGGCGACATATTCCCCTCGGGTCACACCGCGAACGCCGTGGTCACCTGGGGCGTACTGGCCTACCTCGCCACCACCTCGCTGCGTCGCCGCACGCTGTCGGTGATCGCCGCGCTCGGCGCGCTGGGCGTCGGGATGACCACCGTCTACCTCGGCACGCACTGGGTCAGCGATGTCCTGCTCGGCTGGGCCGCGGGGCTGCTGGTGCTGCTGGCGATGCCCTGGCTGGAGCCCGGCGTCACCTGGTTCGAGGACCGCCTCATGGGCATCCTGCTGCGGCTGTGGCTGCGGCTGCGCCCCGATTCGCTGCGCGGCCCGCTGCCGGTCGGCTCGCTGGCTCCCGGGGTGTCCCGGCAGCGCATCGCGCCCGACGGCGAGGTGCTCGTACGCGAGACGGTCCCCGCCGGCACGGGCGGCCGCTCCACCGGCCACTCTCCGGACGGCTGGCCGCACCACCCGGCGCGGCCGTACACCATCCGCTCGGAGCGCTCTCCGGTCACCCCGGCGGGCAGCCGGCGCCCGCCGCACGCGGACCGGATGCCCCGCACCACGCCGCTGAGCCCGACCTCCGGGCGCGGCCGCAACGGGAGCGGCTGACCGCCCACGGACCGCGGGGCCGGTACGCACACCCGCCACCCCGCGACGAAGGCCCCGGCCGCTCCCGAGGAAGCGGCCGGGGCCTTCGTCGTCCGTGCGGCGCTCAGCCCTGCCAGCAGCGGTGCACCGTGCCGTCCTTGACCTCGAAGTTGAGGCGGCCGGAGAGGTACTCCATGGTGATGATCGCGCCCGGGGGCAGCGAGCGGACGGTGGTCCAGCCACGCGCTCTGGCCTGCTCCTCGGCGCTCTCCCGCGCGAGGCCGACGTACGCCTCGACGTCGTCCTGAGGGTTGTCCGGCAGGTTCGGTAGATCAGCCATGACGCCACCGTATGCGCCCGCGGCGGCCCGTGGAAGTCCGGCCTGCCACACACCGATGACCGTCCGGTCCGTCCTTCGTCACACTTGTGTCACAGCATGCGTTGCTGCGTTCGCCGGACTCCGTCACCCGTACGCGCCGCGTGACCGCGCAACCGGGTGGAATTTTTTGGCGGCCGAAATTCCACCTTGATCGAATACAAAAGGGGCACAACGGCTCGGGACCGCGCGGCGCGCTGCCCGAAAACATTCCCCCGGCAGTGCCGGATTTCCATTACTCGGCACCGTTTATCGGCCGTCCGGAAATTGACCAACGAGACACACTCCACACACATTTCCCGCACATCGCCCCGATTGCCGGGCCCGCGCACTTCCCGGCCCCGCCCCGTCCGCCCGGCCGACGGGCCACCGGGCGCGCCGGCCCCCGCCGGACCGGGTCCGCCGGATCCCACCGGAACGGCCCGGAGCGCCCTCTCGCACTGCGCCGCGGCCGCGGGGATCATGTCCCGGGCCCCAGTACACCTTCGACGAACGAGGTGCAGCGGATGGTTACGGACACCGGCCGGGCGGACCTCCGGCCTCCTGGGGCGCGGTCGCGCGGGGCGGTGCTGGTCGACTGGCTGACGACCACCGACCACAAGAAGATCGGGCACCTCTACCTGATCACGTCGTTCGGGTTCTTCCTGGTGGGCGGGGTGCTGGCGCTGGTGATGCGGGCCGAACTGGCGCGGCCCGGGCTGCAGATCATCGGCCCCGAGCAGTTCAACCAGGCGGTGACCATGCACGGCACGATCATGCTGCTGCTGTTCGCCACCCCCGCCTTCGCCGGCTTCGCCAACGAGATCATGCCGCTGCAGATCGGCTCCCCGGATGTGGCCTTCCCCCGGCTGAACATGCTCTCGTACTGGTTCTTCCTCTTCGGCGGCCTGATCGTGCTGGGCAGCTTCCTCACCCCGGACGGCGGCCCGAGCTTCGGCTGGACCGCCTACGCGCCGCTGAACTCGCTGACCCGCTCCCCCGGCGCCGGCCCCGACATGTGGATCATGGGGCTGGCGCTGGCCGGCTTCGGCACCATCCTCGGCGCGGTCAACTTCATCACCACGGTGATCACGCTGCGGGCGCCCGGCATGACGATGTTCCGGATGCCGGTGTTCACCTGGAACATCCTCTTCACCTCGATCCTGGTGCTGATGGCGTTCCCGGTGCTGGCGGCCGCGCTGCTGGTGCTGGAGGCGGACCGGCAGTTCGGCTCGGTGGTGTTCGAGGCGCAGTGGGGCGGCGCGTTGCTGTGGCAGCACCTGTTCTGGTTCTTCGGCCATCCCGAGGTCTACATCATCGCGCTGCCGTTCTTCGGCATCATCACGGAGATCATCCCGGTCTTCTCCCGCAAGCCGATCTTCGGGTACGTCATGCTGATCGGCGCGACGATGGCCATCACGGCCCTGTCGGTGATGGTCTGGGCGCACCACATGTTCGTGACCGGCGCGGTGCTGCTGCCGTTCTTCTCCCTCATGTCGTTCCTGATCGCGGCGCCGACCGGGGTGAAGTTCTTCAACTGGATCGGCACCATGTGGCACGGCTCGGTGTCCTTCGAGACGCCGATGCTGTGGTCGATCGGGTTCCTGGTGAGCTTTCTGTTCGGCGGGCTGACCGGCGTCATCCTCGCCGCGCCGCCGCTGGACTTCCACGTCACCGACTCGTACTTCGTCGTCGGCCACTTCCACTACGTCGTCTTCGGGACGGTGGTCTTCGCGACGTACGCGGGCTTCTACTTCTGGTGGCCGAAATTCACCGGCAAAATGCTCGACGAACGCCTCGGGAAGATCCACTTCTGGACGCTGTTCGTCGGCTTCCACACCACCTTCCTCGTCCAGCACTGGCTGGGGGTGGAGGGCATGCCGCGGCGCTACGCCGACTATCTGGCCGCCGACGGCTTCACGGCCCTCAACACCCTCTCCACCATCGGCTCCTTCCTGCTCGGGCTGTCCACCCTGCCCTTCCTCTACAACGTCTGGAAGACCACGCGCTACGGCGCCAAGGTCACGGTGGACGACCCCTGGGGCTTCGGCCGCTCCCTGGAGTGGGCGACCTCCTCGCCGCCGCCGCGGCACAACTTCACGACGCTCCCGAGGATCCGCTCCGAGTCCCCCGCGTTCGATCTGCACCACCCGGAGGTGGGGCAGCAGCCGGTGGCACTGCCAGTGCCCGGGACAGCCGGTCCCTGATCTCCCGTATGCGGTCGAGCAGTTCCGGCGGCTCACGGACCTCGAAGTCGAAGCCGGTCATCACGAGGTGCACCACCAGCACGTCGAGGCTGTGCGCCCCGGTGTGCAGCAGGCAGCGCTGGGCGTCGACGGCTTCGAGCGTCCCGGCGGCCGGGCCGATGCGTTCCGCGGCCTGCTCCCGCGAGGCGTGCACCAGCACGGTGGCCTGCTGCGCGTAGGCACGGGTGGAGATGCCGTGGGAGACGTACGCGGCGAGGTCCTCGGCCGGCGGGGTGCGGGGCGTGAAGCGGGGCCCGTGCGGCGGGGTGGGGGTGATGCGGTCGGCGCGGTAGGTGCGCCAGTCCGCGCGGTCCACGTCCCAGGCGACGAGGTACCAGCGGCGCTGGGCGCAGACCAGGCGGTGCGGTTCCACGGTGCGGCGGGAGAGCGTGCCGTCATGGGTGGTGTAGTCGAAGCGCAGCCGGTGGCAGTCGCGGCAGGCGTGCGCGAGCTCGGTGAGGGTGTTCGGGTCCACCCGGGGGCCGCCCGCGCCGAGCATCGGCACGGTGAAGGCGTTCAGCGCACCGACCCGGCGTTGCAGCCGGTGCGGCAGCACCTGCTCCAGCTTCGCCAGCGCCCGTACGGAGGTCTCCTCGATGCCCTCGACCCCGCCGGCCGCGGCGGTGCGCAGCCCGACCGCGACGGCCACCGCCTCGTCGTCGTCCAGCAGCAGCGGCGGGAGTTCGGCGCCGGCGCCGAGGCGGTAGCCGCCGGCCGTCCCGGGGGCGGAGTGGACCGGGTAGCCGAGCTCGCGCAGCCGGTCGATGTCCCGGCGCACCGTGCGCGCGGTGACATCGAGCCGGCCGGCGAGCTCCGCGCCGGTCCACTCCCGGTGGGACTGCAGCAGGGAGAGCAGGCGGAGCAGACGTGCCGAGGTCTCCAACATGGCCCGAGTCTCGCAGCCTTTGCGGACAGCTGCGGTCCGCGGTGCGCCCCGGACCGCGCGGCCCGCTCCCCGTCAGCTCCCGGCCGGTCCCGCGACCCGTAGGGCCAGATCGTTGTCGAGCGTGTAATACGGGCCGACCCTGAGGTGCCCCGCGGCCGTCCGCACCGGCATCACGGGGTAGGTGAAGACCTGCTTCTTGTCGGCGACGTCGTCCAGGAGGCGGGCGATCCGCACCGGCCGGGCGCCCTCCGTCAGCCGCAGCCACAGGTCCCACGGCTCGCTGCCGTCCTCCCAGTGCCCGGCCGGCTCCGCGTAGGGCAGCGTGAAGCTGAACTCCGCTCCCTCGACGGTCAGCGGGACGGTGACCGTCACCGCGGGGGCCTCCGCGGACGCGGCGGTGCGGCGCAGCCAGGCCTCCGCGCGGGCGCCGGCCGCCGGCGCGGCGCCGTAGAGCCGCCCGGAGACCGTCATGCCGTCGGGCGTGACAAGGATGTCGCCGGCCTCGGCGTGCGGGCCGCGCAGCCAGCTGCGCAGCGCGAGATTGCCGAACTTGGTCGCGTACGGGATGCGCACCCCGAGCCGGCCGATGCCCGCCAGCGGCCGGCGGTCCACCAGCGACCGCAGATCGTTGATGCCCGGCAGCAGGCGCCGGGGGTCCTCGCCGTCGCCGAGGTCGGCGTAGGCGTTCCAGCGGCCCTCGGCGAGCGCGACGGTGCTGGGCAGCACGGCGCGCAGCCGGCCGGCGCCGTTCGGCCCGAGCGGCAGCCGTACCTCGTCGTCCGCGCCGTCGCCGCCGCGCAGCCGCAGCACCAGCGCCGCGCTCCAGGTGACGTGGGTGTCCTGAGGGACGTTCAGATCGAAGGTGAGACCGCCTGCGGAGTCCGCGATGCAGTCGGCCCGCAGCTCCGCCGGCGCCGTGGTGGCGCCCCGCTCCCGCAGCGGTTCGGTGCCGTCGGGCCCCGGTCTGGCCGGCACCTCAGGTTCCTGATCGATGGCGGAGGACTCCTTCGTGTTCGGTCCGGTCGCGGTCAGCTGGCTCGACGCGGTCATACCGTCCGCACCCCTCTCAGCGCGGCGCGGGCCGCATCCTTGGTGGCGTATGCGCCGCCGAGCAGGGCTCCCCGGGCGCGATGCAGACCGCAGTGCAGCCGGCTTCCCCGGCGGCGGGCGAGCAGCTCCCCGAAGAGTGCCTCGTAGCGCCCGGCGACCATGGCGGGGTCGAAGCGGGCGGACGAGGCCAGCGCGGCGCCGCCCATCCGGATGCGGGCGTCGTCGTCGTTGATGAGCGTGAGCAGTGAGCCGGCCAGCGCCTGCGGATTGCCGACCGGCACCAGCTTGCCGTCCACCCCGTCGGCGATGATCTCGCCGGGGCCGTGCGGGCAGTTCGTGGCGACGACCGGGAGCCCGCAGCGCATCGCCTCGACGATCGTCATCCCGAAGGACTCCAGGCTGGAGGACACGGCCGCGATCGAGCCCTTGGCCCACTCGGACTCCAGGGGGTTGGCCGGGCCCATCAGGAAGACGTGGTTGTACAGGCCGAGTTCGTCGATCAGCGCGCGCAGCGCGGCCTTCTCCGTGCCGCCGCCGTATATCCGCAGCCGCCAGTCGGGACGCGCGGCGACGACCTGGGCGAAGGCGCGGATGAGGACGTCATAGCGCTTGACGCGGGTGAGCCGGCCGGCCGCGACGACCCACTTGCCGCTGCCGTCGGCGGCCGCAACGGCGGGCGCCGGCACGCTGTTGGGCACCGCCTCGATGCGCACACCGGGCAGCCGCAGCGTCCGGCGGTAGGAACGGGCGTCGGCCTCGGTGACGGTGGTGACCGCGTCGAGGCGCGGATAGGCGCTGCGCAGTGCCAGCTTGAGCGCCGGCTGATGGGTGTCGAGGGTGAGGTGCTCCTGGCCCATGCGGACCGGGCCGCGGCGCGCCTGCTTGGCGATGTGCACATTGAGTCCGGGCCGGGTGCCGACCAGGACATCGGCCTCGGTGCGGCGCAGATGCTGGGCGATCCGGCGGTCGGTGAGCTCGCTGTACTGGCGGTAGCGGACCTCGGCGGCGGGGAAGACCCTGGCCGGGCGGGCGTGCGCGGGATCCGCGCCCTCGTAGTGGGGGCCGTTCTCCCTGATGTCCACGAGATGCCGCAGCGCGACACGGGGGCCGAGGTCGAAGACCGGCGCGTCGCGGTGGCGCAGGACGGACACGATCTCGACGTCGTGCTGCTCGGCGAGCGTGCGGGCCAAGTTGAACGTCGTGCGGATCGTCCCCCCTATCCCGTACGCATTGTGAATCAGGAATGAAATGTGCATCCGTCCCCGTGTCCCCTGGTCTTCCGGTCCTAGCTGGTCTCCCCGTGGGTCACGTCGCACTCCCCTCCTGATGGCGCGACGTATCCCCCTGCTGAACGGAAGGACGATGAAAGGAGGTTCCGGGTTGGGCGGACACGCCAAGTTGTTCCGAAAGAGTTAGGACATCGGTAACGGCTTCATGGAACCCCGTGCCTCTGAATGCGCTCCGCCCCCTAGGGGAGACACCCCCGCTGCCCGGCGGTCCCCGACGGGTCCCCGACGGGTCCCTAGGGAAGCCGCAGCCTGGTGCCGACCGTCAGCCGGTTCGGGTTGTCCCCCAGGACCGTCCGGTTGGCCTCGTGGAGCGCCTGCCAGCCGCCCTTCACCCGGTACTTGCGGGCGATCTTGCCGAGTGTCTCCCCGGGACGTACGACATGGGTCCGACTGCCCTCCTCGATCAGCCCGTAGCGTCGGGCGCACTCCGGCCAGGCCCCCCAGCCCTGCGCGGCCTGCACCCTCTTGGCGATCTCGATCTGCTCGTCACGGGTGGCGAGATCCGCCCGCGGGGCGAACTCCAGGCCGCCGAACGCCTCCCAGGTGGGCTGCCAGAACTGCAGTCCTCCGTAGAAGGTGTTGCCCGTGTTGATGTGCCAGTCGCCGCTGCTCTCGCACTCCGCGAGGCAGCCCCACGGCCACTGGTCCTCGGCGCAGGCGTACGCGCCCTTGCCGCCGCTGCCGCCCGTGCCGTTGCCGTCCGGCCCGTCGGCGGCGGCACCACCGGGCAGACACAGGACCAGGGCGGCGGCCGCCGAGGTGAGCAGTCCGACGGATCCCGCGAAGCGCCGTGGCGACGAAGAGTTGTCCGACATAGCCGGTGACGGTAAGCAGCCGTCCGCCGTTGGCCAGCGCGGCACGCCCTCACCGGCCCGTTCCCACCCGGTCCGGTGTACGCGACGCCGCCGACTGCGCCAGGTTCTGCGCAAGAGCTGGCGCTATGTGACCGCTTGCGGGGCGGCTTTCCGTTGAATCCCCCTGTGCGGCGATTGGTTCGATTCTGTTCCCGCCCTCGCGTGACCCCTGCCGCAGGTCACCCGTTGTCCTTGTACGAGCCGGGAGACCACCCGGCAGACGCACAGAGATCGAGGAGCCACCCGTGCCGCGCATGCTCGACGTCAGTGACGACGTTCGCGCCGAGATCGGCGACGAAGAAGCCGACCGCCTGCTGGCCGGTGGCGACGCCCCCGGCAGCTATGACTGCACCTCCTGCCGGACCCCCGGAGACAGCGACCAGGAGCGCACCAGCACCGTCCTGTTCGTGGGCGAGGAGACCGCGGTACTCGCGTTCGCCCATGCCACGTGCATCCCCTCCCAGGTCGTCCCGGTGTCGGAGGAGCAGCTCCAGGGAGCCGTGCGCTCCATCACCGGAGAGGACGCCGCCGCCCGTACGCCCGGATCGGGGCCCGCGCCGGCCGCCCCGGTCCCCACCACCCCGCGCCAGGCCACCCTCGGGATCACCTGCGGCCTGGTGCTGATCGAGGACGATCTGCGCCCGGCCCTGGTGGTCGAGCCGGACGGCCCGATCGCCCGTCCCGGCTCGACCGGCCCGGACGACGACTTCCTCCCGCTGCTCCTGGAGCAGGGCTTCCACCCGGTGACGGACGTGAACCAGCTCCCCGGCCCGAACCCGGGCTGGTCCGCACTGCTGGCCATGGGCAAGCTGCACGCCGTCCTCCAGCCGGGCAGCGCCGGCAACCAGGCCGCCTGGTGGCAGGCCCACCAGCCGCTGGCCGTCTCCGACGGCTGGCGCGCCGCGGCCAACAAGGCGCAGTCGGTGGTGATGTACGCCGCACCGTCCGGCACCATCGGCCACCAGCCGCGCGAGGACCTCATGCGGCAGGCGCTGGAGAACGCCGCGTCGAAGGGCGCCCTGGTCGCCGCGGAGATGCCGCTGGCCGGCACCTGACCGTCCCTGGGGCGTGTCCGCAACGTCCCGCCTGGCTCTACGGGCGGACGACGGGACTTTGCGGACACGCCCTGGACACCCGATCGCGGGGGCAGGACCGCCATTCCGGACGGTCTTGCCCTCGCGATCAGCCATTTCCGCGCGAAAGCCGCATCCCGCGGCCATCAGGGTCGTTGGCACATACGTGCACGCATACGACCCCTCCTCCCACGCCTACACCCACCCGATCCCCGGCATGCGCCCGTCGTACGAACACGGGACGACGCACACCGCGGAGCACGGCTCGGCCACCCCGATCTATGACGCGCTGTACGCCGAGTACCGCCGCTCCTTCCGGGCGCTGCCCGGGGACCGTACGGACGAGCCGGAGACCCCGGAGGTGCTGCGCGGCGCCGGGGACTGGAGCCGTACGGCGCCCACGGGCCACTGGGAGGTCGTGAGCCGGCCGCCGTACCACCCGCGGGGCCATGCCCCGGCGCTGCCGCCGGCGCGGCGGGACCACCGGCCGCACGGACACTGATCCGCCCGCGCGGCCCGGAGGGGACCGCCGCTACTTCTTCTTGCCGCGCTTCTCGCGCACCCGCACGGAGATGTGGACCGGCGTCCCGTCGAAGCCGAACTCCTCGCGCAGCCGGCGCTCGATGAAGCGGCGGTAGCCGGCCTCCAGGAAGCCGGAGGCGAAGAGGACGAAGCGCGGCGGCTTGGTGCCCGCCTGGGTGCCGAAGAGGATGCGCGGCTGCTTGCCGCCGCGAATCGGGTGCGGGTGCGAGGCGACGATCTCACCGAGGAAGGCGTTCAGCCGCCCGGTGGGGATCCGGGTCTCCCAGCCGGCCAGCGCGGTCTCGATCGCCGGGACCAGCTTCTCCATGTGGCGGCCGGTGCGCGCGGAGACGTTCACCCGCATCGCCCACGGGATCTGCACCAGGTCCCGCTCGATCTCCCGCTCCAGGTAGAAGCGGCGCTCCTCGTCGAGGGTGTCCCACTTGTTGTAGGCGATGACCAGGGCGCGGCCGGCCTCGACGGCCATCGTGATGATGCGCTGGTCCTGGACGCTGATGGATTCGGACGCGTCGATCAGGACGACGGCGACCTCGGCCTTCTCGACGGCCGCAGCGGTGCGCAGCGAGGCGTAGTAGTCGGCGCCTTCCTGGAGGTGCACCCGGCGGCGGATACCGGCGGTGTCCACGAACTTCCAGGTCTTGCCGCCGAGTTCGATCATCTCGTCGACCGGGTCACGGGTGGTGCCGGCCAGCTCGTTGACGACCACCCGCTCCTCGCCGGCGACCTTGTTCAGCAGCGACGACTTGCCGACGTTCGGCCGGCCGATCAGCGCGATCCGGCGGGGGCCGCCGAGGGCGGTGCCGAAGGTCTGCGCGGGCGCCTCGGGCAGGGCGTCCAGAGCGGCGTCGAGCATGTCGCCGGTGCCCCGGCCGTGGAGGGCGGAGACCGGGTGCGGCTCGCCGAGGCCGAGCGACCACAGCATGGCGGCGTCGGCTTCGCCCGACGGGCCGTCAACCTTGTTGGCGACCAGGACCACGGGCTTGCCGGCCCGGCGCAGCAGCTTGACGACGGCCTCGTCGGTGTCGGTCGCGCCGACCTTGGCGTCGACGACGAAGACCACCGCGTCCGCGGCCTCGATGGCGAACTCGGCCTGCATCGCCACGGAGGCGTCGATGCCGAGGACGTCCTGCTCCCAGCCGCCGGTGTCGACGACCTTGAACCGGCGGCCGTTCCAGTCGGCCTCGTAGGTGACGCGGTCGCGGGTGACGCCCGGCTTGTCCTCGACGACCGCCTCACGGCGGCCGATGATGCGGTTCACCAGCGTCGACTTGCCGACGTTGGGGCGGCCGATGACGGCGAGGACGGGCAGCGGACCGTGGCCGGCCGCGGCGATGTCGCCCTCGACCTCCTCCAGGTCGAAGCCCTCCTCCGCGGCGAGCTCCATGAACTCCGCGTACTCGGCGTCGCCAAGCGCACCGTGCTCGTCGCCGGTAGGGATCTGGTCGTTCATGAAGTCCGTTCCTCGTTCATCATCGTGGTCGGTGGGCCGCTCGTGCGCGGCCCACTACTCAAGTGTGGTTCAGCGCCCGGTCAGGCGCCGGGCCCGGTCCAGGTGGGCGGTCAGCCGCTCCTGGATCCGTACGGTCGCCTCGTCGAGCGCCTTGCGGGTGCGGCGGCCGCTCCCGTCGCCCGCCTCGAAGGCGTCGCCGAAGACGACGTCGACGCGGGCGCGCAGCGGCGGGACGGCGGAGGTCAGCCGGCTGTGCCGGTCCGTGCTGCCGAGCACCGCCACCGGCACGACCGGGGCGCCGGAGCGCACCGCGAAGTACGCCAGGCCGGCCCGCAGGGAGGCGAAGTCGCCCTCGCCGCGGGTGCCTTCCGGGAAGATCCCCAGCACCCCGCCGTCCTCCAGTACGCCGAGCGCGTCGGTGATCGCCTTGCGGTCGGCGGTGCTGCGGTCCACCTTCAGCTGCCCGATGCCCCGCAGGAACGGGTCCAGCGGGCCGACGAAGGCTTCCTTCTTGATCAGGAAGTGCACCGGCCGCGGCGCGGTGCCCATCAGCATCGGGCCGTCGATGCCGTGCGAGTGGTTGACGGCGAGGATCGCCGGTCCGGTGGACGGCACCCGCCAGGCACCCAGCACCCGCGGCCGCCACAGCCCGTACATCAGGCCGATGCCGATCCGCCGGCCGACCGCGGCGCCGGCCGCGCTCGGCGCCCTGCCGCTGTCGGTCACCGGGCGACCCGCCCCGCCTTCTCGGCGCCGGCGCCCTCGATGAGGGTGACCACGCACTCGATGACCTGCTCCAGGGTCAGCTCGGTGGTGTCCACCTCGACCGCGTCGTCCGCCTTGGCCAGCGGGGAGGTCTTCCGGCCGGAGTCGGCGGCGTCCCGCTTGATCAGGGCCTCGCGGGTGGCGGCCAGGTCGGTGGCCTGCTGGGGGTCCTTGCCCTTGAGCTCGCCGCTGCGGCGGGCCGCCCGCGCCTCGGGGGAGGCGGTCAGGAAGACCTTGAGGTCGGCGTCGGGCAGGACCGTGATGCCGATGTCCCGGCCCTCGACGACGATGCCGTTCGGCGCCTCGGCGGCGATGGAGCGCTGCAGGTCGGTGATCAGGGCCCGCACCTCGGGGACCGCGCTGACGGCGCTGACCGCGGCGGTGACCTCCTGGGTGCGGATCGGGCCCGCGGCGTCCAGGCCGTCGACCGTGATGGTCGGGGCGGCCGGGTCGGTGCCGGAGACGATCACGGGCTTGGCGGCGGCGTCGGCCACCGCGGTCGCGTCATTGACGTCGATGCCGTTGTTCAGCATCCACCAGGTGATCGCGCGGTACTGGGCGCCGGTGTCGAGGTAGCCGAGGCCGAGCTTGCCGGCGACGGCCTTGGACGTGCTGGACTTGCCCGTGCCTGCGGGGCCGTCGATGGCGACAATCACTGCTGCCGGGGCGGTCCGAGCGGCGGTTTCCACGGTGACGAACACCTTTCTTGTACACGGGGCGGGGGTCCAAGGGCCATAAGGGCCTCGGACAAGGTTACTGGCTCACCCGCACCGCCCCGTCCACGGTGTCACTGCCGGATGGACCAGCCCCGCTCCCGCAGCTCCGCGGTCAGCCCCGGCACGGCCTGCGGCTCGACCATGAGCTGGATGAAGCCCGCCTGCTGGCCGGTGGCGTGCTCGATGCGGACGTCCTCGATGTTGACCCCGGCCCGGCCGGCGTCGGCGAAAATCCGGGCCAGCTCACCGGGCTGGTCGCCGATGTAGACGGCGACGATCTCGTAGGTGGCCGGGGCGGCGCCGTGCTTGCCGGGCACCCGGTCCCGGCCGGCGTTGCCACGGCGGAGCACGTCCTCGATGCCGAGGGCGCCGCCGCCGCGCTTCTCCTCGTCGGCGGACTCCAGGGCACGCAGCGACCGCACGGTCTCGTCGAGGTCGGCGGCGATCTCGGACAGCACGTCGGCGACCGGGCCCGGGTTGGCGGACAGGATGTCGATCCACATCTCCGGGTCGGAGGCCGCGATCCGTGTCACATCCCGGATGCCCTGGCCGCACAGGCGCACGGCGGTCTCGTCGGCGCTCTTGAGCCGGGCGGCGACGAGGCTGGAGAGCAGCTGCGGGGTGTGCGAGACCAGGGCGACGGCGCGGTCGTGCGCGTCCGCCTCCATCACGACCGGGACGGCCCGGCACAGCGCGACCAGCTCCAGGGCGAGGTTGAGCACCTCGGTGTTGCCGTCGCGGGTGGGGGTGAGCACCCAGGGGCGGCCTTCGAAGAGGTCGGCGGTGGCGGCCAGCGGGCCGGAGCGCTCCTTGCCGGCCATCGGATGGGTGCCGAGGTAACCGGACAGGTCGCAGCCCATCGCCTCCAGCTCACGGCGCGGGCCGCCCTTGACGCTGGCGACGTCGAGGTACGCGCGGGCCACGCCGCGGCGCATCGCGTCCGCCAGTGCCGTGGCGACATGGGCAGGCGGGACGGCCACGATGGCCAGATCGACCGGTTCGGCGGGTGCCTCGGCGGTGCCCGCGCCGAGTGCGGCGGCGGTGAGGGCCTGGGCCTGGTCGTGGTCCTCCAGGAACACCTGCACGCCCCGTGCGTGCAGCGCGAGCGCGGCCGAGGTGCCGATCAGGCCCGTTCCGATGACGAGTGCGGTCCTCACTGCGCGATGTCCTTCCGCAACGCCCCGGCCGCGCCGAGGTAGACGTGGGCGATCCCGGCCTTGGACAGCCCGGTCTCGACGTGGGCGAGCACCCGCACCACGCGCTCCATAGCGCCGGCGATGTCCAGCTCCTGGGCGCAGATCAGCGGTACGTCTGTGATGCCCAGGGCGCGGGCGGCGGCGGCCGGGAAGTCGCTGCGCAGATCGGGGGTGGCGGTGAACCACACGCTGATGAGGTCGTCCGCGACCAGGTCGTTGCGCTCCAGGATGGCGGTGAGCAGCTCGCCGACCTGCTCCTGCATGTGCTCCGCGTCGTCCCGCTCCAGCTGGACGGCCCCGCGGACCGCTCGTACCGCCACGTCACTGCTCCCCTGCGTCCGGCCGCACGCACCTGCGCGCGTCCAGATCAGCGTAACCAGCCGCACCGACATTCCGTGTCCGGCGGCCGGACAGGGAAACGGGCCGGCCCGCGCCCGTGCAGGCGGCGATCTTCCGCGCACCGACCGTGAACAAGCCGTCCCCCGTTCCCGATCGGCCGGCAAAACGGGTGACATTCGCCCTCCCACCAGCGACAATCTCCGCCATGTCGGAAGCCGCCGCAGGTCACTCGCTGGTCGCCGAGCACACCGTGTACGCATGCGTGATGGGCTCGCGCGCCTTCGGACTGGCCACGGAGACCAGTGACACCGACCGCCGCGGGGTCTATCTCGCCCCCACCCCGCTCTTCTGGGGCTTCGAGAAGCCGCCCACCCATGTGGAGGGACCGCGCGAGGAGGAGTTCTCCTGGGAGCTGGAACGGTTCTGTCAGCTGGGGCTGCGCGCGAACCCCACCGTCCTGGAGTGTCTGCACTCCCCCTTGGTGGAGCGCATCGACCCCATCGGGCGGGAGCTGCTCACCCTGCGGGAGGCGTTCCTGTCCCGCCAGGCCCACCGCACCTTCGCGGGCTACGCCACCGGCCAGCTCAAACAGCTGCGAGCCGAGGTCCGGCAGCACGGCACGCCCCGCTGGAAGCACGCCATGCACCTGCTGCGGCTGCTGGCCAGCTCGCGTGATCTGCTCCGCACCGGCGTGCTCACCCTGGATGTCGGCCCGAACCGGGAGGCGTTGCTGGCGGTCCGGCGCGGTGAGGTGCCCTGGCCCACGGTGGAGCGCCGGATGGCGCGACTCTCCGAGGAGGCCGAGGCGGCGGTGTCCGGCTCCCCCTTGCCGGCCGAGCCGGACCACGGCCGGGTGGCGGACTTCCTCTTTCGGGCCCGCCGGGGCTCTGCGCTTGGCTGACTTCCCACGTTTTTGTCTTTCCCGCCGTGGTTGTTGCTCGCCGTTGCGCTTTGCGGCGCGCCCGCACGTTGTCGGCTGGCCCGCCGTGGGTCTTCTCGCCGTTGCGCCTGCGGCGGGCTGGGTGGGTGTCGGGTGCGGTGACGGACCTCCGGGACCTGTTGTGTGGACTGCTTCGCTTTACGTCCACACAACAGGCCCCTCCGGCCCGTCCCCTCCCGTGAGTGGAGTGAGTGAAGGTGCGTGGGGGCGGGCCACCGACGGCCGTTTCGGCCGTTTCTGTACGACCCATAAGACGCACCCGACCAGCCACGTCCACCCCCACCGGCCTACTTCCCACCCCTCCAACGGGAGGGGACGGGCCGGAGGGGCAGGGGTGTGGGACGTAAAGCGAAGCAGTCCCACACCCCTGCCCCGGAGGCCCGTCACCGCACCCGACAACGCGCCGCCCGCCGCAGGCGCAACGGCGAGCAACAACCACGGCGGGAAAGCCGACAACGTGGGCCGAGGCAAAGCGCAGCGGAGGGGCGCAACGGCGCGCGCACCGCGCAGCGGGCGACAAACGGCGAGCAACACCCACGGCGGGTAAGCCGACAACGTGGGAAGCAAAAGCTAAAGCTCAACCTCACGCATCAGCATGCCGACCTCCGTGTTGGTCATCCGGCGCAGCCAGCCCGACTTCTGGTCGCCCAGTGCGATCGGGCCGAAGGCCGTCCGTACCAGCTTGTCGACCGGGAAGCCGGCCTCGGCCAGCATGCGGCGCACGATGTGCTTGCGGCCCTCGTGGAGGCTCACCTCGACGAGGTAGTTCTTGCCGGTGTTCTCCACGACCCGGAAGTGGTCGGCGCGGGCGTACCCGTCCTCCAGCTGGATGCCGTCCTTGAGCTGCTTGCCCAGGTCGCGCGGGAGCGGGCCCTGGATCGCGGCCAGGTAGGTCTTCTTGACGCCGTAGCGCGGGTGCGTCAGGCGGTGGGCCAGCTCGCCGTGGTTGGTGAGCAGGATGATGCCCTCGGTCTCGGTGTCCAGCCGGCCGACGTGGAACAGCCGCGTCTCGCGGTTGGTGACGTAGTCGCCCAGGCACTGGCGGCCGTCCGGGTCCTCCATCGTGGAGACGACGCCGGCCGGCTTGTTCAGCGCGAAGAAGAGGTACGACTGGGTGGCGACCGTCAGGCCGTCGACCTTGATCTCGTCCTTCTCCGGGTCGACCCGGACGCCCTGCTCCATGACGATCCGGCCGTTGACCTCGACCCGCGCCTGGTCGATCAGCTCCTCGCACGCCCGGCGCGAGCCCATGCCGGCCCTGGCCAGCACCTTCTGCAGCCGCTCGCCCTCCTGGTCACCGAAGGTCTTGGGGGTCTTGACCTGCGGCTTGTTGTGGCGGGCGCGGTTGCGCTCCTCCACCTGGGCGTCGTACTCACGGGGCCGCGCGGGCGCCTGGCCCCGGCCGCGCTGCGGACCACCCTTGGCGCCCGGCCGTGCCCCCTTGGACGCGGCGCCGGTACGGGGGCCGCCCTTGGCGCCGCCGCGGGCCGCCGCGCCCCGGCTGCCGCCGCTCTTGGCGCCTCCGCTCTTGGCTCCGCCGCCCGCACGCTCGTCCTTGCGGCCCGAGGAGCCGCCGCCGGGACCACCGGTGCCGCCGGATCCGCCCACGTCGTAGCGGCGCTCCTCGGGACGAGGGCGGCCCGCGCGCTGCTGCTTGTCGTCCCTCTTTCCCCCAGCCTTCGGCTGGGAGGTGCCCCCACCCGCGCCGCGGGAGTTGCCGCGCCCGCTGTCCCTGCTGTTCCTGCCGCTGCTTCGCATCAATGATCCGTCTGAGAGTCGCCGCTGTCGTCTACGTCGAACGACGGGATACCTTCCGGGGAGTCGCCCTCGACCGCGTCCGCCTCCGGGAGGAACGGTGCCAGCTCAGGGAGCTCGTCCAGGCCGCGCAGGCCCATCCGCTCCAGAAAGTAATTCGTCGTCCTGTACAGGATCGCACCTGTTTCAGGTTCCGTCCCCGCCTCCTCCACCAGGCCGCGCTGGAGGAGCGTGCGCATCACACCGTCACAGTTCACGCCGCGTACGGCCGAGACACGGGAACGGCTGACCGGCTGACGGTACGCGACCACGGCCAGAGTCTCCAATGCGGCCTGGGTGAGCCGGGCCTGCTGGCCGTCCAGGACGAAGCTCTCCACCGCGTCCGCGTACGCGGCGCGGGAGTAGAAGCGCCAGCCGCCGGCCACCAGCCGCAGATCGAATCCGCGGCCCTGGCGGGTGTAGTCGTCGGACAGCTCGCGCAGCGCCAGCGCGACCGCGCGGCGGGGCCGCTGCAGCACTCTGGCCAGGTGCTCCTCGGTCGCGGGCTCGTCGACGACCATGAGGACGGCCTCCAGCGCGGGCTTCAGCTCCAGCCCGTCGACGCCCAGTGCCCCGGCCGGCGCCCCGGTCCGCTCCCCGGCGCCGCCGCCGGCCCCGGACCGCGTGCCTGCCCCGGCCTCCGTGACGTCGTACGCCTCACCACCGGCCACACCGCTCATGCCTGCTCCTCCTCCGCCTGCTCCGCGGGCTCCTCCCCGGCGGCCTGCGGCCCCGGCTCCCGGTCGAACTCATCCGTGACCTGGGGCGCGGCCCCCTCGGCGCCCGTCCAGCGGACCGTCAGCTCGCCCAGGGCCTCCTCCTGCTCCAGGGCCACCACCCGCTCCCGGTAGAGCTCCAGCAGGGCCAGGAAGCGCGCCACGACGGTGAGGGTGTCCGGGGCGTCGGCGACCAGCTTCGCGAAGCTGGCCTCGCCCGCCTCGCGCAGCCACGCCATCACCACCTCGGCCTGCTCGCGCACGCTGACCAACGGCGCGTGGATGTGGTCGACGTAGACCTGCGGTCTGGCCTTGGGCTGCATCGCCTTCACCGCGAGCCTGGCGAAGCCCTCCGCGCCGATGCTGATGACGACCTCGGGCAGCAGCTCGGCGAGGTGCGGCTCCAGCCCGACCGTACGGGGATACCGCCGGCTCTCGTCCGCCAGCCGGCCGCTGAAGATGTCCGCGATCCGCTTGTAGGCGCGGTACTGCAGAAGCCGGGCGAAGAGCAGGTCACGGGCCTCCAGGAGCGCGAGGTCCGCCTCGTCCTCCACTTCGGCCGCGGGCAGCAGCCGGGCCGCCTTCAGGTCCAGCAGGGTCGCCGCGACGACCAGGAACTCGGTGGTCTGGTCCAGGTCCCAGTCCGGTCCCATGGCGCGGATGTGCGCCATGAAGTCGTCGGTGACCTTCGACAGGGCGACCTCGGTGACGTCCAGTTTGTGCTTGGAGATCAGCTGGAGCAGGAGGTCGAAGGGGCCCTCGAAGTTGTCCAGCCGGAGGGTGAAGGTGCCCTCGCCGCCGCCGTCGCCCTCTGGGGGCGCGGCCACGGCGGCATCGGTCTCCGGGGACTCCTCCCCCGGAACGGCCGCCGGCTGCGGCACGTCAACGGCCTCGGGCCCGTCCGCCGGGTCGAGTGCCTGGGGCTCGTCCGCCGCGTCGTGTGCCCCGGACCCGGCCGCCGGGTCCCCTGCCGGGGGCTGCCCCGGCGCCCCGACGGCCCCGGACTCCTCCGGCGTCTCGGGCGTCTCGGGCGGCTGTGGCGCCACCGAGTCCGCGGCTGCCTCGGCCGCCCCGCGCCCGAGAGGTCTGCGGGCGCGGGGCCTGGGGGCATCGTCGTGGGTCGTCGGCATCGCGGTCCATGCTGCTGTGGTCCCGTGCCGGGGGCGACGGGCTGGTCACGGGCGGGACACCCCGCCGAGGAGGCAGGCTATCCCGTCTCCGCCCTAACGCCCGCGCAGCCGCCGCACCAAGATGCTGGCGTCGCCGCGCGACTCCAGGTCGGCCAGGACGACGGCGACCGCCTCGCGGACGATCCGGCCGCGGTCGACGGCGAGGCCGTGCTCACCGCGCAGCACCAGCCGGGCATGTTCGAGGTCCATGAGCTCCTCGGCGGAGACATAGACGGTGATCTTCTCGTCGTGCCGTTCGCGGCCGCTGGGGCGGCGGTTGGCACCGCGGCCACCGCGCCGCCGGCCCTGACCGCCGGCCTGCTGCGCGGCCGCGGCCGCCGCGTCGGAACCGGCCTGGCCGGCCTGGCCCGCCTGGCTCCGGTGGGACTTGGCCGCCTCGCCGTCCGCCTCACGGCCGGTGTGCTCGGCCGGGGAGCCGACGGCGGGAACCCGCGGCGGGGTGGCCGGTCCGCCGTCGCCGGCGGTGGCTGCCGGGGTGTCAGCCCCGGTTCCGGGCCGACGGGTGCGGACCGCGGTGGCCGCCTCCGGCCCGTCCGCCGCCGGATCGGGTTCGCCGGCCGGTGCGGGCACCCGGGGCGCCTCGCCGGGCGCCGCCGAGCCGTTCGCCTGCCGACGGGGGCTGGAGGGCTGCAGCCCCCCTCCCCCGGTGGTACGGAACAGTTCGTCGGCTCCCGGCAGACTCACTCGGCGTGACACCGGGCGAGCACCTCCCTGGCGAGCTGGCGATAGGCGGCGGCGCCGACGGAGTTGGAGGCGTAGGTGGTGATCGGCTCGCCCGCGACGGTGGTCTCGGGGAAGCGGACCGTACGACCGATGACGGTGTGGTAGACGTGATCGTCGAACGCCTCGACGACGCGGGCCAGGACCTCGCGGCTGTGCACGGTGCGCGAGTCGTACATCGTCGCCAGGATGCCGTCCAGCTCCAGCTCGGGGTTGAGCCGCTCCTGGACCTTCTCGATCGTCTCGGTGAGCAGCGCGACACCGCGCAGCGCGAAGAACTCGCACTCCAGCGGCACGATGACCTTGTGAGCCGCCGTCAGCGCGTTGACGGTGAGCAGGCCGAGGGAGGGCTGGCAGTCGATGACGATGTAGTCGTAGTCGGCCAGCAGCGGCTTCAGCGCACGCTGCAGGGTCGACTCACGCGCGACCTCGCTGACCAACTGCACCTCTGCCGCTGACAAATCGATATTGCTGGGCAGCAGGTCCATGTTGGGGACCGCGGTCTTCAGGAGCACCTCGTCGGCCGACATCCCCCGCTCCATGAGCAGGTTGTAGACCGTCAGGTCGAGCTCCATCGGGTTGACGCCGAGTCCGACCGACAGGGCACCCTGCGGGTCGAAGTCGACGAGCAGCACCCGTCGTCCGTATTCGGCGAGTGCGGCACCCAGGTTGATGGTCGAGGTGGTCTTGCCGACCCCGCCCTTCTGGTTGCACATCGCGATGATTTTGGCCGGGCCGTGGTCCGACAGCGGTCCGGGAATGGGGAAATAGGGAAGCGGGCGTCCGGTCGGGCCGACGCGTTCGCGGCGCTGTCGCGCGGCGTCCGGCGCGAGCGTCGCGGCGTATTCGGGGTCCGGCTCGTACTCCGCGTCCGGATCGTAGAAGTGCCCCTGGGGCAGGTCGTCGTAGTCGGCGAGACGGGCGGGTTCTCCACTGCCCCGGTCGCCGGCCATGGCGTTCACGTGATGGCCGTCCATGCTCTGGTGGGCTGTCGTGGAAATGCTCTGGTGGGCTGCGTGGGTGTGGCCCGCAACGGAGCCGACAGCCTCGCGCCCCGAGGGACCCTGGCCCCGTGCAACCACTCCTGGTTGACCACCTCCGGGAGAAAATGTCGACTCATTCACAAGTCGTCTTACCTCCTTGGATGTGACCAGGAAACTTTATCGATAGGTCAGCGTGGCACCATGCCGACGGTTGGCGACTCTATGGCGTGTCGGGCGTCCGCAGCAACACAATCCACCGGACCCGGCACGATGTGTCGGTAACCGGACCCCCCGATGTCAAGGGCGCAGGCGGTATCGCACCGATGTTTTGGGGGTGCGCGAATCGGTTAAAGGGTTACGTTCGCGGCGAGTTGAGGGTACGCGTTCCGGAACACATGATTCCGCTGCTCGGACATGCGACCGGCCGGGCCCTGTGGACAGGACCCGGCCGGATGCTCAGCGTTGACGCGTGTCGTTGACGCCTCAGCCGAGGAGCGTGCGCAGCTCGATGTGCTCCAGGCCGTGGGCCTCGGCGACGGGCTGGTAAACCACCTTGCCGTCGTGCGCGTTCAGGCCCTTGGCCAGCGCCGGGTCACGGCGCAGCGCCTCGACCCAGCCGCGGTTCGCCAGCTCCACGATGTAGGGCAGCGTGGCGTTGGTGAGCGCGTGGGTGGAGGTGTTCGGCACCGCGCCGGGCATGTTGGCGACGCAGTAGAAGACCGAGTTGTGGACCGGGAAGGTCGGCTCGGCGTGCGTGGTGGGACGGGAGTCCTCGAAGCAGCCGCCCTGGTCGATCGCGATGTCGACAAGAACACTTCCGGGCTTCATCTTCGCGACGAGCTCGTTGGTGACCAGCTTGGGGGCCTTGGCGCCGGGGATCAGGACGGCACCGACGACGAGGTCGGCGTCGACGACGGCCTTCTCCAGCTCGTAGGCGTTGGAGACGATCGTCTGCACCTTGGTGCCGAAGATCTTGTCGGCCTCGCGGAGCTTGTTGATGTCCTTGTCGAGCAGGGTGACGTGGAAGCCGAGGCCCACGGCGATCTGCAGCGCGTTCCAGCCGGAGACGCCACCGCCGATGATGACGGCCTTGCCCGCGTGGACACCGGGGACGCCACCGGGCAGCACACCGCGGCCGCCGGCCTGGCGCATCAGGTGGTAGGCACCGACCTGCGGGGCGATACGGCCCGCGACCTCGGACATCGGGGCCAGCAGCGGCAGCTGGCGGCCGGCCGTCTCGACGGTCTCGTAGGCGATGGCGGTGGTGCCGGACTCCAGCAGCGCGTCCGTGCACTCCTTGGACGCGGCGAGGTGCAGGTAGGTGAAGAGCGTCTGGTCCTTGCGGAGCCGGTGGTACTCCTCCGCAATCGGCTCCTTGACCTTCAGCAGCAGGTCGGCGGCGCCCCAGACCTCATCGGCGGTGTCGAGGATGCTGGCGCCGGCGGCGACGTACTCCTCGTTCGTGATGGACGACCCGAGACCGGCGTCCTTCTCGATGACGACCTGGTGGCCGTGGCGGACGAGTTCGTTGACTCCGGCGGGCGTGATGGCCACGCGGAACTCGTTGTTCTTGACCTCGCGGGGGATGCCGACCTTCACGTCGATCACGGTCCTTGAAAGAGAGGGTGCAGGAGGAATTATCCCCTCATGCGCTGCATGACGGAACTGACCGCGCCGAACGCGGCCCCGCCAGTCTATTGAAGGAGCTCTTCTTGTCTAGCCTTGCAAAGCAATAATCTTTCGGAGTAGCACTACCGATTTCGTAGGTCACTCGGGGTAATCGTCGAGGAGTCGCTCTCCCACGGAACGATGGAGCCGTGCCGCCGCGGGATCGCCGAGCCGATCGAGGGTGTCCGCGATCCGCAGCTGCAGGGCCGCCTCCAGCCGTCCGTCGCCCGCCTTACGGGCGACGTCGAGGGCTTCGAGGCAGGTCCGCAGGGCCTCCTCGGGCCGTCCCGCGTACTCCTGCACCCGGGCCATCTCACCGGTCGCCCGCGCCTGCCCGGACACCTCACCGAGCCGGCGGTACGTCCTGGCGGCCGCCCGCCACGAGGTGAGCGCCTCGCCCCATCGGCCCGCGTAGGTGTGTGCGCTGCCGATCCGGCCGTACAGCCGCGCCGCGTCGGCGCCCTCGCCGCGGGCCAGCCGCAGCTCCAGCGCCCGGCCGTACCAGTCGGCGGCCCGCTGCCAGTCGCCCAGCTCGGTGTACGTCCCGCCCAGGGACTCCAGCGCCCGGCCGGTGGCCACCGGGTCCGGCACCGAGCGGGCCGCCTCCAGCGCGCCCCGGTAACGGGTGAGCGCCTGCGCGCTGCGGCCCGCCCGGCCGTCCAGGTCGGCGAGGTTGAGCAGCGCGGCGGCCCGCTCGCGGGCCAGCCCCCGCCGTTCGGCGACCTGGAGGACGAGCCCGTGCAGCGCGTAGAGGTCCGGCGCGGCGGCCTCGGGGCCCTGGTGCACGAGCAGCGTGCGGGTCAGCGCGGCCATCAACCGCCGGTCCAGGGTGTCGAGTTCACCGTCCGCGACGGCGATGGCGGCGGCGTCGAGGAGCGCCACCCGACGGCTGCGCAGCCAGTGCGCGGCCGTGCCCTTCGAGGTGAAGCGCAGCGAGCGCGGCAGACCGGCGACCTTCTGCCGGGCGGGTGAGTCGGCCGGCTCGCCCATCGCACGGCAGGACTGCAGCAGCCGTACGGTCCGCTCCAGCATCCGGGCGCGGGCGAGTTCGAGCTCCGCCGGGCGCTCGTGCTCCCGGAGCAGGGCGCGCACCAGCGGATCGAGGCAGCCGGGCAAGCGGTAGCGGGGGTGCGCGGCGGCGTCGGGCGTACCGGCGCCCGCCACCCCGTCGTCCGCTGCGGCGAGCGGCCGCAGCAGGCCGAGCGCGGCGAAGTCGTCCAGTGTCGTGGCGGCCGCGGCCACCGAGCAGCCGGCCAGCGCGGAGGCGATGTGGGCGTCCACGAGGCCGGCCGGCGCCAGGGTGAGCAGCCGCAGTATCCGGGCGGCGGGCGCCGGCAGCGCGTCATGGGCGAGCCGGAAGGCGCGGAACAGCGGGCGGGCGCCGGTGGGCAGGTCCTCGGGCAGCGGGACGGCGTGCAGCGCCTGGCACAGATCGGCGACCGAGGACATCGGGCGGGCGGCGAGCCAGGCACCGGCCAGCACCAGCGCGGCGGGCTGGCCGCCGCACTCCTCCGCGACGCTGTCGGCGGTCCGGGGGTCGACGGTGATCCGGGTCGGTCCGGCGTAGCGGGTGAGGATCTCGACGCCGGCCGCGCTGTCCAGCCCGCCCAGGGTGCACGGCCGGACGTCCGGGATTCCGGTCAGCGGCCCCTGGGAGACCACCACGACCAGGCAGTCCGGGGCATCCGGGAGCAGCGGTTCGACCTGTTCCGCGCCGGGGGCGTCGTCCAGGAAGAGCAGGGCACGGCGCCCGGCGAGCGCCCCGCGCAGCTGCTCGGTCAGCTCGTCCTCGGCGGCGCCCGGCGGGGCACCGGCACCCAGGGCGGCCAGCAGCTCACGTGCGGTACGGCCGGTGTCGGCCGGTTCGCCGCCCGGTCCGGTCAGCGTGGCCCGCAGCACCCCGTCGGGGTGCTCGCCGGCCAGCTCGCGCAGCAGCTCCTCGGCCAGGGCCGTACGGCCGGATCCGGGGCGGCCGGCGATCAGCAGCACCCGGCTGCGGGCGCCCTTGCGGCCGGAGAGGGTGTCCAGGCCGGCGCGGGCGATATCGGCGTGCAGCTCCTTGAGCTCACGGCGGCGCCCGGCGAAGTGCACAGGGGCGGGCGCGGGGACGGCCGGGTGGTGGGCGCCTCCGTCCGGGCGGGACCGCGGGGCCGGCCTGCCGGCTGCCGTCGCGGCGGGCGCCTCCCCCGTCTCCGGCAGGAGGGGTCCCCCGCCCACCGCCTGGTCCGTCACCGGTCACGCTCCCGTCCACCTGCGCGTACGAGTCCGCCGCTGGGGCGCGGACGGCACGCCGTCGAGCGTAGTTCACGGCCCGTCACGTCCGGTGCGGAGCAGGGCGGTTGAGTCACCCGATCGGATCGGCGGATCATCCGACAGACCTGTGGTGCGGCGCCGGCGTCCCGGCGGCTCAGGCCTCGAAGGGGCGGGCCGGCCACGGCGCGTCGGCCGGCCGGAGCGCGTCCAGGCCGGGGCCGCTCTGGGCCGCGGTGAGCGCGAGCACGCCGACGACGAGGCAGTTGTTGTGCAGCTCACCGGCGAGCGCCCCGCGCACCAGCTCCTCCTGCGGGACCCGCGCCAGCTCCATGTCGGCCTCCTCCTCGGAGACCTCGAACCGCTCCCCCTCCGCCTCGGACAGCTCGCGGGCGAGGAAGATCCGCACGGCCTCGTCGCAGCCGCCGGGCGTGGTGTAGACGTCGGTCAGCACCCGCCAGTCCGCGGCCTTGACGTGCGCCTCCTCGTACAGCTCGCGCTGCGCGGCGTGCAGCGGGTTCTCGCCGGGGACGTCGAGCAGCCCGGCGGGGATCTCCCACAGCTTCTGGCGTACGGGGTGGCGGTACTGGCGCAGCACCAGCACCCGGCCCGCGTCGTCGAGCGCGACGACGGCCACGGAACCGGGGTGGACCTGGTAGTCGCGCGAGACGGTGGACCCGTCCGGCATGACGACCTGGTCGGTGCGCACGCTGGTCTTGTTTCCGGTGAACGGCGTCGTGGTCGCGGTGACCGTCCACTCCTCGGGGGTGTCCTTGATCGCCATGGCGCGTCCTCCTGTAGGTGCCTCTATCACGCAGAAACCGGGGTACGGCCTCGAAGAACGAGGCCGTACCCCGGCAACCGTATCCGTCGGCGCGCGGCTACTTCGCGGCACCCGTCTTGCGCGCGACCGCGGCCTTCACCAGCCCGGCGAAGAGCGGGTGCGGGCGGGTCGGGCGGGAGCGCAGCTCGGGGTGCGCCTGGGTGGCGACGAGGTAGGGGTGCACCTCGCGCGGGTACTCGACGTACTCGACGAGCTTGTTGTCCGGGGAGGTGCCGGAGAACTGCAGCCCGGCCTTCTTCTCCAGCTCACCGCGGTAGGCGTTGTTGACCTCGTAGCGGTGGCGGTGGCGCTCCTCGACGTAGGGCTGGTCGTCGTAGACCTCGCGGACGATCGAGCCCTCGGCGAGCTTGGCCGGGTACATGCCCAGCCGCATCGTGCCGCCCATATCGCCCTCACCTGCGACGATGTCCATCTGCTCGGCCATCGTGGAGATGACCGGGTCGGCCGCGGCCGGGTCGAACTCGGTGGAGTTCGCGCCCTCGATGCCGGCGAGGTTACGGGCCGCCTCGATGACCACGCACTGCAGGCCGAGGCACAGGCCGAGCAGCGGGAGCTTGTTCTCCCGGGCGTAGGTGATCGCGCCGACCTTGCCGTCCACACCGCGGTCGCCGAAGCCGCCGGGGATGCAGACCGCGTCACAGTCCGCGAGCTGCTCGGCGGCGCCGGCCGGGGTCTTGCAGTCGTCGGAGGTGACCCACTTCACCTTCACCCGGGCCTTGTTCGCGAAGCCGCCGGCCCGCAGCGCCTCGGTGACCGAGAGATAGGCGTCCGGCAGGTCGATGTACTTGCCGACCAGCGCGACCCTGACCTCGTGGTCGGGGTTGTGGACGCGGTCGAGCAGGTCCTCCCACTGGGTCCAGTTCACATCGCGGAACGGGAGGTCCAGCTTCCGTACGACATAGGCGTCCAGGCCCTCGGTGTGCAGCACCTTGGGGATGTCGTAGATCGACGGGGCGTCGATCGCGGCCACGACCGCGGCCTCGTCGACGTCGCACATCAGCGAGATCTTGCGCTTGATCGCGGTGGGGACCTCGCGGTCGGCGCGCAGCACGATCGCGTCGGGCTGGATACCGATGTTGCGCAGCGCCGCGACCGAGTGCTGGGTCGGCTTGGTCTTCAGCTCACCGGACGGACCGATGTAGGGGAGCAGCGAGATGTGCACGACGAAGACGTTGTCCCGGCCGACCTCGTGGCGGACCTGGCGGACGGTCTCCAGGAACGGCAGCGACTCGATGTCGCCGACGGTGCCGCCGACCTCGGTGATGACGACGTCGACGTCCTCGGTCGCCATCCGCCGGATGCGGTGCTTGATCTCGTTGGTGATGTGCGGGATGACCTGCACGGTGTCACCGAGGTACTCGCCGCGCCGCTCCTTGGCGATCACGGTGCTGTAGACCTGGCCGGTGGTGACGTTCGCGGAGCCGTCGAGGTCGACGTCGAGGAACCGCTCGTAGTGGCCGATGTCCAGGTCGGTCTCGGCGCCGTCATTGGTGACGAAGACCTCACCGTGCTGGAACGGGTTCATCGTTCCCGGGTCGACGTTCAGATACGGGTCGAGCTTCTGCATCGTGACCCGCAGGCCGCGCGCCTTCAGGAGAGCACCCAGGCTGGAGGCGGTGAGCCCCTTGCCCAGCGAGGAGGCGACGCCCCCGGTGACGAAGAGGTGCTTGGTCGTCGAGGATTTGGGCGGCATGGCCAAGAGGGGGCTCCCGTGGTCGCGAGGTGGAGAGGTGCGAGGCGGCGCCGGCCTGGGGTTTCAGGGGTGCCCTCGCTGCGGTTCGGGGGTGCCTTCACCACTGCCGTGACGTCCTGGGCGTCCCACCGGTCCACGGGGTACCAGGCTATCAGCGACCGGGCATGGTCGTGCCCGGCCGGAGGCGGAAACCCCGCGCGGGCGGCCGTGCTGCCTCCGGCACGTGACGGAGGCCACCCGTTCGGACCACTTCTCTCGTCGCGAGGGTCGCGCGGAGCACCGGGGTGCGTCGTATCCTGCTCGGACACTCGCTACGAGCCGTCCGGGAAGGCACCACCCTCCCCCAGCTACCGCTGGGCGGTGCCCCAGCCCGATTTCCGGTCCCGCTGCTCGGCGACGTTTCATGGGCAGGACGGACAATCACAACGTCCCATGGGGGGCGTGACTCCAGTTCGACGGGAGACGCACGTGGCCGGGCGCATCGAGGACTACGCACTTATCGGCGATATGCAAACCGCCGCTCTAGTGTGCCGGGACGGCACGGTGGACTGGCTGTGCCTGCCCCGCTTCGACTCGCCGGCGGTCTTTGCCGGGCTGCTGGGTACGGAGGAGCACGGTTTCTGGCGGATGGGCCCGGTCAACGGGCCCGGCGGTCGGCCGGCGCCCGCCGACCGCCGGCGCTACCGGGGCGATTCGCTGGTCCTGGAATCGGAGTGGGACACCCCGCGCGGCACGGTCCGGGTGATCGACTTCATGCCGCCGCGCGATGGCGCTCCGCAGCTGATCCGCATCGTGGAGGGGGTCAGCGGCCGCGTCCCGATGCGCTCCGAACTGCGGATGCGCTTCTCCTACGGCTGGGTCGTGCCGTGGGTGCACAAGGTGGACAGCCGTACCGTCGCGGTCGCGGGCCCCGATTCGGTGTGGCTGGACACCGCGGCGGAGACCTACGGCAAGGACCTGACCACGTTCTCCGACTTCACCGTCGCGCCCGGTGAGCGGATCGCGTTCACGATCAGCTGGGAGCCCTCGCACAAGGAGCCGCCGGCCGTGGCGGACCCGGAGGGGTCGCTGGAGGCCACCGAGGAGTTCTGGCGCGAGTGGGTCGAGCACTGTACGTATCACGGTCCTTACCGGGATGCGGTGGTGCGCTCGCTGATCACGCTCAAGGCGCTGACGTACGCGCCGACCGGCGGGATCGTGGCGGCGCCGACGACCTCGCTGCCGGAGTGCGTGGGCGGCGTGCGCAACTGGGACTACCGCTTCACCTGGCTGCGGGACGCGGCGATCACCCTGTCCTCCCTGCTGCGCACCGGCTACCGCGAAGAGGCGCGGGCCTGGCGGGAGTGGCTGCTGCGGGCGGTGGCCGGCGATCCGGAGAACCTGCAGATCATGTACGGCATCGCCGGTGAGCGGGAGTTGGGCGAGAACGAGCTGCACTGGCTTCCGGGGTACGAGAATTCCCGTCCGGTGCGGGTCGGCAACGGCGCCGCCGGACAGCTCCAGCTCGATGTCTACGGCGAGGTCACCGAGGCGCTGCACCTGGCGCACATGACGGGCCTGGCCCGCAACGACTACGCCTCGCTGCTCCAGCTCAAGCTGATCCAGTGGGTGGAGAAGCACTGGGACGAGCCGGACGAGGGCATCTGGGAGGTCCGCGGCCCGCGCCGGCACTTCGTGCACTCCAAGGTCATGACCTGGGTCGCGGTCGACCGTACGGTCAAGCTGATCGAGTCCGGGGACGTCGACGGACCGCTGGAGCGCTGGAAGGACCTGCGCGAGACCATCCACCGGGACGTCTGCGAGAAGGGCTACGACAAGGAACGCAACACCTTCACCCAGTCCTACGGCTCGCAGGAGCTGGACGCCTCGCTGCTGCTGATCCCGCAGATGGGCTTTCTGCCGCCGGACGACAAGCGCGTCATCGGCACCATCGAGGCGATCCAGCGGGAGCTGTCCACCGAGGACGGCTTCGTGCTGCGCTACCCGACGTCCGGTGCGGACGATCTCGGGGTGGACGGCCTGGAGGGAGAGGAAGGCGCCTTCCTCGCGTGCTCGTTCTGGCTCGCCGACGACCTCGCGATGATCGGCCGGGTGGACGAGGCCCGCAAGCTCTTCGAGAAGCTGCTCTCGCTCCGCAACGACCTGGGCCTGCTGGCGGAGGAGTGGGACCCCAAGGCCAAGCGGCAGGTGGGCAACTTCCCGCAGGCGTTCAGCCATGTCCCGCTGATCGACACGGCGCTGCGGCTGACGGCGAGCGGGGCGTACGGCGGTTAGCCCCGCCCTTCGGCGGGGCTAACCGCCCGGAGTTCTGTGGTGTCACTCGGTTTTCGGGTGGCACGCTCTCCTTGTCAGAAGGGGGTCAGGGTGAGGGTGATCTCCGTCGGGGCGGGGTCCTCTATGTAGGAGGCGAAGCCGGCGACGTCGTCGAAGGCGAAGCCGTAGGCCTTGCCGTCGCGGGTCGCGGCGTGCATGGCCTTGGCGTAGTGGTTGGTCAGCCGCTGCCGGTAGAAGGCGGCCGGGTCGGTGGTGGGCTGGCTCGCGTGTCCGGCGAGGGTGGAGCGGTTGAGGGCGGCGCCCAGGACGGCGGCGACCGGGCCGAGGACCCCGTCGTTGGGGGCGGCCAGGGTGCCGTCGCAGAACAGGACGTCGCGGGTGGACGGCTTGCCGAAGGAGACCGTGCGGGGGCCGGTGAAGGTGAGGGTGCCGCCGCGGGTCCGGCCGGTGAAGGTGCCGGCGTCGGTGGTGACGGTCAGGTCCTTGTTCTCGTAGGCGGACCAGGCCTCGTCGATGGCCGGGGCGAGGTGGTCGCCGGCGAACAGGCCGCTGTCCAGGCCGTGTCCGGGGGCGATGACGCGCTTGTCGTCGATCACCAGCCGTTCGAAGCCCTCGGCCTGTCGGACCGCGGAGAAGACCGCGGCGCGGCCGCCGTCCTTGAGCGTGCCGGTGGTCTGCTGCCGGGCGCCGGTGAGCGTGATGGCGAGCGGGACGCTGAACATGTCGACCATGGTGGTGTTGCAGTACATCCCGCCGGCGTGGAAGGTGAACTCGGCGCAGTCGTGCACGACGCCGTAGTTGGGGTCGCCGGAGACCCAGCCCGCCGGGTAGGCGAGGGCGGCCTTGCCGTTGCCGTCCTGGACCGCCTTGAACTTCAGCTTGCCGCCCAGCGCGGTGTAGATCCGGCCGGACATCGGGGGGAGCCGGAGGGTCGTGGTGCCGCTCGCGGCGAGCGGGATGGCGTAGTCGGTGAAACCGTCCGGCCCGTTGTCGGCCAGGGCGACGGGCCGGAGTTCGCCGTCCGGGGTCACATGCACCTGCCGGGTGCCGTCGTTGCCGACGAGGTAGACCCACACCGAGGAGTTGGCGAAGGCGCCGGAACGGTTGACGAGGTGCAGGGGGATGCTTGCGGCGGACGGGGCGGACCGGCCGGATGCGCCGGTCCTGGCGGGGGCGCCGAGGGCCCGGCCGGCCCGGGCGAGGCCGAGGGTGGCGGCGGCGCCGGCGGTGAGCCCGCCGAGCAGACGGCGACGGGTGATCATGAGACCACTCCTGGGCGGATATGCATGCTCATGACATTCTCTCCTCGGTGCAGTGGGGGTGGTGAGGAGTTCCGTGGGGCGGGAGCGCAGGGGGAGTTCCGTGGCCGGTGCCCGCCACTCGGCGGCCGGGCATGGTGCAGCGTGCGAGCCCCGCGTGAGAGCCCGGGTGAGAGCGCTCTCACCTCCCGCGCAGTGAACCCTGCCGACCCGACCGCCACTCGTCAAGTCACCGCGTGATAAAAGGAGTTGGATGAGGTCTCAGCCGAACGGCCCCCGACCGACGCTGGAGGCGGTCGCGGCGCTCGCCGGGGTCTCCCGCGCCACGGCGTCCCGCGTGATCAACGGCGGCGCCGGGGTACGGCCCGCGGTCCAGGAGCGGGTGCACCGGGCGGTGGCCGAGCTGGGCTACGTACCGAACAGCGCGGCCCGCTCGCTGGTCACCCGCCGCACCGGAGCGGTCGCCGTGATCATCGCCGAGCCGGAGAGCCGGGTCTTCAGCGATCCGTTCTTCGGACGCCAACTCCGCGGCATCAGCCGGGCGCTGGCCCGTGCCGACACCCAGCTTCTGCTGATGTTCGTCGAGGGCCGCGCCGACTACGACCGCATCGGCCGCTGGCTGTCGGCCGGGCACGTCGACGGGGCGCTGATGTTCTCCCTGCACCGCGACGACCCGCTGCCCGCCCTCGCCGAGCGCGCCGGACTGCCCACCGTCTACGGCGGCCGGCCCGACTGGGCGGGCGCCGGCCGCACACCGCCGCCGCTGTACGTCGACACCGACAACCGCGGCGGCGCCCGCCAGGCCGTACGCCATCTCCTCGGCCGTGGCCGGCGCCGGATCGCGGTGATCACCGGACCCCTGGACCAGGCCTCGGCGGTGGACCGTCTCGACGGCTACCGCGACGCGCTGGGCCCGGCGGAGCCGGATCCACGGCTGATCGCGGACGGGGGGTTCACCGCGCACGGCGGCGAGCGGGCGATGGCCGAACTCCTTCGGGCCGCACCGGACCTGGACGCCGTCTTCGCCTGCTCCGATCTGATGGCGAACGGGGCGCTGCGCACGCTGCGGGCGCACGGGCGGCGGGTGCCGGACGAGGTGGCGGTGGTGGGCTTCGACGATCTGGAGCCGGCGGCCTGGGCGGATCCGCCGCTGACGACAGTGCGGCAGGACGTGGAGGAGATGGGGCGACTGATGGCCCAGTTGCTGCTGCGGCTGCTGGACCGGCAGCAGGCGGACCCGGCGGAGGGGCCGGACCCGGCGGCGCCGGCGCCGATCATCACCGAGGCACGGCTGGTGGTGCGGGAGTCGACGTGAGGGGCGGGGGCGGCGGCGGGAGGGGCTCGGCCGCGGCGAGCCCGGTGGCAGGACAGCCTCGGCCACGGCGTCGCCCGCGGCCGGGCCGGGACACCGCGACCCGCCACCACACCCCCGCGCCGATCCGGACCGAGCGCCTCCGGATAGCGGACTGCGGGTACCGTTCCTGGCCATGGGGCCGGAAGCGAAGATGGAGACCGAGATCACGGTGCGCAGGGCGCTGGAGCTGCCCGCGCTGCGCCGCGGCCTGCCGGAGGTGCTGGCCGGCGGGGACCGGCTGGACCGTGCGGTGCGCTGGGTGCATGCGGGCGAGGTCCCGCACATCGCCTCGCTGCTCAAGGGCGGCGAGCTGCTGCTGACCACCGGCCTGGGGCTGGGTGCCCGGCCCTCCGAGCAGCGCGCCTTCATCCGTAAGCTCGCGGACCGCGAGATCGCCGCACTCGTCGTGGAGCTGGGTTCCCGGTTCGCCTCGCTGCCCGCCGCCCTGGTCGACGCCGCACGGGACTGCGGACTGCCGCTGATCCAGCTGCACCGTGAGGTCCCGTACGTCACGGTCACCGAGGCGATCCACACCGAGATCATCAACAGCCACTATGCGATGCTGCGGCGCGCCGACGAGGTCCTGCGGCGCTGCACCGATGTGCTGCTGCGCGGCGGCGGCGCACCGGAGGTGCTGCGGCTGCTGGCCGGCTTCACCGGCAACCCGCTCTGTCTGGAGGCCCCCGACGGCAGCCCGCTGTACGCGGCCGGGCCGGAGGGCGACGACGGCCCCGCGGACGCCGATCCGCTGCTGGCCTGGGAGGGGCTGCGCGACACCGGCGTACGCATCGACGTCCCCGGCGGCGGCCACGGCCCCGACGCGGTCCGTGCCCGTCTCGTCCTGCTGCCCGTCAACACCCCGCTGGCTCCGGTGCACCGCATCGCCGCCGAGCGCGCCGCCGATCTCCTCGCCGTCGTCATGCTCCAGTCCCGTCAGGAGGAGGTGCTCGCCGCCCGGGGCCGCGGCGACTTCCTCGCCGATCTGGCGGAGGGCCGGATCACCGCGGCCGAGGCGCCCGCCCAGGCCCGCCTGCTGGGCTTCCGCCCCGGTACGGAACCCGTCCTCCCGGTGGTGATGCGGCTGCCGGCCGGCCTCCCCTCCCCCGGCAGCTGGGCGCTGCTCGCCCAGGCCCTGCGCGAGGAACTCGCCGCGCCCGGAGTGCCGGTGCTCCTCGGCGTACGCCCCGTGGAGAGCCGGGTCCCGGTGCTCGTCGCGCTGCGCGCGGGCCAGGACCGTGCGGTGCTCGCCGACCGGATCGCCGAGGCGCTGCACGCCGGGGTCGTCCGCGCCGGCCTGGACCGGCCGGCCGCGCACCGCCCGGTGATCGTCGTCGGCACACCGGGCGACTGGGCGGCCGCGGGCCCCGGGCTGCGGCACGCGGCCCAGGCGGCGGCCGCGGCCCAGGGCCTGCCGGCGGCGCCCTGGTACGACGCGCGCCGGCTGGACATCGAGCTGCTGCTGTGGCGGATGCGCGAACACGGCGAGCAGGGCGTCCTCACCGACTTCGTGGAGCGCGCCATCGGGCCGCTGCTCGCGCACGACCGGGGCGCCCGCCAGCCGCTGCTGCCGACGCTGGAGGCCTATCTGGCCAGCGCGGGCCGCAAGGCCGAGACCGCCCGCGATCTGAAGGTGAACCGGCAGACGCTGTACGACCGGCTGGCCCGCATCGCCCAGCTGCTGGGCACGGACCTGGACGATCCGCAGACGGTGCTGGGGCTGCGGCTGGCCCTGCGCGCCAGACGGCATACGGACAAGGGGTGACGAGCCGGTCGCTCCGGGCCAGGGGCGCCGGCCCTGGCTACACCGGCTGTACCGGCTGGGCCAACTCGTCGTAGACGCTGAGGACCTGGGCGACGGTGTCGTTCTCGCTGGGCCAGCCGGCCGCCTGGGCCCGGCCCGCCTCGGCGAGCGCCGCCCGCCGTGCGGGGTCGGCGAGCAGCCCGAGAACCGTACGGGCCAGGGCGGCGGCATCCCCGTAAGGGACCAGTTCCGCGGCCCGGCCGACCAGTTCGCGGGTGCCGCCGGTGTCGGTGGCGACCAGCGGCACCCCGGCGCGCAGCGCCTCCTGGGCGATCAGCGAGCGCGCCTCCCATCTGCTGGGCAGCACCACCAGGTCCGCCGCGGCGAGGAGTTCGGGGACGTCGTCGCGGCGGCCGAGCAGCTGGACGGGCAGCCGCTCGGTGTCGATCCGGCGCTGCAGCACGGCCCGCTGCTCGCCCTCCCCCGCGATGGCGACCAGCGGCTGCGGATCGAGCGAGCACCAGGCGTGTGCCGCGTCCAGCAGCAGGTCATGGCCCTGGCTCGGGTCGAGACGGCCGACCGCGAGCAGCAACGGGCGGTCCACCGCGCCCAGCTCGGCCCGCTCCTTGTGGCGCATCCGGTCCTGGTCCTCGGGCTCGGCCGGGGCACCATCGGACCGGGGCGCCGGAATGGCGACCGGCGCCAGCCGGGCATCGCGCGCACCCCGCTCGCGGGCCCGGTCCACCAGATCCGAGCAGGCGCCCAGGACGACGGCGGCGGCCCGCGCCACCCGCCGCTCCATCAGATGCACCAGCCCGGCCCGCGCGCCCTCGGTGTGTGCCTTGGTGTGCCAGGTGATGACCAGGGGGACCCGCCCGCCGCCCCGGGGGCCGCGCAGCCCGCGCAACGCCATCGAGGCCCGCATCCCGGCCCGCAGGCCGTGCGCATGGACGAGATCGGCGTCCCAGCAGGCGCTGCGCAGCAGGGCCACGCTCGCCGGGTCCATCCGCGGCGGGACGTGCACGAAGCGGGCGCCCGCACCCGCGAAGTCGTAGGCCTGCTCGGCCTCCGGCGTGGCACAGACGGTCACCCGCACCCCGCGCGCGACCAGCCCTTCGGCCAGCGAGCGGACATGCGCGGCGCTGCCGGCGCTGCCGTGCCCCAGCACCTGGACCGTGCGCAGCGGCGACAGCCCGTGCGCCGAGGTCGGGGTGCTGATCACGTGAACGGGGCTCCTGGGTCGGGGCGGGACGGACCGTACCGGCGGGCCGGGTCCGATGGCGGTGGGTGCTGTGGGTGGTGCCGGGTGCTGCGGCGCGCGACCCGCGACCGATCGCCGGCCCGTCCGCCCGCCCGGAGGACGGGCCGGACGCGGCGAGTCCGCCCGGGGTTGCGCACGCGCCCAGGATGCCAGCCCGGCGGCGTCAATTCGGCACCGTCGGCCCGCCGTTCCGGTGGGAAGTCTCACCCCAGCGCCCACCAGATCACCCACATGGGCGACAAACCGCCCGCGCGTGTTAACGGTCCGTAGGCCGTGCCCACTCTCCGGAGTGCGCCTGCCACCACCCCGAGGGGCGCGTGCGCCGTTGGCCGGGGCGCGTCCGGAGGTTGTCCTGATCCGGGCGTACGGGAGACGGGCCGCGGAGCACACCGCTACGCCCCTGACATCGCACCTCCACACCCACGACATCGCGGCCACTCCGGACATGCGTCACATACACCGTACGGATGCCCCGCACGGATGCCCCGCACGGATGCCTCGTACGGACGGCGATCCCGTAGGTACCCGTCCCCCGGAAGGGCGGCCTCCCGCCCCGGCCGGCCACCGCGGCCGTCCCGGGCGGGCCTCAGAGCGCCGCGGCCGCGCGGCTGATGCGGTCCCCCGCGGCCGCGACGGCGATCAGCCCCGCGGCGTGCGCGGCCAGTCCACGACGGCCGTTGCCCGTGACGACGGCGAGGCCGAGCGCGGCACCCAGGGCATGCGCGCCGGCGTCCCCGAGCATCGTGCGCTCCCCCAGGTCGTCGGCGGCGACGGCCGCCACGGCCCCCAGCGGCGCGGCGGACAGCGGGCCCGCCGGTCCACGGCGCAGCAGCCCGGGCGCCCCGAGGGCCAGGACCGCGCCGGCCGCGCGTCCCGGCCGGACGTCGAGGAGGTTGACCAGATGGGCCGAGCCCGCGATCACCACGCCCGCCAGCAGCTTGTCGGCCGGGCGTGGCTTCAGCAGCGCGCCCGCCGCGAGCCCGGCGGCACCGATCCCGAACAGCTTCACGGCGCCGCTGGTGACCTCGCCGTCCCGAAGCGCCGAGAGGTGTGCCCGGAATCCGCGGCGGGGGTCGCCGGCCCCGCACATGTCGTCGTAGACCCCGCAGCCCCCGGCGGCCAGCACCGCCAGCGCGGTGGCGGCCCGGGTCCGGGCGGACAGACCCGGGGCACCGGCGGCGGCGAGCGCGGTACCGGTGGCCGTCGCAAGTCCGGCATGCAACTGCACCGTCCGGCCCGCATGGTTCGTGCGCTCCCACCGGACGGCGCCGCCCGGCGGCCGCTTCCGCAGCGCCATGTAGGCGGCCCGGGTCGCCCCCGCCGCCGCGAGGAACGACGTGATCCGCCCCAGCGCCCCGCTGCCTGCCGCCGTCACCGCATCTCTCCCCTCGCCCGGCACCCTGCCGGGCTCAACTCCCGTCACCCTAGGGGGCGTCACGCATGACCGGCGTGCCGATACAGCACCTCACAGCACGTCTCACAGCACGCCACTGCACGTCTAGCCCTTCGACCCGGCCGTCACCGGCTGATCGTTGTGCAGTTCCGCGAAGAGCCTCTTCGCCCGCGGCGCGTCCCACTTCACGGCGCTGCCCTTGGGGGTCTGGAAACCGAGGCTGGAGACGGGGACATGGAGGCGGGTGCCGCTGCCGGACGAGACGCTCTTCATCGCTTCGAAGAGCGAGGTGAGGTTCCACAGGCTCATGTTCTTGTCGACGATGAGCGTGTCGAGGCCCGCGTTCATCGTGGGGTAGACCTTGGACGGGTTGAGCAGGATGCCGGGGGTGGCCGTCTTGTGGGAGAGCGCGGCCAGGAACTTCTGCTGGTTCTGGCCGCGGCCGAGGTCGCCCTGGGCCTCCTGGTGGCGCTGGCGGACGAACGCGAGCGCGGCGCGGCCGTCGAGCGTATGGCAGCCCTTGGTGAGGTTTTCGCCGGACTTCTTGTCCTTGACCGCCTTGTCCAGGCACATCGGCACCCCGCCGACCGCGTCCACGATGCCGACGAAGCCCGCGAAGCCGATCTCCGTGTAATGCCCGATGTGCAGGCCCGTGTTGTGCTCGATGGTCCGTACGAGCAGTTCGGGACCGCCGCGCGAGAACGCCGCGTTGAGCTTGTCCTTCGACGCGGCGTAGTGCTTGCCGGTTTCCGGGCGGATGTACGGCGGGATGGTCACCCAGGAGTCACGCGGCAGGCTCATCATCGTGGTGCCGTGGGCGCCGGTGTGCAGCAGGATCATCGAGTCGGTGCGGCGGCCCGCGTCCGCCGAGCCGCCGGTGTGCAGGTCCTTCAGCTGCTTTCCGGAGAGGCCCTGGCGACTGTCGGAGCCCACGATCAGGTAGTTGGCGCCCTTGCCGAGTGACGGCCGGGCGGCGAGCTTGCCGAGGTCGACGTCGCGTTCGAGCTTGGTGTCGGCCCACGTGTAGGTGCCGACGGACGTGAGCAGGGTCACAACGATCAGGACACCCGAGAGCCGCAGGATCCGGCGGCGCCGGGTGGGGCGGGTGGCCGCGGGCCGGGTGCTCCGGCGCACGGGGCCGCCGGGACTGCCGGGTCCGCCGGGGGTGCCGGGTGAGACCGGCCCACCGTACGAGCCGTCTCCTCCGTACGGGCCGGGCCCTCCGTACGGGCCGGGCCCTCCGTACGAGCCGTCCCCGCCGGGCGGGAACGCCGGGTCGGCCGCAGGAGCGTCGGGCTGGGCCGGGACGGCCGCGGCATACGGGTCCTCGCCCCCCGGATGGCCGGGCAGCGGTCTGGCGGCGACCGGCTGCGGCGAGTACGTGTACGGGGCGTGCTGCCATATCTGCCCCGTGACGGCATGCGCCGCCTCCGCTTCACCGCCGTAACGGTTGATGTCGTGGGACCCGTCCAGCCAGTCATTCATGGGCGGACAGTCTGCACGCTCACGAGCCCTTCACCAAATGGCCCGCAAAACTGCACCACAGGAAGGGCGTTTAGGGGAGAGAAAGCGGATTTCGTGCGGGGTGGGGTGATGATGCGGGCGAGGTCTTCGTTCGGGAACCGGGGCCCCTGGCAGGCCAGTTGGGCGGGCAGCTGCGGCCGTCCGGAGGCGGGACGGGCGCCCGGTGACGGGACCCGCCCCAGCCCGCTCCGTTACCTCGACGACAGGCTCTGATAGGCCGCCGGCTGCTGTCCGATCTCCTGCCCGATCTGCTGCGCGGCGGTCCCCGAGCGGTGCATCCGTTGCCACTTCAGCCGGGTGCCCAGCAGGAAGGCCACCACGGACTGGATGACCACGAGATACATCAACTGCCGGTAGACCAGGAGCTGGAACGGCATCGCCCACAGCGCCCGCATCTTCTCCCCGTCCAAGCGCAGCGCGTAGGCGGCGCAGAGCAGTTGCACGAGCAGGAAGCCACCCCAGACGCCGGCCGACTGCCAGGGGCTGAGGAAGAGCAGTCCGTACAGCGCGAAGATGTCGACGACCGGCGCGAACAGCGGCAGGACGACCTGGAACAGCCCGAGGTAGCTCAGCGCGCGGCGGCCGAAGCGCCCGGCCGGGCCCACTTCGATGACGGTCCCGCGGTGCTTCCACATGGCCTGGATCGTGCCGTAGCACCAGCGGTACCGCTGCCGCCACAACTGGCGCAGCGAGGTGGGCACCTCGGTCCAGGCGACGGCGGACTCCTCGTAGACCACCCGCCAGCCCGCCTGCCACAGGGCCATCGTCAGGTCGGTGTCCTCGGCGAGCGTGTCCTCGCTGACCCCGCCGATGCCCATCAGCGCGTCCCGGCGGAAGGCGCCGATGGCACCGGGGACGGTCGGCATGCACTCCAGCACCTCGAACATCCGGCGGTCGAGGTTGAACCCGAAGACGTACTCCAGGTGCTGCCATCTGGCCAGCAGACGGCGCCGGTTGCCGACCTTGGTGTTGCCGCTGACCGCGCCGACGGCCGGGTGGGCGAGCGGCTGGATCAGGCGCTGGATGGCGTCCCGTTCGAAGACGGTGTCGGCGTCGACCATGACCACGATGTCGTACATGGCGTGGGCCAGACCGGTGTTGAGGGCGGCCGCCTTGCCGGAGTTGGGCTGCCGGATCACCCGCACCCGGGGATCGTCGATCCAGGTGGCGAGGTCCGCCGTCCGGTCCGTCGACCCGTCGTCGATCACGATGACCTGCATCTGCCGGTGGGTCGAGGCGAGCAGGGAACGGACGGTGGACTCGATGCCCGCCTCTTCGTTGTAGGCGGGGACGAGGACCGTCACCGGGTCGGTGACCTCGCGCAGCCGGGGCGATCCGGGGCGGAACCGGGTCAGCCGCCGGACGTGGGTACGGGCGAGGAACACCAGCATCGCCAGTCGCAGCAGCCCCAGCCCGCCCGCGATGGCGAGCACCCAGGCCATCCCGCTGACGAAGGCGTGCCCCAGGGCCTTGGCCCAGATCAGGGCGGTACCCGTCCAGCGCTCGACGGCGGAGACCGGCACGTCGGGCGAGGGCTGGCGGACGCCCGCCGTCACGGTGGTGAACTTCGCGATCCTCGGGTTGTCGAGCAGTTCCTTGGTGCCCAGGTAGGCGAGGTCGTTCTGGCTGAACTGCCGGATCACGCCCTGCGAGGGCTTGCGGTACCACTGGTCGGCGGCGACCAGGGTGTACCCCTGCGCGCCCGCCTTCTCGGCGGCCTTCCATTCGGGGCCGCACAGGGTGTCCGCCGCGGTGGTCTGCGGCAGCCGCAGCAGCTTGGTGTGGATGCCCGCGCTGCCCGCCAGCGCCTTCTGGGTGAGCGACAGTTCCAGCGAGGCGCGCACCGGCGAGGACTCCCCCATGGCGGCGCCGGTGTAGGTGTTCGAGCCGATCTCATGGCCCTCGGCCCGGATCCGCCGCACCAGGTCCGGGTACTGGGCCGCCCGGGCACCGCTGAGGAAGAACGTGGCATGGGCGTGGTGCTTGCGCAGCAGGTCGAGCAGCCGGGGTGTCCATACGGGGTCGGGTCCGCCGTCGTAGGTGAGCGCCACCGTACGGGCGGGCACCGCGGACGAGGACACCTTGCCGCCGTCGAACCGCAGCACCGGGCCGCCCTTCTCGACGGACCTGGGCACGGGGGTGGTGCAGTCCTTGCGGGTCTTCGCGGCGTCGACCTCGTGGGTGGTCCAGCCCTCGAAGAGCAGGACGCCGAACATCACCGGGAGGACCATGCACAGCAGCAGCCAGTGGCCGCGCGGTTCACGGGACTGCCGGTGCCGGGCACGGTGCGCGCGGCGCCTCACATCGCCCCCGGGACGCCAGGGGCAGGCGTCGCTGTGGCCCTTCTTCGGACAACAACGGTCTGGTACGGGGCATGTGCCGCGATATCGAGCGGGTTCCGCGGAGCCCTCGCATGCCGGGGGGAAGCATCGACGCATGGTCGGTCATCGGATATTTTGCGCCGTTTTGTATACCGCCTGGCCTCACACATGGTGGGCGAGTGTACTCATGACGAAGCCGGGTTACGCACCGCGGATCATGAGCGTCCCGGCCGTAAGCAGGAGGTTTGTCACACCTGCGCAAGCGGCGGCGCCTAGGGAGCGGGGGCGTCGGCGTCGCAGCAGCGGGCCCCCGTGATCAACGCCACCCGGCGGGCCGGCACTTCGGCCGCCGTCGGCGTGCGGCCGTGGGTGCGCGCTTCCTCCCGGTGGCGCGGAAGGTGCGCTCGGTGGCGCAAAAGGTGCTCCCGGTGGTGCAGATGGCGCGCACCGGTGGTGCAGAGGTGCTCCCGCCGGCGGCCGACGGCTCGGGCAGGAGGAGACACTGCTCACATCCCGGGGTGGTGACGGACGGACTGCCCGGGCGAAGCGGCCCGGGGGGATCCGAACGACCCGCCCTAGCTTCCCGTACGCGCCGTCTCCAGCAGTTCCTCGGCGTGCGCGCGGGCCGTTTCGGAGTCCTCCTGGCCGGCCAGCATCCGGGAGAGTTCGCGGACCCGTTCCTCGCCCTCCAGGACGGTGACCCCGCTCCTGGTGACCGAGCCGTCGTTCGTCTTCGCCACCAGCAGCTGGCGGTCCGCGAACGCCGCGACCTGCGGGAGGTGCGTGACCACCACGACCTGCGCCGACTTCGCGAGCCGGGCCAGCCGCCGGCCGACCTCGACCGCCGCCTTGCCGCCGACCCCGGCGTCGACCTCGTCGAAGAGGTACGTCGGGACGGGGTCGGAGCCGGCGAAGACCACCTCGACGGCGAGCATCACCCGGGAGAGCTCACCGCCGGACGCGCCCTTGGCGATCGGCCGGGGCGGTGCGCCCGGATGCGGCGCCAGGAGGAGTTCGACCTCGTCGGCACCGGCCGGTCCGTAGGCCACGGTGCGGCCGCCGACCGCGATGCCGTCGGCGTCCTCGGCGACCTCGGTCTGGCGGATCTCGACGGTCACCCGGGCGTGCGGCATGGCGAGTTCGGCGAGTTCGGCGGTGACCGCGTCGGCGAAACGTTCGGCCGAGGCGGTGCGGGCGTCGGTCAACGTCTGGGCCAGCTCGCCCAGTTCCGTGCGCAGCGCGTCCCGCTCGGCGGTCAGCTCGCCGATCCGGTCGTCGTCGCCGTCCAGGTCCGCGAGCCGGGCGGCGCTCTCCTGGGACCAGGTGAGCACGGCTGCGATGTCCTGGCCGTATTTGCGGGTCAGGTGGTTCAGGGCGGCGCGGCGCTCCTCGACGGCGGCCAGCCGCAACGGGTCGGCGTCCAGACCGTCCGCGTAACTGGCCAGCTCGCCGGCCACGTCCGCCATCAGGATGCCGATCTCGCCGAGCCGCTCGGCGAGCGCGGCGAGTTCCTGGTCGTGGCTGCGGACGGCCTCCAGGGCGCGGTGGGCGCCGGCGACCAGGGTGGTGGCGTCGACGCCCTCGGGGTCCTCGGGGTTGCCGGCCAGCGCGGCGTGCGCGGCGGTCGCGGCGGAGGCCAACGCCTCGGCATGGCCGAGCCGCTCGGCCTCGGCGGCGAGTTCGGTGTCCTCACCGGGCTGCGGTTCGGCCGCCGCGATCTCGTCGAGGCCGAAGCGCAGCAGATCGGCTTCCTGGGAACGTTCCCGGGCCCGCGTCGTCAGCTCGTCCAGCTCGGTGGCGACGGCACGCAGCCGGCGGTGGGCGGCGGTGTATTTGGCGAGCGGGACGGCGACCGCGTCCCCGGCGTAGCGGTCCAGGGCCTGGCGCTGCCGGGCCGGCCGCAGCAGGCCCTGCTGGTCGGTCTGACCGTGCACGGCGACCAGGTCGTCGGCCAGCTCCGCCAGCAGGCCGACCGGTACGGAGCGGCCGCCCACGTGGGCGCGCGAGCGGCCCTCCGCGGAGAGGGTGCGGCTGATCAGCAGCGCCCCGTCGTCCAGCTCCGCGCCGGCCTCCTCCGCGCGGACGGCGGCGGGGGCACGGGAGCCGACGCTGATCCTGCCTTCCACGACGGCCGACTTGGCGCCGATCCGCACCAGGGCGGGGTCGGCGCGCCCGCCGAGCAGCAGGCCGAGGCTGGTGACGACCATGGTCTTGCCCGCGCCCGTCTCGCCGGTCACCGCCGTGAAGCCCGGGGACAGCTCGACAACGGCATCGTCAATGACGCCCAGGGACCGGATCCGCATCTCCTCCAACACGGACACGACCTTACGAGGTCCGGGTGCCGCCCCGCGACGGCCTCCCCTCACTCCTGCCCCGGCCCTGCGGAAAACCCCACCGCAAAGCGGGTGGAAGCCGCATGGTGCGGGCGCCTGCCCGGCCGTCACGCTGAGCACGGCCCGGAACCAAGCCGGAGCGAAAGATGCCGGAACGAAGCCGGAACGAAAGGTGTGCTCATGTCCGGCGGATCGGTGCATACGGCGGTGCGCGGGCTCCGGCTCGCGCCGCCCGGCGGCGGCGACGCCGTGCGCCGCGGCCGCCGGGCGGGCCGGGCCGGGGGCCGCGAGACACGGCCCGTAGGCAGCCCCCGCCGCCGGTCCCCCGGCCATAGCACCACCGAGCACCGCCGAGCGCCGTCGCGTGACGGCGCCGTCCCACGCAGCCGCCGTCCGCGGCCCGACCCCACCCTGAGGTACCTGCCATGAACGACCCCGGCACCCGGCGCTCCCACCGCCCCCGCGGCGCGGCGACGTTACTGCTCACCGCCCTCACGGCCACCGCCGTCCTGGCCGCCACCACGGCCTGCGCCGGCCCGGACCGCGCGGAGCGCTCCGGGGCGGAGGGCCGTGCGGCCGCCGGCCACCCGGCCAGGGTCCGGCCCGCCCGCACCCCGGCCGACTCCGGCTCCCTCCAGGGCGTCTGGCGGATGGACGGCTACGGCACCCTCGTCACGCTCAGCGGCCGCAGCCTGCGGACCTACGAGACCACCGGCATCAGCTGTCTGCCCGGCTCCGTCACGGGCACCCGCGCGGGCGCTCCCGGCGCACACGGCAGCCTCCGCTTCACCGTCCCGGACTCGGCCCCGATCACCGTGGTACCGGCCGGCGCCGGCCGCGCCCGGCTGACCATCGAGGACAACGTCGGCCGGCGCACCCTGCACCGCACCGACGCGCTGCCCGCCCGCTGCACCCGGCGCACGCCGCGCGATCCCCGGACGGTCTTCGACATCTTCTGGCAGACCTATGCCGAGAATTACCCCTTCTTCCGTGCGAAGAAGATCGACTGGGCAGCGGTCCGCGACCGCTTCCGGCCGCAGATCACGGCGAAGACCACCGAGGACGAACTCTTCGCGGTGTTCCGCAAGATGATCGAGCCGTTGCACGACGCCCACACCCGCGTGGTCGTCAGCAAGGACAAGTGGTTCGCGGGCATGCGACCCGGCACGGTGCTGCCCACCCCCACGTCCACCGCCCGCATCGACAAGGCGATCGCCGCGAACCTCGGCCCCGGAGTCACCCGGCACCAGTGGGCCAACGGCATGCTCAGCTACGCGGATCTGCCCGGCCGCCTCGGATACTTCCGTGTCACCTCGTTCGCCCACTACACGAAGAAGGGCGACTACGCCGGCGACCTCGCCGCGCTCGACCGCGCCCTGGACTCCGTGTTCACCAAGGCCCGCACCCAGGGGCCGGCGTCCCTGCGCGGCCTGATCATCGACGTCCGGCTCAACGGCGGCGGCGCGGACCCGCTCGGTCTGCGGATCGCCTCCCGGCTCACCGGCCGCCCGTATCTCGCGTACCGCAAGCGGGCCCGGAACGACCCCCACGACCCGGCCCGGTTCACCACGCCGCAGCCGAGCCGGATCCACCCGCACCGGGGACCCGTCTACACCGGCCCGATCGCCGTCCTCACCGGCCGCCTCACCGTCAGCGCGGGCGAGACCTTCACCCAGGCCCTGATGGGCCGCTCCCCCGCCCCGCTCCGCATCGGCGAGAACACCCAGGGCGTGTTCTCCGACGTCCTGGGCCGCGCCCTCCCGAACGGCTGGAGCTTCGGCCTGCCGAACGAGGAGTTCCTGACCGCCGACGGCCGCACCTTCGACGGCCCCGGCATCCCCCCCGCCGTCCGCACCCCGGTCTTCACCGACGACGAACTCTCCGCCCGGCGCGACTCCGCCCTCACCCGCGCCAGGGAACTCCTCGCCGATGGGGCGCCGGAGGAACACCACTAGGGTCTGTCGTTTGGATCAGACGGCGCTACCTGGGTCCTCTGCTCTTCCGGCTCGGCCCGCTGCTCTTCCGGACTCCCGTGCGGCCAGGCCGAAGACGAGGCCGCCGACCAGGAACCAGGGATTCCACAGCACCAGCGTCCACAGCCGCTGTTCCGGGCTGACGGCTATCTCCTGGCCCGTTGCGTCGGCCATCAACAGCACCTCGACGGAGACGCCGCGCACCAGCAGCACCGCGCAGACACCCCAGCCCAGTGCCGTGACCGCCCGTCCTGCCAGGCCACGGGACCGCGGCCGGGCGAGACGCCATCCGAGCGCACCGCCGACGAGGCACAGGATTCCCACGCCCCACAAGCCCACCGCCACGAACCACCCGGGGCGTTCCTCGGCCAGCGGCCCCGCTGAGACGCTCAGGCCCCGGCTGCCGCCCAGCGCCCAGTAGAAGTGAAGCGCGGCGAAGGCGACCGCCCAGGTACACGCGATACGCCCCCACAAGCCCGGTGTTGTCCTGTCCTGCGGATCTTCATGCATAGCCAGGAGCATGCCACTGCCGTGGCACGCCGCCGCCGGCTTCGCTGAGAAGCCGGCAAGCACACCATCCGGGCGGCCGCGAACATCGGCGGCCGCCCGGCTCCGTCACGTGCGACCGAACACCTCGGACGTGCCGAACGCGTCGGACGTGATCGTCTAGTGCGGTGCCCCGCGCCATCCCGCCACCGGGAGCGCGAACTTGGCGACCAGGCGGTCGGTGAAGGAGGCGTGATGCAGACGGGCCAGGCGTACCGGGACCGCGCCGCGGCGGACCTCGACGCGGGCGCCGGCGGGGAGTTCGACGCTGCGGCGGCCGTCGCACCACAGGATGCCGTGCGGGGTCTTCGGCTGGACCTCGACGGCCAGGACCGAACGCGGCGAGGTCACCAGCGGCTTGGCGAACAGTGCGTGTGCGCTGATCGGGACCATCAGCAGGGCCTCGACCTCGGGCCAGACCACCGGGCCGCCGGCCGAGAAGGCGTAGGCGGTGGAGCCGGTCGGGGTCGCACAGACCACCCCGTCGCCGCCGAAGCGGGAGACGGGCCGGCCGTCGACCTCGGTCACCACCTCCAGCATGCGCTCCCGGGCGGCCTTCTCCACCGACGCCTCGTTCAGGGCCCAGTCGGTGTGCACGACGTTGCCGTTGTTGCGGACGAGGATGTCGAGCGTCATCCGTTCCTCGACCTCGTAGGCGCGGGTGACGACCCGGTCGACGACCTTGTCGAGGTCGTCGCGTTCGGCCTCCGCGAGGAAGCCGACCCGGCCGAGGTTGACGCCGAGCATCGGGACCCCGGACGTCCGGGCGAAGTCGGCGCCGCGCAGCAGCGTGCCGTCCCCGCCCAGGACCACCAGCAGTTCGCAGCCCTCGGCCGCGCACGGCTCGGAATCGACGCGCTCGACCGACGACGGCAGCGGCAGGTCCGCGGCCTCCTCCGCCAGCACCCGCACCCCGATGCCGCAGCGCAGCAGGCCCTGGACGACGAGTTCGGCGCTGCGGATGGCCGCGGGGCGGCCCGTGTGGGCGAGCAGGAACACCGTCCGCCCGGCACCGTTGTGCTCGTGTGCTGCGCTGCCTTCAACTGCCTGGGTAGTGGTCAACGAGGCCCCTCCGCCACTGCACGGTCGACGTCCGCCGGGTCGAGTGCAGGCGCCCCGGCGCGCAGCCACAGAAAGTACTCGACATTTCCCGAAGGACCCGGCAGCGGGCTCGCAGTTACGCCAAGTACGCCAAAACCGAGCGCGGCCGCCCGCTCGGCGACGGCCCGTACCGCCTCGGCCCGCAGCTGCGCACTGCGCACCACCCCGCCGCTGCCCAGCCGCTCCTTGCCCACCTCGAACTGCGGCTTGACCATCAGCACCAGGTCCGCGTCGGGCGCCGCACAGGCGGCCAGCGCGGGCAGCACGAGTCCCAGCGGGATGAACGAGAGATCGCCCACGACGAGGTCGACGGGCTGCGAGTCGATCTGGTCGAGTGTCAGTTCCCGCACGTTGGTGCGGTCCTTGACGGTGACCCGCTCGTCGCTCTGCAGCGACCAGGCGAGCTGTCCGTACCCGACGTCGACGGCGACGACATGGCCGGCGCCGGCCCGCAGCAGGACATCGGTGAAGCCACCGGTCGAGGCGCCGGCGTCCAGCGCCCGCCGGCCCTCGATCTTCAGGCCGAGCGGAACGAAGGCGGCGAGGGCGCCGGCGAGCTTGTGCCCGCCGCGCGAGACGTAGTCCGGATCGCTCTCGTCCGCCCGGACGACCACGGCCGCGCTGGTCTCCACCTGGGTGGCCGGTTTCGTCGCGGTCGCGCCGCCCACGGTCACCCGGCCCGCGGCGATCAGCTGGCTGGCGTGCTCGCGCGAACGGGCCAGCTTGCGGCGCACCAGCTCCGCGTCGAGTCGGCGTCGTGCCACTCCTGCCACCTGTGGTTCAGCTCCTGTTGTCGTGCGGCGTCGAGAAAGTCGAGGACGGTGCGGGCGGCCCGGGGTGCTGGTCGAGGGCGGCCAGCACGTCGCGCAGCCCACGGTGCACATCCTCGTACACCGGGAGGTGGCCGTCGGCGGGGAGGTGGTCGGCGTCGGCGAGGCGCCGCAGCCGGGCGTCGACCGCGGCCTGGCCGGTGGGGGTCACCCCCACCCCGATCGGCTGCGGCCCGGCAGGCCCGGCCGCCCCGGCACCGGCCGCTTCCCCCGCTCCGCCGTCCTCGGGCTCCACGCGCTCCTCCGGCTCCCCGGGCCCGGCGGGTGCGGGTGCCTCCGGCTCCGGGCCGGACATCGGCTGTTCCATGCCCCCGACGCTACCTCGGCGAAGGGCACCACGGACGAACGAGCCGTCCCCGACCTGGCGTATCGTCGCTTCCGATGGCAACTCTCGACCAGTGCCGCGCCGCTCTCGACCGGCTGGCCCAGAACATGTCCTCGGCTGACGGCAGGGTCCGCGGGGCCACCGCGGTCCACCGTTCGCTCAGCTGCCGCATCACGGACCTCGATGTGACCTTCGTGGGGCGGCTGGCCGACGGCACCATCCAGGAGGTGAGCGCCGTCCCCGGCCCGCCCCCGCACAAGGCCGATATCCGTCTGACCATGACCGGCAACGATCTGGTCGCCCTGGTGGACGGGGAGCTGAACTTCGCCCGGGCCTGGAGCAGCGGCCGCGTCAAGCTGGAGGCCGGCCTGCGCGACCTGCTGCGCCTCAGGACGCTGCTGTAGTCGCCGCCTCGCCCGACGCCTGCCCGGCCACGGCCCGGCCGCCGCGGTTCCGGTGCCGGCGGGCGGCGGGGACGACCAGCGGGGTGCCGGTCTCCGGGTCCTCGATGATCTGGCAGCCGAGCCCGAAGACCCGTTCCACCAGCTCCGCGGTGACGATGTCGCCCGGCGCGCCCTCGGCGACGACCGCACCGTCCTTCATGGCGATGAGGTGGGTCGCGTACCGGGCCGCGTGGTTGAGGTCGTGCAGCACCGCGACCAGGGTGCGCCCCTGCTCCTCGTGGAGCTCCGCGCACAGGTCCAGCACCTCGATCTGATGCTGGATGTCCAGATAGGTCGTCGGCTCGTCCAGCAGGAACAGCGGCGTCTGCTGGGCGAGCGCCATCGCGATCCACACCCGCTGGCGCTGCCCGCCGGACAGCTCGTCGACACAGCGGTCGGCCAGCCCGTCGACACCGGTGGCCGCCATCGACTCCCGGACGATCCGCTCGTCCTTCGCCGACCACTGCCGCAGCAGGCCCTGGTGCGGGTAGCGGCCGCGCGCGACCAGGTCCGACACGGTGATCCCGTCCGGGGCGATCGAGGACTGCGGCAGCAGCCCGAGGGTCCTGGCGACCTTCTTGGCCGGCTGCGAGGAGATCGCGGAGCCGTCCAGCAGCACCGAGCCCGCGGCCGGCTTCAGCATCCGCGACAGCGCGCGCAGCAGCGTGGACTTGCCGCAGGCGTTCGGGCCGACGATGACCGTGAAGGAGTGGTCGGGGACGGCGACCGAGAGATTCTCGGCGATGACCCGCTGGTCGTAGGCGAGGGTGACCTGCTCGGCCGTGAGACGGCTCACGTCAGCGCTCCTGGGGGTTGTCGTATCGCTGTTGGGGTCCGGTGGTACGGGCGACGGTGCGGCCGCGGGCCGCCGCCCGCCGCTCGCCGGGCCGCTCATATCCGGCCCGCCCGGCGCTCCGTGGCCAGCAGCCACAGCAGATAGCCGCCGCCGAGGACGCCGGTGAGCACCCCCACCGGCAGCTGGTCCGCGCCGAAGAGCCGCTGCGAGGACCAGTCGGCGGCGACCAGCAGGGCGGCTCCCATCAGGGCGGACGGCAGGAGGTTGGGGCCGGGAGAGCCGGTCAGCCGCCGGGCGAGCTGGGGTGCGCTGAGCGCCACGAAGGAGATCGGCCCGGCCGCGGCGGTGGCGACGGAGACCAGTACGACCGCCGCGATCAGCACGACGACGCGGACCCGGCCGACCCGTACGCCCAGCGCGGCCGCCGCGTCATCGCCCATCTCCAGCATGCGCAGCGCCCGCCCGTGGCACAGCAGCAGCGGGACGAGGACGGCGCAGACGGCGGCCGGCGGCCAGACCTGGCTCCAGTCACGGCCGTTGAGGGAACCGGTCATCCAGGTGGTGGCCCGGGTCGCCTCGACGATGTTCGCCTTGGTCAGGAGGTAGAGCACCATCGCGTAGAGCATCGCGCCGGCTCCGATGCCGACCAGCACGAAGCGGTAGCCGTGGATGCCGCGCTGCCAGGCGAGCAGGAAGATGCCGAGGCCGGTGACCAGGCCGCCGACGACCGCTCCGGCGGCGACCGCGAAACCGCCGCCCTGGAAGAAGACGATGACGACCAGCGCGCCGACGGACGAGCCCTGGGCGAAGCCGAGGACGTCGGGGCTGCCCAGCGGGTTGCGGGAGACGGTCTGGAAGACCGCCCCGGCGATCCCGAACGCGGCGCCGACCAGCAGCCCCACCAGCACCCTCGGCAGCCGCAGGTCCTGCACGACGAACTGCCGGCCGGCGTCGCCGCCGCCGGTCAGGGTGGCGATCACCTCGGCCGGCGTCATCGGGTAGTCGCCGGAGCCGATCAGGGCGACGCCGGCGGCCAGCGCGAGGGCCAGCAGCAGCAGTCCGGTCCACAGGGCGCGTGGTTCCAGGCGCAGCGAGAGCCCGCCCTTGGTGCGCACCGTTCTGGTCCGCCGGGCCGCCCCCGCTCGCCGACCGCGTCGGGCCCCCTTCGTCCGCCGCTGCTCGGTCTCCTGCCCGGATTTCACGGTCGCGCTCACAGCTGGGCCATCCTCCGACGCCGTACGAGGTAGATGAAGACCGGCCCGCCGGCGAGGGCCGTCACGATGCCGACCTGGAGCTCGCCGGGCCGGGCCACGACCCGTCCGAGCACATCCGCACCGACCAGCAGCACCGGCGAGAGCACCGCGGAGTACGGCAGGACCCAGCGCAGATCGGGCCCGGTCAGGGCCCGTACGGCATGCGGAACCATCAGGCCCACGTAGACGATCGGGCCGCAGGCGGCGGTCGCCCCGCCGCACAGCAGGGTGACGGTGACCATCGCCAGCAGCCGGGTGCGGGTCAGCCGGGTGCCCAGCGCCCGCGCCTGGTCGTCGCCGAGCGCGAGGGCGTTCAGCGGCCGGGCGAGCAGCAGCGCGAGGACGGCGCCCACCGCCAGGAACGGCGCGATCCGGGTCACCGTCGGCATGGTGGCCGTGGCCAGCGAACCCACCGTCCAGAAGCGCATCTTGTCCAGCGCCGCGGTGTCCATCAGGTTGACCGCGTTGAGGTAGCCGACGAGGACGGCGGTCAGCGCGGTGCCGGCGAGGGCGAGCCGTACGGGCGTGGCGCCGCGGGTGCCGCCGAGGACGTACACGGCGACGGAGACCGCTGCGGCGCCGGCGAAGGCGCACCACACATAGCCGGACAGCGAGGTGACGCCGAAGAAGCTGATGGCGGTGACGACCGCGGCCGAGGCGCCGGCGTTGATACCGAGAACTCCGGGGTCCGCCAGGGGATTTCGGGTCAGCGCCTGCATGACCGTGCCGGCCAGGCCGAGGGCGGCGCCGACGAGCAGACCGAGCAGGGTGCGGGGGAAGCGGACATCGCGGACGACCACATCGGTGTCGGTGCCGGTGTAGTGGAACACCCCGTGCCACACCTGGTCGAGGGGGATCTGTTTCGCGCCGACGGCGATGCCGAGGACGGCGACGACGGCCAGTACGGCCACGGAGGCGAACAGCCCCGCACTGCGCAGGACCTGTCGTCGCCGGGGTGACACCGGGGCCGGGGTGGCCGGTGCTTCGGGGGGACTGTCAACCAACACGTTAGTTAGGTTAGCCTACCCTCACATTGACCGTGTCGGCCCCCACGAGAGAAGCGCAGACGCCATGAGTACCTCCCGAAGCACCCCTGTCTCCCGTCGCGGCATCCTGGCCGCGGGCGGCGCCGTCGGTATCGGCGCCCTGCTGGCCGCCTGCGGCGGGGGCAAGGGCCCGGGAGGCACCAACGGCAGTGCCGGGAAAGGCTCCTGGACCTTCACCGACGACCGCAAGGAGAAGGTGTCCCTGGCGCACACCCCCCAGCGCATCGTCGCTTTCACCGGCACCGCGGCCGCGCTGCACGACTTCGGGATCGACGAGCAGATCGTCGGCGTCTTCGGCCCCACCAAGCTGAAGAACGGCCGGCCCGACCCGCAGGCCGGCGACCTGGACATCGACAAGGTCACCATCCTGGGCAACGCCTACAACCAGTTCAACGTCGAGAAGTACGCGGCCCTGCGCCCCGATCTGCTGGTCACCAACATGTACGAGCCGGGCGCGCTGTGGTTCGTACCGGACGACAGCAAGGACAAGATCACCAAGCTGGCCAAGTCCGTTGCCCTCACCGCCGCCCGCACCCCGCTCGTCAAGATCATCGAGCGCTACGCCGAGCTGGCGGAGTCGCTCGGCGCCGACCTCAAGGCCAAGAAGGTCACCGACGGCAAGGCCCGCTTCGAGAAGGCCTCCGAGGCGCTGCGCAAGGCCGCCAGGTCCCACCCGGTCAAGGTGCTCGCCTGCTCCGGCAGCCCCGACCTCTTCTACGCCTCCAACCCCGGCATCAACGCCGACCTCATGTACTACAAGTCCCTCGGCGTCGACCTGATCGTCCCCGACCACCTGGACAAGGGCGGCTACTTCGAGAGCCTGAGCTGGGAGAACGCCGACAAGTACACGGCGGACGTGCTGCTGCTGGACAACCGGACCGCCACTCTCCAGCCCAAGGACCTGGCCGCCAAGCCCTCCTGGGCCAAGCTGCCCGCCGTCAAGGCGCACCAGATCACCCCCTGGTCGAGCGAGCCCCGCTTCTCCTACGCGGGCGCCGCCCCGCTCATCGAGTCGCTCGCCAAGGCGATCGGCAGCGCCAGGAAGGTCAACTGACGCCCGGCCGGGGTGGCAGGCCGGGGTGGCAAGCCGCCCCGGCCGCGGCCCCGGCCGGCGCGCTCCGCCGCAACCGCACCGCACACCCGCCGCCGCACACCGGCCCCGTTCACCCGCCGCCGCAGACCGGCCCCCTTCACCCGCCGTCGCACCACCGCAGTCCGCCCCGGGAGGTTCCCCGCATGACCACGACAGCCGCCCCCGCCACCACACCGTTCCGCTTCTTCGAGGTCCAGGTCCTGCGCACCCGGCGGCTGGGCCCGTCCATGGTGCGGGTCACCTTCGGCGGCGATCGGCTGGCCGAGCTGGCGTCCGGCGGTCGCGACCAGCGCTTCAAGCTCTTCCTCCCGCAGCCCCATCAGGACCGGCCGGTCCTCGACGACACCGGCGACGGCTGGTACGCCGCCTGGCGGGCGCAGGATCCGGCCGAGCGGGCGGTGATGCGCTCGTACACGATCCGCGCACAGCGCCCTGACCCTGCGGAGTTCGATGTGGACTTCGCCCTGCACGGCGCGGAGCCGGGGGCCTCCCCCAAGCTCTCAACTCCGTTCGAGCAGGGAGGTGCCCCCCTCACGGCCGGCGGCCCGGCCTCCCGCTGGGCCGCCCGCGCCCGGCCCGGCGACCGGCTGACCGTGCTCGCCCCGGCCGTCGAGGACAACGGCGGGGTCGACTTCCGCCCGCCGGCCGGCACCGACTGGATCCTGCTCACCGGCGACACGACGGCGCTGCCCGCGATCGCCGGCATCCTGTCCTGGCTCTCCCCCGGCACCCCCGCCAAGGTCTGGATCGAGATCGCGCACGAGGACGACCGGCAGCAGCTGCCGTCCTTCGCCGACGCCGAGATCACCTGGCTGGTCCGCGACGAGGCCACCACCGCACACGGCGAGCCGGTGCTCGACGCACTGCGCGCCGCCGAACTGCCCGCGGGCACCCCGTACGCCTGGGTCGCCGGCGAGGCCGGGACGGTCAAGGCGGTGCGCCGCCACCTGGTCCGCGAGCGCGGCATCGACCGCAGGGCCGTCACGTTCACCGGCTACTGGCGGCGCGGCGCCACCGAGGAGGACCTGCTCGCGGAGCTGACGGCCGCGGCGGCGACATCCCGGGGCGAGTGAGTCACCCGCAGCGGCGGCGGGGTGGCGGGCCCGTGCCGGCCGGGGCGCACCGCACCGGGCCCCGCCGCCGGAGCCCCGGCCCTCAGATCCCGATCCGGGCCAGCGCCTTGCCCGCGTCCGCCGCGCAACTGCCGTCCCCCGCGGCCGTCCAGGCCGCCGCGCACAGCGCCCGCAGCCCGTCCAGCGGCGTCCCCTCGCCGGTCACCGCGAGGGTGTCGCCGGACGCCTCGGCCCGCCAGCCGCCGCACCGGAATCCGTCCCCGTCCGCGGTCACCTCGGGCTGCGGTGCCAGCAGTCCGCGCAGGTCCGCTTCCACGTACGCGGGACGGTGCCGCGGCGGGGCGGCCAGCAGCTCGGCGGGGGTGGTGACGCCGGTGAGCACCAGCAGCGAGTCGACGCCGCCGTTGCAGGCGCCCTCGATGTCCGTGTCGAGGCGGTCGCCGATCACCAGCGGCCGCCGCGCGCCGGTCCGCAGCACCGTCTCCCGGTGCATCGGCGGCTGCGGCTTGCCCGCCACCTGCGGCGATCCGCCCGCGGCGATCCGCACCACCTCGATCAACGCACCGTTGCCCGGGGCGATCCCGCGCTCCTTGGGGATGGTGAGATCGGTGTTGGACGCGAACCACGGCACCCCGCGCTGCACCGCGTACGCGGCCTCCGCCAGCCGCGCCCAGTCCAGCGTGGGGTCGTAGCCCTGCACCACCGCCGCCGGATCGTCCTCCGCGGAGAAGACGGGCTCCAGCCCGCGCTCGCGCAGCGCCACCAGCAGCCCCTCGCCGCCGATCGCCAGCACCCGCGCGCCCGGCGGCACCTGCTCGGAGATCAGCCGGGCCACCGCCTGCGCCGAGGTGATCACGTCCTCGGCGCCGGTCGGCAGCCCGAAACCGGACAACTGGTCGGCCACGGCCTGCGGTGTCCGGGCCGCGTTATTGGTCACATAGGCGAGGTGCATCCCCCCGTCCCGTGCGGTGGTCAGCGACGGGACCGCATGCGCGATGGCCTGTCCGCCGGCGTAGACGACCCCGTCCAGATCCAGCAGCGCGGTGTCATATGCCTCGCTCAGCGCCTGCCGGGACCCGTCGGGCCGCCTGCGAACCTGCTCGTTCATGCCGTCTCGCTCCTCGCTCCCGTGCGCCCACGGAGGGACCCGCCGCCACCGGGGGCGACTCGCCGCCCGGCACCGGTGCGTGCCCCTCCGCTTCGCGCCTACCGGTATTTCCAGCCACGTACGGGCTGTCCCCCGATCTTCCCTCATCGGTGTGGCGGCATAGCATTCTTCAATGACCAGTAGCGACGGCCTCCGCCTCCTCCCGTTCCGCGGACTGCGTTACGCCCGGGAACGCGTCAGCAGCCTGACCGCCGTGACCTCACCGCCGTACGACGTGGTGGTCCGGCCGGACGGCGTGCGCCATCTGGAGACCGCCGATCCGTACAACATCGTCCGGCTGATCCTCCCGCACGCCGCGGACCCGACCACCCGCCACCGCCAGGCCGCCGACACCCTGCGCCGCTGGCGCGCCGAGGGCGTGCTGACGCAGGACGCCGAGCCCGCGCTGTACGTCTACGAGCAGCGCGCCGGTGAGGTGCTGCAGCGCGGACTGATCGGGGCGCTGCGGCTGGACGGCCCGGTGCTGCCGCACGAGGGCGTCATCCCGGAGGTGGTCGAGGACCGGGCCGCCCTGATGCGTGCGGCGGCCGCCAACTTCGAACCGCTGCTGCTGTCCTACCGCGGCCAGGGCACCGCGACCGGCGCCGCCGCGGTCATCGAGCGGGTGGTGGAGGAGGAGCCGCTGCTCGCGACCGTCACGGAGGACGGCTTCGCGCACCGCCTGTGGGCGGTCACCGCCCCCGCCGACCTCGCCGCCATCGACGACGACCTCAGCGGCCGGCAGGCCCTGATCGCCGACGGCCACCACCGCTGGGCGACCTACCAGCGGCTGTACGAGCAGCAGCCCGGCGCCGACGTGGCCTCGCCCTGGGCGTCCGGCCTGGTGCTGCTGGTCGACACCGCCCGCTATCCGCTCCAGGTCCGGGCGATCCACCGGGTGCTGCCGCATCTGCCGCCGGCCAAGGCGCTGGCGGATCTGGCCGGTGCCTTCCGCGCCCGTACGCTCCCGGGCGAGCTGTCCGCCGCCCTGGAGGCCCTGGAGGAGACGCCCGGTACCGCCTTCGTCCTGGCCGGCGGGCCGGACTCCTTCCACCTCCTGGACCGCCCCGACCCCGGCCTGCTGGACCGGACGATCCGCCGGGACCGGCCCGAGGCCTGGCGGCAGCTGGACGCCACGGTGCTGCACTCCGTCCTGCTGGACGAGGTCTGGCACATCCCTGACCATCCGTCGGACATCGGCTATCTGCATCACACCGGGGCCGCGGTCGAGCAGGCCGCCCGGCACGGCGGCACCGCGGTCCTGATGCGCGCCACCTCCGAGGAGACGGTCCGTCAGCTCGCGGAGCGGGGCGTGACGATGCCGCGGAAGTCCACCTCCTTCGGCCCCAAGCCCGCCACCGGCCTGGTCCTGCGCACGCTGGACGACACCGGCAACTGACCTCCCGCGCCGCCCGCACCGCGGCACCACACACCCTCCCTTCGGCGTAGTTAGGTTAGGCTTACCTAACTACGTCGCCGGGCAGGTCTCCCTGCCCCTGCGCACACCCCACCCTGCGCGGGACGTGGTCAACTCCGCACCAGGGAGGACATCGTCATGAGTCTCCTCGCGCACTCCACCGAGGACCCGTCCGACAGCCGGACCCATCTGCTCCACAACGGCACGGCGCACCACTACCACCGCGCGGTCACCGAGACCGTCGCCCGGATCAGCGCCAAAATCGCCGGCACCACCCGCCCGTTCACCGGCATCACCGTCGACGGCCTCACCCCCACCGTCTCCGGCGTCGACCTGGACGCGCCGCTGTACGACGCGACCGCCGCGCTGGACGAGCTGGAGGACGTCTACCTCCGCGACGCCGTCTACTTCCACCACCCGCGCTACCTCGCCCACCTCAACTGCCCCGTGGTGATCCCCGCCCTGGTCGGCGAGGCCGTGCTCGCCGCCGTCAACTCCTCCCTGGACACCTGGGACCAGAGCGCCGGGGGCACCCTCATCGAGCGCCGGCTGATCGACTGGACGGCCGACCGGATCGGCCTCGGCGCGCGCGCCGACGGCATCTTCACCAGCGGCGGCAGCCAGTCCAACCTCCAGGCCATGCTGCTCGCCCGGGACGAGGCCTGCCGCCGCGCGCTCACCGGCGGCGAGGTACCCGCCGGCTCCGGGCCCTCCGACGTCCTGCCGCGGCTGCGCATCCTTACCTCCGCCTGCAGCCACTTCAGCATCCGCAAAGCCGCCACCCTGCTCGGCCTGGGCGCGGAGGCCGTCATCGCCGTCCCCTGCGACGAGCAGAAGCGGATGCGCACCACCGACCTGGCCGCGGAACTGGCGCGCTGCGACCGTGAGGGCCTGATACCCATGGCCGTCGTCGCGACGGCCGGCACCACCGACTTCGGCTCGATCGACCCGCTCCCCGAGATCGCCGGCCTGTGCGCCGGGTACGGCGCCTGGATGCACGTCGACGCCGCGTACGGCTGCGGCCTGCTGGTCTCCCGCCGACGCGCCCTGCTGGCCGGCATCGAACGCGCCGACTCGGTGACCGTCGACTACCACAAGTCCTTCTTCCAGCCGGTCAGTTCGAGCGCGGTCCTGGTCCGCGACCGCACCACCCTGCGGCACGTCACCTACCACGCGGACTACCTCAACCCGCGCCGGATGGTGGAGCAGCGCATCCCCAACCAGGTCGACAAGTCACTCCAGACCACCCGCCGCTTCGACGCCCTCAAGCTCTGGCTCACCCTGCGCATCATGGGCGCCGAGGCCATCGGCGCACTCTTCGACGAGGTCATCGACCGCGCCGCCGACGCCTGGAAGCTGCTGTACGACGACCCCCGCTTCGAGGTCGTCGTCGAGCCCCGGCTGAGCACCCTGGTCTTCCGCTACGTCCCCAGCACCGACCAGGACCCCGACCTCAGCGACCGGGTCAATCTGCACGCCCGGGAAGCCCTGTTCGCCTCCGGCGACGCGATCGTCGCGGGCACCACCGTCGACGGCCGCCACTACCTCAAGTTCACCCTGCTCAACCCGGAGACCACGCTGGAGGACATCGCCACCGTGCTCGATCTGATCGCCGAGCACGCCGGCACCTTCCTCGCCGCCCGGCCCCGGCCGACGCTCAGCGCGCGCTGACCGACCCTCCCCCTCGCCGAACCCCCACCGGAGCCCCCGTGTCCGCCCCTTACGACTTCATCGCCATCGGCCTCGGCCCGTTCAATCTGGGTCTGGCCTGTCTGACCGAGCCGATCGACGGGCTCGACGGCCTGTTCCTGGACGACAAGCCGTCCTTCGACTGGCACCCCGGCATGATGCTGGACAGCAGCCACCTCCAGGTGCCGTTCCTGGCCGACCTGGTCACCCTCGCCGACCCCACCTCCCCCTTCTCGTTCCTCCACTACCTCAAGGAATCGGGGCGGCTCTACTCCTTCTACATCCGCGAGAGCTTCTATCCGCTGCGCGCCGAGTTCAACGACTACTGCCGCTGGGCGGCCGGCAAGCTCGACACCGTCCGCTTCTCCCACCGGGTGACCACCGTCGAGTACGACCCGGCCGCGGAGCTGTACGTCGTCCACGCCACGCACCTGCCCACCGGCGAGGTCACCTCGCACCGCGCCCGCAAGCTCGTCCTGGGCACCGGCACCCCGCCACACCTCCCCGAGGCCTGCCGGGGCCTGGGCGGCGATCTGCTGCACAACGCCGACTACCTCGACGCCAAGGCGTCCCTCCAGGCCAAGGACAGCATCACCCTGATCGGCAGCGGCCAGAGCGCCGCCGAGATCTACCACGACCTCCTCCAGGACATCGACCACCACGGCTACCGCCTGACCTGGGCGACCCGCTCCCCGCGCTTCTTCCCCCTCGAATACACCAAGCTCACCCTGGAGATGACCTCGCCGGAGTACGTGGACTACTTCCACGCCCTCCCCGCGGCCACCCGCGACCGCCTCAACGCCACCCAGAAACACCTCTACAAGGGCATCGACTCCGCCCTGATCAACGACATCTTCGACCTGCTCTACCAGAAGAACCTCAGCGGCCCCGTCCCCACCCGGCTGCTCACCAACACCGCCCTGCACCGGGCCCGCTACGACCGGACCTCCGGCACCTACACCCTCGGCCTGCGCCAGGAGGAACAGGGCACGGACTTCACCCTCGACACCCAGGGCCTGATCCTCGCCACCGGCTACCGCTACCGCGTCCCGGACTTCCTCGCCCCGGTCCACGACCGCATCGTCTGGGACGACGCCGGCCGCTACGACGTGGCCCGCAACTACAGCATCGACACCACCGGCCACGGCATCTTCGTGCAGAACGCCGAGCTGCACACGCACGGCTTCGTCACCCCCGACCTCGGCATGGCCGCCTACCGCAACTCGTGTCTGGTGCGCGAGCTGCTCGGCCGCGAGTACTACCCGGTCGAAAAGGCCATCGCCTTCCAGGAGTTCGCCGCCCCGGCCGGCCCGCACCACCCCCTGGAGGTCCCCGCATGAACGAGCACCGCACGCGCATCCCCGGGCAGCGCGCGCCGCACGCGTCCGAGGCCGGGCCCGGCGAGCGGCCGGCCGCCGCCCCGCTCTTCACCCGCACCGACGCCACGCTCGGGGAGTTCGCCCTGCGCCCGGTCGATCCGGCCGCCGACGCCCGGCTGCTGCACGGCTGGGTCACCCACCCCAAAGCCGTCTTCTGGCTGATGCAGGACTGCGACCTCGCCGCCGTCGAGAAGGAGAGCGCGCGGATCGCCGCCGACCCCTTCCACGACGCCTTCCTCGGCCTGCACAACGGCACACCGGCCTTCCTCATGGAGCGCTACGACCCGGCCCACCGGGAGCTGGTCGGCATCCACACCGCCGAGCCCGGCGACGTCGGCATGCACTTCCTCACCGCTCCCACCACCACCCCGGTGCACGGCTTCACCCTCGCCGTGCTCACCACCGTCATGGAGATGCTCTTCGCCGACCCGGCCACCCGCCGCGTCGTCGTCGAACCCGACGCCCGCAACACCGCCGTCCACGCCCTCAACGAGGCCGTCGGCTTCGAGGTCCTGCGCACCGTCTCGCTCCCCGCCAAAGACGCCTGCCTCAGCACGTGCACCCGCGAGAAGTTCCTGGCCACCCGAGGAGACCACCGATGACCGCCGCCGGCCGGCCCACCGCCCAGGAAGCCGTCGCCCACCTCACCCCCGCCCTGTGGGCACGGGCCAACCGCCTGCTGCTCCGCAAGGCCCTCGCCGAGTTCGCCCATGAACGGCTGCTCACCCCCAAGCGCCTGCCACCGGAAGGCCACTACTGTCTGCACAGCGACGACGGCTCGACCGAGTACCGCTTCGCCGCCCGCAGACAGGCCCTGGACCACTGGCAGATCGACGCCGACAGCATCACCCGTCACCGCGCCCACACCGAACTCCCCCTGGACGCTCTGGAGTTCATCCTGGAACTGCGCGACTCCCTGGGACTCGGCGCGGAGGTCCTCCCCGTCTACCTGGAGGAGATCAGCTCCACCCTCTCCGGCACCGCCTACAAACTCGCCGCCCACCAGCCCACCGCCGCCGCACTCGCCCACGCCGGCTTCCAGGCCATCGAGTCCGGGATGACCGAGGGCCACCCGTGCTTCGTCGCCAACAACGGCCGCCTCGGCTTCGGCATCCACGAGTACCACGCCTACGCCCCGGAAACCGCCCGTCCCCTCCAGCTGATCTGGCTCGCCGCCCGCCGCGACCGCGCCACCTTCACCGCCGGCGCCGGCCTCGACTACGACACCCTCATACGCGGCGAACTCCCCCGGCACACTCGCGACCGCTTCACCGCCACCCTCACCGGCCTGGGTCTCGACCCGGACGACTACTACCTCTTCCCCACCCACCCCTGGCAGTGGTGGAACAAGCTCTCGGTCACCTTCGCCGCCGAGGTCGCCCAGCAGCACCTGGTGTGCCTGGGCCCCGGCGACGACAGCTACCTCGCCCAGCAGTCCCTGCGCACCTTCTTCAACACCACCAACCCCGCCGCCCACTACGTCAAAACGGCGCTCTCGGTGCTCAACATGGGCTTCATGCGCGGCCTGTCCGCCGCCTACATGGAAGCCACCCCGGCCATCAACGACTGGCTCGCCCGCCTGATCGACGCCGACGACACCTTCCGGGCCACCGGCTTCTCGATCATCCGCGAGCGCGCCGCCCTCGGCTACCACCACCCCCAGTACGAGGCCGCCACCGCCAAGGGCTCCCCGTACCGCAAAATGCTCGCCGCCCTCTGGCGCGAAAGCCCCGTCGCCGCCCTCGAACCGGGCCGCCGACTCGCCACCATGGCCTCCCTCCTCCACACCGACGACCAGGACGATTCCTTCGCCGCGGCCCTCATCAAGGAATCCGGCCTGGCCCCCGCCGACTGGCTGCGCCGCTACCTCGACGCGTACCTGACCCCGGTCCTGCACGCCTTCTACTCCTACGACCTGGTCTTCATGCCGCACGGCGAGAACGCCATCCTGGTCATCGAGGACGGCGCGGTGGCCCGGGTCATCTTCAAGGACATCGCCGAGGAGATCGCCGTCATGGACCCCACCGCGGTCCTGCCCCCGGCCGTCGAACGCATCCGCGCCGACGTCCCCGAGGACAAAAAACTCCTCTCCGTCTTCACCGACGTCTTCGACTGCTTCTTCCGCTTCCTCAGCGGCATCCTCGACGACCGCGGCGTCCTCGACGAGGACACCTTCTGGCGCACGGTCGCCGAGTGCGTCCTCGACTACCAGGCGTCCGCGCCGCACCTCGCCGACAAGTTCGCCCAATACGACATGTTCGCCGAGGAGTTCGCCCTCTCCTGCCTCAACCGCCTCCAGCTGCGCAACAACCAGGAGATGGTCGACCTCCAGGACCCCGCGGGCGCCCTCCAGCTCATCGGCACCCTCCGCAACCCCCTCGCCCCCTACGCACCGCCCGCCTGACCCCCTCCCCCACAGACATGCCGAAGGGCGGGACCCCGTACGGGATCCCGCCCTTCCTCCCTCTCGTCCGCTCAGCCCACGACAGCGGCAGGCTCAGCCCTGCACACCGCCGTCACCGCCGTCACCGGCCTCATCACCCTCAGCCTCGTCGCCCTCGGCCTCCTCCGCCTCGGACTCGTCCAGCGCGTCGGTGAACTCCACCCCGTCCAGCTCCGCGAGCCGGTCGGAGGCATCCGTCGTACCGCCCTGGTCGGCCTCCAGCGCCCTGGCGAACCAGTCACGCGCGTCGTCCTCGCGGCCGACCTCCAGCAGCGCGTCGGCGTACGCATACCGCAGCCGCGCCGTCCACGGGTGCACCGCGCTCGACGCGAGCTCCGGGCTCTGCAGCGTGACCACCGCGGCGTCGGCCTGCCCCATGTCCCGCCGGGCACCCGCCGCGACCAGCCGCATCTCGACCTGTCCGGCCCGGTCCAGCTTGTGCACCTCGGGCTCACCGGCCATCGCCAGCGCCTTCTCCGGCCGCCCGAGCCCACGCTCGCAGTCGGCCATGACGGGCCACAGCTCCACACTGCCGGTCATCCGCCGCGCCGCCCGGAACTCCGCCAGCGCCTCGCTGTACTTGCCGACCGCGTACGCCGCAAAGCCGGCCGCCTCCCGAACCGCCGCCACCCTGGACGCCAGCCGCAGCGCCACCCGCGAGTAGCCGTACGCCCGCTCCGGGTCCTCGTCCAGCAGCTTCGCCACCATCACGAGGTTCTTGGCGACGTCCTCGGCCAGCGTCTTCGGCAGGCTCAGCAGCTCCTGACGCACATCCTTGTCGATCTCGTCACCGGTGACGTCCTCCGGAATCGGCAGCCGCTTGATCGGTTCCCGCTCCCGGTCCCGCCGATCATCCCGACGGTCGTCACGCCCGCGCCCGCCCCCATACGGCCGACGCCCCCCACGCTCGTCGTCCCTACGGAACCCACCCCGGTCGCCACCGCGGTCATCCCGACGGTCACCTCCGCGGAATCCGCCACGGTCGTCCCGCCGGTCATCCCTGCGGAACCCGCCCCGGTCACCGCCACGGTCGTCCCTACGGAACCCACCACGGTCACCACCGGACGGACGGTCATCCCTACGGAATCCACCACGGTCACCACCGGACGGACGGTCGTCCCTCCGGAACCCACCGCGCTCATCATCACGACGCGGCCCACGCGGCCGCTCATCCCGACGATCCCCGCCACGGAACCCACCACGGTCGCCACCGGACGGACGATCATCACGCCGGAACCCACCACGATCGTCCCGCCGGTCACCACCACGGAACCCACCACGGTCACCACCCGACGGCCGGTCATCACGCCGGAACCCGCCCCGGTCACCACCGCGGTCGTCCCGCCGGTCATCCCTGCGGAATCCACCGCGGTCGTCCCGCCGGTCACCGCCACGGAACCCACCACGGTCACCACCGGACGGACGATCATCACGCCGGAACCCGGGACGGTCCCCGCCACGGTCGTCCCGCCGGTCATCCCTCCGGAACCCACCACGCTCATCATCACGACGCGGCCCACGCGGCCGCTCATCCCGCCGGTCACCACCACGGAACCCACCACGGTCACCGCCCGAGGGACGGTCATCACGCCGGAAGCCCCCACGGTCGTCCCGCCGGTCACCGCCGCGGAACCCACCACGGTCACCGCCCGAGGGACGGTCATCACGCCGGAAGCCCCCACGGTCGTCCCGCCGGTCACCGCCGCGGAACCCACCACGGTCACCGCCCGAGGGACGGTCATCACGCCGGAAGCCCCCACGGTCGTCCCGCCGGTCACCGCCGCGGAACCCACCACGGTCACCGCCCGAGGGACGGTCATCACGCCGGAAGCCCCCACGGTCGTCCCGCCGGTCACCGCCGCGGAACCCGCCCCGGTCACCACCGGACGGCCGGTCATCACGCCGGAATCCGCCACGGTCACCACCGCGCTCGTCCCGCCGCTCACCGCCACGGAACCCGCCCCGGTCGCCCCCCGACGGACGGTCATCACGCCGGTAACCCCCGCGGTCACCACCGCGGTTGGTGCCACGGGGACCCCGGTCCCCCCTGTCCCCATCACGCCGGAAACCACCGCGGTCGCCGTCGTCGCGCCGCTGCGGCCGGCGCTCCGAACGATCGTCGGAAGAGTTGGTGGACATCGACGTGACTCCTGTCTTCGGTACTGCATTCATTCTCGCGCACCGACCAGTTCAGCGCGCTTCGGCAAAAACAAAAAGGACCCTTGGTCCCAGCATGAACGCTGGGACCAAGGGTCCTGAAAGATTGTTCGGCGGCGTCCTACTCTCCCACAGGGTCCCCCCTGCAGTACCATCGGCGCGGAAAGGCTTAGCTTCCGGGTTCGGAATGTAACCGGGCGTTTCCCTAACGCTATGACCACCGAAACCCTATCGGGTTCTAGCGAACAAGCACACTTTTTAGTTAAAGAGTGAAACTTGGTTCAACCAGCGATTGCGACTGTTCGCAACCCGGGAACCACACAGTGGACGCGAGCAACTGAGGACAAGCCCTCGGCCTATTAGTACCAGTCAACTCCACACCTTACGGCGCTTCC